>JBDRMG010000043.1:0-59554 GCA_043812495.1 Candidatus Omnitrophota bacterium | reverse complement strand
AATCTTAAACTAGTGTGACGGTTTTATACCGTGCCACGAATAGCAGCAAGTCTCTCTTTTTGGAAATTGGTTTTAATTTATCAAAGAACCTTTATTTTAAAAACTTGACTTTATACATAGCAGCAAAGTCGAACCATTGACCTCGCCCGCCATTGATTCAGTGGCGGGCTGGGGATTAAGCAAATACATTAATAATATTTCATCATGCTCAGTGCCTTTGCCAATTGTTTTAAAATACCTGATCTTAAGAAAAAGATCCTTTTTACTATAGGGATTATTGCTCTTTATCGTGTCGGTTGCTATATCCCAACCCCTGGCGTCAATGGGGCGATGCTTGCTGAGTTTTTCAATACCATCAACGCAAAATCCGGCGGCGGGACGATCTTTAACATTATGAACATGTTTTCTGGCGGTGCGTTGCAGAAGCTGACAGTTTTTTCTTTAGGCATCATGCCGTATATTTCGGCTTCGATTATTATGCAGCTTTTGACCGCTGTGATTCCTGCTTTAGAAAAATTGGCCAAACAAGGACAAGCAGGGTATCACAAGATCAATCAATATACGCGCTACGGAACATTGGCTCTTTCGTTGGTGCAATCCTATTTTATTGCTCTTTGGCTTGAAAGTCCGCAAGCGTTTCAGGGTTTGCGTATTGTGGATAACCCGGGATTATGGTTTCGCTTCACTACGGTTGTGACGCTCACAAGCGGGACATTGCTTTTGATGTGGTTGGGTGAACAGATTCAGGAGCGAGGCATCGGAAACGGTATCTCCCTGATCATTACCGCGGGGATTCTTTCCAGAGCCCCATCGGCGATCAATAATTTGATTTTGTTGTTATCGCCCAGCACGGCTGCAGCCCGGCAGATTCAACCGTTGACATTGGTTATCATGATTTTCTTTCTTATTGCGGTTGTGTTTTCCGTTGCTCTCATCACGCAGGGACAGAGAAAGATACCTGTTCAATATGCTCGTCGCGTTGTTGGACGAAGAGTCTACGGAGGGCAAAGCACCTATATTCCCTTGAAAGTTGATACCGCCGGTGTCATTGCCATCATTTTTGCTCAATCGTTGATTCTTTTTCCGGCGACATTGGCCAGTTTTATCCCGAATCAAAAGTTTATGGCTTTTGCCAATATGATAACGCGCGGAACAGCCGTATATTATATTCTTTATGGAGTGCTGATCGTATTTTTCTGTTATTTTTATACGGCCATCGTTTTTAATCCTATTGATATTGCGGAAAATATGAAAAAGTATGGCGGTTTTATTCCCGGCGTTCGACCGGGTACACCCACCGCGGATTATTTGGATTTTGTCATGACGAGAATCACCCTGGCGGGCGCGCTCTTTATCTGTTGTATTGCGATTATGCCGGATGCCATTATGGCCGCCTTTAAAGTTCCTTATCTTGTAGCTTCGTTTTTCGGAGGCACAGGTGTTCTGATTATGGTCGGTGTTATGCTGGATACCTTAAAACAAATTGAATCACATCTTCTGACGCGTCATTACGATGGATTTATGAAATCCGGGCAGCTTAAAGGACGGCGATGAACATCATTCTCTTAGGGCCACCCGGTGCCGGCAAAGGAACTCAAGCAAAACTATTAAAGGAAGAATTCGGTTTGACTCATATTTCGACGGGTGACTTACTCAGAGAAGAGATGGGGAAGGATTCGCCCCTAGGCCAAAAAGTAAAGAAATATGTAGAGTCCGGCGGCCTCGTGCCTGATGAAATCGTTACGGAAATGATTGAGCAAAAACTGGCGAATGACCCCGAGGTTAATCGCGGATATATGCTGGATGGATTTCCCCGGACCACGCAGCAGGCACAAGATCTTGATCAGATTTTGGCTAAAATAAAGAAGCCGATCCATTATGTTTTGTATATGGAAACAGCGTTACCCATCGTCATTCAGCGATTGACGGGTCGGCGGGTTTGTCGGTCCTGCGGAGCTCTTTTTCATATGGTCAATAAGCCTGCAAAAATTGATGGCACGTGTGATCTTTGCCAGGGCGAGTTGTATCAACGACCTGATGACAATGAAGCAACAATCAAGAAACGTATGGATATTTATTTAGAAAGCACAAAGCCGATTATTGATTATTACCAGAAACAGAATAAACTTGTCAAGATTAATGGCAATCTGGATGCGGCGCAGGTTATAAAAATCATCATGAAGTTATTTCATGAAAAAAGAACAGCTCATTAAAATTAAGACGAACGACGAACTCCAAGCTCTTAGGAAATCAGGTAAGATTTTAGCATCTATTCGAGAAGACATTAAGCGTTCTTTAAAACCGGGGATAATGACCCAAGAAATCGACAAGAAGGCCGAGAAACTGATTCGGCGCGCGAAGGCTCAATCCGCCTTTAAGGGATACCGTGGATATCCGGCTTGCATATGCACATCGATCAACGAAGAAGTGGTTCACGGAATTCCTGCAAATCGCATTCTAAAGGAAGGCGATATTCTGAGTATCGACATTGGCATCATTGTGGATCAATACTATGCGGATACGGCTTTTACGATAGGGATCGGGCCCATTGATGCAAGATGGCAGCGATTGATCGATGTGACAAAAGTGTCCTTAGACAAAGGAATAGCGCAGGCCAAAGCGGAGAATCATTTGTCCGATATCTCGCATGCCATACAAAGTTTTGTTGAATCACACGGTTTTTCGGTTGTCAGAGAATTTGTTGGGCACGGAATTGGAAAAGCTTTGCATGAGGATCCGGAAATCCCCAATTTCGGACGGCCCCATCAGGGACCTCTTTTGAAGGAAGGTATGGTGCTTGCCATTGAACCGATGGTGAATGCCGGTTCATGGCAAACCAAAATTTTGAACGACGGGTGGACCGTTGTCACGCAGGATGGTCAACCCTCAGCGCATTTTGAACATACGGTAGCTGTCACGGGAAAAGGACCGGAAATCTTTACGCAATAATATGGCTAAAGAAGATCTGATTGAAGTGGAAGGGATTGTTCAAGAGGCATTGCCCAATGCGATGTTTCGCGTCAAATTGGACAACGGGCATATTGTCTTAGCGCATATTTCCGGAAAAATACGTATGCACTTTATCCGTATCATACCCGGAGACAAGGTGAAGGTTGAGCTTTCACCTTATGATTTAAGTCGAGGACGGATAACCTACAGGAACAAATAATATGAAAGTCAAATCATCGGTCAAAAGAATTTGCAGCAAATGCCGCATTGTGAGACGACAACGAGTCGTTCGCGTCATTTGTGCGAATCCCAAACATAAGCAAAGACAAGGATAAAACTATGCCAAGGGTCATGGGGGTCGATATCCCAAGAGAAAAGAGAATTGAAATCTCTCTGCGCTATGTCCATGGCGTCGGACAAACTGTTTCCCGGCGGATTTTGGATGAAGCTCAAATCAGCTATGATAAACGCGCGAAGGATCTTTCCGATGAAGAGGTCGCAAGGATTTCCACGATCATTCAGAAGAATTTCCGAGTCGAGGGTGATCTTAAGCGTGAGGTCACACAGAATATCAAACGTTTGATCGATACAAGCTCCTACCGGGGTTCCCGTCATAAAAAGGGTTTACCATCCCGAGGACAAAGAACAAAAACAAATGCGCGTACGCGCAAGGGAAAACGTCGCATGGTAGGGACTATTAGAAAAGAAGAATAAAAAAGGAACAGAATGGCTGAAAAAACAATCAAATCTAAGAAAAAAGCATTACGTGGGGTCACAAGCGGCGTAGCTCATATTAAGGCGACGTTCAATAATACGTTGATCTCGATTACGGATAAACAGGGTAATGTGATCGCGTGGTCGAGTCCGGGGCATGTCGGATTTAAGGGATCAAAAAAATCAACTCCTTTTGCGGCTCAAATCGCTTCTTCGGATGCGGCCAAAAGAGCCAAAGACATGGGCCTGAAGACCGTCGATGTCTACGTCAAAGGGGCCGGATCCGGTCGAGAATCCGCGATTCGCGCGTTGGCCGCTGCGGGCCTTGAGGTGACATCCATCAAAGATGTAACACCCATACCGCACAATGGATGCCGACCGCGTAAAAAACGCAGAGTTTAATGAGAGAGGAAAAAGATGGCGAGAGATAGCGGACCAGCTTGTCGTTTATGTCGACGAGAAGGAGAAAAACTGTTCATAAAAGGCGTGCGTTGCTATACAGATCGCTGCGCAATCTTACGCAGAGAATATGCTCCGGGGCAACACGGCGCAAAGCGCGTCAAACTGTCAAACTTCGGTTTACAGCTTCGCGAGAAACAAAAAGTTAAAAGAATTTACGGAATTCTTGAAAAGCAATTTCGTGGTTATTTTGCCAAAGCCGGACGATCCAAAGGTGTTACCGGTGAGATTTTGCTTCAATTGCTGGAACGACGGTTAGACAATGTCATTTTTCAAATGGGCTTTGCGACTTCGCGTCGGGAAGCTCGGCAGGTGGTGACCCATGGATTTGCTACTGTGAACGATCGTCGCGTGAATATCCCTTCTTTTCTGGTCAAGAAGGACGATGAGATCGTTCTCAAGATGAAGGACATAAATCAGAAACGGTTTAAGGACAATATCGAGATGACCAAAGACCGCGCTGTTCCGGCATGGCTGAGTGTCGACCGCGACCACTTTAAGGGAAAAGTTCTGAGACTTCCCATTCGCGAAGATATCCAGCTTAACATCAAAGAACAACTTATCGTCGAGCTTTATTCGCGATAATTTTTCTTCACCCATAACCGATTTAGGAGGAAACAGATGGGAATTAAATGGAAAGATTTCCAGATGCCCAAGAGGCTCGATTGCGATGAATCCACGTATAACAATGAGTATGGCAAATTTGTCGCCGAACCTTTTGAGCGAGGCTATGGTGTTACGCTCGGAAACTCTCTGCGAAGAATTCTTTTATCATCCATAGAAGGAAGCGCGGTCACGT
Source organism: Candidatus Omnitrophota bacterium (assembly GCA_043812495.1). GTDB lineage: Bacteria > Omnitrophota > Gorgyraeia > Zapsychrales > JBDRMG01 > JBDRMG01. Next base: position 54,633 of record JBDRMG010000043.1, on the reverse strand, counting down.
CAATTAAGATTGACGGTGTGCAGCATGAGTTTTCGACCATTCCTGGCGTTTACGAGCCTGTGACGGATATTGTCCTCAATATTAAGAAATTGGTTCTTCGTTCTCATTCCAAAACAATGAAAACGATTTACATCAAAGCAGACAAAAAAGGTGATGTGAAGGCTAAGGATATCATCTGCGATGAAACCATTGAGATTGTGAATCCCAACTTGCACATTGCCACGCTCACGCGGGATACAAAATTTCATATGGAAATGGAAGTTTCCCGCGGACGAGGTTATGTGCCGGCGGAACAAAATAAAAAAGAGGGAGCACCGCTGGGGACCGTCGCCGTCGATTCCATCTTTACACCTATTATTAAAGTGAATTTCTGGGTCGAGAATACGCGTGTCGGCCAAAGAACGGACTACGATAGACTCCTCACAGAAATTTGGACCAACGGCGGTATCAATCCCAAAGAAGCTCTTCTTTACGCGGCAAATATTTTGCAGCGGCACCTGGACGTCTTTGTGAGCTATGGTCAGCTGCCCGAAGAGGAAGAGGAAGAAGAGGAGATCACGGCCGAAGAGAAAACATTGTACGAAAAGTTTCGCTTGCCTATTTCAGAACTCGAACTCTCGGTGCGTAGCGCCAATTGTCTCAAAGAAGCCGCTATTAAGACGATTGGCGAATTGGTGCGAAAGTCAGAATCGGAGTTATTGAATTTCCGTAATTTTGGAAAGAAATCGCTGACGGAAATCAATGACCTTCTGAAAGCCATGGGATTGAATTTAGGCATGAAAATCGACCTTAAGAAATTAAGAAAGAAGGAATAACACAAGATGCGACATCAATTGACTGGTAATCGACTTGGGCGCAACACAAGTTGGAGGAAAGCCACTTTGCGAGATATGGCCAAGGCCACCCTCAAACATGAACGGATCCGTACGACCAAAGCAAAAGCCAAAGAAGCTAGAAAGCTTGTGGACCGGTTGATCACCTTGGGAAAACGGGGAACGTTGGCGGCTAAGCGCAAGGCCTTTTCGATTCTGTGCGATCATCAACTCGTCAGCGATCTTTTTAATAAAATTGCTGTCCGATTTAAAAACCGTCCCGGAGGCTATACGCGCGTTATCCCTCTTTCGATGAGAAGAGGCGATCATGCCCAGTTGGCTTATCTTGAACTGACCGAGAAAGATATTCAGGTTATTGAAACCAAAAAGGCAGCCAAGAGTAAGCTGAAGAAGAAGGAAGATATTACGCAGAAAGACAAGGCGGAATCCGCCAAGTCAATCTCAAAAAAGACAAAAAAAGTTCAAGAACTACCCGGAAAAGAACACCTTCCGGAATCAACCGTTGAGAAAAAAGAAAAAGAAACGCCTCAAGAAGAAAAACCTAAAATTTCTGAAGTTCCCGTGAGCAAAGAAGAGAAGTCTCAAGAACCTCAAGAAAAGCCTAAGAAAAAAATGCTGGGTGGCTTCAAGAAGATCTTTAAAAAGGATAAATCACAGTAACGGTTGACCTTTTTCAATGCAGATCAACAAGCGCCTCAAGAATGTTGCCGGGTCCTTGACGCTGGCAATTACGGCAAAAGCCAAAGAACTTAAAGCCAAAGGCCATGATGTCGTGAATTTTGCCGGAGGTGAACCGGATTTCAATACGCCGGATTTTATTAATAATGCGGCGATTGAGGCGATTCGTAGCGGTTTTACAAAATACACGCCGAGCGTAGGGATTGCGGATCTGCGCGAAATCATTTCCAAGAAATTCCTGCAAGACAATCATCTCAAATATTCTCCCAATCAAATCGTTGTTTCCTGCGGAGCCAAGCATTCTCTGTTTAATTTGATTCAGGTTTTGGTCGACGAAGGCAATGAGGTTCTGATTCCTTCGCCTTTCTGGGTGAGCTATCCGGAAATGGTGAAAATTGCCGGGGGTACTCCTAAGTTTATCCAAACAACACTTGACGCGCAGTTCAAAATAACAGCCGAACAGCTTAAAAAGAGCGTCACAAAGAAAACAAAGTGCCTCGTTCTTAACTCACCCTCCAATCCGACAGGGATGTTGTATACCAAAGACGAGTTAAAAGCGATTGCCGATGTCTGTGTCCAAAAACAACTCTTTGTGATTAGCGATGAAATTTATGAAAAATTGGTTTATAATAATGAAGCCTATCCATCCCTTGGTTCTTTGAATGAAGATATTTATCATCTGACAGCAACCGTCAATGGCGTTTCGAAAGCCTATGCCATGACAGGGTGGCGCATTGGTTATTTTGGGGCATCCCAGGAAATAGCAGACTACGCCAAGAAACTTCAAGACCACTCGACGTCAAATCCGACTTCTATTAGCCAGAAGGCCGCTGTGGCCGCTTTACAAGCCTCCCAAGAAAGTATAAACACCATGCGCGACGAATTCAAAAAGAGACGGGACGTCATGGTCTCCTGCTTGAAAGAAATTCCGGAGATCAAATTTGCCGTTCCCCAAGGAGCCTTTTATATTTTTTGTGATTTCTCAAAGATTGGGTCCGATGCGAACGAATTAGCCAAAAGGATCCTCGAGGAAACCAACGTGGCCATTATTCCGGGCGACGGTTTTGGCGCTAAAGGCTATATGCGGCTGAGCTTTGCCACATCCGTAGAGCGCATCCGAGAGGGAACCAAACGCATTCAAGATTGGGTTAAGAAAAATTCATGAAGCAGTGAACGAAACCGCTGTCATGTCATTAATAAAAATTTAGCAAAGGATGAAAAAATGGAATTTCGAGACCTCCTGATGTTGACGATTGAGCAGAATGCGTCTGATTTGCATTTGACAGAAAATACACCCCCTGTCTTAAGAATCGACGGTCGGTTGATGCTCACCAAATTCAAAAGTTTGAGCCGAGAAGAACTGAAGAAAATGATTTATAGTGTTTTGTCCGACCGCCAGAAAGAAAAATTTGAGCATGAACTCGAGTTAGATTTTTCTTTGGCCTTACCGGGCATGGATCGATTTCGAGCCAATATTCATATGCAAAAAGGATGCGTAGAAGCGGCTTTTCGGCGCATTCCTTTGTTTATCCCTGCCATCGATGAATTGGGATTACCGAACGTTGTCTGCGACCTGGCGCGTCGACCGAACGGGCTTGTTCTTGTGACAGGGCCCACGGGGATGGGTAAGACAACAACCTTGGCCGCCATGATCGAACTCATTAACGGCGAGCGTAGTAACCTGGTGATCTGCATCGAAGACCCCATCGAATACATTCACCACAACAAGAAATGCATTATTAAACAGCGCGAGGTGCATAGCGATACGCGTTCTTTTGCGGAGGCCCTCAAGCGTTGTTTGCGACAAGATCCGGATATCATCGTGGTGGGTGAGATGCGAGATTTGGAGACCATTGGAACAGCCCTGACCGCTGCCGAGACAGGACACTTGGTTCTGGCGACCTTGCATACGCCCGATGCTCCGCAAACGATCGAACGTATCATTGATGTGTTCCCGCCTCATCAGCAACAACAGATCAAACTGCAACTCTCTGATTGCTTGCAGGGTGTTGTCTCGCAGTTGTTGCTTCCGCGCGCAAGCGGTACAGGTCGAGTTCTGGCTACAGAGGTAATGATTGCAACACCTAGCGTGAGAAACTTGATTCGAGAGCAAGCCATTGAGCAGATTCCGACAGTTATTCAGACCGGCAGCCAGTACGGTATGAAATCAATGGACAAATCGTTAAAAGAGCTCTATCATTCAGGCATCATCACCTACGATGTAGCCCTAAGCAAAGCCAAGAATCCCGAAGAATTTAAACAATTATAAAATCAATGGGAAAAATCTCTCATTCTGTTAGCCTTCTTCCAGGTGATGGAATAGGTCCTGAAGTATCCGAGGCCATGAAAAAATGCGTTGAGGCCACGGGTGTTAAGATTCAATGGGACGAACAGATGGTCGGTGAGCACGCTATTAAGAAATTCGGCACACCTCTTCCGGAACAAGCCATTGCCTCCATCAGAAAAAATAAAGTGGCAATCAAAGGTCCGATTGTGACTCCTGTGGGCAAAGGTTTTCGGTCTGTGAATGTGCAGTTGCGCCATACGCTTGATCTTTACGCGTGCGTTCGCCCTTGCAAATATTATGAGGGTACAAAAGCCAAGGCAACGCATATTGATCTCATCATTGTGCGCGAGAATACGGAAGATCTCTACGCGGGGGTCGAATTCGAAGCCAATAGCCAGGACGCGAAGAATCTAATCAAGGAATTTAATCGACTTCAGTCTAAGCAAGTCCGCATGGACTCGGCGATCTCCATCAAGCCGATTTCCGAATACGCGACGCGACGCATTGTGAAATTTGCTTTTGACTACGCCGTTAAAAATAATCGAAAGAAGGTCAGCGCTGTTCATAAAGCGAATATTATGAAATTTACCGATGGACTTTTCCTGAAAGTCGCTCAAGATGTGGCCAGGGAGTATGAAGGAAAGATCGCGTTTCAGGATGTCATTGTCGACAATATGTGCATGCAATTGGTTCAGAAGCCGGAACTCTACGATGTCTTAGTCCTCCCGAACTTATACGGGGATATTGTTTCTGATCTTTGCGCGGGCCTCGTTGGAGGTTTAGGCATTGCCCCGGGCGCCAATATCGGCGATGACATGGCTCTCTTTGAACCGGTGCATGGATCCGCTCCGAAATATACGGGCCAGAACATTGTGAATCCGACGGCAACGATTCTATCGAGCGTTTTGATGTTGCGCTATCTCAATGAAAAAGAGGCAGCCGATCGCCTGGAGAATGCCGTCAAGAAAGTTCTGAAAGAAGGGAAAGCCGTAACGTATGACTTGAAGCCCGACCGCAATGACCCAACGGCTGTCGGCACTCAAGACATGGCCGAAGCCATTTGTCAAAAGTTACGATCGGATTAGATTTTCTGCGAAAGACAGTTTGTCCATGGCCTCATGACCTGAAAAAGCCTTGTTCTTTGGTGAAAAATGAAAAGAAACAAGGTTTTTTTGTGGGCCATTCTTATTCAGGATGAAGGAATATTCATAATCTATTGTAACAAGATTAGATAGCAAAAATCATTGAATGGCCCTGATGACAATGATTATAAAATTGATTACACAGATTTATTGATATCGCCGGAAACCAAATCTGTTTAATCACTTAATAATCTCTGGAATCAGGTTCTTTCATTCACCCTAAACAAGAAAGAACCTTTTTTTATTTTTGCGATTTTCTGATAAAATAACTCTACATGATGAATGTTGCTACTGCGATCAAGTGTCGGGTCATGGACTTCGGTCTTATTTCTTACCCAGAGGCCTATGGTCATCAGCTCAAGATTCTTGGGGATGTTGTCCGAGAGGAACAACCGCAATTGCTTTTTTGCGAGCACCCGCCAGTTTTTACTTTGGGGCGACTGGCTTCAGAGAAAAATTTCTTGCGGCCTCAAGAGAAAATCATGAAGAACAAAATAGATATTATCCGCACGAATCGGGGAGGAGAGGTTACTTTTCATGGTCCGGGTCAGATGGTTATCTATCCGATCTTTCCTTTAAAGTTATGGCGTAAGGACCTTAAGGAATATATGGAAAAATTGGAGCAGGTGGTCATGGACGCGTTATTGTCCTTTGCGATTGTCGCTTTCCGCAGGAACGGACAACGAGGTGTCTTTACCCCAAAAGGCAAGATCGCTTCGATCGGTATCGGCGTTCGCCAGTGGGTGACGTTTCACGGATTGGCCCTCAACGTCAATACCGACCTAAACTATTTTTCAATGATCAAGCCGTGCGGTCTGGATACAGCCATGACCACCATGCATTCTTTGTGCGGACAACCCACGGAGTGTGCTTTGGTCAAGAAAGAAATGATCCGCGGTTTTTCTAAAATTTTCAATATGGAAATGATTTATTCTCCTTCGCCTTACTAAAGGAATATAATGGTACAGGCTTCGGAGAATTATTCTGAAGAGAATATTCTACGAAGCATATACTATCGTTTCCATTGGTTATGCGAAGTAGAATAAGGAGAGAAGACAATGACTTCTGTGTGCTTGCCGGATTTAGGCGAAGGAATTCACAAAGCAACAATTTCCTGTTTGTATGTCAAAACGGGCGATCAAGTTAACGAGGGAGACAATGTCGTGGAATGTGTTACGGATAAAGCCTCGTTTGATGTCCCTGCTTCTGTATCAGGACGAATCAAAGAGATTGTCGTGAAGGAAGGCGATAAAATCGCTATCGGTTGCGCTCTTCTGACGATTCAATAATGCTTCAACGCTCGAAAATGAGGAATACTTCATGAAAGTTCTTTTGATGTATATCACGGAAGTCTCGGGCCATCATCAGGCTTCCAAGGCCATTGAAAAGGCCCTCAAAGATCTTGACCCGTCCGTCGAGACATCCCGGGTCAATGGTTTTGAATTTGCCTATCCCATTATAGAGAAAATTATCAATAAGGCGTATATGGGTGTCATCAAAAGAACGCCAAAAATTTGGGATTACCTGTACGATAATCCCAAGATCGTCAAGCGAACTCAATCCATCAAAGAGGCTATTCACAAATCCAAGCATGAAAAATTGGCTAAATTGTTTGGGCAATTCCAGCCCGATGCTGTGATATGCACACAAGCATTTCCTTGCGGTTTATTCGCGGATTTTAAGAAAACGTATCGGTTGAAAACGACTCTCATAGGAGTTCTCACGGATCACGCCCCGCATTCCTATTGGCTGAACGACAGCGTGGATTATTTTATTGTGCCCTCTCAGGAGGCGCGCGAGCGTTTCTTAAAGGAGGGAATCCCGCAGGAGCGTATCAAACTATTCGGCATTCCCATTGATCCGAAATTCACAAAAACTTTGGACAGGGATGCGATCGTAAGCGATCTTGGGCTTGATCCGGCCATCCCGACCATTCTCATTATGGGAGGAGGACAAGGTTTGGGCCCAATTAAGAATATTGTCAAATCCCTAAATAAAATAGAAACAGCATTTCAGCTGATCGTTGTGGCTGGCACCAATAAAAAGCTGATCAAGTGGCTCAAGAAAATTCATTTCAAATCTCCTAGAAAAATTTTGATTTTTGAATATGCGGATAATATCGATGAGCTCATGGAAGTCTCGACGCTCGCCGTTACGAAAGCCGGCGGCTTAACGACCGCCGAATCTTTGGCCAAAGGATTACCTTTAGTGATTGTCAAACCCATTCCGGGGCAAGAAGAGCGCAATACGGATTTTTTCATCAAAAACGGTATGGCCGTGCGCGTGAATCACGTTAAAGATGTTGGTCAGGAGATCGACATTTTGCTGAAGACCCCGGAACGTCTTTTGGCGATGCGCCAAGCGGCCCTCGATAAGAGCCGAACCCATGCGTCCTATGATATCGCCAAATTAGTTTTATCAAATGTGAGCCCCGTGTATGTTTAAATACGTTGTTTACAAAATCGGTTATTTTTTGGCTAATGTCCTTTCCTTGAAAGCGGCTTACGGGGTCGCAATATTTATTTCCGATCTTCATTATTTATTCTCTTTCCGCGATCGCCGGGCTGTTAAAGATAATTTGCGGGTCATTTGCCCGGATGAAAAAAAGATTGCGCCGTTCGCGCGGACGGTCTTTCGCAACTTCGGAAAATATTTGGTCGAATTCTTCCGTATCGCTAAACATCTGGATCAAACCTTCATCGATCAAAAGATCAACATCGTTAATCGGCATTATCTTGATAATGTTCTTGCGCAAGGCAAGGGAGCTATCACCTTGACGGCTCATATCGGAAATTGGGAACTGGGAGCGACGATTATTTCTGTGCTGGGCTATCCCATCGGAGCGATTGCCCTTCCCCACAAAGAAAGACCGGTTAACGATTTATTCAATCATCAAAGGCAGGTCAAGGGAGTTAAGATTATTCCCTCGAACATAGCGATCAGACGCTGTCTTGAAGCCTTTAAAAATAACCACATTATCGCCATAGCGGCAGATCGTGATTTTACGGCCAACGGGGAGATTATTGATTTTCTTGGAAAAAAGACGTTGATTCCCAAAGGGGCCGCTGTTTTTACCAGAAAAATGAATGCCCCCATTGTTCCTGTGTTTCTTATTCGTCACGAAGATAATTCTTTTACACTAACCTTTAAAGAACCGCTTTACGCCGATCAGTCGTTGGGTGAAGAAGAGAGTATCTTACAATTGATGAAAACCTACGCGGCCATTATTGAAAAAGAAATTCGGGCGACGCCGACCCAGTGGCTCATGTTCAGAAAGTTTTGGATCGAATGAAACCTTGCATCGTTATTCCTGCGCATAATGAGGCGAGAACCATCGGCCAGCTGATTCACCAGCTCAAGAACAAGAATCTAGACGCTGTTGTGATTGACGATGGGTCCAGCGATCCTACGGGATCAGTCGCTAAAGAGCAGGGGGCGGTCGTGCTTACGCATGAGAAAAAGAAAGGCAAAGGCGCGTCGCTGCGGGATGGATTTACTTATGCCTTGGCTCATGATTTTGACGGTGTCATAACGATGGATGGGGATTTACAGCATGCGGTCGAGGACATTGATCAATTTATCAGTAAGGCAAAAGATTCCCCTGCAAGTGTTATTACCGGAACGCGTATGAATAACCCACAAGGAATGCCCAAGATTCGTCTTTTGACCAACCGGGTGATGTCTGGGATGATTTCCTCTCTGTGCCGACAGAAAATTCCTGATACGCAATGTGGTTTTAGATATATCGGCCGGGAAGTTTTAGAGAACATCCAATGTTTCTCTTGCGATTTTGAAATCGAGACAGAAGTTTTAGTTAAAGCCAGCCGAAAAGGTTTTCCAATCCACTCCGTTCCGATCAGGACAATCTATCGCAATGAAACAAGCAAAATCAATCCCGCCCTTGATACCTTTCGATTTCTGCTTTACATCATCAAAGAAACCTGGCGGACTAAACCGTAGACCGGGTTGTTCTGCTTGCGCGGATCTCCCAATCCTTTTGTCAAAGGGAGCAAGATTATGGTAAGATGTTGTTCTCACAATAATCGATGTAGTTGAATGAACTTAAAAACCAACCTATGATGGAAGATAAATTCTTTCGATATGCCCTGCTGATTTCCTTAACGATTCATGTCCTTTTTTTGACAAAATTATCGTATTCTAAAAACAACCCCTTCTTGCAGCCGCTCAAGACCATCGAAGTGACTTACTTTAATATCAAATCACAAATGAAGAAGCAGGAAAGAATAGCGCAGCCAAAACAAGAAATCAAGAAAGAGCAGGAACGCAGGACTCAAGTGAGCCTGAAAGAGCCTTCCGAAACGGACTCTTTTATCAAGGATTTGTCCAAACTGTTGGATAAAATTGAGCTTCCCAAGAAACAACCTGCGCAAGTCAACAAAGATCAGGTCAAAAGAAAGATCACGGTTCCTCCTTTGTCATCCGAGAAAATCGATAATCCGATGTATCTGAGCTATTATCAAATTATCCGCAATAATATCCGAGAGAAAACCTATGAGAATTACGATCAGTACGATACGGGAAAGGTCTATTTGACATTTGTCGTCTCCTCAGACGGCATCTTGAAACAACTCAAACTCAGTGAAGAACGGACCATGGCCAATATCTACTTGAAGGAACTGAGCCAGAAAAGCGTTAAGGATGCCTCACCTTTTCCGCCGTTTCCGGACAACTTGAAATTTCCGGAACTCACCTTCAATGTGGTGATTTCTTATGAAATTGAAGAGTAACAAAGTATCAAAGGAGCCAACAGATGGAACTCAAATACAGTGAAAATTATTATATCCGCTCGTTGCTCAATAAAGTGAAAATTCAAGAAATCATGACAAAAAAAGTTATCTGCCTGAATCAGGATGAGCCTTTCAGCCATGCGGCGAAGAAGTTTCAAGAGTACGAGATTCGCCATCTCCCCGTCCTTGATAATAAAAATAAATTGGTTGGCATTATTACGCAGCGCGATCTCTATCGCATCTGTTCTCCCCGCAAAAGAGAAGACGGAACCTGGTTTTATGATCAAGAAATTCTGGATGATTTTATATTAAAACACGTCATGACCCAGCAAGTGACAACCTTGAGTTCTGAGAATAGCGTTGCGGATGCTTTATTGATCATGGCGGATAAAAAATACGGCTGCATTCCCATTGTGGATAAGAGTCAAACACTTTGCGGCATCATATCACAGATTGATATCCTGCAAATTGGTGCTCAGATTCTTAGAGAGGGACAGGATAGCGCTAAGAAGAAAAACTCCTCTGCAAAAACATAAGATGACTGGAAAATAAGGCGAACCGTTCGCTGCTCATGCATTGACAGAGTTTTTAATCGATGATATTCTATCCGTACGCGAAGCCGTAAAGAATGAATTCTGGCCCGAAAGATTAATGACTAAAAAAGGATTGAAGGATATAATGCGTGAGGCTGTTGTTGCGGGATATTTTTACCCAGGGGAATCCAGGAAGTTAAAAGAAACGATTTTGTCATTTGGAAAAAAGGAACCCCCCCAGGACAGAAAATTGGCTAAAGGAGTTATCCTGCCTCATGCCGGTTATGACTATTCCGGTTTTGTGGCCGCTCAAACCGTGAACTCCTGCGAGTTAAGAAATAGACTTATTATTTTGGGTCCCAACCATACCGGCGCTGGAGAGCTTTTTAGCGTGAGAACCCAAGGGTCCTGGCGCACACCCTTGGGGGATGTTCCTGTAGACACAGAGATCGCTTCGTGTCTTGTGGAAAAATCTAAATATTTAAAGGCGGATCATCTGGCGCATGATGGGGAACATTGCATCGAGGTGTTGCTGCCTTTTTTACAAATGGCCCAAAAGGATATCCGGATAGTTCCTATCGTCGTTTCCCAGGCCAACAATAAGAAAATTTATAAAGATATCGCTAAAGACATCCTAGATGTTATTAAAGAATTGCAATGCACTAGCGATGTTACGATCGTTGCCAGCTCGGATATGACGCACTACGAACCGCAGGAAGACGCTTATAAAAAAGATCAGCATGTGATCGAGTCGATTTTGAGACTTGATTCAGATAATATGCTCGAGCGCGTCGAACGCCTCCATGTGAGCATGTGCGGCGTCGTTGCTGTCTTTATTTTGCTTGAGATTGTCAAGGGGCTCGGGGCCATGCAAGCCGATTTAATCCGTTATCAAACAAGCGGGGATACAACAGGCGACACTCGATCCGTTGTCGGTTATGCGGGAATTCGAATTACTTAGGAGGTCTTTATGGGAGACGAAAAATACGTGGATGAAGGCTGGAAGGAATCTATGGCCAAGCAAAAAGACACAGAATCCGCACCCAAGCAAGAGACACAAGCATCTTCCGAGACAAAGCAGACTGAGGAACATATTCCCGGGGACGATTCTTTAGAAATTAATTTCTTGAGTTATATGACGAGCCTGGCCTATCAAGCCATGGTGTTCTTGGGTGAAATTCCCAATCCCCTGGATAACAAGGTCGAAAAAAATTTGCAGCAGGCCAAGCTCCTGATCGATACGCTCTCCATGCTTAAAGACAAGACCAAGGGAAATCTTAATCATCAGGAAGACGTTGCGCTTGGTCAACTGTTGTATGAGCTTCAAATGAAATATGTCGATGTCTTGAATCAAGAGGGGTCCAAATGATCGATAACGAATTACTGAAGATTTTGGCCTGTCCCGCATGCAAGAGTGATGTGAAGCTTGAGGAGAAAAAAATTGTCTGCGTCCAATGCGGGCGAAAATATCCTATCAAAGACGGGATTCCCATCATGCTCGTCGATGAGGCGGAGCAATGAATTGGGAAGGTCGACGGCGTCCCGCCCTTTTGGCGAGGCGAGGAAAATAATAATTTGTGAAGATCCGCCAAAAAGGCGGGGTCAATGAGCCCGCCATTGATTCAAAGGTGGGCTCATTAAAGAAGGTCTTAGGAGGAAAAAACTTACGGATTGAGCGCTAGTGAAAGACGTAAGTTTGAGGCAGACTTAGACCCCCACACCAATTTGACATGAAACGCTAAGTTCGAAGAAAACGGTCTCATTGTGTCTAAACCATTAATTAAAAATATTCCCATGCCGTCAAATTGGTGTGGGGATTCAATTCGCGAATATCACTTACGTCACTCACGTTCCGCTCGTTCCGTAAGTGATGCGCTCATTGAAGGAGGCTTACATTGAAAAAGATACTTGTGATTCATGGACCCAATTTGGATCTGTTAGGTAAAAGAGAAACAAAAATCTACGGAAAGCAAACCCTCGCGGCTATTAATGGTCAGCTTAAGAAACAAGTCCAGAAACACCGCATGACGTTGGTCATCTTTCAATCCAATCATGAGGGAGAAATTGTGGATACGATTGGTCAAGCCAAGAAGAATAAAATTCAAGGAATCTTGATCAATCCCGCGGCCTACACGCACACAAGCGTTGCGATTCACGACGCCTTGGCGGCCGTCCAATTGCCGACTGTGGAAGTTCATCTTTCGAATATCTACGCTCGGGAGGAATTCCGACACACGTCTTTGATCGCCCCTGTTAGTTCCGGTCAGATCAGCGGCTTTGGAGTTCAAAGTTATCTTTTGGGACTTGAGGCTTTAGCCACCCTTCTGGGCAAATAACATTTGTACAGGACGCTAACCTGATTCAGCTAATACCGTGAATTCTCGACTCAAAAAACTCATCCAGTTTTATCGCAAGGACGCTCACAGAGCTTTTCTGATCCCACACGATAGCGACATAACGTATTTGACTCGTTATCCCTCTGCGGATTCCTGGTTGTGGGTTATGTCTCAAGAAGCCGTATACATTACGGATGCACGTTATGTGCTCGAGGCCAAGAAGCATTTGGGAGGAATTCAAGTCAAATGCTATACCCAATCCATCGGTGATGCTCTTAAGGAATTAATCAGAAAAAATCATATCCAAAGCGTCTGCTTTGACGGACGGCATCTCTCGGCGTATGATCTCAAGCGTCTCAAAGGCTGTACGCCTAAAGGAGTCCGATGGATGATGAAAAATCATCTCGTGGGGCGACTTCGTCAGATCAAGAGCCCGGAAGAGATTCGACAAATTCAAAAGGCCATTGCTATCAATCTAAAGGCCTTTGAGTTCATTAAACGCTATATCAAAGCTGGCATAAAAGAGTGCCAAATTCTAGACCATCTGGAGCGCTTTGTGAAAGCGCAAAATGTTAAGTTTTCTTTTCATCCCATCATTGCCTTCGGCCCCCATTCCTGTTATCCTCATGCCAAAATCACAGACCGAAAGCTTCAAGAAGGCGAGCCCGTACTGATTGATATGGGCATAGACTATCAAGGCTACAAATCCGACTTGACACGCATGTTTTTTTTGGGTAAAATACCGCAACTTATACAGAAAACATATACTTACGTTCGTGCTGCACAACGGGAAGCGATTCAAGAAATCCGACCGGGGATTGCGGTCAAGGACATCGATTTTAAAGCCCGTAAGTATTTACGAAAATATAAGTTAGCTAAGTATTTTAGCCATTCACTTGGCCATGGCGTGGGTCTCGAGGTTCATGAGAGCCCGGCCATTTCGTCGAAAAGCTCATCCATCCTTGAAGAAGGGATGGTCTTTACTGTTGAACCAGGGGTTTATATCCCCGGACGGTTCGGCATTCGTTATGAGGACATGGTTCTTGTAACAAAAAAAGGATATAAGGTTCTAAGTGACAATATCCATTAATCAAATTACCTCCGGGTTGGGCCTTCGCCTCAATAACGATATCTATATCGTCACGGAATACCATCACGTCAAGCCGGGCAAAGGTGCGGCCTTTGTCCGCGTCAAACTTAAAAATTTTAAATCAGATCTCACTATCGAGCGGACCTATAAGAGCTCCGAGAAGCTCGAAGATGTTTTTCTCGAGCAGAAAACACTCCAATATTTATATCGCAGCCAGGATATCTTTCATTTTATGGACCAGCATACCTTTGAGGAATCCGTGCTTTCGCGCAATCAGCTAGGAGACGTGATTTCCTATCTCCAGGAAAACGCGGATGTCACAGCGATTTTTTGTGAGCACAAACTCCAGAAAGTCACATTACCCAATTTTATCATTGCGCAAATCGTGGAAACAGAACCGGGATTTAAGGGTGATACGTCTAAAGCGGGGACCAAGCCGGCCAAGATCGACGCCGGGGCCATTGCGCAGGTTCCTCTTTTTATTAATCAGGGGGATTGGATCAAAATTGATACGCGAACCGGCCAGTATGTCGAAAGGGTGCAGAAATGAATTTAAAAGAGATCAAAGAAATTATTAATCTGATGAACGAGCATGGCCTTTCGGAAATCGAAGTCGAACGAGAGGGAACAAAATTCAGAATCAAGAAATCCTTTGGACAGCCTATGGGTCAACCGATGTCAAGTGCCTCAGCGCAATATCAAGTGGAATCGAGCTTACCAATCGGGCCCGCTGCGCCCCAAGCGCCGGAAACCCAAACCATAAAAAACCTTAAAGAAATTGTTTCTCCCATGGTCGGAACATTTTATCGCGCTCCTTCGCCGGAAGCAGCACCCTTTGTCGAAGTCGGTCAAATTGTGGAAATCGGCCAGGTGGTATGCATTGTCGAGGCCATGAAACTGATGAATGAAATCAAGTCAGAGATCAGAGGCAAGATCACTGAAGTGGCGGTCGAGAATGCCGAACCCGTTGAATTCGGCCAAACGCTTTTTGTTGTTGAGCCGGTCTAGAGTATGTTCTCAAAAATCCTCATTGCCAATAGAGGCGAAATCGCCTTAAGAATCATTCGCGCGTGTAAAGAACTCAATATTCGCACTGTCGCCGTATTTTCCGAAGCGGATCGCGATTCCCTCCATGTGCGGTTTGCCGATGAAGCCGTATGTATCGGCAATGCCCCTAGCCGGGATAGTTATCTTAATATTCCGGCCATCATTTCAGCGGCAGAGATTACTGACGTTGAGGCCATTCATCCGGGTTATGGTTTTCTTGCGGAGAATTCCCATTTTGCGGAGATCTGCGAATCATGCAATATCACATTCATTGGGCCGACACCGCTTGCGATGCAATTAATGGGCGATAAGGTTAAGGCCAGGGAAACCATGCGCAAGGTTGGCGTTCCCGTGACTCCCGGCGCCAATGATGTGATCAAAACCAAGGAAGAAGCGTTACGGTTAGCGAAAAAAATAAAATATCCCGTGATCATTAAAGCTGCCGCCGGCGGCGGGGGCAAAGGAATGAGAGTTTGCCATAATGATGTCAGTCTGGTGAGTTCTTTTACGATGGCCCAGAATGAAGCAGAAGCTGCGTTTGGAAATCCCAACGTATATATGGAAAAGTATATTGCGGACCCGCGTCATGTCGAATTCCAAATTTTGGCTGATCAACGCGGTCATACGATTCATTTGGGTGAGCGGGATTGCAGCATTCAGAGACGGCATCAGAAAATTCTCGAAGAAGCGCCTTGTCCGGTGCTCGATTCCAAATTAAGAAAGAAAATGGGGGATGCAGCCATCAAGGCGGCGAAGGCCGTCAGCTATACCGGCGCAGGGACCATTGAATTTCTGCTGGACAACAACGGATCTTTTTATTTTATGGAGATGAATACGCGCATTCAGGTCGAGCATCCTGTGACAGAAATGGTCACGGGCGTGGATATTGTTAAGGAACAGATGCGTATCGCCGCCGGTGAGAAATTGAAGATTAAACAGGCGGATGTCAAAATCAAAGGAGCGGCCATCGAATGCCGCGTCAATGCGGAAGATCCTGATAACAATTTTCTGCCCTGCCCGGGAAAAATCGAACAGCTTAATCTTCCCGGCGGTTTCGGAGTCCGCGTGGATACGCATATTTATCCGGGATATGTCATCAGCCCGTTTTATGATTCGATGGTGGCCAAATTGATTACTTATGGACGAAATCGTGAAGAGGCGATCAGAACCATGATCCGCGCTTTAGAAGAATTTTATATCAGCCCCATTAAAACGACTATTCCTTTGCATATTAAAATTCTGAATAATCCGATATTTACGAAAGGAACCGTATCTACGCATTTCTTAGAAAAGATTGCAAAAATCGAAGGGGAGGGATAACTCGTGACCGAAGAAAACAAAATTGATTTTGGGTCTATTCAAATTCACAAGAAGGTTTTGGCCGATATTGCTTATTCGACGATTCATGAAATCGAAGGCGTGAGCTTGATTCCCGGGGATCTCATGACTCGCGTGATGGATTTTTGCGGGAAAACAAGCTATCCGGGGATTAGTGTGCATATTGATCCGGAAGGAGAAGTTATGATCGAAGTGAAGATCTTAGTGCATTATGGCATCAATATTCCGGATATCGCGCGACAGGTTCAGGACGCGATTCGAACGCGGGTTGAGAAGATTGCCGAAATAAATCTGAAAGATATCCATGTGAATATCCAAGGTATCGAGAGGGGGAAGTCATGAAATTTTTTACTCGTTTGGCCATATCATTTTATGTTCTCATCATTTCTGTCTTAAGCGGTGCCGTGATTCTCTTCGCGACCGATGTCATTACGCTCAATGATGTAAGCTATTATCTTAGAATCGTTCATAATGATCCAACGGTCAATATGGCCGTGACGATCACAAGTTGCGGATTGATTATTTTTAGCTTCATTTTAGCCCGTATTATTTCAGGGAACCAACAAAAAGAAAGAACGATTGCTTTTGATAATCCCTCGGGGCGCGTGAGTGTGTCTCTTGTCGCCGTTGAAGACTTGGTCAAGAGGATGCTTTACAAAAATCCGGAAGTGAAAGACGTCAAGCCAACGATTGTGGCAGGCAAAAAGGGCGTCAGCATTGAGGCCAAACTGGTTCTGCGGGCCGATGTCAATATCCCCGAAATGACATCTAAATTGCAAGACACGATTAAGAATAAGATTCAGGAGATTTTAGGGCTCGACGAGACCGTGACGGTTCGTCTTCATATTATCAAAATGATTTCTGATCAATCCAAATCCAAAGGCCCTCGGCAGGATAAGGATCAAGAGTCTGAGACCGCGGTCCCATTTCAGGGGTATAGAAGTTAAAAAGAGGTCAATCAAATGAAAAAGATTGGGATTTTGACTGGTGGGGCCGATTGCCCGGGATTGAATTCCGTCATTCGTGCCGTCGTTCGCAAAAGCCTTCAAGAAGGCTACGTCGTTACGGGAATCAAGAACGGATGGGAAGGTCTGATTGAAAATGATATGAGAATTCTGGATCTCAAGGCGACGTCCGGAATTCTTGATCGGGGCGGAACCATTCTCGGGACAAGCCGTATCAATCCACTGCACAATCCGGAGCATATAAAGAAAATCAAAGAAAACTATAAGCGCAGCGGCATTGATGCCTTAATTGTGGTCGGAGGGGAAGATACCTTTCGTGTGGCCTATACCCTTCATCAAAAAGGTGTTATTCGCGTCGTGGGCGTTCCGAAATCCATTGATAACGCGCTCAACGGTACCGATTACGCGTTTGGTTTTGATACAGCGGTGAACGTAGCCACCGAATGCATTGATCGCCTTCACACAACGGCCGAAAGCCATCACCGTATTATTGTCATTGAGGTCATGGGCCGATATACCGGATGGATTGCCCTGGAGTCGGGAATCGCCGGCGGAGCCGATATGATTTTGATTCCGGAAATCCCAGTGAATGTTAAAGAAATATGCGAGGCCTTAAGAAGTCGACATAAGAGAGGAAAAACATTCAGCATTGTCGTTGTTTCCGAAGGCGTAGAAATACAGGGTCAAGAGAATGAGGCGAAAATCAAAGAAGAATTAGATGAATTTGGGCATCGTCGTTTTGGCGGTATCGGAGAAATCCTTGCGCGCATCATTTCTCGGGAAACAAATTATGAAACGCGCGTGAGTGTTCTGGGGCATATCCAGCGAGGAGGATCACCCAGCGCTTTCGACCGCGTGATCGCCACACGTTTTGGTGTCAAGGCTGTGGAATTGGTGAGAGACAACAAGTTCGGGAAAATGGTGAGTTTGCACAACAACCGCATACGATTTATTGATATTTCTAAAGCGATCGAAACGCGTAAGACCGTTAATATGGATCTATATGAGATTGCGAAAGTCTTTTTCGCAGAATAAAAGGAAATATTATAATTTAATTTGCTTAATCCCCTCGCTAGCCACTGAATCAATGGTGAGCTCGGGGTCAATTCGGCCTTATGACTTATGTTAGCCCCGCTTTTTACGGGACGTCCATAAGTCATGGTCTCATTGAAAGGGATGGATAGGACCCATGATGAAGCAAATCATTAAGCAACGTTTCCAAGAATCGATTCAAATCAAAGAAGAGACTCTGAAAGCTAGCGCAGACACTATTGTCAAAATGGCTAAGGAAATGATTAGGGCATTAGGACGAAAAAAGAAAATCGTCCTTTTTGGTAATGGAGGATCCGCATCGGATTGTCAGCACATGGCGGCTGAGCTGATCGGACGGTTTGAAAAAGAACGAAAACCTCTCGCGGCTATCGCCCTGACGACTGATACATCCACCCTGACTGCCTTGGGAAATGATTATGGATTCGATACGGTGTTCGCCAGGCAAATTGCCGGTCTCGCTGCGAAAGGCGATATGGCCTTTGCCATCTCAACGAGCGGTCATTCAAAAAATGTCATCGAAGGAGTTCGGCAAGCCAAACGCATGGGCCTTAAGACGGTTGCCTTGACAGGATGCGACGGAGGTCGTTTAGCAAAGATTTGCGACATCTGCCTCGTCGTTCCTTCGCATAAAACAGCCAGGATTCAGGAAACCCATGCCTGCGTCATTCATTCTCTTTGCGAGCTAGTCGAAAACCATTTCTATAAAAAGTGAATACACATCGTAAAATTGTGAATGTCAAAACGCTCAAGCGCATTCTCCCCGCATGGAAGAAACGCGGCCGGACAATTGCTTTTACCAATGGCTGTTTTGACCTTTTGCATGTTGGCCATATTGATTATTTGGAAAAATCAAAGAAACTCAACAGGATTCTTGTTGTTGGGCTCAATAGTGACGCATCCGTCAAGAAAATAAAAGGACACAAGCGACCGATCAATTCTCAGAATAATCGGGCGCGTGTTCTTGCGGCCTTATCTTGCGTGGATTACGTGGTTATTTTTCATGAAGCGGATCCTTACCGTTTGGTCCAAGCGCTCAAACCCGACGTTCTGATCAAAGGCGCTGATTGGAAAAATAAAAAGGTCATCGGCAATGATATTGTCCGCGCTTTGCACGGCAAGGTCGAGCTGATAAAATATCTCAAAGGGTATTCGACAACCAACCTCATTCGGTTGATACGGACAAAGTGCAAAGAGTAACACACCAGAAAGTTTATCGCGTCATTGACGCCAACTTGAATCGCGCCAAAGAGGGCTTACGGGTCTGTGAAGATATCACACGATTTGCCTTAAATCACGCCCGATGGACCAAGACCTATAAACAGATACGCCATCAATTATCTTTCTCGCTCTTTGATTCTTTAAAGAATCAGGAACAATTATTCCAGGCGCGTGATATTTCAGGCGATCAGGGGTGCCGATCGACACGGACAGAATTGCAACGCGATGGCATCCGAGATATTTTTCTTGCCAATAGCCAGAGAGTGAAAGAATCGATCCGGGTCCTCGAAGAATTTTCAAAAATGATCTGCCCGAAAAAGACCGCAATTTTTAAAAAGTCACGGTACAAGGTTTATGACCTGGAAAAAAAAATTATCGAAAAATTGTAATCTATATCTGATTCTGGACGCAGAAGTTCATGCGTACGATCGCCTTATTGAGATTGCCAAGACAGCCCTTCAGAACGGAGTGGATATTATTCAGCTTCGAGATAAAAGAGGTTCGGCCAAAGATATGATTGGTTGCGTTAAGAAAATTTTGAGAATATGCAAAGGCCGAATTCCCTTGATCATCAACGACAGAATTGATATGGCCTTGGCCACTAACGCAGCGGGTGTTCACCTGGGGCAAGATGATATTTCTATTAAGGCAGCCAGAAATATTTTGGGAAGCAAATATCTCATCGGCGCTTCTTGTCAGTCTCTGAAGCAAGCGTTTAAAGCACAACGCGAAGGGGCTTCCTATATTGGTTTTGGTTCCGTATTTAAGACTTTGACCAAGCCGATGCGCAAACCCATGGATTTGTCATGGCTGAGTGCTGTTGAGAGAAAGATGCGCATTCCGGTCTTTGCGATTGGAGGCATCAATCGACGGATTATGGATGAGCTTAGCGTGCGCGGCGTTCGACGCATTGCTGTTTGCCGGGATATTTGTCTTGCGCAAAACCCCGGCAGTGCAGTGCGCGAATTTAAGAAAGCTCTTGAGAGTTGCGAGAATAAATTGCGAGGGTAATTCAGCGGTAGAATGTCAGCTTCCCAAGCTGGACGTCGCGGGTTCAACTCCCGTCCCTCGCTTAGGATAATTATTCAATGCTTAAGGACCATTCATATATTAGCTTTTTCTTGTTTTTGCTATTGATGGCGGGTTGTGCGACAACGGAGTATGTTCCCTCGTACGAACATTCCCCGCGCAAAGAAGGCTCTTACCATACCGTCCAGGCCGGCGAGACGATTTGGCGTATTGCCCAAACTTACGGCGTAACCATGGATGAAATTATTAAAGCCAATCGTATCCCTAATGTGGCCCAAATTGAGAAGGGTCAGTTAATTTTCATCCCCGGGGCCGCCTGTGCGCAGCAGGTCCTTCTTGATGAGAATAGTTTGAAACCGGATGAATTCAGTTGGCCCCTCAAAGGAAAGGTTGTTTCTTATTTTGGCCAGTGGACAAAAAGCGGTGCTAATAAAGGAATCAATATTCAAGTTGATGCCGGCGAAACGGTTTATGCCTCGCGAGGAGGTCGGGTCGTCTTTGCTGATCGCTTAAGCGGTTATGGCAAAACCATAATCCTGGATCACTTAGACGGTTACTTTACAGTCTATGGTCAGAACAATACCCTTTTGGCGAATGTGGGCGATACCGTTGCCAAGGGGACGCCTATCGCCAACGTTGCAGAAAATACCCGATTAGCATATTTACATTTTGAAATTAGAAAAAACGCCGAAGCGAACAACCCGCTCTATTATTTGCCATGAGTCTGATGATGGATTGTGAGAATAATTTTTTTGACCGGACGACAACAATCGATTTGCTCAAAAGACGCGTCATCGATCTTAAGGACGGTTATCGCCAGAATATCGCTTTCTTGGGGCCGCGGTATATCGGAAAAACCTCGTTATTGCGCAAATTTTTATCTGATTTGGATGACGATGCCGTCATCCCCCTTTACCTTGACCTTGATCATAGAGATGCAAACTATGTATTTCATAAATTTGCCGGCAGCATTCTGTATCATCTCTCTAAGAGCATCAATCTGCCCCTGCATGACGATTTGAATCTTCTTTTGGAGAGTACAAAGAAACACATTCCGCAGACCGTCGAAGAAATCAAGAAAATTCAAACCAGCCTGACGAAAGGAAGGATCAGCGAAGCGTATCGCGACTTGATTTCGCTACCGGAGATTTTTGCCAACGAATCAGGAAAATTCTGCCTGATTATCCTTGATGAGTTTCATAATCTCGAGGAGCTTGGCATCAACAATGTTTTTGGCGAACTGGGCAAAAAGATCATGACCCAGAAAAAATGCCTGTATTTGGTTGCAAGTTCTCTAGGGGATGTGGCCCAGCAGATTCTTTCTGAACGCTTATCGCTTTTATTCGGGCACTTTGAAGTTGTCCACGTCGGCCCCTTTGACCTCAAAACGTCTCAGGAATTTATTGAGTATAATCTTCGCAATATTATCATCAAGCCTCTTTTGAAGAACTTTCTGATTGACTTTACGGGCGGTCATCCGTTTTACATCAATATGCTTTGTCAGGAGTTGATTCGTCTGAGTATTTTGCATAATCAATGTGAGGTCTATTTGCCATTATTGTCCCAGGCCATCGAAAATACGATTTTCAGTCGATGGGGGATCTTGAGCCGCCATTTTGACCTCATGATGCATCATTTGAGCTTTTCCAAGGCGAACGCCGCCGTCCCGCGTCTCCTCTTGGCTTTGGCTCATGGCCAGAATAAGTTGCAAGACTTGGTGGACGCCACGCATCTGAAGAAAACATTTATCACGCAAAAATTGAATCGACTCATTGATTTGGGCATTCTTGATAAGAATGGCAATTATTATCATTACGTCGATAAGCTACTTAAATATTGGATCAAATATGTATTCCAAAAACGAATGTCGATGATCGATTCAACCACACAGCGGCAGAAAGAACTTTTTCAAAAAGAGCTCGAAAGCCTTGTCCATGATTTCACGCTGATTTCCGAAAGAGACTTATCAGCGAGAATCATTGAGCTTTTGCACTGCTTTGATAATGAAGCCTTTACGATCAATGGACGAAGATACAAATTGCCTCTTTTCCGAGAGATTAATCCGATGAATCGAAAGAAAAATACGTATGAGAGTTTTGATATCATTAAAGCGGAGTCCACCGAGGACGTCTGGTTTATTATTTTAAAGGAGAGCTCTTTATTCGAGAATGAAATGGATGCCTTCTTAGCTGAATCCAAAAGAACCAGCCAAAAGAAACAGAAACGCGTCGTTATTTCCTTGAGCGATCTCGAGGCCAATGTTCGCCTGAGGGCCTTACAGGAAAGAATGTGGATTTGGAGCGAAAACGAGTTGAATACGCTCTTGAGTCTTTACGACAAACCCTACATTGTACGTTAGCGTCGCTGTGAATCACCTTGCGGCAAAAGGAAATATTATAGTTGCATTTGCTTAATCCCCGCCACACCAAAATTGTTTAACAATTTTGGTGGGCAAGGTCAATTCGGCCATGCACTTATGTTTCCGTCAATTCGATTCTATCGAATTGACGAGACCTCGCTTAATTCTGAGAAAATTAGCGGGCATTATCATTCCATAAGCGCAGGCCTTATTGAGAGGAAAGACTAATAATGAAAATCGGCGTTGTGGCGGATACGCATTCACGACCGTTACCGAAGCAAATGCTCGACGATTTCCTCGCCGTGGATCTCATTTTCCACGTTGGCGATCTTTGTTCCCTAAGCTCCATAGCAGAACTCAAGAAGATCAAAGATGTTAAAGCCGTTTATGGCAATATGGATGAATCTTCGGTGCGTCGCGCAATTCCCCGGCGGGACATTGTAAAACTAGAGAAGCATTCTATCGGCTTATTTCACGGTGAAGGAGCGCCGCAGAACTTGCTTGAAACAGTGCAAAAAGAATTTAAAAACGAACATGTGGATGTCGTTGTCTTCGGACATTCCCATCATCCTTTTAACCAAGTTATAGACGGTGTATTGTATTTCAATCCCGGCAGCCCCAACGATATGATATTTGCGCCCTATCGATCTTACGGTATCCTGGAAATCAACGATCACATCGAAGGCAAAATTGTTAAAGTGAGGACAGATCATGGATAAACTCTGGGCGCCCTGGCGTGTAACCTATCTTCAAAAGCTGAATCGGAAAACAAAAGGTTGCGTGTTTTGCCGGATTCATCGTTCGAAGCAGGATAAAAAAAATTATATTATTTTGCGAAGCCAACATGCCTTTGCTGTTCTCAATATTTATCCGTATAATAACGGGCATGTCCTTATTGTGGCGAATCGTCATGTGGGGGAATTGGCCAAATTGAGCCGGGACGAAAAACTAGATCTTTTGTCTTTAGCGGAAAAGACCAAGGCGCTTCTCGACAAGGCTATTCAACCGGCGGGATACAATATCGGCATGAATCTCGGGCGTGTGGCGGGCGCGGGTTTTCCCGGCCATTTGCATATTCATATTGTTCCGCGATGGAGCGGAGATATCAATTTTATGCCCGTGATTGCCCAAACAAAAGTAATTTCTCAATCGCTTAATGAGCTTTGGAAATGTCTAACACAATACGCAAACGCGAAGAAATAGAAGTACTTGAAGTTCAGACGCTGGCTCCGTATGCCATGAAAAGCAAAGATTCACAACTTCGCTTTTACAAGGAGTCCCAGCACGACACGCGCACATGCTTTCAGCGGGATCGCGATCGGATTGTCCATTGCGAGGCCTTTCGAAAGTTGGAATACAAAACCCAGGTCTTTGTTATTTTTGAAGGAGATTATTATCGCACGCGGCTGACGCATTCGCTTGAGGTAGCGCAAATCGCAAGAAGCATCGGCCGGAATCTTAGGCTCAATGAGGACCTGATTGAAGCGATCGCCCTGGCTCATGATTTAGGTCACGCGCCGTTCGGGCATGCCGGCGAAGATATTCTCAATAAGAAGATGAAATCACAGAAATTGGATTTTAATCATAATTTTCGCAGTTATGAGATTGTGACGAAAATCGAGAAACGTTATTCCAATTTTCCGGGGTTGAATCTCACCAAAGAGGTGCGCATCGGCATTCTGAAGCATGACACCCCCTATGATCATCATATTAAAAGAAAATCGGATATTCCCACTTTTCAAGAAGACGATGCCGATAAGCCGACTTTGGAAGCCAGGGTTGTTGATATTGCCGATTCTTTGGCTTATTTGAACCATGATATTGATGACGGCCTAACATCCGGATGTATCACCGAGCAGGATTTGACGGATAATGATCTCTGGAAGAAGGCCTTAGAAAGGATCAAAGGTCTTATCCATTCGGCAGATAAAAATATGCTCAAGTATCAAATCGTTAAGGAATTGATTGATATGCAGGTGAAGGACCTGATGGAGGCCTCCAGTCAACGATTAAGCCGAAAGGATTTCCGTTCAGCTGATGAAGCTAAGACATGCAAAGAAAAAATCATTAATTTCGGTGAAAAAATGGCCAGGCTGCGAACGGAGCTGCAGGCTTTGGTTGAGAAAAAACTTTATCATCACTATCGCGTCGAACGAATGACATCAAAGGCCAAGAGAATTATTGATGATCTTTTTGGCGTGTATAAAAAGAATCCCAATCAGTTGCCGTATTCGGTTTACGCAAGAGACCGGCGCTATAACAAAAAAGAAAAGTATGAGATTATCTGCAACTATATCGCATCCATGACCGATCGATTTGCCTTAGATGAGCACAAAAGACTTTTTAATCCTTACGAGAAAGTTTAAACACGATGATTACGACACAAAAATATCAATATGCCCTTTCCGCGGTGCACATGGTGTATCGTTTGGTGAATTCGACGTATAATGTCAAAGAGCTCTTATTGCGTCTGACGCGTCTTGTTTGCCAGCTCATCAAATCGAGTTCCTGCAGTATTTATTTGCTCGATGAGACTAGTAAAAAGATTAAACTCATTTCAATTTATAATCAAAAAGGCCATGTTCTCATTGAGAAAAAAGCAGATTTGAAGCGCATCACAGAACAAGAGATAGAAGTTGCCTTGGGCCGATCCATTCATCGCCATCGCCTCATCGGACTTCCTCTGGTTGCGGATGATAATATTGGGGCTATCTTTATCAGCCGAGATAAGAAGGGAAAGAAATTTACTGAGTTTGACAGGGAAATATTGTCTGTTATTGCCGAGCAGGCTGTTACGGCTATAAAGAATTTGCAACTCTATGAAGAGCAGCAGAGAATTATTTTGGGAAGCATTAAGTCCATCGGAAAACTACTTGAAAAGCGAACTCCCAGCGTGACCGCCCATGACCCGGCCTACTTTCGTATTGTTAAAAGTTTGGCCGAAAAGCTCAACATGGGGCAAGAGCAAATCCAAAATCTTCAATATGCGAGCATGCTGCACGATGCCGGCTCTATCGACGTGCCCTATGAGATTTTATCGAAGTCAAGCCAGTTGTCTCCCGAAGAATTTCAATTGATGCGGGATATCCCCGCCAAGAGCGTTGAATTGATTAAGCCTGTCGCTTTTTTAAAGCCTGTCTTGCCGATCATTCTTTACCATCACGAAAAGTATGACGGGACAGGTTATCCCCTGGGGCTCAAGAAAGAACAGATCCCTCTCGGCGCAAGGGTGATGTCTGTTGTTACGACGTTTGAAGCCATGATCCGTTTGCGTCCCTACAAAAAGGCCTTATCTATTCCTGAAGCACTCGGAGAATTGAAACGCAATAGCGGAACTCAATTTGACCCCGTTGTCGTGAAAGCCTTCACGGAACTCTCCAAGCAAAAAAAGTTCAGAAATTACTTGAGTTACCTAGAAGATTAAAATTATAATACTTGTATGAATATTAATTATAGACATACACAATTCGAACTCTTTCCCCATGCGCAGGGCCAAACACCTAAGGACAGCAAACGTCCTTATTTTTTCTCTAACCTAAGACTGTCGTTAGAAAATGTTGTCATTGGCGGTATTTTTATTTTGATGACTATGATTCTTTCATTTTCTTTGGGAGTTGAAAAAGGTAAGAAAATTGTGTACCAACCTCATCTGAGTCCGCAAACCGCCACAGAGGAATCCGTGTCTCAAACCGAAGTTATTCTCCCCGAACCAACAGAAAGGGTTAAAGCTTCGTCTGATCAACAGGATGCAAGCGAACAAGAGCCAATGATTCTTGCTCAACTCAAAGAGGAGAGCCCAAAGAGCAATCCTCAAAATTCCTATACGATTCAGGTTGCCTCTTTTCAAAAAGAAGAGTATGCGCAAAAAGAAGCCAGCCGATTAAAGAAAGACGGTTTCAGTCATTATGAAATCTTTGTGCTTCCTAAGGGAAAATTTTCGATTGTTTGCGTCGGATCTTTTTCACAAAGAAATGATGCCCAGGAAAATTTAAGTCAATTAAAAAGAAAGTATAAAGACTGTTTAGTCAGGAGACTCTAAATGTCACTTCACCCATCACTAAAGGTTGATTCAGCAACGGCGCAGCAGCGCTCCGTCCTCACGCGGATTGAGCGCATCAAAGATCTCATGAAAAAAGGTCTTTGGTCTGAAGGGCAATCGATCGCTGGTTTACCCAAGACGAAGATTGTCAAGATTAAGGCTAAGAAGGCAAAGGCAAAAGCAGCCGAAGAAGGCCAACCAGGCCAGGACGCCCAAGCAGCCAAGCCTGAAGAAAAAACCGCCGCTTAAATTATTTCCTATAAAATGCCCAAAAAGGTTATTTTTCTCACCGTGGTTCTATGCTGTATGTGCCAGACTGTCCATGGCGAAGAGAAATTTCCTTTTCTCGGTCAAATGACGACGGACCGCGTCAATGTGCGCGCGGGCCAAAGCGTCAATTACGAACGACTCTGCCAACTGAACAAGAACGATGAGGTTGTCGTCGTTGGCAAAAGTTTCAGTTGGTACAAGATCAAATTACCTTCCCAGGCCGATGCCTTTATTAGCGCCCAATACGTAGAGAGAGTCAGAGAAAATATAGGGAAGATCACGACTAGTCTTGTCAATATCCGCGCGGGAAAAGGTGAGCCGCATACCGTGTTGGGGCAAATGAAAGAAGGCGCCCTTGTGAATATCCTGGCCAAGATCGATGATTGGTACAAAATCGAGCCGACAGACGAAAGTTTTGGCTGGGTCAATGAGAAGTTTGTTGCGCTCAAGTCTTATTCACTTCCTGCGCCACGCGTCGTCCAATTGCCCAGCCGGAGCGTTTATCAGAATAAGCAAGAGCCGCCGGAAACTCAAATTGAGGTGCGTTCGAAGTCGAAACCAGCCATCAAGAAAGAACAACCCGAACCATTTGCGGCCACAGGATATATTGAAGATTTGGGTCGCGTCGTTCCGGACAGGGATATTCGCTATAAGCTCATGATCGACGGAGAAGTTGCCTATTATTTAAAAGTCCCCCGGCATATTATTGATTATTTCGTCCACTATAAAGCCAGGGTGCAGGGAAAATTAATGGACGACTCCCAAAAGACCTATGAATATCCTGTGATAATCGTCGAGAGGATTAATCTTGTTTTATAGTTGTTTCTTTGCGTGAGGATTTTTGGATGGCGATTCTTAAGACCGTAACCGTTAACCTCAAGAAAAATTCCTACCCGATTATCACTGGCTATGACAGTCTGGGCCAGTGCGGAGAGGCGATCATGTCTTTAGCGTGCGGGCAGGATGCGGTGATTGTTACCAACCCCATGATCGATCGGCTGTATGGCCGAACATTGATTGCGGGTTTAAAACGAAATGGTTTTTCCGTTAAAATTTTTCATGTACCGGACACGGAAAAAAGCAAATCCGCCAAGGTTGCTGTTGGGCTTCTGGAGAGAATCGCGAAGTATGACATCCATCGAAAAATCTTTATTGTGGCCTTGGGCGGCGGCGTGATTGGGGATTTGGCAGGTTTTCTTGCTGCCGTTTACAAGCGGGGTGTTCCCTATATTCAGGTCCCGACGACATTTTTGGCGCAAATTGATTCCGCGATCGGAGGCAAGACGGCGATTGATCTTGCTATCGGGAAGAACCTGATCGGCGCATTTTATCAGCCCCGCATGGTCTGGTCGGATGTCGCGACCTTAACAACTCTAAGTCAGCGTCAGATGCGAAATGGTTTGGCTGAAGCTATCAAATACGGCGTTATTAGCGACAAAAATCTTTTTATCTATATACAAAAGAATTACAAGAAAGCTTTATCGTACGATGCGCATGTTTTGATGAAAATTGTGCTAGCGTGCAGCCGGATGAAAGCCAAGGTCGTTGCGACCGATGAGCGAGAGATCAAAGGAATCCGGACGATCTTGAATTTTGGACATACCGCGGGTCACGCCCTTGAAGCCGCCGGCCGCTATACAAAGTATCATCACGGAGAGGCCATTGGCTTAGGAATGAGAATCGCTGCGCACATAGCTCTTGAGATGGACCTGTTAGCAAAAAAACACTTCCAAGCCTTGAACGACTTATTAACCAATGTCGGTCTTCCGCAAAAAATTACATCCATTCCCTTGAATCGAATTCTGGCGATGATGGCGCACGACAAAAAGTTTAAGGGGCCTCGCAATCGATTTGTCGTGCCGACGCAAATTGGAAAAGTGCGTGTAATAGAAAATATCCCTGGTTCACTCATCAAGAAGGCTATCACATTATTCATGGAATAAGAACCTAGTTAGTGAATGGTATTACAAAGCCCTTTCACTATTGCACGATCGATTGAAAATTAAGAGAAGTTAAGGAGGTCGCATGAGTAAGAAAATCTTAGTGATTGACGATGAGCCGGATCTGGTTGATGTGGTGAAGGCCCGTCTTGAGCTTAACCATTACCAGGTCATCTCAGCAAAAGACGGTCAAGAAGGCCTGGAGAAGGTCAAAAAGGAAAAACCTGATCTTGTCATTCTTGATATTATGATGCCTCGGATGGACGGATACACGTTTGTCCTTGAATTTAAAAAGATTGCTGACCTTAAAAAGACTCCGATCATTGTTCTCACGGCCAAAGATCAGCTTCAGGATATCTTTAAAGTCGAGGGAGTCACCGAATACGTCGTCAAGCCGTTTGAAAGCGAAAAATTGATAGAAAAGGTTGATCGTCTCTTGGCCACGTCTTAAATGGGCCATTCTTATTGGGATTGATAAATATCTCATAATTTAAAGAAATACAAATAGATGATGAAAAAGATTGAATGGCCCAGGTTCTTTCATTGACCCTAAATAAGAAAGAACTTTTTAAATGAATTTCTTATTCCCATTTTAACTGAACAATTTCTTCATGAGCGAACATTCACATATTCAAGATCTTGAAAAAGAAATCGAGCAGCTCAAGAAAGAAGCCGAATATACCCAAGTCGGTTTAAAGAAGACCAACGAAGGGATCAGGGTTCTTTATCGAGAGCTGGAAAAGAAAAATGAGGAGCTCAAGAAATTTGCCGAAGCGAAATCCGAATTTGTTTCTGTCGTTTCTCACGAATTGCGCACGCCCTTAACGAGCATTCGCGAAGGGATTCATCAGGTCTTGGAGGGCCTTCTGGGAGTCACGACGCAGGAACAGAAAGAATTTTTGTCCATGTCGCTGTCGGATATTGACCGCTTGCGTAGAATCGTTGAGAATCTTTTGGATATCTCCCGCCTCGAAGCGGAAAGAGCCGACATTCGTCGAGAAGCCGTAGACATAGTCGATTTAGTCAAAGGCGTCAAAACGACCTTTCTTCCGCAAGCGAAAGATCTTGGCTTGAACATCAAAACCGAATTCAACAAAGAACACATAGAGCTCTATGTTGACCGCGACAAGATCATTCAGGTCTTTATCAATCTCATCGGCAATGCCTTTAAATTTACTCAAACCGGACAGATCGCTTTGTCCGTTTTGGACAGAAACGATGTGATTGTCTGCAGCGTCGCGGATACGGGGTTCGGCATCGCGAAGGAAAATTTGCCCTTGGTCTTTGGGAAATTTCAGAAATTTGACCAGTCGGCCCTGACAAAAGAGAAAGGAACGGGCCTGGGCTTATCGATTTGTCAGGGAATTGTCGAGCTGCACGGAGGTCAGATCAAAGTCAAAAGCGAAGTCAACAAGGGAACAACATTTACATTCACGTTGCCAAAACTTTCTGTGGAGCAGATATTTCAGGAATATGTGCGTAGTGGCATCAAAAACGCCAGTCGCCAAAAAGGTGTTTTGTCGATTGTCGTCTTTCATATCCAAAATGCCGCGCAGGCGTTTGATAATATGGATCGGGCACGTTTGTCCTTGATGATTGAAGGCTTGCGCAAGATTGCCAAAACCAACCTTCGACGCAAGGCTGATTTGTCACTCGAAGGGAAGAATTCGATTCTCATGGTTCTGACACAGACAGAGAAAAAGGATGCCCTGATGCTTTCGGCAAGAATCCAGAATAGTTTTTTTCAATATTTGACCCAAGAAAATATGGACAAGGTCATTGATATCTCTCAAAAGGTCGCGAATTTTCCAGAAGACGGCCAAACCGCAAAGGAATTGCTTCAGAAGGTTGATTTAGCTGAGGGACTCAGGGAAGAAAAAAATATTTTTGATGAAACCATCAAAACTCAAGAAACGAAAAGCGAATCATCGGATGACCTGCAACCCATATCCCGATTGCGTCAAGACAAGGAAGAACGGGATATGCTTCTTTTTGAGTTGGCTAAAAAAGACCGCAAGAACAAAGAATTGTTGCGCGAACTTGAAGGCAAAACAGAGGAAATCCGCAAGCTCGATCAGTTGAAGTCCGATTTTATCAGCACGGTTTCCCATGAACTGCGCACTCCCATGACGATTATTCAAGAGGGCGTTAGTCAGGTGCTCGAGGAGATGCACGGCGGACTCAACGATGAGCAGAAAGAATATCTGCATATGTCGTTTGAAGGGATTGACCGCCTGCGGCATGTGGTCAACGAATTATTAGATATTTCCAACTTAGAAGCTGAAAAAATTACCTTGCGCCGCGTCATGGTCAGCGTGACGGATCTTGTTCGGCAAGTTGTCAAGAAGTATCGCTTGTCCTGCGAGGAAAAAGGACTGCAAGCCAAGACTCAGTTTTCACACGATAATATTGAACTTTTTCTTGATCATGAGAGAATCACCCAAGTGTTCGAGAGCCTTATGGATAATGCGTTGAATTTCACGGAAAAAGGATATATCGGGATTTCCCTAGAGGATAAGGAACGCGCCCTTGAATGTCAATTTGAGGATACGGGCCGCGGGATTGCCGAAGAAAACCTACCCAAGGTCTTTGGAAAATTTGAGCAATTTGACCGGCCTTACGGGCCCGGAGGCAAAGGAACGGGATTGGGCTTATCGATCTGCAAAGGGATCATTGAACTACACGGCGGGCACATCAAGGTCGAAAGCAAACTCAATGAGGGAACAAAATTTATCTTTGACTTACCCAGAATTTCGGTGGATCAGGCCTTCGAAGAATATGTTACCAATGGCATCAAAGAAGCCATTCGGTTCAGAGAATCCCTGTCCCTGATCGTTTTTGAGATAGCAAACTTCTTAACGGTTGAGAAAACCCTGGGAAAAGAAAAAACACAGGATGTGCTTGCTCATTTTAATGATATAATCAGAAAAAGCCTGCGGCGAAAAGCCGATCTTGTCCTGAAGAGCACAGATGCGATCCTGATGATGCTGCCTTTAACAACAAA
Source organism: Candidatus Omnitrophota bacterium (assembly GCA_043812495.1). GTDB lineage: Bacteria > Omnitrophota > Gorgyraeia > Zapsychrales > JBDRMG01 > JBDRMG01. Next base: position 22,724 of record JBDRMG010000043.1, on the reverse strand, counting down.
AGAAAACGCGCCTCTGGTGGCGGGACGCATGATCAAGGATATCGAAGAGTATTTGGCGTCGCAAGGTCTTGGCTCAAAGATACAAATCATTGCCAAGATGGTCACATTCCCCGATGACGGGACCACGCAGAAAGAATTGATGAAGAAAATAGGGAGGCTTTAAGTGTCCAAAAGAATTCTTGTGATTGATGATGAAATGAATATCGTCAAAATGGTCCAATCGCGCCTGAAGGCCAGCGGTTATGATGTGATAACCGCCATCGATGGAAAAGACGGCATTGCCAAAGCCAAGCAGGAGAAGCCAGATCTTATCATTCTGGATATCATGATGCCGCAAATGGACGGGTATGAGGCCTTAGGAAAACTCAAGGAAAGTGAAGAGACAAAATTTATCCCCGTGATTATGTTTACCGCCAAAGCCGAAAGCGACAGCGTGTCTCAAGCCCTTGATCTTGGCGCTGTGGACTACATTGTCAAACCCTTTACGCCTGTTTCTTTACTCGAGAAAGTGGCCAAGGCCCTGTTGACATCTTAAAGAAGAAAAATGACCGAACAAGAAGCCAAAGAGCTCGCCAAGCAAAAAGGTTTTGACTATATCAAGCTCTCAGAACATGAGCTGGATCCGCAAATTGTCCATCTTTTACCGGAAAACATCGCCCGCCAGCATAAAGCCATTTCTGTCAAACTCGAAGAGAACGTCCTGCATGTTGCTTTTGTATCCCCTCAGGATCTTGCCGCCCGCGATGAAATCGAACTTCTCACCGGAAATCGAATCAAACCCATGATCGCACTCGAAAAAGAAGTCCAGCAGGCCATGAACAAGTATTATAAGGTGGATGCCAAAAGCAAGCAGGACCTCATCGATATGCGCATCAAAAAGATGAGAGAGACCCAAAAGGAAGCGCAGGATTCAGACATTAAAGAGATCGGCAAGGTCGAAGATATTCCCATTGTCCGTCTCGTGAACGATTTTATTTACGGAGCCATTACGGCGAAGGCTAGCGATATCCACCTGGAACCGCAAGATCCTGAGATGATGGTCCGTTACCGCGTGGACGGCATCTTGCATGATATTATGAAGATCCCTAAACATATCGAAGCGGCGGTTGTTTCGCGCATCAAAGTCCTTTCGAATATGGATATTACAGAAAAAAGGCGTTCCCAGGACGGCCATCTGTCGATTAAGAAAGATAAAAAGGATTATGATTTTAGAATTTCAACGATGAAAGCGATCAACGGAGAAAAGGTCGTGATCCGCATTCTTGACCGAAGCTCCATGCTCTTAAGTCTTGAAAAACTGGGACTCAATGAGCCGGATGAGAAAGTGTTTCGTTCCCTGATCACAAAACCGTACGGAATGATTTTGGTCACAGGCCCCACCGGAAGCGGCAAGACCACAACGCTTTATTCGGCTCTGAGCCAGTTTGATGCCAAAAAATTAAATATTGTCACGATTGAAGATCCGGTCGAGTACCAGCTCGATCGCATCACGCAGATTCAGGTTGATCCGTCCTCGGATATGACGTTCAGTAACGGTTTACGCACGATTCTCCGCCAGGATCCCGACGTGATCATGGTCGGTGAAATCAGAGATAAAGAGACCGCGGAAATTGCGATTCAGGCGGCCCTCACCGGCCACCTTGTCTTAAGCACCTTGCATACCAACGATGCGCCGAGCGCCGTCACAAGATTATTGGATATGGATATCGAACCGTTTTTAATATCGTCGACGGTGATCGGAGCCATTAGCCAGAGATTAGTGCGTGTCATCTGTCCCGAATGTCAGGGCGAGTATACGGCTAGCGCAGAAGAATTAAAAGAACTTCAACTGAATCTTCAAAATCAGATTAAGCTCGCCAAGGGAAAAGGCTGCGATTATTGTTATCAAACGGGTTTTCGGGGACGCGTGGCTGTCTTTGAGGTGATGCGGGTGACTCCGGCAATTCAAAAACTTGTATTAGAAAGGAAATCCTCAACAGAAATAAAAGAACTCGCTGTCCAAGAAGGCATGAAGACCTTGCAAGCCAACGGCGTTGGGAAGGTCGTAAATAAGATTTCAACATTTGAGGAAGTCAAGCGCGTCATTTATGTCAGCGCCGAGGATAACAATGCCTAGATTTCAATATACCGCCAAAGATAATACGGGAAAGATTTACAAAGGGAGCATGGATGCGGTCGGCGAGGATCAAGTCACGGCGAAATTAAACGAAGTCGGTCTTTTGATCGTTTCTTTATCGAAAGAAAGAAAATCTATATTTTCAAGAAAGCGGCGCATATCAAATACCGACTTAGTGACTCTCACGCAACAGTTGGCGGATTTGGTCAGCGCGGGCATTCCTCTTTTGAAATCGCTTCAGGCTCTAGAACGGCAGGTGGATAATCCCGCCTTAAAGGATATTGTTCAAGATATCGGTTTTAGCATCGAAGGCGGAAGCGCCTTTTCGCAGGCCTTAGCCAAACATCCAGAAATATTTTCTGAATTTTTTATCGGTATGATTAAGGCCGGAGAAACCGGCGGTTATTTAGGAAAAGTCTTGGATCGATTGGCTATTCACTTGGAACGTCAGCATGATTTACGGCAAAAGGTCCAATCCGCTTTTGCATATCCGGTTTTGGTCGGCATCCTGGCTTGTTTGGTCGTGACATTTTTGATTATTGTCATTGTCCCAATTTTTAGCAAGGTTTATACTCAAATGAAAATAGTTTTGCCCGGGCCGACACGGACTTTAATTTTTATCAGTTTTCTTGTCCGCCGGTATTGGTGGGCTGTGTTGTCTTTGATAGGTGGCGTTGTTTTTGTCTATTCCCGCATAAAGCATTTGGCGAAATTCCGCCAATGGATCGACGAGGCGAAACTGAAGATGCCTGTTTTTGGCAAGCTGAATCGCTTGGCTGCTGTTTCTCGTTTTATTCGCACACTTGGGGATATGCTTTCAAGCGGCATTCCGGCCCTGGAAGCCCTTGACGTGGCCAATAAAGTGATTGGAAATACGTCCGCTGAGAAGATTGTCGGACAAATGAGAGAGAGCGTTAAAAACGGAGGCTTGATATCGGCACCCTTGATGAATCAAAATATTTTTCCCGCAACCACGGCGCAAATGATGATGGCCGGCGAGGAAAGCGGGACATTGGATTCCATGCTTGAGAAAAATGCCAATTCGCTTGATCGGGATATTGATATCTTGATCAAGCGAATTGTTGTGACTGTTGAGCCGCTTTTGACAGCCATTTTGGCCGCTGTTGTCGGATTTATTGCCATGGCTGTTTATTTTCCGATTTTCGACTTGATTCAACAAATATCAGGCGCCTAAACAAAATGAAAAAATGTTTATGATCTATTCGTTCGAGTGCTAAAATATATTAGTATTTATTAATAAAACGATGATTTAAACAGGAGGCGACATGAACAGAAAAAAAGCATTTACACTGATTGAAGTTTTGTTTGTTGTTATTGTTTTGGCCGCGTTAGCCGGGCTGGCCATTCCAAGAATTTTCCGTACCATAAGACAATCACAGATAGACACAGATCGTGCTAATATTTCGATTATTAACAGCCAGATTGAACTTTTTCGCTTAAGGACAGGAGCTTATCCGGTTGATAACGCTTCTTTCAATACAGACGTCCTTCAGAACACCGATTATTTTGGCGAAGTACCCACTTGCCCCTTCGCAACAGTTTATACATATAATGCAACAAACAATCGGGTTGATGCGGCCGCTCATGCCCATCCATGAGTTTTATGAAATACAAGAAGTTAGCAACACTTATGTATGTCGCAATGTTTATGGATAGGAAAAACTCAGAAATTATTAGAATGGTTAATCGCTCTTAGCGTATTTGTCCTCCTTATTCTTCACATCGGTTTTCGTATTCTTTGTTATGACATCTGGTGGTATCTTCGCGCAGGCCAGTTTATCCTCGAGCATCATACAATCCCCCAAGTAGATATATATTCATTCACAGCTTTCGGCCAACCTTGGATGAACCATCATTGGCTGGCTGAAATCATTTATACCTTAACCTATCGATGGGCGGGTTTTAGCGGCCTTTTGCTTTTCAAAGCCTCTTTAATCACACTCACCTTTTTTATTCTCTATCAAACGCTGATGATGGTTGCCGGCAAGAAATACATTGCCTTGATCGCGACTGTGTTCACCTTTTTATGCAGTTCCATGCGGTTTATGCTGAGAGCCGAAACAATTTCGTATTTTATTTTAAGCCTTTTTCTATTTATCCTCGTTTCTTATAAATACAAGAGGAAAGACCGATTATGGATTTTGCCCTTATTGGTGATTATCGGCGTGAACACCCATGCCTCGGCCTTGGCCGGTTGCGCCATACTTTTTTTGTTTGCGCTGGGAGAATATCTTCGCTTAAAAACAGCTCGTTATTTCTCGCAAGATCAAGATGCAATCCTGCAAGGGCCTGACATCAAGAGGCTTTGGTTTTATTTCCTCCTTGTCAGCCTGGCTTCTTTGGTTAATCCTCATGGTTATCGCTTGCATCTTTTTTGTTTCCAGATGCAAGGACCGGCCATGACGGCCATCATGCCCTTGCAAGGGGTTTTGCAGGAGAACATCGCCCCGAATATCTTATCTGGTAGCAAATATTCCATTTTCTTTTTTGTCACCCTCTTATCGTTATTGGGGAATCCAAAGAAACTTGATTTGACCTATCTTGCTCTTTTCGTGCTGGGATTCTCCGTCTTTCAGCTGGCGATTCGGCATGCGGAGTTATTTGCCATCTTATCGTGTTGTTTTCTTGCGCACAATCTTAAGCATATTGTCGAATATCTGAAGCCCTTGGTCATGAAGATTAGAATTTTGGCCAATCCTTATGCGCGTCTCGTGATTCAAGTCATTATCTTAATTATTCTTGTGCTTTTTTCTGTCCGTCATCGCTGCGATCGCCATCTCTTGGCCTTAAAAGAAGCAGGACCTCACCGGGGCCGTTACCCTGTTGGCGCTGTATCATTTATTAAGGAAAACCACATCAGGGGACGCATGTTTAACTCCTATGGATTCGGAGGTTTTCTGATTTGGTCGCTTTATCCCGATGAGCTGGTCTTCATCGACGGCCGGTTGATTCAATATTTAAACAATAATGTTTATGAAGACTACGAGGCGGCTTATCGATTACCCGTCGGCCAAAATCAATGGAAGGACATTTTTGCGAAATACGATATCGACTATACGGTTGTGTATTATTCTTTATCAACGAATAAACACCACCTCTATGAAAATTTATACAGAGACCGCGACTGGAGGCTTGTGTATTGGGATGACATTTCTTTGGTATACGTTAAGAATGTTCCAAAATTTAAGGATTTGATCAGAAAGTTTGAATACAAAAAAGTCAATCCCATTGACCCGACGTTTCGGGGAATCGAAACCGATCGGGATTATGAAGAGCTTATCGAGGAATACAAAAGAAAAACACAAGAAGATCCCGAATCTTTTTTGGCCTATGAACGCCTGGGAATTATTTACGAGAAGCAGGGCAATTTAAAAGAGGCAGAGCACTATTTTGAAAAGGACGTAAGCCTCGCGCCTTTTGCCTCCGCGTCCCATTTTAATTTGGGTCTTGTGAAGCAAAAATTGGGCCTGTGGGATGAAGCAACACAAGAATTTAAACTGGCTTTAAGATATGACCCCAAACACTTTAAAGCCTTCATTCAGCTTGGCTTGATTCAGTTTATCAAAGGGAATTATCCGGCGGCGATTGGCCAATTCAAGAAAGCCATCCGCGCGCATCAAGATCAAGCTCGCGGTATTGAACTCGCCTATCTTTATTTGGGTGCTTCTTATCACAATATCGGTTCCTATCAAAAGGCCAAAGACATGTATAATAAGGCGAAGGCCTATGCATTAACCCGAGAAGAAGCCAGAAAGAATTTAGAACAATTGGCTTCGAAAGGGTTGATCTAAAGAGAACAATGAACAAAAAAAGTTATAGCGCTGTAGAAATTATATTTGTCATCGTCCTTATTTCTATTTTAGCCGGCCTGGCTTTAATGAGGGCTAATCCCGTTGCTTTGCTGCAAACACAATTGCAGGCAAGCGCCCGCGCTTTGGTCGGTGATTTAAGATTAACGCGCAGCCTGGCGATCACGCATGCCGGTCAATATCGCCTGGAAATCGACCCTTTAAGCAAAACATACCGAATTCTTGATTCCTCCGACGCGCAGGTCGGCGAAAAAAGAACCCTCGATGAAGATATAACAATAGGCGGGGATGTGGTTTTTGTATTTGAATCTCTGGGCAATGCCTCGAGCGGAACCGGCGTTACTCTTTCAGCCGGAGGAGATCAGTATGTGATTAGTATCGTCTCTGCCACCGGAATGATAAGTTTCTTGAAAATATGAAGAAAAAAAACGGATTTACGTTAATTGAAGTTTTGGGCGCGATTGTCATATTGTCTATCATGATCGTTCCCGTGATCGGGCTGATTCAGAGCACGTTGATCATGAGCCAAAGGCAAGAAGGAGAAATCAAATGTCTTTATCTCGCGCAGCAAAAGATGGAGGAGGAGATTCAGCTTTTAAAAAATGATTTTACAACACCTTCTTATCAAGAGGGAGTGATAGAGGGAAATTACAAATTTCGTATTGTATATTCGGCCGATGGTCCTATAGACATTTTAAATCTCAAGGTCGTTGAAGCAACGGTTTGGGTCGATGAAAATGCGAGTGACTGGCCGCCTGATTCAGCGGAGACAAAAGTTGTCTTAAGTGCGAAAATCGCGAATTATTAATGACGGCGCCCCGCTGCTTTTTTGCGAAAGCAAGAAGCGGGGCTGCCGGAACCCTTCGACATGGCTCATGGTGCTTTCATCGAAGGAGTGCTGAGTAAAATCGAAGCATTAACCCCGCCCTTTTGGATATCAGGCTATTGCTGCAACAAATCCAAAAGGGCGGGGTCAATACCCTGTGATGTGAAGCAAATTTTATTAATTCAACAAGGAATGATTGGGTTTAAAAGATGAACAGGAATCAGCGCCATTCTTATGCGAGCAACGGCCTCACCTTAATCGAAGTTATTTTTGTGGTCGCGATTATGGGAATTATCCTGGCGACGGTGTCTTTGGCCTTCCGGGGATCATTTCGTTCTTGGGACACAGGGATAAGACGCACGGAACTGATCCAAAAAGGGCGCGTGGCCCTGGATTTGATTTCACGAGAAATCCGCACGGCCCATAATTTTGGCCGCTTAAGCGATGCGGCCAACCTTTATTACACAGACAGTAACGGTGTTTTTAAACGATTTGAAATCGATCTTGATAATCATGTCTTACACTACGGCCCAGTGGGTTCTCCCTTGGCGGATCTTGTCGCTCCGATCGGAGATCAATCCCAATTCACTTACTATCCGGAAGATGGGGTCACACAGACCACAATGCCTTCGAAGATCCGCTCTGTCCTTGCGACGCTTGAAATTTCTGATCCTGATGGAAGCGTCAACAATATGGTTGTTTCCTCGAGGGTGAAAAGACGAAGGGATAATCAGCAGCTTCAATATCGTAACGGTATCCAGGGTTTAGGCATTACAGACGAACTGATCAATCCGCTTTTTTTGGCCAGTCGCTGGCAAGCCAATCTCATTTGCGATCTTTCTGATTCCTCTGCCGTCGTCGATGAGGATATGGTTTTTACAGGCTGCACAAATCAGAATATTACTGCCATTGATGCGGATACGGGCGCTATCCTGTGGGCCACATTTATCGGCAATGATTTGAATTCACCGCTTGCCATTGATGGAGATTACCTTTATGTGGCCGCCGGGCGGGAGGCCTACGCGTATGACAAAATCAAAGGAGAGTTGATATGGAGCGTGCCGCCCGCGCAACGATTTGACGGAGAAGTTAATCATTCAGCTCCCGTTATTTACGGTGATTCGGTGTATATAACGGCCGGAGAATCTGTCTATCGATTGAATAAAAATACCGGTCAAAGGATTTGGCAATCCCCGCGGCTCAATCAAACAATTGAATATGTCACACCCGTGATTCTGGATAATGTCTTATATGTGATGGCAACGCGAAGCATTTTTGCCATTTCCTTAACGGACGGAAGTCTTTTTTGGGGCGCCGGGGGATCGGGGGCCAGCGGTCCTCTTGAATATGTCGAAGGGTCTCGAGAGGATCAGCAGGGAAATCGAACGCTTAAATTTGATATTATTAACAGATCAGAACCGCCTGTTCCTATTCAAGTGATTTCTCTGGTTGCCGAATATGTTGGCGGCGCCCATTACAATGAAGTGCTGTGGAATGGCCTCAGGGTCTGGCGTTCTCTTATCGCCCCAGGTAACGGCAGCGGAAGCGTAGCCAATTTTACTTCTGTTCAAACAATTAATCCGGGAGAAACGGTCCCTATCTCTATGCGATTTGATGCGCGCATTGATCAGGTAGAATTCAAAATCTCGTCTAGCGACGGATCCGTTATTATTGTGCCTGTAATCGGCGGACAGGGAGGTTCGCAGCCCTTTCAATCTTCACCGAGCGTCTATTATAATCCGATTTTAGGAATAAATGTTGTTTACTCAGGTAATAACGATAGATATGTGTATGCTTACGATGCGCAAGCGGGCGCCCAACTTTGGCAATCCGATCGACTCAGCGGATCTGTTCAAGGGTCGCCGGCTATTTCGATTGACGGAACTTATATTTATGTGGGTGCCGGTCGATATGTCCATAAACTTAGCACAGCTGACGGAAGAGATATTGGCCGGTCGCAACGCTTGGACAGAGATATTCTTTCGGCCCTTGTCCTTAGCGGGCAATATGTTTATGTCAGTGCCGGTGATTACGCTTACGTCATTGACGAAACAAGCGGCAACATTGTTCAGCAGTCACCGAATGTGGGGCGAACGCAGTATTTTTCTCCAACGATTGCCAATGGAATGATATTTATCGGGTCTAATGCGGGAAGGCTGTTGGCCTATGGCTTATAATTCAAGAGGTTCTGTTCTCCTTTTGGTTGTTTTTCTTTTGTTTTTCCTGGCTCTCTTTGTCATCGGGATTTCACAGTTGGCGTCCACCGATTTTCAGATTGCCCAGAATAATAAATTTTCACTCATGGCCTATTATGTCGCCGAGGCCGGTATCGGGCGGTCGATCTATGAATTAAGGCAAAATAACAATTGGAGCGCGGGCTTTAATCAGGTACAATTCCCTATAGGTGCAAATTCGACCTATACCGTTGCGGTCACCAACGGCCCCGGGCCGATGGTCACGCTCAATTCTTTAGGCGTTGTGGAAAATACATATCGAAGAAGAATTTTTGTGCGTTTGATGGTTTTGCCGACATCGGTTCCTTATCCACTACGGATTCGCGATTATAGAGAAATAGCACCCTAATCATGAAAAAAGCATTGAAGAGAAAAATCGCTATCGGTCTTGATATCAATCCGCAGATGATCTATGTCGCAGTAGTCAAGAAAGCTGTCAAAGGATTGGTGATTGCTCGCTTGGCTTCACTGCCAACGCCTCTGGGAGCAATCGAAGACGGCGTTATTATCCAGCCAAAAGTTCTAGGCCAAAGCGTCAGGAAGTTGTTGGCGCGCGAAGGCATTAGCACCAAAGACGTGATCATGGGTTGTCGAGGCGCGGATGTTGTCTTGCATTTGAGTCGTTTTGCGCACATGTCCGATCGCGCCCTCAAAGAAGCCGTCAAAACACAAATCAGTAAATTTGTCGTTTTTGCGGGTTTTGAAACCATCAGCGATTATCAGGTGGCGGACCAACCGAGCGAAGCCGGAGTCAAGCAAGCAGTGGTTTTGATCGCGGCTGCAAAGAAATCTTTGGTGGATAGCTATGTTCAAATGACGCAAGAAGCGCGGTTGAATCTTGTCGGTATTGATGATAATTCATTGGCGGCGCAAAGGGCCCTGTTTGAGGGCTCAATCAAGACCGCCTCGGGTCAGGCTGTGGTGACAGTCATCGTTGATGCCGGCAGCACCGTCATCAATATTTATAAAGACAACAGATTGTTTTATACGCATACATTGGATCAGGGGCTGTCCAATGATCAAGAAATGAAACCATTCTTGGCTAAATTGATTCAGGAATTAGACAATGTCATTCAGTATTATCACTCCAAGTTTGGTTCTCAGGCGGAAGTGGAAAAGATTGTTCTTGCCGGTGAAGTTCAGAGCATTTCTCGTTTACGTCGAAGTCCGGATGAAAAGCTGTCCATCAACGGCATTTCCATGGATATCGCCGACCCTCTGGATTTTATTCCCAAAGACGAAAAGGTAGGGGGCTTTCAAAGGCAAGATCACAACCAGTATTTGGCACGGGTGATCGGTTTATCCATGAAAGGATTGGGTTTGGGTGAATTTCCTCTCAACCTGGATCTTTGTCCGGTTGAAGCGATCCGCTTTAACGAGATGAAAAAGCGACTGAAGAGGATTGCATTCTTTTCTGTCTTTTTGGTGATGGCTCTAAGCTTATTTTTTGTTTCTTTACGCTTAAGGATCAATACCCTTAAGAAAGAAATCATTACTCTTCAAAGTCAAGTAGACGATTTGCCGGCGCAATATGCTGATTTGATTGATCTTGAGAGAAAAAGCCAGAAAAATGTCGAAGAAATGCGTCTTCAGGAACAATTTTTTGAGGAAGTTCACCAGAGGTCATTGGATGATGTTTTAGAGGAAATTCAAGCCATCATTCCCAAAGACGCTCGGCTGTTGTCTTTGAATATTACGGCGGATTATTCCATGAATCTTGCCGGGGAAGCCTTATCCCAAGAGGCTGCATTTAATTTTGAGCGTACGTTAAAGGAATCTCCGTATTTTGAGAATGTGAAATTAGGCGTGATCCAAGATAAGCAGGAGAACCAAGAATTTGCCTATTACACCATCACCGGCAAGTTAAAAACACAAGAGAAGGCCGTAAGAAAGCCATAGAGAAGAAATATTAAGATGGCCAGCTCATCAAAACAATTAAAGAAAATATTTTTAAAAGACCCTCAGCATCAGAAGACCATGGCTGTTATTTTGACTTGCTTGATGTGTCTTTTGCTCTTTGCTAAAGTCATTACGCCAACGCTTGCCAACTTAACAACCTTACAGCGGCAAAGGGGTAATCAGAAGTTTGTCTTAAAACTCGGGGGAGAAAAATTGCAGTCTTTGATGCCCTTAAAGGAAGAATTTGTGCGGGTTCAGTCTCAAATTGAAGCGCGATGGAAAAAATTCTTTACGGATGAGGAAGCCAGCCTTTTTCTCAAACAGCTCAATTATTTCACCGAAGAAGCAGGGGGAAAGATCACTTTTATTAAGCCTATTAAAGAAGACGTTCTCGCCCCTTCCGATGTGAATGATGAATTTGTATCCGTTTATGCCAAATCCATCGTTCAGGTTCGCTACCGGGGCGATTTCAAATCTCTGATCAATTTTCTCGTCTCCCTCGCCAAGCAGCCGAAATTGATCAGTATTGAAGATTTCAAAATTAGCTTAGGCCGGCAAGAGTCGCAAGACCTCAACGTCGAATTGATGTTGGCGATGTATAAGCTGTCTACGGATCGTTTGAAAGAAAAATGAATAGGAATATCAAACTATTACTCATCTGCGGGGTGTGCTTAGGAGTCTGGCAGGCCGGTTCATCCGATGCCCAGGAGCAGTCTTCGTGGATCGAGAAAAGAAAATTATTAGCCGAGCAAAGAGTGCTGCCCAAAGACCAGTATGGCCGGGAGGATCCCTTTGCGCCCTTGAAAGCCGTTCAAGAAGTTCCGAAATTGACACGCCCAAAGACAGAGCTGAGCTTAAATGGGATTGTTTGGTCTGAAACAGCGAAAAATGCCTTTATTAACGGAATTCTCGTTCAGGAAAATGATGAAATTGGCGATTATAAGGTTCTAGAAATACGAAAGAATGATGTCTTGCTTGAAGCCGGCGGTAAGCGATATCTTTTGACATCGTATGGCCTCATAGAGCAAAGCCCTTCCAGATAAGTCGATCCAAGGAAATTTTTGGGCCATTTTTATTGAGATTGATAAATACTTCATAACTTTAAGAAAGACAAATAGATGATAAAAAGATTGAATGGCCCAGGTTCTTTCATCCATCCTAAATAAGAAAGAACCTTTTCAAATGAGTCAGATCCTAGCGGGGAGTCTTGAGGATGATCAACTGTCCGTTATCTTCGATCTCAACCTTATCTACGGAAATCTTAGCAATCCGCTTGCCTTCAATATATTCTCCCTCTCTAAGAATTTCATTATTGATCAAGGCAAAATAATCGCCCTCCATGGCAATGATGCCGTTTAAAGTAAGATCGGAAGCAGGTAAATCATTTCTTGATGGCCTTGACCCTCGCGCGGAGTCTTGACGGGAAGTTGGAATAATTTCTCGAGAAGGCACAGTTTCGGTTTGCTTTTGGACGGAAACCATCTCGAGAGACGGTTTTAAAAGAATGATATAAAGAAGCGCTCCGGCGCAACCGACAAATCCGATAAAGACCAAAATAGTCGCAACCCAAACGACCGTATTCCTTTCTCCTTTTTTGACCGAATGATGCACCTTGAGCTTCTTTTCAAGCTGTGATTGTGTCTTTTTGAGAGCCTCATAAATAATACTCATGGCGGTCACCCGATTTCTTCAATACATTTTCTAACCAATGGATAATCCAAGGTAAATTTCTCCGCAACGAATCCGGCCAACAAAGCATGATCACAAATAATATTGATCAGGCGGGGCGTCCCGCCGGAATAAAGATAGATTTCCTCCATGGTTTCCTCAGAAAATCGCAATTTATTGGATGCCCCGGCCACTTTGAGCCGATGGTAGATGTAGCTGGTGATTTCGTTTTTCTCCAAAGGCAAAATATGATAACGCACGATGACTCTTTGGTTAATCTGACGCAGAGAATGGAGTTTCAGTTTCTCCGCAAGCTCAGGCTGGCCGACAAGGACAATCTGCAGTAGTTTTTCCTTCTCCGTTTCAAGATTGGAAAGAAGGCGGATGTGTTCCAGCTGTCTTTCCTTGAGGTTTTGCGCTTCATCAATGATGACGACGATGTTATTGCCCTGACTGGTTTCTTCAATTAGAAAATCATTGAGGACATTGATTAAAGAGGCCCTGTCTTTGCGGGCTGTGACAATGCCAAAGTCTTTTATAATCAATTGCAGCAACTGTAGTTCCGAGAAATTCGGATTTAAAATAAAAGCCGTTTTTGTCTTGGTGTCCAGATGATTTAAGAGTGTGCGGCAAAGGGTTGTTTTTCCGGTCCCGATTTCACCGGTGATGACAATGATTCCTTTTCTTTGCTTGATTCCGTAGGTCAGATGAGAATAAGCTTCCTTGTGGTGGGCGCTCGCATAAAAAAAGGCAGGGTCACTCGTGACATTGAAAGGATTCTCTTTAAGCCCGTAAAACTTTTTATACATAGGCCAGATTATAACATGGGAGGACGATCTGGACAAGCAGATTAAGCAATGGTGTGCGAAAAATAAATTGTAAATTGAAGACATTGTGCTATACTTAAATTGGATGAAAGCCACGGCATCTCAAAGTTAAGAGGTCGTGGATTTTTTATTATGGAAACTGAATATTTAGAGAAAAGAAGATTTAAACGCGTTCGCTACCAAGAGCCTGTTCATTACCAGTTCAAAGAACAGGGCAAGTTTGGCGGATGTCTGGCTAGTGATCTCAGCGAGGGCGGAATCAAAATCAGCATGAACGATTTTGTCCCTCTTCATACTGAAATAGCGATGCGCCTTAAGCTTCAAGATGTTCCCCATGTTGTCGACTTGACCGGCCGCGTAGCGTGGGTTCAGCAAGTTCCTTATTCGGACCGCTACCGCGCCGGCGTTGAATTTGTCAATGAATCCTCTAATGCCCGAGAGGGCATTCAAAGCTACGTGCGATCACGCCGATTTTAATTACCTAAAAAACCATTCCCATGATTTGATTCTTTTAAAAAAGTCGATCTTGTGCTATAGTAGGAAACAATTCAGAGTCAATGTTATTTGAAAGAATTGAAATCAAGTGGAATTTTCTTAAGAAAGGAGTATAATGCTGTATGGCTGAAGAAAAAACTGTTGAAATCGCAACAAATTGTTTAAATTGCAAGAAACCATTAAGAAAAGCAACAAAATACTATCGTAACGGACAGTATTATTGCAATAAAAACTGCTGGAAGGCAAAAAGCAAGGCTCCCGAAGAAGCTAAAAAAGGTTAAACCAATCTCATGCTAGACCATTCTATGGATCAAGAAGCGGCTCAAAAAGCTCCGTTGAACGAACGACGAAAGCATCCGCGTCTGAAGAATAATATTCCGGTCAAAATATGCAGTGATGATTTTGATATGGTGACGGAAACGCGTAATTTAAGCTGCGCCGGAGCGTATTGCCGCGTCAACAAGTATCTTGAGCCGATGACCAAACTCAAGATCCATCTGCTTTTACCATTTAAAAGACGCAACAAAGATGTGCCTAAAAAGATCTCCTGCCAAGGAGTGATCGTCCGGGTGGAATCAGAGCCGGGTGATGATTATTTCCAAGTCGCTATTTATTTTAGCGAAATGGAACAGAAAGACCGGAAAATGATTGCTGACTATGTGGACTCCACTTTAAAAAAAGTCCCCATGGACAATCCAACCATAACGAAGGATTAAGACGTTTATGGAAAATTTATCGGTTTCAGTTACGCCTTTTCAGATGATTATTGCCTTTCTTCTGCAGGTTTGGATGTTTATCCTATTTCCGATTATTATCATTCGTAAGCTCAATTATTTGACGGAATTGTTGCGCTCACAGTTTGATCCGGAGAGCGAAGCCCCGCACGGAGAGTAAGCTTTTCGTGATGCTTTGGCATCCTGACCTTCTTTAACGACATTCTTTAAATTGAAGGCATAATACCGATCTTATTTCCAACCCTGCATGGAACTCATACAAAGTCAACTCTCGCGAATCATCCCCATCGTTTACGAAGATGATTGCTGCATTGCCTTCAATAAGCCGTCCGGCCTTTTGGTCATTCCAACACCCAAGCGTGAATCCCATACCCTTGTGGATATTGTCAATCAAGCTATTCTTCCTCTCCAGTTATCGTATCGGCTGCATCCTTGTCATCGCTTAGACCGGGATACGTCCGGGATCATTCTTTTTGCGAAAGGAAAGCGTAATCAAAAGCTTCTCATGGATGAATTTCACAAGCAGATGGTCAAGAAGCAATATATTGCCCTCGTTCACGGACGACTCAAGCATCCAAAAGGGACAATTCAAAGTCCCGTCCTGGATGTTGATCAAAGAAAGTTCTCCAGAAACGCTCATCCCAAAAGAGCGTTGACTTACTATCGCCTTATGGCTTCAAAGAAATTTTATAGCGTACTTGAAGTGAGTCCTCAGACAGGCCGGACAAATCAAATCCGCATTCATTTTAGTCAGATTGGCCATCCCCTTGTGGGAGAACGCAAATACGCTTTTGCCAAAGATTTTGCGCTGAAATTTAAACGCACCGCCTTGCACGCGAGCGCATTGCAGTGGTTTCATCCGGTCACAAAAAAAATGATTCGCCTAGAGATTCCGCTCGCTAATGATATGAGAGATTTTATCGCAAGGCACTATAGAAAAACTGGCTTTGATGAGTATAATAGAGATGTGATTTGCTAGAGGCATGATTTAACGATACAAGTTATTCGGTGATGGTTTTTAAGTAGAAATAGCATCATCGTATTTGCTTCATCCCCGCCCGCCATTGATTCGGTGGCGGGCGGGGTTAATTCGGTCATGCACTTATGTTTCCGTCAATTCGATGAAATCGAATTGACGAGACCTCGCTAAATTTTAAAGAAATTAGCGGGCACTGCCGTTCCATAAGTACAGACCTCATTAAAAGGAGAAATGCTTTGTCAAAAATAAATAAAGAAGACCTGACATTGAGAGAGTTAACAGCATTATGCCATCGAACAGCGGTCAAAAAGGGTTTTTGGGATGAAAAAAGAAATATCGGAGAGGCCTTGATGCTGATCGTGACTGAGTTGGCAGAAGCCATGGAAGCCCACCGTTTGCAAAATAAAGAAAATTTTAAAGAGGAACTGGCGGATACATTCATACGCCTTTTTGATTTATGCGGCGGGCTTCGTATCGATATTCAGAAAGAAATACTGCGCAAGGCCGATATCAATAAGAAGAGGCCTTATAAACACGGAAAAATTTGTTGATTGGTAAGACTGATCTGGTTGTCCAATGAGAGGAGTGAGAAATGAAATTGATGAAAATGATCATCCTTGTTGTCGTCTTGACCTTCTTAGTCCATTCCAATATTTTTGCGCAAGAGGCGGCCTATTTTTTTAAGAGCAAAGATCTGATTCCAGAAATCAATCAATTCATGAAACTGCGCAGTCAGCTCAGCGGAAAGATTACATCCCAAAAAAGAAGCGAAATCTATTTTGCTTTGGGTGAATATTATTTCAAAAACGGTGCGGCCCGTGATGCGTCTGTGGCATTTGGAAAATGCATCGAAGAAGACTCCAGCCATTCCTTCGCTCTTGTGGCGAACGCTTTTCTTTTAAAACTTGCCCTGAAGAAGCATGACCAGGAGAAAGTCGATTTCTTGAAAAAAGAAATGTTCAGGGACCAGTTTATCCTTCTTTTCAATGAATTTAAGAAAATAGACTTAACGTCCCAATTTGGCAATGCCTACGAAATTTATTATTATGTGGATAAAATTGAGATTTTTCTAAACGGGAACCGTTTTATGGAAATTACTCCCTAAGGTCAGGATTTTATCCCCTAACGTTTCAGCCTATCAATCCGCTATATTTTGAAAAAACAAACATTCAAAAATTGCGTTTATTTTTTTATCCCCTTCTTGCTCTGCTATTGTTTTGCCCTCTTTTTCGCCATCCTGAAGAATAACTACGCTCAAAACATCGGTCAAATTGTGTCCCAAACAGCCGGTCCGTGGATTTCCATGAAACGCGTGACGTTGTCGCCTTTAACGGGAATCAAAATAGAGAATATCCGCTTTGGGGATTCTCAGCGGGCTTATCTTTCCATGGGGTCTATCACGCTGAAACATTCTTTCATAGAACTTTTTCGCAATCGATTGGTTCTGCGGGATATTGTGGTTGATCACGCCCGCATTGACTTGCCGCCATTTCAGGAACAAATCGTTGCGGATCGGTTCTTTTCCTCTCTCGATGATGCCCAGAAACAGGATGAAAAATCCGTTCCCGGCGTCAGCTTTCGCGATGCCAAAATCTGCTTCAGAGATTTACAAATAAATTTTCCGCAAAAAGACAGTCAGGGCCAACGTTTAACCTTAGTGGTTAATTTTTGTATCGATCAGCAGAAGAACAGAATGATTTGCGACGGCTGGGTGCACAGTGAGAAATCCACGGCGATCTCTTGGTATTTTAAGAATAAGAATCTTCAAAATATATTCAAGAGAAATAGGTTTACTTTGGATGTCGAGCGGATCGGCCCGGATATCATGGTCAATAAAGTCGGTCTTTTTGTTCGTGACGGCAGTTTTTCCGGCTCAGGAATAATTGAGAATTTCCCCGTCCAGCCAAAAATAAACATAAAATTATATTCCAACGATGTGCGCTTGGATCACATGGATGCGTTTAAGGAATTTAAGCCTGCGGGCGGTGGAATCCGCTATATAGCTCAGCTGGCGGGCGAGCTATCTGATCTCAACCTCAAATCGGAGCTCGCCATGCCGACTGTTCGCTTAACGTTCGATAAGGATCTTTTACTTATTGACCATTTTTCCTGCCTGGCGGATTATCGGTTTAAAGACAAGACTCTTACCGTTAAAGAAATGCGGGGAATTCTGGATAATCAGTTTGCTCTTTCGATCAAAGGCTCCGTGAAAGATTTTGCGCGACCTTTTTGGAATCTGCGCATGAGTGTTTCGGCTTTGCAGAAGGCAAAGGAAAAAGAGTCCGATGCCTCGTTCTTACAGGCCGGCTTAAAAGGGCAAACGGTTGGTCCTCAGTTTAAAGGACAGCTAAGCCTTGCGGGCCGCAATAGCGAGAAAACAAGACAGTATACGTTATCATTAAGTGATTTTATTTTTTCCAGGGAGAATCAGACGAAAGAACAATCTCAAATTTCCCTACAAATTTCAAGTCTTGAGCTGATCGCAAGCGAGACAACGGATCAGGGCGTTCTTGAGGCGCAGTCCTTTGGTTTTAAAGACGCCCACGCCTCGTTGAGTTTTATCGGCCGGAAAACAGAAATCCATGACCTTCAATTCAATGGCTATGGAGGTCAGGTCCACATCAAAGGACATGTGAATATCAATCCTCAAAAGAAAGATTATTCATTAATGCTTAAAGCCGATCAACTTCATTTGGTTGATGTGAAGTTACTTGCGCCGCTCAAAGGCCGCATGTCTGGGAATTTTAGCGGGGTCATTCTTCTCAATGAGAAGAAAGGTCCTTCTGTCAAAGGCCTGGTGCAAGCGGATCAATTTGAACTCAGTGAACTTGAGCCCCTGGATAAAGTCGCAGATTTTATTGGGATTCCATCGATCAAAACCATTAACGATGCACAAATTTTGTGTGATTTTGAGTCTTCTGCGAACGAAAGCCGTATACGACGATTTGATTTCGACGGACCTGATATTGCGATGCGCTCAAGTTTTGATGTGGCCGTTAACAGCTGGCTGGAGGGCCATGTCGCTTTAAGTTTACCGAGGAAACTGCTTGCCCAATCAAAAATTTTCAGGAAACTCATGGCCATTGCCCGTGAACGAGAAGATCGATTGGATTTTGTCGTCCATTTAAGCGGTTTTGAGGGAGGGCTACGCACAGAACTCGTAAAAAGCGATTTTCGCGATAAACTCAAAGACAAAGTAAGCGAAGGAATACAAAAATATATTGAGAACGAAGCCAATAAAGCGATCCAGGAGAACCCCAATCCCTAAGATAGCTCACGAAGTTAGCTTTCATTTAAGAATCCGCTGATTGAATTGATGATCAGATCGTTGACCAGAAGGCATCAAAGATATATAATAGGACATTCTTCAAAGCCAGAAATAAAACGGGAGGCCAGGTATGAAAAAAGTTATTTGCTTGATTTTATTCATGGTTTGCGCGGGTTGCGTAACTGTCAAAATTCCTAAGTACTTAAGAGACGAATTTCCTTATGAGAAAAAATATTATGCAAGTTATGAGGATACGCTTAATGCCACTTTGGAGGCCCTCAAGAATTTAGGGTGGAAGATCTCTGATACGTCACATCCTGCTGTTTTTGAACAGGAAGGCCTTATTCCGGGTGAAGAGAGTAAACAAATCCTCATTTTTACCAATGTTCGGCAGACACCCCTTCTCTTATCCTCCCGCTATATGAGTCTAAATATTTACGTTTGGTCATTGAACAAAAGCACAGACGTGGAAATACGGTATTTCTCCGTAACGCCTGCTTTATTCAAAAGCATTCAGAGCTATAAGAACGACCCGGTTGTTGAGAAAATCTTTAATCGGATTTCCGAACTCCTTGAGAAATAGTCAGAAAAAGTGGCCATTGTTTTTGCGATCCTTCCTTTATTCTCCTTCGCCTTACTAATGGAACATAATGGTACAGGCTTCGGAGAATTATTCTGACGAGCCTGCCTGCCGGCAGGCAGGAATATTCTACGAAGGTCTCCTTTGCCAAGGCTACGAAGAAGGACATATATCATCGTTACCATTGGTTATGCGAAGTAGAATAACATTCGGCATCCATGGAAAAATTTGTCTTAAAAAGTAAATTCCGACCTGTTCCTGAGCAGATCAAGGCCATTGATCAGCTTCTGAAAGGCATTCAGCATAATGACCGTGCCCAAGTACTCTTAGGTGTCACCGGAAGCGGCAAGACCTTTACGCTCGCGAATGTCATTGAACAAATTAATCGCCCCACCCTCGTGATTTCGCATAACAAAACATTAGCGGCTCAGCTCTACAGTGAATTTAAGGAATTCTTTCCCGAGAATGCGGTTGAGTATTTTGTGAGTTACTACGATTATTATCAGCCCGAGGCGTATATTCCCCAGACGGATATTTATATCGAGAAGGATGCTTCGATCAACGACAACCTGGATCGCTTAAGGCTCTCGGCCACAAGCTCGCTATTATCCCGACGCGATACTTTAATTGTCGCCAGCGTTTCTTGTATCTATAATCTCGGATCTCCCGAAGAATACAAGGACCGCTTGCTTGTTTGCACGCTGGGTCAAATCGTTGACCGGGATGAAATACTTCGCTCCATGGTTGAAATGCAATACGAGCGAAATGATTATGAATTTACCAGAGGAAAAATCAGAGTTCGCGGAGAGGTTGTTGAGATTTTTCCGGCGTACCGTCAGGAAGCCATTCGACTGGAGTTTGCGCAAGATCGCATTTCTCAAATTTCTCAAATTGACCCTGTTACGGGCGAAATCAAGTCTGAGGTTGAAAAGATTGCCGTTTATCCCGCCAAACACTTTATTATGGCTCAGGAGAGCATTGACCGCGGTCTTGGGCTCATTGAGGGAGAGCTTCAAGAACGGGTGGAATTCTTTAAACAAAATGGAAAATTACTCGAAGCCGAGCGATTAAATTCACGAACGCGTTATGATATGGAAATGCTTAAGGAGGTTGGCTATTGTCATGGGATCGAGAATTACTCTCGATCGCTTTCGGGGCGTCCGGCCGGCAGTCGCCCGTTCTGCCTGATTGATTATTTTCCGAAGGATTTCCTGGTGGCTATTGACGAATCCCACGTGACGATTCCGCAATTGAACGGAATGTATGAAGGGGATCGCTCAAGAAAAGAGACTCTGGTGGAGCATGGATTTCGGCTTCCCTCTTGTTTGGATAATCGACCGCTAAAATTTGACGAATTTACATCTACCATCGGTCAAAGGATCTTTGTTTCTGCGACACCGGGACCTTTTGAACGTAAGGAAAGCAAAGACCATATTGTCGAACAAATCATCCGACCGACCGGGATTATCGATCCGCCGATTGCGATTCGACCCACCCAGGGTCAGGTGCAGGATCTTATGAAGGAAGTTCAAAAGCGAGCTAAGAAAAATGAACGGGTTCTGGTCACGACCCTCACCAAGAGGATGGCAGAAGATTTGACAGAGTATTTGCAAGAGGCTCAATTAAAGGTAAAATACTTACATTCGGAAATCGAGACCTTTGACCGGGTCAAAATATTGAAAGAATTACGCATGAAAGAATTTGATTGCCTCGTGGGAGTCAACTTGCTGCGCGAGGGTCTGGATTTGCCGGAAGTGTCGTTGGTCGCGATCTTTGATGCCGATAAAGAAGGGTTTTTACGCTCGCAAACTTCGCTTATTCAGGTGGCGGGTCGGGCCGCGCGCCATATCAACGGATGCGTCATCATGTACGCGAACAAAATGACTCAAGCGATGAAGGCGGCTATTCAAGAAAGCGAGAGGCGTCGAAAAATCCAGATCGCTTTTAACACGAAGAACCGTATCACGCCGCGGTCGATTCAAAAGGCGATTCACCAGGGAATCGAACAATTCGAAGAGGCCGAGGAATATGTCGCTCAAATAGCCGGCCAAAATCCGGAAGATCATGCGTTTGCGAGCTATATCGCTGAGCTTGAGCGCGAAATGGAATTGGCCGCAAGAAACCTGCAGTTCGAAAGGGCTGCGCAATTGCGCGATCAAATCCAAGATCTTCGGCAAGCGACAGGAAAAAAGGAAAGACAAAAACATGGTCGTCGATAGACGGTTGGTGATCTTCAGTCTTTTTCTCTTAACGTCTTTGGCGTACGGGAATACGCTCTTTAATGATTTTGTCTGGGATGATCAGGCCTTTATCGTGAAAAATCCTTTTATTCGACATTTCAAATACATTTCTGATTTTTTTCACAAGAATCTTAATGACCTCTCTTCCTGGGGTAGAGGTTTTGACATTTATTATCGTCCCCTCTTTTTGATGTCTTTTATGCTGGATTATCAGCTATGGGACTTGAATCCTTTTTTCTTTCATTTGCACAATGTGTTCTTGCATTTTTTATGCGCGGTTCTCATTTTTTATTTTGCCAGAGAAATTTTCGAAGATGATTTTTTTGCGACTGTGAGCGCTATTTTGTTTTGCCTCCATCCGTTGCACACGGAGCCCGTGTCAGCCGTCTTTAACCGAAGGGATATTGTCGTGACCTGTTTGATGTTGGGATCATTTTTATCGTACGCGAAATTTTTGAAAGGCCAGAAAAATAAAATTATACTTTATGGGTTATCTCTGGTGCTGTTTTTTATCGCCTTATTGACCAAAGAACTTGCCGTGATGTTACCTTTTATTCTGTTAACATACGATTATTATTTTGTGGAAAGAAATGCTAAGAATCTGATCCTGCATCGATGGCCTTATATTTTTGGATTTGGCATTGTTCTTACGATTTACGTGTCGATGCGCATGGCTGTATTAAATCAATTTACTTTGGGCTATACTCAAAAAGCTATGTATAGCAGTTTTCAGTATACAGATTTTCCGTTGTTGCAAATCTATATTATTTTTCAATCCTTATTTGTTTATTTTAGTAAAGTGGCTCTTCCGATCAATTTGAACTTGATTATTCCCTGTGGTCTTGCCACTGGGATACCATATGTAGGGAAAGTTTGAAAACCGTAGTTTTTCAAGGTAATATGGTAACCCATGGGACAAGTACACAAAGGATATCATTGCGCTTACCAAATCCACTATCATTTGGTCTTGCCAGTGAAGTATCGAAAGGCTTTGCTCTCGAAAGAGATAACGCAAGAAATGAAAGAAA
>JBDRMG010000042.1:0-10085 GCA_043812495.1 Candidatus Omnitrophota bacterium | reverse complement strand
CCACAGAGATTCATGGTGAGCAAGCGAAGCGCGTCGAACCATTAAATATTTTGTCCCTAATACCCCAATATCCGGGTACCCTAGTCCCTGATCACCTGATACCCGGATGCCCTCTAAAACTCTATTCGGCGCGTTGATGAGTCTTACAAGCCATTCTCTCTGCACCGCTAAGTAACCAATAGCCAGAACACCAAGGCCAAATACAGCGATGATAAAGATAATAATGCCCGGTCCTAATAAGCCATGGAAAGACAAAGCGGCTTGACTTTCATCAGAAAATGGTCTAGACTCATTACAAAAGGAGCTATCAAAATGACAACTTTGCAGGAAGCTATTGAAGCCATTCAATCGATTAAGATCATTCCCAACAAAAGAGGCAACGGAAAGACCAAAATTGCCGATGAACTTCTCGGAAAATACAAAGGAATCGTCCCCAAGGATAGCACTTCGACCGAGTTTATCAGAAATTTGAGGAACTCTCTCTATGGCAAAGTCAAATAATCCGCTTCTTACCGCTTGCCTTCTTGACAGCGATGTCATCATCAATTGGCTTACCAAAGAGGAAGATCCTGCATCCGGCAAGCCACTCTGGGAATCACCCCATAAAATCATTGAATTTATCGAGAAAGGCAAACTAAAAGGATCTGCCGCTTTGGTCAGTCTTTTAGAAATCCGCTTTGTGCTAAGGCGTAAGAAGAATTTTGACGAAAGCAAGATCAAAGAAGATATTGCCAAAATCATGAAATTGCTCAAGATCATCGTGCCCGATGAGGTTAATCTTTTAAAGGCAAACAGCCTCCAGGACGAATACCCCTTTTCTCCATTTGATGCATTGCTCGTCGCCATCGCCTCATCCATGGACAATGTCGTCCTCGTCTCCCGCGATAAAGAACTCCTCAAATCAGCATCAAAATTTACCCGCGCCTCATCCCCCGAAGATTTCCTTGAGAACATTTTATAAGCTAAAACCCCCAGCCCGGCGAGGAGGACAACCGCCGCACCCAAAGGCAACAGGAGGCCAAAACCGGCAAGGGACGATTCATTAGAACGATCGCTGTCCTCCTCCTCAATTTGCCTATTCAAAGCTGATATGGCTCTTCCATCATTCGATGCACGCACTGCAAATCCAAGGAACATACCTAAATTAATGAACATACCAAAGTAAGTTTCATAGCGGGCACTCTTTGTGAAATGCGATGAAAGAATCAATACATAAAGGAAGTATAATAAACCTGCGATGAGATTAGCATATGGACCGACACGAACGGTTAGCCTTCTATCTTTTAATTTCTGTATGTTTGTTCTTTTTCTTTCTCTATATTGATTTAAAAAGTATGGACCTATATTAATATGACCCAAGGCATGCAAAATAGCTGCAACTATAGAAATAATAATACTAATTTCCATAGTTTTGATCGTTCCAAGGGATTTGAGATTAATGCCGAATAAGCCTAAAGATAGACCACCGAAAAAGTAAGTAGCTATGGCCATGTAAGACGCGCCAAATATTGTATAAGCAAGTAAATAGACAACCAAACTGCCCCAGCTCCAGTATTTTCTTGTCCATTGTTCTTGAACAAGATCATTGAGGTTATTCATTATTTTGCGCGGGTGGAGGGTCTTGTTGAGAATAAGGAATACCGCAGCAGCTGGAAGCATTATGGATAATGTCGGCATGGATAAGAAAATCCAGCCATAGAGAGGGTCACTATCCTCTTTTTTCTGATTCCCTTCCTGCCTGACGCTTAAAATCCCTCTAATATGCTCTACGATATCTGCAGGGTCGAAGGGCTTTCGCAGAAATAAGGTCACGACTTGAGTAATTTCCTTCTTCACTATATCAATATTTCCGCTTACCATAATGATCGGAATAAGTGGATCCGTTTTTCGGATCTCAGCCACAAGTTGAGCGCCATCCATGCAGGGCATGTTGTAATCGGTTACAACAATCTGGAATGTTTTTTCAGAATCAGCTAAGAATGCGTCTAATGCCTTCTTCCCGTTGGACGCTTTGATGACCTGAAATCCCCTATATGCAAGAAACTCTGCGAAGATTTTCCTGCTGACATCGTTGTCTTTAGCGAGAAGGATTTTTGGCTTGGCGCCGGAAGCCAAGATGCCCTCCGAAAGGCGGCTGTCTCCTTCTTCGACCATGCCGAAAGCAACTATCAATCCGGATAGATTAAAGAGAACATGAGCGCCAAAAACAGCGGCCGCGGCGAGAAGGGTGAGTAATAGTATATGTAGAATCGGTGATCTGGTTATTCGGGTATTAGGGACTAGCGCCGCCCCAACTATATTTTGCGTACTATTTATCTCTCCCTCTACGTTTAGATATGTTAGTTGGGGCGGCACTAGGTTACCCGGGGAATCTGGATATCCGGGACGGAACATGAATCTCCACAGAGATTCATGGTGAGCAAGCGAAGCGCGTCGAACCATTAAATATTTTGTCCCTAATACCCCAATATCCGGGTACCCTAGTCCCTGATCACCTGATATCCGGATGCCCTCTAAAACTCCATTCGGCGCGTTGATGAGGCGGGCGAGCCATTTCCGCACGCCCGGCACAAGAAGAACGCCCAGGACCGCGGCAAGGACCACAGCGCCGAGGACAAACGCGACCAGCACGCCTAACCCGGCCCCCCACGGCTCCGCCGTGAGGTGAGCGCTGAGCCCAAATGAACCTAGTGGGGCCGAGGCGGGCACACCTGGAATAATCCAACCGCCAATAGCCACGCATTCCCCTTGACTTCTCGTGTGTCCTAATATAATATTGAAATGAGGTAAACCATGAGGATATACATTGATACGTCTGTTATTAGCGGAATGTTTGCTGATGATGCTTTGCGGATTAAACAAGCGACGAGAGATTTCTTTGAGCTGGCCAGTAAAGCTCCTTTCGTAATTTGTATTTCGGAATTGGTCGTTGCCGAAATAGAGCAAACCAAGAATCGGAGAAAACGACAATCGTTTATAGATATCATTGAAGAATACTCTATGGAAATACTGCCGGCGACTCAAGAAGCTCAGGATTTGGCTCACCGATATGTTAAGGAAGGAATTATTCCGGACCGATATTTGCCCGATGCCATTCATATCGCCACGGCCTCTGTTCATAATATTCCAATTCTTGTGAGCTGGAATTTTAAACATATTGTTCGGCACCATACCCGCGTCCGGGTTAATGAAATTAATCAACACTTGAATTACCCTCAAGTTGACATTTGTTCTCCTCAGGAGGTCTAAAATGAAAGATAGGGAACCTAAATTTATGAAAGAACTCCACAAAATCCGCGAAGAACTATCGAGTAAGTGGCGTAAACTATCGCCAAAGGAAGTCCTCGAATCACTCCACAAAAGCGGCAAGTCTCTTAAGTCGCCTCTTCCCAAATCCTGATTATTTCTTCTCATTTGCAAGATTGACGCCTGCCTCGACGCGAAGCGGCGGGCCAAAATCCCCAGCCCGGCCAGGAGGACAGCCAGAACAACGCTGGCCGCCAGCGCAACCGGCCCGAAGCTTCTTAAAGAAGAAACCGTATCCGATGTCAGGCTTTGATTCCTTGAGGACACTGGTTCACTGTCGTCATTTGCCGTGTCATCGTCAGGGCCTATCAGAAGCTCCCACCGGCTCAAATACTCCGCGTATTTCAGCACAAGGTTTTGATTCGCGAAATACTCTTTCTCCAAAGTGTCTTTAAGTTTCTCCAAAGCCAAATCCAAAGCGCGGGCCGTGGATTTGGAAATTATTTCATCTGACAAAGACGGTATGTCAATTGTGACTTCCTCTGCAGAATTGTTCCGTCTTATTCTAATCGCCGAGAGAGCTACCCCTTCATTTATTCCTTTATAGACCGCAATTATTTTGCAGACAAAAACATATGCATCAAGGGGCGTATGGCTTCCGAGAACAATAATCTTCGGAGGTATTATTTTGTCTTTTTTCTGAAAATAAAGCGGGAATATTGTCTCGACCACTTTTGAAAATATGACAACACCAAATAAAAATCCAAGTGCCCCGCAAATCATATAGGTCTCGAAATTCAGAAAGCCCGTAAGCCGCTTGAATAGTATGCAGAAAATGGTAAATGCAATAATGGTTAATAAAGGCCAATTTAAAATAATAAATGTTATTGGATAGTGTTTATAAAGCCACGCATACCAGAAAATGCGGTTTTCAGCATTCTTTTCCCCTTGGGCCAGGACCGATTTGCGCCAAAGAAGAACGCCCAGGATCGCGAGGATCACGGCGCCGATGGCAAGCGCGTAGACCGGCATGCCGAAGATAAACCAGCCAGCCACTTGGGCTCGAGCCTTATGAAGTTCTTCGGTAACTCTCTCAAATTCCTCTTGGGCCGCGAGGCGCACGGGAAGCGAGGGCTCCTGGCTTTCGTCTGATTCCGCTGGTGTCCAGCCATTCCTTCTTAATCGATAACTTTCATTGGCGGCAATAATGGATAATCTTTCGGGCAAAGGCTCCGCAAGAGGCACGCCAGAGTAGGCAAGGTAGCTCAAATTCGCCGCTTCAATCGTTAGTTGCTCGTTCTTTGCCCGGATGCGTTTCTGCTGATTTCTTTTTAGGATAAACCTTATCGCCAAAACCCCAAGCCCGGCCAGGAGCAGCGCGACGACGAACACTTCGACCAAGGTACCCGTCACGCCGGGTAGGATCAATCCATAAGCGCTTGGAATGAGCTCTCTGGATGATATTCCAGTATCAGCCAACCACTGATGCCGCGCGTCAGTATCGTCTTTGCCGGCATTTTTCCAATGATCGGCAACAACCGCGTAAACTCCCGAATTCAATTTTTTGGCCAACGGCTGCGTGAGAGAAATCGCGTGGACTGCGTTAACCCCGGGGATAACCAAGTAAGCATCGTTCCTTTTAATGATAAGCTTGATGGGATTCCGATAGAAGGTTGTGCGCACATCAACCGAAGCATAGCTTGCTGTCTTTTCCTGTTTTGCGACCGGTTCAAGGCGAACTTTACCATCCTCAAGCAGACGATACAGCGATACACTGAGAGAAAGGGCATCGTCCTGTCTTTGCGTCTCGAATGCTTTCCAGGCCTCCCACCATCCCTGATGAAGCCCTCCTCTTGTTTTGCCCCGGTAGTCTTCATAGAGTTCTCTCAATTTCTCCAGGGCCGCGATCCATTGGCTGAAGGTCAGCATGCGCCAAGATGAATTGCCCGCCGCGCTCTGAGGCTCGGGAGTCTTGTCTTTGGCGACTTCACCGATTTTTGCTTTTCGAAGAAGACCGCTGATATTGGCCCATCTTCTTTGCAGAACTCTCGTGGCAAAAATCAAAGGCAAAAGAATCAGCGCGATGACGGCCCCGCCAAGAATTCTGATCAATGTCTCGATGTTGAATGAAAGACGGGAATCATCGTGAGAAACATTTTTTGTTAAATCGACATTCTCAAATTTCTGCGTCTGATCGTTATACATGGCAAAAATCATGTGGTCTTCGTCGTTTGTGAGCGCGAGATCTTCGTTGCTGTTTTGAAAACCTAAATAGGCAACCGCCGGCACGCCGAAATAACGCGATAATTTATACCCGTTAAAAGCCAAACCTCCCCACTGAAGGCCGATGGTTTTATCCTGTTGTGCAGGGAGGCTGGCCTTCATCACAGGCTGATATTCATTCCACGCCCAATACCAGATCCAGCGAGAACCTGAAGAATACATCCATTTCCGGCGGGCAAAATCTTCTATCCATAAGCGGACAGTTTCAAAATCACCGTAGTCCGGCAGGCCAACGGCGCCTTCGAAATACCGGTCCAAATAGTCCCGTGTCACCTGGTCAAGCTCAAGGAGCCCTTGGCGCTCTTCTTCGTTGAAGACGAGCTTGTAATCGTCAGTCACTGACAGGGTGTATGTTGCGGAAACCACACCCCCGTCGATCTTTAAACGATAAGCCCAATAGTAAGGATCAAGAGAAACCCCTGGTGTATAAAAATGGCTCTGACTCACCATTCCCGGCGGAGTATAAAATGGGGCGTAATCCCATGCCGGAGGATTGAAAATGGTGATGGTTTGTGTCTGCGTGCTGGCACTATCGGGTATGATCACGCGTCCCATTTGGGGAGATTTCTCAAGGTTCACCCATTGATTAGAATCGGAATCAGACGCGATATACCCTGAATAAAATTCATTATCCAGGTTAGAAACCGTGAAAATAGTATCAGAGGTCTCTTCAGAAACTTTGACATGCGGCCGATAATAATAGGACCGTTTGCATGATGACCCCTGACACCTATCCAATGATTTTTCAAATTCACCGGATAATGCCTTTGGATGGGGCCGGACAGCATCCAGAATGCACACAGGGATGAAAGCCAGCATAAGAGCGAACGCGAGTGTTATGGGAATAAGGACCCAGCGGCGCAAGGACGTAAGATAGCGTTTTGCCCGGTATCTGTTTTTCAAGGATCGCTGCGTCTTTTCAGGAACATCGGCGATGGCTTCAGCAACATAGAGAGCTGACCGGTTAATCATAGGCTTATGGTTTCTTATACGCTCGATGAAGAAACGGCTTATTTTGCGTATTCGGAATTTTTCAAAGATTCGGGCCGATAAGCCATACACGTTAAGCCTCGCACTGGCAAACTGTGATGTTGGCCGATGGATAAAACGGTCTCCTTTGCGTAAGTTGTGTGAGTTCTTCGCCCCGGGAATGTCCCTGAGGACTGTTATCATCTTAACTCTGGTAACAGGCGGACGGCGTAATCCGGGAAGATTATCCGAAATTGATTCGC
This sequence comes from Candidatus Omnitrophota bacterium, assembly GCA_043812495.1. GTDB lineage: Bacteria > Omnitrophota > Gorgyraeia > Zapsychrales > JBDRMG01 > JBDRMG01. The sequence continues at coordinate 3,324 of JBDRMG010000042.1, read as the reverse complement.
ATTTTTCCTGTTTTCGCATCTGCCAGATTCTTTGACAAAATCTTAGAACAGACACCATGAACAAAAAGAAAACAATGTAGGGCCACGCTAGCGCAAGTTTTACACTCACTATCCCAAAATAAGCGAAAATCAAGGAAAACATATTAATCACTATTAGGCAGAAAAGTGGCATTGCGCTGGCAGGAAATGGGAAACAGAATCTTGCGGCTGTTGGTCGGTATTTTATTGTATAGTCAGCAAAAATCTTTCTTACTTTTAGCGCATATCTTGCTGACATAGCACAGAGCGCAACTGTTAGGAATAAATCGGCAAAAAGCGCAAATAATAATCTTAGTTCCGCATGATAGTACATGGACACATCATGGCCAAGTGCGTGGGCAACTTCATAGTAAAGTGGAATGAGCAATACATTGCCAAATGCATACATCAAGAGGATCAAGAAAACAACAAGAATAATGGAATCTCTCGGGCCATGCGTCAATCGTATTTTGGATAAATACTCAAGCTGCGTCTTTGAGCCATGGTTGAGATACGCTCTATAGTCAACCTCGACATGAATAAAGAAAACATTCTTTATGGTTAATCGCAAAGGCACTCCTTCACGCGCGGGAACAAGACATGCCAGCGGAGGAGCTCTCTTAAGAAGCCAGCATCTTTCTAATACATAGGTTTTCTGCAATTCTTCATAGAAGATATCCGTTAATGCGCTCTTATCCAAATGGGGCGCGGTTAAATAGCCAAAAGAGAGAAATTTTTTCAATGCCGACTTAACATAAAAGGCTTCATGATAGGTTTGAGGCTCGATTGGTTTTTCTAGCCGGCTAATCTCTGCTGCAAATATTAACTCAGAGCATTTCATAATTTTCCTGTCAATTATTTTCCAAACAAGTATGGCAGCAAAAACAAGAACAGCGGTGCTTAGGAAACGAGTGACTGTTTGTGAATTAAACCAGGCTAATATGTTTGTCCAATCTTTGTAGATCATGATCGCCCATGAGGCGCTGACCAGACTAATGCCAACCAGAAAAACAGTGAATAATGCAAAATAACCACCCATCTCCTTGATGAAACGTTTTACCGCTTGCATTATACGCCACGAAAAAATGATTAGAATCGTTGCCGCAAGCATGGCAATGCCGATCGATATCTCACCCCAAAGAAGCATATCGGCAAAAATAAAGCCGTTCACGGAATTTGGCCATTCATTTTTGCTTTCTTTAGACGGTCTTTCTGTAATTCCATTGCGCGAAGACTTTGTTAATCGGTCAATCTCTCCCAAGAAGCATTGGGCTGTCCAGCCTCCGCTAAGCCGCCGGTCAGGAAACCTTTCGTCGATGGCCATCAAAATCACTCTAGCTTCGTCATAGGCGGATGTGTTATAGGCGCCTCGCGCGAACAGGGCCAAGGCCTCGGCTCTCATGTCAGAAAAATCACCACTAGGCAGGGCATGGTTACGGGCTCTTAAGCGGGCCTGCCTGGATACGATATCTTGAACAATGGGGGATTGGCGATAATCATTGTAGATATCCCGATAGTGTTCCTTAAAACGCAAATACGCCTTCTCGGCTATCTCGTATAATCCAATAACATTCTTGAGGTAAAATACATATCCCTCTGAATCTCTTTCTAATGTCTCATCCATCAGGGCGACATGATCAAGGGCCTGACGGAGGTCGCGCGCAGCTTCTTGATGGCGGTTTTGTTCGACATAGAAATGAATAAGATGCCGTAGAGACGTCAAGCGAATCGGAAGCTTCCCGGATATTCCCAGGGTTGTTTTCAAAAGCAACTCGATATCCGCCAGATTTTTCTCATCCCTTGTTTGCTTAATGACCATCTCGGCAATATAACTATAGTGCGGATTATCCTTAGGGAATGCCCGGCGGGCTTCTTGTAAAGACGCGACGGCTTCCTGGTACCAGCCAAGACCCATCAGGGCCCTGACAAATTCCATGTAAACGGACAGGGCGTTATTGTCAAACAGCCTCCTATCCATCTTCGCTCTGCCTATTCTCGGTCCCCGGAGAAAGTTGATGTTCGGCAATCCGCGGGAGGTGACCAGCTTCACGGTTTCTTCAAAGCGTCCGTTTAGATTATAGAGATACGCGAGGGAGTTTATACTGATCAGGCTGACCTGTATTTCTCCCGCGATTTCCACCGCTGTTTCCAAGAGGTTTTCGACATCCTTAAGGTCATTGTTTTTCCGCAATCTATTTCCCCAAATGACCAGAAGTTTAACTATCGCGGCATACCCTTTGGCATTCTTCTCTGGAAATACGCGGCAAGCCTCTCTCGAGGTCTTGGCCGCTTCCCGGTACCGGCCAAGAGACAGCTGAGCTTCGATGAGTTGAGCATAAAGGGAAAGGGCATTTTCGTAGAATAACTTTTGTTCTTCCTCGCTCATTTTTCTTGCCCTAAGAAGATGGATGATCGGCAGTCCGCGGGTGGTCACAAGAGCGATGGTCTTCTCAAAGTATCCGGCTTGATTGTTCCTTTGGGCAAGGAGAATCTTTGCCCTTAAGAAGGCTTGAGCGTCTTTGGTTCCTACCCGGGAAGTGCGTGTACGTGTTTCTTTAAGAGAAATTGGTCCTAAACCGATGCCGGCGCAAATCACGCCGGAACCAAACAAGAATTCTTGGATGGATATGTTCGCGTGAGCGAGGACCAAACCAACGGCCGCGGCGAGAAGGGTGAGTAATAGTATATGTAGAATCAGTGATCTGGTTATCCGGGTATTAGGGACTAGCGCCGCCCCAACTATATTTTGCGTACTATTTATTTCTCCCTCTACGTTTAGATATGTTAGTTGGGGCGGCACTGGGTTATCCGGGGAATCTGGATATCCGGGACGGAACATGAATCTCCACAGAGATTCATGGTGAGTCCCTCGACTACGCTCGGGATGGTGAGCTTGTCGAACCACAAGCGAAGCGCGTCGAACCATTAAATATTTTGTCCCTAATACCCCGATATCCGGGTACCCTAGTCCCTGATCACCTGATACCCGGATGCCCTCTAAAACTCCATTCGGCGCGTTGATACGACGGCTGAGCCACTTCCTCACCCCCAGCACAAGAAGAATGACCAAGGCAACGATAATAACCATTCCGACAGAAACCCATAAGCCAACGTTAGCGTAGAGTTCCGTGTCTTTGCGTACATCGCCGGTTTCCTCATCGCTTTGTGTTTCTGCAAACACAACAATCCTTTTTAACGCTTTGTATTCTTCTGGATATACCAATCTGCCATCTCTAACTTCATTGACTTTCGGATAGTTGGCATAGACCCCACGGCCTTTATTTTCCTCTCCTATTCCGAATATCC
>JBDRMG010000041.1:0-32070 GCA_043812495.1 Candidatus Omnitrophota bacterium | reverse complement strand
GTGGGGACAGTAGGCGAGCGTGGGAATTGGGAAGTAGTGGAAAAATATATAAAAGAACAAGGGAAAACGCCCAAAGAAGTCCAGCTTCGTCTTTGGGAATAGACCTTCATACCCTGTGCTCTTGGCACAGGGTAATTGATTCATTATAAAAAGAAAATATCCTGCGGATAATTCCGACCGCCCTTTGCCTAAAGGCAAAGGGCGGGACCCGATAGGAAAATTTTGATACGACCCCGCCCCTTTGATAATAGGGGCGGCCCTAAAGGAGGATAGTGCACGCGCGAAGCGAGTGCACTATCTGGCTTTATTGTAGGAGGATTCACGAAAAATGGAGAAGAGGGCGCCGGCGCTATCTAAAGCGGCGATATGTTCTTGCTTTAAGTGGATACATCCTTTACATTGCGGGCGTTTTGAGTATAATAAAAAGCATTCGGTGTGGTCAAAAATTTTGCAAGAAAGAAGGTGAATTCATCAATTATGGTTGAAGTGAAAGTGACAGACAAGAACGGCTTTGAAAAAGCCATGAGGATATTCAAAAAGCAATGTCAGAAAGAAGGATTTCTGATGGAGCTCAAGGAGAGGCGATATTATTCCAAGCCCTCCGAGAAGAAAAGAAGAAAAGGAAAAATGATTCGCAATAGATGAATCGTCTTCGCTTGGCGACTTCAGATACTCGCCGACAAATAAATTTGAGTGTTTCTGTTGATTGAATAAACGTCTTTTTTGGGCCATTCTTATTTGGATTGATAAATATCTCGTAACTTAAAACAAGACAAATAGATGATGAAAAAGATTGAATGGCCCAGGTTCTTTCATCCTTCCTAAATATGAAAGAACCTCTTTTTCGCCAACTCATCCAAAAGGAATCGTCCAAAGTCCATCAAGGGAAGGGGTAACGCATGAAAAAGATCTCTTCGAAGATTGCGGTTCTCGCGGAAGACCTCTATCAGGTTTTGGAAGTTTGGTATCCGCTCTTGAGGCTCAAAGAGGAACATCTGGATGTCGTCAGTATCGGCACGGGAACCAAAAAGACGTACGCAAGCAAAGAAGGCTATCCGATTAACGTTGATGCATCCATCGATGAAGTCAAGGCGTCTGATTTTATCGGCGTGATCATTCCGGGCGGTTACGCGCCGGATATTCTCAGACGCTATCCAAAGATCGTTAACTTCATCAAAGACATTCATAAAGCAAATGGAATTGTTGGCGCCATCTGTCATGGCGGCTGGCTTTTGGTCTCTGCGGATATAATTAGAGGAAAGAGGGTCACGTGTTTTTTCGCGATCAAAGACGATTTGATTGCGGCCGGGGCCGAATATATTGACCAAGAAGTTGTGGTGGACGGGAACATCGTAACGTCCCGCAAGCCGGAAGACTTGCCGCGGTTTATGCAGGAAATCATCAAGCTGGCCAAAGAAAAAATAAATAAGCTACCATGATCAAAGTCAAAAGAGCCCTCGTCAGTGTTTCCGATAAGACAGGTTTGGCTGAGTTCGTCAAAGGTCTGCATGCGTTTGGAATTGAGATCATCTCAACCGGCGGAACAGCCCGCTTGATTAACAATGCCGGGGTGCCTGTCCGTGAAGTGAGCGATTATACCGGTTTTCCCGAAATGCTCGACGGGCGCGTCAAGACCCTGCATCCGGCTATCCACGCCGGGCTTTTGGCTGTTCGCGAGAATGCCCAGCATCTTAAAGAGCTTAAAGACCATAAAATCGGCCTTATCGATATGGTCGTGGTGAATCTCTATCCGTTTGAACGCGTGATTCAGAAGAAGAACGTGTCGCTTCAAGAGGTGATCGAAAATATTGATATTGGTGGCCCGTCCATGCTTCGTTCGGCGGCGAAGAGTTTCAAAAGCGTTGCGGTTGTCTGTGATCCCGAGCGCTATAAGGATATTTTGCAAGAACTGGACACCAATAGCGGTATGTTGTCGGATCATGTCCTGACGCATTTGGCCATCGAGGCCTTTCATCGAACGGCGCAGTATGATCGCCTGATTTATCAGTATCTCAATAACCGGCTGCGTTCGGGTGAGTTTTCGGGATTGCCATCCGAGATTTCTTTACGGCTTACGAGAATACAAGATCTTCGTTACGGCGAAAATCCTCATCAGGCCGCTGCCTTTTATCGGCTTGTGGACAATCAGGGAGGACTATCGGGGCTGAAACAGCTTCACGGCAAGGAGCTTTCCTTTAATAATATTCTGGATTGCGATGCCGCCGCGCGTGTTGTTTGTGATTTTGATCAACCGGCCGCTACCATTATCAAGCATAATAATCCGACCGGGGTCGCGGAAAATCAAGTCTTATCCAAGGCCTTTAGCGAAGCGCTCGACTGTGATCCTGTTTCGGCGTTTGGCGGGATCATCGGCCTGAATCAAAAAGTCGACCGCGCAACCGCGCAACTCATTATCAAAAGCGGATTCATGGAATGCGTGATTGCTCCAGGTTTTGATGCAGGGGCCCTGAAGGCTCTCAAAAAGAAAAAGAATTTGCGTTTGATTCAAGTCAAACTCGAGGATTTCAAAAAGAAAGAGTTGGAATACAAAGATGTTTCCGGCGGATTTCTTTGCCAGGAATGTGATCGTCAAACCACTCACGCTCAGGATTTAAAGACAGTGACCAAGAATCAACCCACCGCTTCTCAAATCGAGTCCTTACTCTTTGGCTGGAAAGTGATCAAGCACATCAAATCCAATGCCATTTGTCTCGTCAAAGATAAAAGGACCGTCGGAATCGGTTGCGGGCAGACCTCACGCGTCGAAAGCGCGCGTTTGGCCATCCGCAAGGCCGGCAAAAAAGCAAAAAACTCCCTTCTTATTTCTGATGCCTTTATTCCCAAAGAAGACACCGTTCAATTGGCCGCCAAGGCCGGCATTAAAGCCATCATTCAAACCGGCGGTTCCATCGCCGATGCCGAAGTCATCCGTTGTGCCGATCAAGCCAAAATCGCCATGGTCACAACCGGCGTCAGGCACTTTAAACATTAATTGGGCCATTCTTATTTAAGTTGGTTGATATTTAATAAGGCATGGAAGAACAAAAAGATAATAAACGGAAGAATGGCCCTGATTTCAGAGATTATTTGAGATTCCAAAGATTAGCAATCTGATAATAATAAAATTTACTGTAATCTGAGTTATAATCACTCCAATCAGGTTTTTTCTTCCAACTTCATTAAGAAAAAACCATTAATTCCTTCGATGAACTATACAGAGGCCACGCAGTATCTGGATTCCTTTATCAATTATGAGCGAGGTCTGGATCAAGCGCAGTCCTCGTCTTTCGGCCTTGAGCGCGTTCGCGCACTTCTTCAATATCTCGGGAATCCTCAAGAGAATATCAAGTTTATTCACGTCGCCGGCACCAAGGGAAAAGGGTCCACATGTGTCTTCACAGCCTATATTCTTAAGGAAGCCGGATATCGTGTCGGCCTTTACACATCTCCCCATTTGCATGAGGTCAGAGAGCGTATTCGCATTCTGGATCCGTTCAATCGAGAAGAAGATTCTTTTTCGGGAAAAATCAGCGAAATTGATTTTTGTGCGACCTTAGATGAGCTCAAAGATGTCATCGAGCCACGACGCTCATCCAAGGAACTGAGCGGCCTAAGTTATTTTGAGATTTTAACCTTATGCGCGGTTGTTTATTTTGCGCAGAACAAAGTTGATTTTGCGGTTCTTGAAACAGGCCTGGGAGGCCGTTTGGATGCGACCAACGCGATTGATTCGCTGGTCTGCGGGATTACTTCAATCGGATATGAACACGAAAAACTGCTTGGCTCAACGCTTGATCTTATTGCTAAAGAAAAAGCAGCGATCATTAAACAAGGAAATCAAACCGTTATCATCGCGCCTCAGCCTGAGCAGGCCTTGGAGGCCATCCAAGCTCGATGTCAGGACATGGGGGCTTCGTATTTTCTTGTCGGAGAACATCTGCGTTTTCAACGCTTAAAGCAGGATCCGGAGAAACAAATTCTTGATATCAAAGGTCTTTTGGCGCAGTACAATCATCTGGCTATTCGATTAATGGGAAAATCTCAGGCGATCAATGCATGCACAAGCGTCGGAATAGTCGAATCCCTGAGGAATTTCGGATATACGATTGACGCCTCATCTATTGCCCAGGGACTGGAAAAGGCCGTATGGCCCGGGCGCTTTGAAATCATCCAAAAGGAACCTTTAATGATTTTGGATAGCGCGCACACAGTTGAATCCTGCCGGCTTCTTAAAGAAAGCGTCGGAGAAATTTTTCCGCATAAAAAAGTTATTCTTGTTTGTGGAATTTCCAAAGACAAAAATATTCGGGGAATTTGCCAAGAACTTAATGAGCTGGTTCAAACGGTGATCTTGACAAGCTCGGCGCATCCGCGCGCCTTTCGTTTTGAAGAAACCAATTCACAAGAGTTATTTACGCAAAAAGAAGTACTCTTAAAGGAAAATGTTCAGGACGCGCTTGATACAGCTCTCCAAAGGGCCCGTCCGGAAGATATCATTTTAGTCACGGGTTCCTCATTTGTCGTTGCCGAGGTCAGGGAATTATGTCATCTATCCATTTAAATGATACGATTGTGGCTGTTTCCACGCCGCCGGGTCAGGGCGGCATCGGAATCGTTCGCTTAAGCGGACCCGACGCCATAGCCATTGCCGGGAAAATGTTTCTTTCAAGGCGAAAGAAAAAGGTGTCTTCCTTTAAGAATTACACCGCCTATTATGGATGGATTGTCAAAAAGAGAACAGAAACCAAAGCACAGAAACCAGAGAATGAAATGATCGATGAAGCGCTTCTGACGGTGATGCGCGCGCCGCACAGTTACACCAAGGAGGATATCGTTGAAATCAGCGCGCACGGAGGAATGGTGCCGCTTCGCGCTATTCTCCATCAAGCCCTCCAGAAGGGTGCTCGCTTGGCCGAACCCGGCGAATTCACCAAAAGGGCCTTCTTAAACGGCCGCTTGGATTTAACGCAAGCCGAGGCCGTCTTGGATATTATTCAAGCGAAGACAGATGCTTTTTTAAAGATAAGCTTAAATCAGCTCAAAGGAGATTTAACGCATGCGCTTGAATCCATTCGCGAAGAATTGATGGATATTTATACGGACATCGAAGCGACGATGAACTTTCCGGATGAAGAGATCGATGTTTCCGGTCGACGCTCATGGATGAAGAAAAGCGCTCTGGCGATGAAGCGCATCGAAAAACTTTTAGAATCTAGCCATCACGGACGGATCTTAAGAGAGGGCATCAAAGTTGTGATTGCGGGCAAACCCAACGTCGGAAAATCTTCCCTGCTCAATGTGTTACTGAAAAGTCCGCGGGCCATTGTGACCGAAATTGCCGGAACCACGCGCGATACCATCGAAGAAACAGCGCAGATCAAAGGGATTCCTTTGCAGTTGGTGGATACGGCCGGAATCTTGCGTCCTCGCAATTTGATCGAAAAAGAAGCCGTCCGGCGAAGCCACCTGTCGATTGAGGAAGCTGATTTGATTTTGTTTGTTTTGGATGCAAGTCAACCTTTGACCGGTGAAGACGCGATGCTAATAGAGCATGTTCAAGGCAAAAACGTTATTGTCCTTTTTAACAAGAGTGATTTGAAGAAGAAAATAAACGAAGAAAAGGTGCGGAAGAAATTTAATAAATGCATTCGGCTAAAGATTTCTGCCCTCAAGAAAATGGGCATTGATAAACTCGAAGAAAAGATTGTTGAAAATGTTTGGCATGGAAAAGTTGTCAGCACGCAAGGCATCCTTGTGAGCAATGCCCGTCATATCCAAGCCTTAGAACAAAGCCGGGGCGTCCTTCGGGAAGCTCAAGAAAATTTATCCGGCAACCTGCCTTGTGAATTAGTCTCTGAGGACATGAAAGCCGCTATCAATCATCTGGATGCCATCACGGGTCGCAATGTCACCAGCGATTGCCTTGATCACATTTTCTCGAATTTTTGTATTGGGAAATGAACCTCCCCGTAGCAATCTACGGGGTATCTTATGGGAAATCTTGGATGGTTCATTCTTCGAAGTTCTGCTTCGCTAAAGCTTCGCAGAATCCCTCCGAAGCCTTGGCGAAGGAGGACCGAATATCCAACCCTACTACGCTCCAAAACTTTCGTTTAGGAGTCCGCCTTCGTCCAATACTTTTCGTGTTGGACTTCGGCGGGATCTCGGCGAAGCCAAAAGCGAAAGCATTTTGGCGAAGCTGGACTTCGTAGGGTTCTAGTTTCGCCTTCATACCCGCAGCAAGCTGCGGGGTATTCGGCGAAGTAGAATAAAAAATTGATACTTACCCCGCCAAAAGCAGCGGGGTTAATTCCGGCAGCAATTTATGTTCTCCCGATAGCCATCGGGATCCATAAATTGCGCCGTCATTTCAATGAGCACATAAGTTACGTGACCGTAGGGAACGTAACTGATAAGTGCAAATTGACCCCGCCGCATTCTTGCAGAATGCAAGAGGCGGGGATAGAGCAAATATAATTTGATATTTCCTCAATAAACCACTTCCAGGGTCCCGTCCTGATTCTCGTAAACTTTCGGCGAGGATGAATGTGTGTCGGCCTTCTTATCGATCAACCCATCGGGTGCTTCGTTGAGTTCAAGAATATTTGGCGATGGGGAATCTTGAGGAGTATCTGTGGAGGGGATTTTGTCTTGGGCCAAAAGATTACTGAGATTGACGACCTTCTTCATCAGTTCCCTGTCTTTAAGTAATTCCGCTACCTTTGGATTGCTTAAGAGTTGGGGAATATTCTTTTCTTCAAATTGCCTTCTTGCGTTGTCGTCTGAAAGAATCTCTTGGATGCGTTTGTCTTGATAAAAAGCCTGAAACTCCGGAGTGGACTGAATCGCCTTGACTTTTTGCGGGTCCTTCGAGGCTTCAAGAACATTCTCAAAATTTATTACAGACAAAGCCCTGTTTTTCATGAATCGCTCCGTGAGAACGTACGAGGTTGAACTCATCACTTGCTGTTTAAGGTTTTGAAATATTCCAAAGTTGAGCGGGATCATTACGATAAACAACAGAGTCATGGCCGTCAGGAAAGCTCCCCAAGTTAAGTTAAAGAATGCCCCCAGGCATCGGCTCATCAACGATACAATTCTGACGCCCTTTGTTCTTTTCGGCCAGAGGATTTTCAGAATCAAAAAGACAATCGACAAAAGAAGGGGACCAAAAAACATAATCAGGAATGCTGATAGAAAATTTGCCTGAGGAGCAAGAAAGAAATAGGAGAGTCCCCCCACCAGACAAATCACGAAGAAGAAAGGCCCCAGGAATGTCCCCAGAAAGCCTTTCATGAATCCGATGAAGGCAAAGAAAAAAAGGATGAGGGCAACGATAGCGTCTACGGTCATTGCGGAAGGATGGCGGATTTTTTATGCACTATCTTTAAAGCCGGCTTGCTGAATGCTGTTTTTGAGGATGGTCTTTGTTTCTTCGGGAAAATCAATGAAGGCAACGCTGATTTTAAATTTTCTATCCCCGATGTCCTGCGTGCGGACAACGCGCCCAAAAATTTCAACCTTCTTTTTAAAATCCGGCGGAACACGAAACATCAGCTGAAGAATATCCTCTTGGCCGATTTGATCGTCGCCGATAAAACAAAGGCCCTTTTGGCTAAAATCGACAATTTTGGAGAGATCCGCCTCGAGCTCGGTTTTGCTAAAGACCTTACAAATGAGCCCAAAGTTTTCTCTGATACGTTTTTCTTGGCGTCGTTCTTCACCCATCTTGCCACACTCCTCTAAGCAATAGCTCGTTAACGGTACATTTATTCTATCGCATTTCCCTTTTTGTGTTTAGTTTTTTTTATAAAAACACAAAGAGTGCCGTATTGAGCTATTTTTCAAAATGCCCAGAATAAGAGGGGAAGTCATTTTTTTTATTTGTTCTGTTGCTTCGTCAACCCAAAGGTGTACAATAAAAATATGAGAAAAAAGTGGATTTATCTTTTAGCATTGATTATTTGTTCCATCGCTTTTGTTTCCTGCGGGAAAATCAAGTCTTCCTTTAAGCATCTTGTCGCGGAGGCCGCCTATAACCAAGGAAAATACGATAAAGCGATTGGACTTTACAAGGAGATTGTAGCTGATAATCCTTCCAACGCTCAGCTTCGCTGGAACCTAGGGATAGCCTACTACAGCAAGGGAGATCTCCTCAATGCCAGTCGCCAGGCCGTTGAACTCAGAAAGCTCGGCCGCAAAGACTTAGCCCAAGATTTAGAACAGGTTATTGAAAGACAAAAGTAAACGGATTCTTCCCGCCGATCCTCAAGCTCACAAAAAGCCATGAAACAATTCCTAACGTTCGTGATTCTTTTGTTTCTGGTCGTTTGGCTCGGATGCGCCCCTTCAATTTTGAACCAAAATTCCAAAGGAAAGAATATTATTTGTTTTGGCGATAGCCTCACCGAAGGAGTGGGCGCGGAGCCTCAGGACAGCTACCCTTCCGTTTTAGAGCGATTGTTGGATCAAAAGGTCATCAATGCCGGGCGTCGGGGCGACACAACACGTGATGCTCTCAAGCGCCTAAAACAGGATGTCCTCAATCGTGATCCGCGCCTTGTGATTGTGGAATTTGGGGCCAATGATTTTTTCCAACGGATTCCTAAGAGAGAAACGTTTACCAATTTGGAGAAAATCATTACAGACATCCATCACCAGGGAGCCATGGTGGCGCTTGTGACAGTCAAGATAGGATTGCTGAGTGACGAATATTTATATGACTTTAGGAAAATAGCGAAAAAACACAAGGCCTTGCTGATCCCGCAGGTTATGAAGAGAATTTTGGACAACCCACAGCTAAAAAACGACGGGATTCATCCGAACAAAGAGGGCTATCAGCTGATTGCCGAGCGAGTGGTCGAGAAGATAAAACCTTTATTAGATTAAACTTATCAAATAAGGATGGTTGTAAGAATGGCGTTACGCTGGTCGCAAGGCAGGAATTACTTGCTGTTCATCATACCTACGATAAAAAGATATGGAATATAAAGGAGGCCGAACAAGAAAATAATAATAAAAGGAAGAGCCAGGATGATTTTGACGACCTTAGGAAGCTCTTTCTTTTTCTTTGCCTTCTCTGCCTGTTGTGTCTTCAGGGTCTGATACGCTTCATAACTGAGCTGTTCTTTTTGATGTCCTTTTTGCTGGACATTGCCTTTATTCTCGTCTGCCATCGGACACATCCCTTATGTGCGGTAGTATACCACCGCCTATCAAGAAAATCAATCATCAAATATGCCACAAAGAGGAACAAAGAGGAACAAAGAGGAACAAATAATCTTTGTTCAGAAACACCAATTTTTGCCTTGTGATAGCCCGTAATCCCATGTAAAATAATTTACAAAGTTAGCCCATGATAGTTATATTTATATTAAATAAATATTCTATTTAAATTTGTTTATACCCCCACACCAATTATTTCATAATTGGTGTGGGGGTCAATTCGCCCGCCACTGAATCAATGGCGGGCTCATTGAGGAGAAAATGCATGATTAACGTCGGAGTCATTGGATTCGGCTATTGGGGTCCCAATATCATTCGCAATTTAATCATGATCAAAGAAACATCTGTCCGGGCCATTTGGGATAGGGATCCGGATGCCTTAAAACGAGTGCAAGAACAATATCCGCATATCACTCTCGCAAAAAGCGAAAAGGAACTGATCGAGGCCAAAGATATTGATGCCGTAGCGATTATCACACCTGTCTCGACCCATTATCCGTTTGCTAAGAAAGCCTTATTGGCCGGCAAGCATGTCTTTATCGAAAAGCCTTTTACGCAAACCACGCAGGAAGCCCAGGAGCTCATTGACATCGCGCAGAAAAACAAATGCATTATCATGGTGGACCATACTTTTATTTTTACCGGCGCTGTCCAAAAGATTAAAGAACTCATTGATCATGATGAACTTGGCCGGCTCTATTATTATGATTCGACACGCGTGAGCCTTGGCCTCATTCAGGATGATGTCAATGTGATTTGGGATTTGGCTCCGCATGATTTTTCCATCATGGATTATGTGATCAAAAATAAGCCTTTGGCGATTTGCGCTCAAGGGGCCGATCATCTGGGTTCGGGGCGCGAGAATATGGCGTATATCACGGTGTATTCTGAGGACTCATTTATCGCGCATATCAGCGCCAATTGGCTTTCTCCGGTGAAAATCCGCACGGCCATCATCGGCGGAGAAAAGAAGATGCTCTTATGGGACGATCTCGAAGCCGATGAAAAGATTAAAATTTACGATAAAGGAATCACCATTGACAACCAGGAGGGTCTTTACCGTTTATTGGTGGATTATCGCTCGGGGGATATGCGCTCACCGCGGTTGGACCGCACGGAAGCTCTCAAGCGCGAACTCATCTATTTTGCCCAGTGTATCGCAAAAAATGAAACCCCGATTAATGACGGCCAAGCGGGGTTACGAGTAGTGCGGATGCTGGAACTCGCGGATCAATCCCTAAAGAATAACGGGCAGCTTCTGGACATCTGAGGAAATATTATAATTGTATTTGCTTTATCCCCGCCGCATTCTTGCAGAATGCAAGAGACGGGGTCAATTCGCGCATATGATTTATGCTTAGCCGACAACGATCGGCACGCATAAATCATGCGCTTATTGAGAGGAGGAAAATATTAGCGCTTCTTTTTCTGACCTGTTACGTTATCTATCCTCAAAGAAATACTCTTTGATCACCTTGGCCCTTCTGATCGGGCTTGCCGGATTCTTTTTTGGCGAAAAAGCACCCCAGGCCGGTTCACTGGGGGACGAAAAATATTATTTACTCATCACCAAGTTTTTTCAACCGTTGGTCTTTGAGCATGGTCTCGATGATTACCGCTTGCAAAGAATTCTTCCCTGCGCCCTGGTTCATTATTCTTTAAAACTTTTCTCGATTCCCTTAACGATCGACAACATTGTTCATGCCTTTGGATTCATCAACGTCCTTTTGTTGGGGCTCATCGCTTATGTGTGGTGCCTCATTAGCGACGAGATTCGTCTATCTCAACAAGGTCGCTGGTTGGGAGCAATCGCTTTATTTTGTAATTTCCATATTCTTAAGTACATTCCTTATATTCAGGTTTCGACCGATCTGTTTGCCTACGCGATCACGCTGTCTTTGATTTATTTTTATCTTAAGAATAATGTCTGGGCTCTTTTGTCCCTTGTCGTCATCGGTTCTTTCATTTGGCCGACGATTCTTTACACGGGAACAATCTTAATTCTTTTTCCGCGCGATCAGCACGCTCTCAAAGAAACCAGCCCGGCGCCTCTTTTTTTGAATTTTGCTTTACCGATTGGCCTTAGCGTTTTTGTCCTTTGGAAAATGCAGATGATTTTGAAAGTGCTTCATTCCGGCGCCATTTATGCCTACGGCATTTTTTCCATGGGATCCAATAGACCCATCATGTCCGTCATCTACGTCAGCATTGGGATCGTGATCGCTTATCTTTTCGCGACGCTCAGCCCACTGTTCAATCAGGGCGAACTTTATCAAGGAAAATACTGGACAAGGCACTTGCGGCCGACTCGATGGATCATGGCCGTATCGGTGATAATGGTCGTTAAACTAATTTTGTATTATGGAGCCGTCAAGCACGATGCCCGGCCGCTTGACTACTTGATCACGAATCTTTTGATCGTCAGCGCCATGCAGCCGGGAGCGTTCCTTGTTTCCCACGTGATGTATTTTGGACCTGTCGTTCTTTTTCTTTTCTTTTTGTGGAAGCCTTTTTGCCGCCTGATTCAAGAGTGCGGCCCGGGATTGCTGTTGTGCATGGTTTTGGTGGTGGTGTTTGCCTTGGACAGCGAGTCTCGAAAGCAAATGAACACATTCCCCTTTTTGGTGCCGTTTCTTATAAAGGCCATGGATCAGCTGACTATCAAGAGAATTCACTTCTGGGTTTTGGGTCTATTGTCTCTGGTTTTCTCAAAAGTCTGGCTGCCGATTCACGCCTGGCCATGGAGCGGAAAAGTTCTTGAATTTCCCGATCAATTCTATTATATGAATATGGGACCCTGGATGTCGCATGCGATGTACGCTCTTCAAGGGGGGATTGTTATCCTGACAGCTGCTGCTATTTATTTCATCTTTATCAGAAATCAAGAAGTAAAAATATAAACAGGAGGAGCTTCTTATTGATAGGTGTTTAAAAATTCATATTTTAAACGTAGATAAACGCAAATCTAACGCCCGGCCTTGATGAGGCCAAAGGCCGAGGCGGGCAGATTATCGCAGATCCAATTTTATCGTTCAATATATCTATCTGCGACCATTTGCGTTTGATCTGCGTAAATTTGCGTTTAAATCATTTTAATTTCAAAAAAATTATCTATGAATAACTTACAAAACACAAAAATTCTTATAACCGGCGGAACCGGTTTCGTCGGTTCTTTTATTACCGAACAGCTTTTGGATGAGCATCCGAAAGAAATCGTGATCCTGGATAATCTGATTCGCGGTTCCAAGAAAAATATCGAACCGGCCCTTTCGTCCGGCAAGGTGACATTTGTTGAGGGCGATATCCGTGATCGCGCACTTCTTCTTCGCCTTTTGGAAGGGGTGGATTATTGTTTTCATCTGGCGGCTTTGCGCATCACGCATTGCGCCCAAGAGCCACGCGAGGCTCTTGAGGTCATGTATGACGGAACCTTTAATGTTCTGGAAGCAAGCGTCGCGCGTAAGATCAAAAAAATCATTTTTGCATCCACCGCTTCCGTCTACGGCCAGGCCGAATTGTTCCCGACGACCGAAAAACACCATCCCTACAATAATTTTACGCTTTATGGCGCGGCGAAAATGGCCAATGAGCTTATGCTGCGGACATTCCAACAGATGTATGGTCTTACCTATCAGGCCCTGCGCTATTTTAATATTTACGGGCCGCGCATGGATATTCACGGTCGCTATACCGAGGTGCTCATCCGCTGGTACCGTTTGATCAAAGAAGGACAAGCGCCGCTTATCTACGGAGACGGAACGCAGACCATGGATTTTATTTATGTCGAGGATATCGCGCGGGCAAGCTTACTAGCGTTAAAAGCGGATACCATCAATGAGGTGTATAATATTGCCAGCGGACAAGAGACGTCTCTTTTGGAGCTTTGCCAGTCCTTACTGGATGTGATGAGCTCTACATTAAAACCTAAAAAGGTTCCCCTTCCCGAAGGCCGACAAAAAGTAGAAGTGCAAAGACGTATGGCGGATGTCGGAAAAGCTAAAGAAGAAATTGGCTTCGAGGCACAAGTTAATCTGAAAGAGGGACTGACACGTCTAGTTCATTGGCTTGATCAACAAAAGGCATAACATGATTCCCATCGCGAAACCTTATCTGACAAAAAAAGAAGTTGAGGCCGCGCGCAAAGTGATTTTATCAGGATGGGTTGCGCAAGGGCCCAAGGTCCAAGAGTTTGAAAAGGCCTTGGCCAAATATGTCGGCGCAAAGTATGCCTGCGCGGTGTCCAATTGCACGACAGCCTTACATTTAGCTCTTTTGGCCGTCGGAGTAAAATCCGGAGATTCCGTCATCACGGTCAGTCATTCTTTTATCGCGACCGCCAACTGCATCACCTATTGCGGGGCGCAGCCCGTTTTTGTCGATATCGATCTGAAGACATTTAACATGTCTTCGGGAGAGCTTCAAAGATGCCTTGAACAAAAGCACAAGCGTTTCAAAGCCATTTTGGTTGTTCATCAAATGGGCATGCCCTGCGATTTAAAAGGAATCCTACTATTGGCCAGAAAATACAAAATTCCCGTGATTGAAGATGCCGCTTGCGCACTTGGAAGCGAAATCTCCTTAAACGGAAAAACATGGAAGAAAATCGGCAAACCGCACGGCGACATTGCGTGTTTTTCTTTTCATCCTCGCAAGCTGATCACAACGGGTGAAGGCGGAATGCTGACGACAAAACACGCACAGTATGACAAAATCTTTCGCTTGTTGCGCCATCAAGGCATGAGCGTTTCAGATCTTGCGCGCCATCAATCCAAGAAAATCATGATAGAAAAATATCCGGTTATCGGGTTTAATTATCGCCTGACCGATATCCAGGCAGCGATCGGTCTTGAGCAGCTCAAGAAACTTCCCGCAATACTTCGCAAACGCCGGAGGCTTGCGCGTATTTACCAGAGAGAACTTAAAAATATTTCCTGGCTTCAATGTCCTGAACAACCGAAATATGCCCGCAGCAACTGGCAGAGCTTTGCCGTGAGAATTTTGAAAAGCGCGCCGCTCGGCCGCAACCAGCTGATGCGCTATTTACTCAAGAAAGGAATTTCCACCCGGCCGGGCATTATGAATAGTCACCAGGAAAAAGCTTATGCCCGAAAGGCGCGCGCAGTTTTTTCCTTGAAAAATTCCAAACTGGCCAGGGATTCCGTGATTCTGCTGCCTTTGTTCACAACGATGAAGGATCAAGAAATGAAAACCGTCATCAAGGCGCTCAAGAATGTCTAAGAAATTAATTCTTTTTCCATTCGGCGGAAACGCCAAAGAGGCCCTCGGGACCATCCAGGATATTAACAAAGAAAAAATGGAATGGGATGTTTGCGGTTTTCTCGACGATAATCCATCGCATAAAGAAAAAGAGCTCAACGGCATTAAAGTGCTGGGCGGCAAAGAAAAACTCAAAGACTTTCCGGATGCCTTTGTTCTCGCGGTTCCGGGAAATCCCGAAAATTATTTTAAGCGAAAAGAGATTATTGATAGCCTCAAGATAGACCCATCCCGGTTTGCGACCATTATTCATCCCACGGTCAATATTTCGGCCGATGCCAAAATAGGTTATAATACGCTTTTGATGCCCTATGTGGTGGTCAGCTGCGGCGTTTCCATCGGGAATCACTGTATTGTTTTGCCGCATACGGTACTTTCACATGATAGCCAAATCGGCGATTATACCTGCATCGGTTCCAATGTTTCCGTGTCCGGCTCTGTGACTATCCAATCCAATTGCTATATCGGCTCACGGACAAGCATCCGTGATCAAATTACCATTGGTGAAAAAAGCCTTGTGGGTATTGGTTCAAACGTTATTGCCAATCTCGACAAAGAAGTTGTGGCCGCAGGCAATCCGGCCAAAATCATAAGGAAGGTACAAAAATGATCACTGTCATTTTCCCTGTTTTTAACGAACAAGGCAATCTCCAGGCTTTGTACGAGCGTTTGTGCACAGCCATTAGTAAAATGAACCCTCAGGATTTTGAATTCATTTTTGTCGATGATTGCTCCACGGATCATTCTCCGGAGATTCTTAAAGAACTGCGCAACAAAGACCCGAGAATCAAAATTATCCGTTTTGCCCGTAACTGCGGAAGTCACGCGGCTTTAAACGCGGGATTAGCCTACGCGCATGGTGATTGCGCGATCGTCCTGGGAGCGGATCTTCAGGACCCGCCGGAAATCATCAAGGATTTACTTGATGCCCGGAAGGACAACGTCAAGATCGTTTGGGGAGTACGCACAAAACGAAAAGGAGAGAGCTCGACCACAAAACTTTGCGCGGGTCTCTATTATGCCCTGATGAACTGGCTGACGAATGTCAAGGTGCCGCCTTCAGGCGCGGACGTCTTTTTGATTGATCGCGTGGTGATCGAAGCCCTCAAAAAGGTTCCCGAAAAACATTCTTCGATTTTTATGACGCTCGCCTGGCTCGGGTTTCCCCAGGCGTCGATTTTTTACGTCAAAGAAGCACGCCACAAAGGACAATCCAAATGGACGCTCGGCAAAAAGATTAAACTCACCATCGATTCTCTTTTGTCCTTTAGCGATATTCCCATCCGCTATATGAGCGTGATCGGATTTTGCACCGCCCTTTTAGGTTTTATCTATGCGGCGTATGTTTTATGGTGTTTCTTGTACGGTGCTCCGGTGGAAGGTTGGTCATCATTGATCGTCGCTGTTTTAGTCATTGGCGGCATTCAGATGATGATGCTGGGAATCTTAGGCGAATATCTTTGGCGTACCTACGATGAATCGCGCAAACGGCCGCCGTATGTCATCGAATATACCATTGAATAGTCAACCCCATTGATGAACAGAGAGGTTTTTAATGAATAGCCTTTTCTTAACCTGGGGCATGCTGATTTTAAGCGTGCTGTGTAATGCGGGCGGCGTGTTTATCATCAAATGGCGTCTCAATGAGATGGGAGCCATTAAGTGCGATTCCTTAAGATCCGTCTTTGCGTACTTTCTTCTTTTTATCAGATCACCTTTGGTGATCCTGGGTCTCGTCTTGTTTTTTGCGGCTCCCTTTTTATTTGCGATCGCTTTATCGCGCATGGATATCACGGTCGCGTACCCGGCCCAGGTGGGATTGAATTTTCTTATCCTGATCATCCTGGCTGTCTTTGTTCTCGGCGAGCAAATGACGTCTTTGAAATTTATCGGTATTATCCTGGTTGTTCTCGGCATTTATTTTCTGAATAAGTAGAAATAAACAGATCTCCGGAAATGTTATTCTATTTTTTTTAAATTAAATTGCAGAGAATTAGGACATGCCAAAATGTAGAAAAGGAAGTTGACTTGAACGCAGATTCACGCGCCTGCTTGCCTGCTGCCTGTCGGCAGACAGGCGAGCAGGCAAGATCAAACGCCCGGCCTCGATGAGGCCAAAGGCCGAGGCGGGCAGATTTTCGCAGATTCTATTTTTATCGTTAGGCATACATTTATCTGCGACCATCTGCGTTAGATCTGCGTAAATTCGCGTTTATTTGTATAATCGAATAAATTTCTATATAGACATACTTGTAATTCTCCCGCCTTATGCAAAAACAACGCAACGACATCCTGATTTTAAGCGCAATCGTTTTATTGCTTGTTTTTTCCTTTTTTGTGAAGTTGTCCTTTTCTTCTTTGATTGAGAATTTATTTCAAGAAAACAAAATTAGCCTCCTGAACCGCTTGAGCGGTGCCCGGGAAGCGCAATCCTTGGATTTTTATCAAGGAAAAACAGAACAGATGATCTTCGGCCCCTTGTGGATGCTTTTAAGCGGTACGGCTTTCTTGATTTTATCCTTACGCTTTTTGAAAGATTCCAATGCGAAAGTTTTTGCTTGGGCCGTATCCGGTTATTTGATTTTATCAAGACCGGAAGTTCTTTTTTATCCGCCGTACGGGGATGCGATCGGCGGACCTTTCGCCGAAAGCCTGTGGCTTTTCAAGCATTCCTTTAACTATCTGGATTTGGCCAAACAGTCGGATTTTATTTCCGGTGGTCCCAAAGTCTATTTGTTTTCGATTTATCCGACATTCCAGGCTCTTTTGATGAAATTCATCCCGCATGTGAAAACATTTCTTGTCGTGAATCATTTGATTGTTTTTGCGCTGGGTGCTTGGATCGTTTCTCTTCTTAGGGAGATATTTCGGAAACTCTATCCTGCCGAATTCGCCCTTTTGGGTGCGATTCTGCTTTTATCTTTGCCGTTGTTTCAGAGCCAAGTCGAGGCCATCAATATGGAAATCCCAACGCTGATTTTTGCGATTCTTTCCATCTATTTTCTGGCCGGCAAAGATATGCCGAAGGCCATGCTTTTTGCCATTGGCGCGACCATGGTCAAGGGCGTGGGGGTTCTTGTCTGCGCAACAGTTTTTATGATCAGTCTTTATATGTTTTTTTTCGACAAGGTCCATCGTTTAAAAATAAAGAATTTGCTTTGGGGACTGGGGGGCATGTTATTTTCGGCGGCCCTGTATGCGGCGGTCCATATTGTCTTTAGCGTTCAGGACAAGATTGATATGGTGGGCCTTTTTCAAGGTTGGCCGTCTTTAAAAGTTTTTATGATCACCTATATTTCCGCTTTAAGCTTTCTTGTTTTCGCAGGACTTTTTATCAAAGAGAAATTTCTTGATGCGCAAGGCAGGGAAAAGCTCAAAATG
Source organism: Candidatus Omnitrophota bacterium (assembly GCA_043812495.1). Lineage (GTDB taxonomy): Bacteria > Omnitrophota > Gorgyraeia > Zapsychrales > JBDRMG01 > JBDRMG01. Next base: position 14,187 of record JBDRMG010000041.1, on the reverse strand, counting down.
GACTTTTTTGAGAAGTATTATATTCCTATCGTGATGTTTGTTTGCCTAGGGGCATGGTTTGGTTTGTATCTGCAGTCTTATTCGGTGAGTCCCCGTTATCAATTATTGGCGTATCCGTTTCTGGTGTTCTGCGTATTTTTTTCTTCCAGAGCTCTTCTTCAAAAGGAAAAATTCATTAAAGCCGGCCTGAGTGCGGCGATTATCATCTCTTTGTTCTGTTCCTACGGATTCTTACAGCCGCAGATTGATTACAGCTATCATGTTCTCTTAGAAAGAAGCCTGCAGTACCGTATCGATTTGAAGATGCAAATGAAATTGGCGGAGTTTCTAGAAGAGAAGTTTGCGCACTGGACGATCGGCGCTCCCCATATGTATGCCCAGATGCTGGCTTTTCCCGAGATGGGATTTGTACACAAGAAGATGAATATTATGATTTACGGCATGCCTTGCACATATGGAGGAATAAAGAATTTTAATGGTCTGGGTGATTTCGACTTAAGGCGGACCCTTTGGCTCTCGAGCTACAATGAAGGGCCTGATTATCCGGTTTCAGAGCGGGATCAGATCGTCAAGGTCATTCAATACGGAGATATGACAATGCGCCTTTTTGTGGGTGGTTTTGGAATCGAAATGCTGCGATACAAAGTGCTTTCTTTGTATCAAAAAAGACAATTGGAAGGCAAGGCGTATAGCACCGAAAGATATTATGACAAATAAAAACGGCTTCATGAAACTCTCTAAGGCCCAGGAATTATTTGTCCTTTGCGGGGTTCTTCTGATTTCTCTTTTTTTGAACATGTGGAACAATGATTTCTCCTTCGGGTATCATGTGGATGAACCCAAAAAAGTAAAATTTATTCAGAAAGGCGGAAACGACTTTCATCATCCGCTGTTGATGCTTCAGGTGGTGCGGGTGGCCAACCGGCTCTTTGATTTCAAAGACCATAATAAGATTGTTCGTTTAGGCCGTATGTCCACCGCTGTCTTCGGCGTCCTTCTCATTTTATTTTCTTATCTTGTTTTCCGCTTTTGCTTGGACAAACCGTATGCCCTGATGGCCGCTTTAACGCTAGCCGCATCGCCCATTATTGTGATTCACGCCCATTACTTCAAAGAGGATATTATCTTTACGTATTTTGCCATGCTTTCTCTGTTCTTTTTGCTGCGCTATGCTGAGAATTATAGTCTTGTGAACGGTCTTTGGCTTGGGATCGCAACCGGGCTCGCTTTATCCAGTCAGTACAAAGGAATATTGTTGATTCCTTTTTATTTTGCCATTCCTTTATTTGTCCTGTCCGCGCGTTATCGCCGGTATTTTCTCAATCTCCTCTTAACTCTTCTCGTCGCCGTCATTATATTTTGCGCCATTAATTATCCGGTCTTTTGGGATTTTCAGACCTTCAAAGAATCCGTTTCTTGGAATACGCAGCATGTCATCCAAGGTCATGATGTCAAAATGTATCCTTGGCCGTTTTTTTTCGGCTTTCATCTTGTGTATAGTCTTTTGCCGGGATTGACATGGATTCTCTTGGGGCTAGCCCTAAGTGGAATAATTTATTCGCTCATCCATTGGCGGAAAATTCCCTGGCAGGAAAAAATCTTATTGGTTTACGGATTGCTGTTTTATTTTGCGGTTGAGCTGACACCCATGAAGGCCTTTCCGGATTTCTCCCGGCACGTGATTCCGGCAGTTCCCGCATTTGTGTATTTTGCCGTAAAAAGCATCCTATTGATTCAAAAGAGAATGGATCAGAAGAAGATCGCTATGGCTGTCGTCGCGGTTCTTTGCCTGATGATCCTTTGGCTGCCATTTTATGATTCCATGAAGCTCACTTTTAATTTGAACAAGGACACGCGCGAACAAGCGATTGAGTGGATGACAAAGTCGACGGACAAAATCATGTGCGAGCAATACGTTTTTCCCTATTTTTTTGTTAAGTCGCTTGCTGATTATGATGTCCGGACCTGGCAGCGCCTGGGGTATACCTATCTTGTGGCGAGCAGCTTTCAGTATGAGCGCTATTTTTTTGCGCATAAGCTTAAAGGCCAGGATGAAGAAGTTTACCGCGCCTATGAGCGCTACAAGGAATTATTCAACTACCCTTACGAAGAAATCAAGCCGGTATTCAAAACCTTTGCCTTTAGCAATCCGGTGATAAGAATTATTGATATTCGAAGGCCGGATGCCCAAGAAAATGATTAAAGTAAACGAAAAGCAGATCGCAATATTCGTTATCCTTTTGGCTATCGGCTTTGCGGTATATTTTTATTACCCTTCGCTTCTAAACAAATATATCGTGGCGGATGATGTGCGCGTCAACAGCTATTGGGTGCCGCAGTATCAGGATGCCGAGCTTTTTAAGGATGATTTACTCACACAAGCCGCCAAATACAGCTGGCCATGGGGATATAATTTTCTATATTATCTATCAAGTTTTTTCTTTGAACCTGTTTTCTTCGGAACGCTTTTAACGATTTTTCTTCTGACTCTGGCCGCTTATTATATTTTTAAAATCGGCCGCGAGATCGCCGGAAATTATGTCGGATTTTTGTCGGCTTTGGTTTTTCTTCTGACCCCCACGTACGCAAGCCGCATGGCCGGCGGCTTAACAAGGACCTTTGCTTATCCTTTTCTGGTGATGTTTCTTTATTATTTCATCAAAAAAGATTACGCTAAGACACTTTTAGCCCTTATTTTACAGTGTTTGTTTTATCCCATGGTTTTTCTGCTGAGCATCCTGATCTATCTTTTTTCGTTTATCGAGATTCCGTTTCACAAGAAATCCTTCCAATTATCAAATCCAAAGATTAAATACTTGAGGGGTCGGGGTGTTTCCGACCCCGAAATCCTGAGCGGAGCCCCGACTTTAGTCGAGACGGAGTCGAAGGATCCATTAACCAGAGACCCTTCGACTCGCCCTTCGGGCTCGCTCCCCGGCCCGCGGCTTTCGCCGCGAAGCGGCGGGGCGGGCAGGGTGAGCCCCTCGGAAAGAATTCCCCGGGGGCTCAAATACTTTCTTTTATCAATTGTGATTTGCGGTTTGATTTTGGGACCCAAACATTTGCTGTCTTATGATCTGCAAATCGGCAAGGCATTTACCAAAAAAGAAATGCTGCATCAGCCCGAGTTTTACCGGGGCATCGGCCGATGGAACCACGGGCTTCCCATTGCCCCCTTGCATTTTGAGGTTGAGAAAAACACCGAAGAGGGCAACATCTTCTTCTTATCCATTTCCAAATATTCGCAGAAATTATCGAAACCTTTAAGGACATTCGGCTTTTGGCTGATCTTATTGGCAATGATTTTCTTCGTGGCATGGGAAGCATTTAAGAAAAGAATTTGTTTTCCAGCCGCGTTATGGTTTTTGCTGCTTTCAAGCGTTTTGATGTATAAACTGGCCGACATATTCTTATTTAAACTTTATGTGCCCAATCGATATATTGCGTATCCGGTTCCCATAATCAGTTTGCTTTTATTTTCCGTTACGCTCGGACAACTGATGACAAAAATCAAAACCGATCACTTAAAAAGAATATGCCAGGTTCTCGTTATTTTTTTGCTGTTAGCGTCTTTTCATATCGATCGAGGATCTTATTTGATCGATGAATCTGCCAATCAAGATTTATATCATTATTTAAATACACTGCCCAGAAACGTCATGATCGCGGCCCATCCGCTTCTGGCGGATAATATTCCTCTTTATGCACAGAGAAAAGTATTTGTTAATGATGAAACAGCGGTCCCCCTTTTTGACAAATACTGGAACACGATCAAAAAGCGTTTATTCATCTTTTTCGACCTTTACTACGCGGACAATCCTCTTTTAACCTATAAGTATTGCCTGGATCATCATATTGATTATTTGGTTGTACGTGAGGGTGATTTTGAGAAGGACTTTTTAAAGCGCGGAAGTTTTTATTTTTATCCGTTTAATCCGTTCATCCAGCGCCTTGTTCGGATGAGAGAAACCTTTGCTTTGCGTGATATTCCTAAAGAATACAGATTATTCGAAAAGAACAACATTTTCGTCATCAGCAAAGATGCGTTATTGGCGTGGGCTTATGAGCTTCGCACCGGCGGGAGAATAAATTTTTAAGCCTTTACCCGCCTAAGATCTTTTTTCGGAAATCCAATGAGATTATGAAAAATGCAATAGGTTAAGCAACAGCTTCAGGTTGGCCAGGATTTGCTGAGGTCGCTGGGTGACGATAAAAGGAATGATTGCATAGAGGAGAATAAAGAGCCCAAGAAATTTATACTGGGCTTTATTGAGCCATCTGGTAATCAGATAAAGAGACAAAAAACATGGTCACATAAAGAGGAATTTCCAAAAAGCGCGATTTTTAATAAGTCACGCCTGCGTTAATAAAACCAATAAGTAAGAAAACAGCAGGGATCATAACAATCCACACCAAGTTGGAATAATAAGCATCGCGGTCCCGGCAAAGAATCCATTTCTTGTACCTGCCCGTCCTGAGCCATAAAAACAAGACAAGCCCCCAGAGCCATAGAACGCCGGAGAACGTCGCCACAAAATAATTTCCGCCTTTTTCGTATTCATAAGCCGAATAATTCTCCGAAGGATCTTTGCGGGAAGTGATGTGATGATCTCCCAGAGAGAAATCTCCTTTGAGGCCGACTTTTTTTAGTTTCGAGTAACGCCATTGTTGAGCCTGCGTGAAAATGGGTGCGAATACCTTCTTACTTACCGATTTTTTTGTAAAGACATTTCCTAGAAAAAGCAGTCCCGCAAGCGTTGAAATCATAATGCATACGATTGGCCACGTCATGGTGAGATTTTTATGTTTCCAGCCAAAGGACTTTTGGCGCAAGGATGATAAAAACTTACCCAGAAACCAACCGGCGAATAGACAACCATTTACGGTGACCAGTACGGCACGCAGCACATGCGCTGCGTTTTGATCAAAAGGCAAAACGTATAACAAAACCATAGTTGTAATGCTAGACAGAACAACGACCAAAGGCAAAAAAGTCAGGAGGGATTTTTTTGAGTCTTCATGCTTGAGTCCACCATCATTATTTATGAACTGACAGAGATACAAAAAGACTGCGTAAATAATAAACATAAAAGAATTGGAAATCACAGAGGCCGTTAATCCCAAGGCTGTGAGGACAAAGAATATTAAGGGCAGTGGTTTTCTGGGGGGGGGGGGGGGCGTATGATAAACATGGTTAAGGAACAAAAGGATGGTTAGGCCGATTCCGATGATACGCCCGGAGCTTGCGCTAAAGAAAAGAGGATTCAAAGAATCAATGACGGTGTAGTATTTGTTCGCAAGAAGCGAAGTCGTCCCGAGAAACAAAAAAGACGTCGTTATATTCCTGATTTTACTTATGGTATTTACGTATGTTATTTTAAAATTTTTAACTATGGGTGAAATCCGAAGACAGATCCGGAAACAAAAGGCGATAGTCACCCAAAAGGGAAAGACAAAGCAGTTTACATGCAGATTGACAATAATTTTTCAGACGTAATAGGCTGGACGATATATCCCGATGCCCCTAACCTCAACGCATCCTTACATTTTTATTGACTTTGAAGATAATTTCGATATAATGAAAATGATTTCATATAGATGAAATAAGAATTAATGATGCAACTGACAAAATCCGAACAGCGCATTCTGCAGTATTTATCATCCCATAGCGAGGAAGCTCTTTATGAAAGCCAAATTGCTTCCGGGGCTCATATAAGCGCGGGATCGACTAATCAAACACTCAAGGGGCTTCTTAAAAAGGAGTTATTGTGTCTTTCAAAAAAAGGCCGTATGAATTTCTACAGCCTTAATTATGATCATCCTCTCGTAAGACAATATAAAGTAATGCAAACCATTACCGAAATAAATGGCCTTATCAACCGATTAAGACCATTGACCAGTCGTGTTATCCTTTTTGGGAGTTGCGCCGAGGGAATCGACTCTCCGAATAGCGATATTGATCTTGTGATTGTTTCGTCACGGGCCGATGAAGCGCGCCGGCTTATCAAACGACAGAAAACAAAAAGAGAGATTCAGCCCCTGATTTTTGATACAGGTGAATTTATAGCTTTAGAGAGGAAAGACCGGCCGCTTTATGAGCGAATCCAAAAAGGAATTATTTTGTGGAAACAGAAATAAATGGATTATCACTTTAAAAGGTGTTTAGAAAAGAAGAATCTGATTAGAATCGAAATTGACAAGACTCTGATCGATAAGGAAATGACGGCAGCGGATTACGACTTCAAAGATTCCAAAGATGTTCTCAAAATAGGCAAGGCCAAATGGGCCACGATCAGCGCTTATTACGCGATGTTTTATGCTGCGAGAGCTTTGCTATATTCTAAAAGTTATCGTGAAAAGAGCCATTTTTGCTTAAGGGCGGCATTGAAGAATCTATTTGTTGATGCTAATCTGCTTGAATACAGTTTTCTTGATGATTATGATATGGCGAAAGATTTAAGGGAAAATGCTGATTATAAATCGGATTTTTCAAAAGAGAATGCTGAACAAATCATCATCAAAGCCGACCAATTTTTAGCGAAGGCAAAAAAGTTATTAAAATAGAGAACAGAAAGATCTCACCGGCCTTACGCCCATAAGTTCCTGTCTAAACTGCGGTATTGAATCGCTTCGGAAATATGCTCAGGCAGGATGCTTTTCTCGTCGGCCAAGTCGGCGATGGTGCGGGCAACTTTTAAAATCTTGTCATGTGCACGGGCCGAGAGGCCCAATTCCTCAATGGCTGTTTTCAGTAATTCCTTGGAATCCTCGGAAATCGAACAAAACTCCTTAATCTGCTTGTGATGCATTTGGGCGTTGGCAAAAATCTTTGTGCCTTTGAATCTTTTTTGCTGAATGCCTCTGGCTTTGGTGGTGCGCGCTTTGATCTCTTGCGAACTTTCCGTTTTTTTATCCATAAGAAGCTCTCTGTATTTGAGAGACGGAACTTCCAGATGAATATCGATACGATCTAGAAGCGGACCGGAGATTTTCGATAGGTATTTCTGAATCTTTTGCGGCGTGCAGTAACATTCTTTTCTGGGGTCCGTGTACCAACCGCACGGGCAAGGATTCATGGCGCAAACAAGCATGAATTTCGACGGAAACTTAAGTGAGCGCGTAGCGCGCGAAACCGTCACCGTATGATCTTCGAGGGGCTGACGCAGAGATTCCAGGACATTGCGGTTGAATTCCGGCAATTCATCCAAGAATAAAATTCCGTTATGGGCCAGGCTCACTTCACCCGGTTTCGGATACGACCCACCGCCCACAAGCGCGATATCCGAACTGGTATGATGGGGCGAGCGAAAGGGGCGCGTGGCCACAATGCCGACATCCGCCTCGACCAATCCCAACACAGAATGAATTTTCGTGGTCTCAAGTGCTTCTTCTAAACTGATATCCGGAAGAATGGTCGCCATCCTTTTGGCCAGCATGGTTTTTCCGCTTCCCGGCGGGCCAATCAAAATAACATTATGGCCTCCGGCTGAGGCCACTTCAAGACCCCGCTTGACGTGATTCTGGCCTTTGACATCACTAAAATCACAATCATAGAGACAGGAATCTTTGAAAATCATTTCTGAATCAAGCTCAAAAGCTTTAATGCTTTCGGGTTCAGCCAAGAAATGAATCACATCGGTAAGCGCCTGGACAGGATAAACATTGATTTGATCGGCGAGCGCGGCTTCGTGGGCATTAGCCAAAGGCACAATCAACCCGTCAAATTTATTTTTAGGGATAGACATGGCGATGGCTAGCGCACCCTTAACCGGCAAAATATGGCCGTCCAAGGACAGTTCGCCTAAGAAAATATATTTTTTTAAAGAAGGCACGCTGATTTGGTCGGTTGCGGCCAGAATGCCTAAAGCGATCGCCAAATCAAAACTAGGACCTTCTTTTTTAATATCTGCCGGTGATAAATTGACCGTGATGCGTTCAGGCGCAAAACGATAACCGCTGTTTTTGATCCCTGCGCGGACCCTTTCTTTACTTTCTTTGACTGCGTTGTCCGGCAGACCCACGATCGTGATGGCAGGAAGGCCGTTCGAGACATCGACTTCGACGGTAATGGGATACGCTTCTAAACCACAGAGACCGTAGCTTTTTACTTTTGCGAGCATGATTAATTGATAGGCGCTTCGCGCATTATCGTCACAGATAAGCACAGATGAAAGATACAGATGATCACCGATCTGTGATCATCTGTGGTCATTTATCTGTGATCATCTGTGAATCTGAATTTAAATTTAAAAACACAATGGTAAAGATAAAAGACCTTGCTTTTTTGAGGGTCAAAATTTATAATGTAAACTAACATAAGACCTTATAATCGTCAAGATATATCAACATAACAGGAACCTTTTATGATAGATTTTTTTCAAGCCGTGACCTCTAATGACATTCTGGTGATCACGGCCATTGCCTGGGCCAGCGCTCAGTGCCTCAAGGTGTTCCTGGGCGTGATTAGGGAAAAAAAGTTCAATTTCAAGTGGTTTATCGGTACCGGAGGCATGCCCTCAAGCCATGCGGCCGGCGCAACGGCCTTGGCCATGAGTTGTGGTTTAAAGATGGGTTTTGATTCTGTTTTTTTTGCTTTGGCAACAGTTTTTGCCGTTGTGACGATGTTCGATGCTCAAGGCGTGCGCCGTTCGACCGGGCAGCAAGCCGGAATCTTAAATCAAATCATGGATGATCTTTACTGGAAAGGCAAAATTGAGTCTGAACGCCTCATTGAACTAATCGGCCATACCCCTATCCAGGTTCTCATAGGATCGATCATAGGTCTTTTAATCGCCGCTAGTCTGTATCCTCTTCATTAACAGTGGGTGGCAAGCGCAAGTTGAATGCACGGAGGTAAAAGAATTGATGAATAAACGATATCTCATAATCGGTTTAGGCCTGCTGGTTATTATTCTTGGAGTAGCCCTCAGCAGAGGACCAGCAAGAAAAACAAACCCCGTTGATTCCGGCGCGCTTCCGGCCCAGCAATCCTATGAGTTGGCTGTGTCTCTGGAAGGAAAAAATGAGCTTTTGAATGCCAAAGAACTTTATCAGAAAATCATCAGTGAGTCTCCCGACTTTAAAGATATCGGTACGGTTCAGAAAAAACTTGAAGATCTGAATATGCGAATTATTTTCTCCGGATTGGAAACGCCGCAGACCTTGATGCACGAAGTAGTCTCCGGCGATTCCCTCGGTAAGATTGCCAATAAATACAACACGACCGTGGCTCTGATCAAAAAGAGCAACAAACTTTCAAGCGATACCATTCGCGTCGGTCAACGTCTTCGCATTTGGCAGGGTGTTTTTAATATTTTTGTCGATAAATCTCAGAATATTCTTATTCTGAAATCCGGTGATGAAATTCTAAAAGTTTATACGGTGTCCACGGGATCAGACAATATCACGCCGGTGGGAACATTCACCGTAGTGAATAAACTGGTTGATCCTGTTTGGTACAAAAGTGGTGCCATTATCCCTCCCGAAAGCCCCAAAAATATCCTGGGAACGCGATGGCTGGGTTTTGATATCCCCGGTTACGGTATTCACGGGACCACAGAACCACAGTCACTGGGCCAACAAGTGACGGCCGGATGTATCCGCATGAGCAACGAAGAAGTTGAAGAACTTTACGACCTGGCGCCGAAAGGGACGAAAGTCACCATTGTTGACTGATTCAATGCGACTTTTTAACGGATAAAAATATGATCGGATTAGATTTCGAGAAACCCATTATTGAATTGGAAAATAAGATTAACGAGCTTAGAAATTTTGGTTCGGACAAGAAGATCAATATCGAACCCGAAATCAAAAAGCTGGAAGACAAGCTGAGTAAGATGAAAGAAGAGATTTACAAAAATCTCACGCCCTGGCAGAAGGTGCAGATCGCCCGCCATCCCCAGCGGCCTTATACGCTCGACTATATCCGCATGATCACGACGGATTTTGTCGAATTGCACGGAGACCGGTTGTTTGCTGATGACTTGGCCCTTGTGGCCGGCTTTGCAAAAATCAATGGTAAGAAAGTCATGATCATGGGCCATCAAAAAGGACGGGACACCAAAGAGAATGTCCTCAGAAATTTTGGTTGCGCGCATCCGGAAGGCTATCGTAAGGCCATTCGTTTGATGCGGTTGGCCGCAAAATTCCATTTGCCAATCGTGATTCTCATTGATACGCCGGGCGCCTATCCCGGCGTAGGTGCCGAAGAGCGCGGTCAGGCCCAGGCGATTGCCGAAAATCTCAAAGAAATGACTGCGATCAGCTCACCGATTGTCGCTGTTATTATCGGAGAAGGCGGTAGCGGCGGCGCTTTGGGTGTAGGGATTGCGGATAAGGTCTGCATTTTGCAAAACGCTTATTATTCGGTGATTTCTCCGGAAGGATGCGCCTCGATCCTCTGGCGCAACAGTATGAAGGCTCCCGAAGCGGCCCAGGCCCTCAAATTAACCAGCGACGATCTTCTTGGATTCGGCATCATCGATGAAATCATCCCTGAGCCGGAAGGGGGAGCCCACCGTGACCCGGAGCAAGTGGCCGATGAATTGAAGAAAGTCGTTTTAAAATACATCAAGCAGCTATCCGCTTTTTCCGTGAAAAATCTTTTGGATAACCGTTACGAACGATTTCGCAAAATGGGCGAATTCGAGAACGAATAATTCTATCCAATCAATCCAGCCTCTGATTCGCCATGACAGCGCACCCCACAATCCCCAGAGATATTAGAGACCTATCCTATCAAGAGCTTCAAGACTATCTGGTCGCAAAGAACGAAAGAACTTTTCGCGCAACGCAAATTTTCGAATGGATTTATAAAAAGAACGCGAAAATGTTTGATGAAATAACCAGCTGCCCTGCCGGCTTACGTCAGGAGCTTAAGAATGACTTTGTCTTCAGGCCGGTAGCCATCAATAGAAAAGACGTTTCCCGCGACGGCACTGTGAAATTTCTGTTTGACCTGCCAGATCATCAGAAGATTGAGACCGTCATGATTCCTGCCTCTTCAAGAATGACGGTGTGCGTTTCCACGCAGGTGGGATGCAAGTTCGCATGTCAGTTTTGCGCAAGCGGACTTGGAGGGTTCAAACGAAATTTAACGTGCGCCGAAATCGTCGGGCAAGTTCTGGCCGTTCAATCCTTTCAAAAGAAACAAAACGTAACTCACGTTGTTTTTATGGGAGTCGGCGAACCGCTGGATAATTATGACAATCTGATGAAGGCCATCCGCCTTCTGAATTCTTCTTATGCGTGCGCGCTTGGAGCAAGACGGATGACGATTTCTACCTGCGGATTGATTCCGCAAATCAAAAGATTGAGTAAAGAAAATATTCAAGTCGAATTGTCGATTTCCCTGCACGCATCCAATGACGAAGTCAGGAATCGGCTGATGCCGATTAACCGCAGGTATCCTCTGGGTGAGTTGATGAAGGCATGCCGCCTGTTTACTCAGGAAACAAAAAGGCAGATTACTTTCGAGTATCTGTTGATTCGGGATCTAACATGCACAAAACAGGCCGTAGCGGAGTTATGCCGTCTTCTCAAAGGAATCATTGCTAAGCTCAATCTCATTGTCTGTAATGAGGTTAGCGTGTTTGCTCTTGAGCCGCCCCGAAAATTAGAAATACTGGTTTTTCAGCAGGAATTGCGAAAAATGGGGATTCATGCGACGCTGCGTCAACCGCGCGGTCGAGATATCCATGCCGCATGCGGTCAGCTAAAGTATTTTGCAGAAAAAGAAAATTAATCCGCCATTATCGACTTAACAAAAAACCACTCATTTTCATGAGTGGTTTTTTGTTTTATAATCTTTCAAAAGGAAATTATTTTTCTAAAACATAATCCGGTTTCATGACAGGTTCAAAGTTCTCAGGAACTTGGAACGGGAAAGAAAAGATATCCCAGATGCCGGAACCTAGCCGAGCTACGGTAAAGGCCATCCCCTTGATTAAACCCGCGGCGATACCCGCACCGACGTTTTGATTACTATCCTTTGCTGCTTTCCATTCCACATCGATTTGTTTAGGTATTTCCAATGGGCAGCTGATCACATTGGCGACACCGCGCGCTAATTTTTCACCAGGATCCTTAGCAAAAGCAGGAATGACACAGGCAAACATAAGGATAATAACTAAAGACATTGCTAAAAATTTTCTCATATTTCACCTCCTTCCAGAACTTTTTCAAGCGTAAGTTAATCAAATCTTAACATCGGACAATTCTCAAGTCAATAGATTTGTTGAGTTTTGTCGATTCAGCAATAATTTATTTTATCAGAAAGAGAAGTAAACGTTAAGGAGAATTTCTAAAGAAAAGACTTTTTTATATGGTCAGCCGCATAATCGCTATATATTCTGTAATGTCAAGAATTTAGAACGGGAAAAAGAGTTTGTTGTTGGACTCCATTGACAAAAATAGGGCGAAGTGTTATATTTAGCCATTCATTTTTTTTGAGAAATTAATGGGGCTGTAGCTCAGTCCCGACATTCGTACTTCGTACTCAGTCGGGACTCCGACCTCCGACTTTTCTAATAATAAGTTGTTGAAGTCGGAGCGTCGGAGCTGGAATATTATAGAAAAGTCGGCAAGAGCGCTTGTCCCGATGTTTTTTAAAATTATAAAAGGGGCCATAGCTCAGCTGGGAGAGCGCTTGCATGGCATGCAAGAGGTCGCGAGTTCGATCCTCGCTGGCTCCATTAGCTTTTTGGGATTCTTTTTGGTTTTGTTGACTGTTTGCCGAAGTGGCGGAATGGCATACGCGGCGGTCTCAAAAACCGTTGAGGGAAACCTCGTGTGGGTTCAACTCCCACCTTCGGCATTTATTATTACCTGTCCTTCCCTGCCAATAATTCCTTGCCACTTTTCAAATTTTTAGGACAAGCCTAATGCCCCATCTCCTGTCAAATTTATTACTTACTGATTGTCATATGTGATATACTAAATAAAAATAGGGAGTGTAAAATGATCAATAAATCAAGAAATTCCATTATTCAGTCCGTAAAAGAAATTCTAGGTGGCGAACCTGTATTCAGGGGAACCAGGGTGTCTGTGCGTACTCTTATCGAATACCTTGAAGCAGGAGACTGTCTGGACGATTTCCTCAAAGATTATCCTACCGTTAAGAAAAAGCAGGCCATCGAAGTCTTGGAGCTTGTCAAAAAAGGTTCTGCGCGGGGATGAGAATACTTCTGGACGAATCCCTTCCGAAACGCCTTGAAAAGGATTTCAAACACCATCAGGTTAGCACGGTTCCCGAAGCCGGTTGGACAGGCAAGAAAAACGGCGAATTATTAAAACTTATGGAAGGGAAGTTTGATATCTTCATCACAGCCGATCAGAACTTGCAGTATCAGATCAATCTTCGCAATACAACAATTCCCATTATCATCCTCGCGGCTTCGACCAACAGATATAATGACATCCAACCGCTTATCCCCAAAGTTATTGAGAAATTAAAATCTTCTCACCTCGAAAGAATCACAAGAATTTCCTGAGCACTTATTTGCCTATTCTTTTATTAAGGGCAAATAAGTGCTGAGTAAGCACATTTCCTCTAGATTTGTCTTGTCCCAGTCTATGCGTGGCAGTAAAATGTAAGTAAGTTTAACGATTTAACATGGAGGCTGTGATGCAGGAAAGAATGAAGTTTTCTGGCATTCGAATTGCAGGAATAATAATTATTGGATTATCACTTTTATCTTTTTATAACGCTTTTTATGCTCACGGTGAAATACCTTACAAGAATCAATCTGTAGTATTGAGTTATGCTTCGAAGGTTATTTTTGGATTGTATTTCTACCAAGTAATACTCTTCTTCAATAATTCAATAGTAGGTTCGATTATTGGAGGAATACGATATGGATTTTTTGCCCTCCAAATACACATGTTATTTCCATTTTTCTTAGTTCTTTTGTCGCTTGCTTTGATGCGTATGAAGAATTGGGCAAGAAGAATTATATTAAGCTTAGCTTGGATTCATATTATTTTCTGGATAATTGAATGGAGTTATCGTATTGTTTTCTGGGATAATTTTTCTTATTGGGGAATACCCCATAGAAGCATCGGTCAGTTTTTGCTATTTGATTTTGCTCCTTTCCTGACACAATGTGTACTTGTATTTTTCTTAATTAATCCCAAAGTAAAAAAACAATTTAAATAGCAATGACCTCCGAGCCCCGCCATTGGCGGGGC
>JBDRMG010000040.1:0-4135 GCA_043812495.1 Candidatus Omnitrophota bacterium | reverse complement strand
CATATTTTGTGTGCGTTTTTGGCCTTCATAAAATTAGAATGGCAACGCATTAAAACGGGTCTTTCTTGGTATCAACAAAAATGGTCTATCGCTCGTTCGGCCATTATGGCCTTTTTATCTTGAAACGCGAAAGTCCTAAATTATACAAATACTGCATAACCGGAGGTGCATTCGCAGTCGCTTCAATTCGGCAACTTTGCGAGCATCCGTCACCGGAAGTTACATTTCCGTCATCGCATCCTTCCTGATCCTCAAGAATGCCGTTACCTCAAATCGATTCGCAATCCCTGGGACAATTGGTTGTTGTTTCCTGAGGATTGCTACAGATTCCGTTAACGCAAAATTGAACAGAGGTGCACGTTTCAAAACCTGCGCAGAGCCCATTGCGAATCTGCGTGCCAATATATCCGCTTGTCGTAAGACGAGATCGGGTTTGGGAATCACAGACTTCATCCAAACCGGCCTGAATGATGCCGTTACCACAGAATTCGTACTGACAAACGCTTGAGCAGCCGTCATTGCGAAGTCGGGGTCCCCACCTTACGATGGGTTTGCCTTTATCATTTTAAAAGAACACTTTCACAATATCCAGTCAAAGCATAGAACATATTTGGCCAAATGCAAAATTATTTTAAGTTCTTCTAAGGCACCCAAAATTTATTAGAATCAATGAGTTACGTTCCGGTGGATGACTTAAAATCAGGTATTTTCTACAAATTTTCCAAGGCGCAAAAGAATGGTTCTAAGCCCTTAAATATGATATACTTTTGTCAAATGAGACCAAAACTAGTTACCCAGCAAGTTCAAAGGCACATTCTGGCCCCCATCATGCAGAAGTCTATTTCTGTGCTTATTCTTCCTGTGGCCGAGCTTAATTCAATCATTGAAGAAGAACTTCAAGCTAATCCTCTCTTGGAGATTGACGAAGCCAACCGCTTAGCATCCGCTGCAAGAGACAACGAAGAATTACGGGAGAAAATCCGCCGTCTTTCGGAAATTTCTGACGGCCCTGTTTATCAAGGGGCGATCGGGGATGAGGAAGAATCTCGCGAAAAACCTCTTACCAAATCAGCTACTCTTGAAGATTATTTGATGCGCCAGCTCAGACTCGAAATTTCCAATCCTGAAAAATTACGCATCGGTGAATACATTATCGGGAATCTTAATGAAGATGGATTTTTTGAGCTGCCTCTGGATGAGGCAAGCCAACGCCTCGGTCTTTCCGGCAGCGCTCAAATGCAAGAGGTCTTAGAAACCGTGAAAAGCTTTGATCCGGTAGGAATTGCTTCGAAGGATCTTAAAGAATGTCTTCTGGCTCAACTCCATACGCTTGCGCCCCATGATGAACAGGTGATCAAGCAAGTGATTGGAAACCATCTTGAGGCTCTCGGCCGCAAAAGATTTAAGGAAATAGCTAAGTCAATAAATATATCCGTTGATCGCGTTAAAGAAATAGGGCACTATATTCATTCTCTTGAGCCTAAACCCGCGCGAGCCTACCGGCCAATTGAGGAGAATATTTATGTGAAACCGGATATATTTATTCGTAAAACTGATAATGAGTTTCAAATTACAGTGAATAACGAGGATATCCCGACTTTGCGGATCAGTCCTTTTTATAAAGAATTACTAAGAAAACCTAATCTTACAGAGGAAGAAAAAACGTTTATTGAAGAGCGGCTTCAGAGCGCTTTATTTTTTATAAAAAGTATCAAACAGCGCTCCGAAACCCTCAGAGCAATTGTGCAATTTATTGTGAATAAGCAAGCGGAATTCTTTGAAAACGGCCATGGAACCTTAGCGCCTCTCACCCTCAAAGACGTGGCCAAAGTGGTTGAGCGTGACGAGTCCACGATTTCGCGTACGATCCGAAACAAATACATCGACACGCCTTACGGCATCATTCCTCTAAAATTCTTCTTTTCTTCGGCGATTGCGACTGAGGCCAACGGTCACGTGGGTTCGCGTGGTATTATCGAAGAAATCCGCCAAATGATTGATGAGGAAGACAAGGTTTCTCCTTTATCCGATCAGGACATTCAAAATCATTTTAAAGAAAAAGGCGTTCGAATCGCCCGCCGAACAATAGCAAAATATCGAAATGCCCTCAAAATTCCCGCTTCTCATTTGCGAAAAGAATAAGGTTCTTTCTTATTCAGGTTGAATGAAAGAACCTGGGCCATTCAATATTTTTCATCATCAACTTGTTTTGCTTTAAGTTAAGAGATATTTATCAATCCAAATAAGAATGGCCCAAGAATAACACAGATTTTTCGATCATAAACAAAAAGCCTTGCCCTCATTATGGGTTAGATAAGAAGGCAAAGCTTATATTTCTTAAGAATTATTTCCTATTTTTTCTCGCCAAAAGGCAGTAAACCACCGATTTTTTCTGTTGCGCCTTTCATGGCATCGCCTGTCTTTTGGGCCGCTTCTTTGGCGGTGTCGGCTGTTTTCTTGGCCGCTTCTTTGGCGGTATCCGCGGCTTTGACCGCAACCTCTTTTGCGCTTGCAAGAGCATCGGACGCAGCGTCTTTGAATCCTGCAAGATCGATATTGGCCAACGCGGCAATGGATGTTTTGGCCAGAGCCTTGAACACAATCAAACCCACTAGCGACTGGACATTATTGATATTCTTATACTGTTCATTAAGATTAATATCATATTCCTTAATGGTGGGCTCGCCGCCCTTGGAGTAGTCTTTATAAATAACCTTTCCGATCTTCAGCTCCATGTTGTCAATCTGGATTTCAGGCATTTTTGCTTTTTTCTTCGCTTCTTTGGGTTTCTCGCCAGGTGCTTCTTCTTTGGCCAAGCTTTCTTTCAAGACATTTAGATTCACTTTGCCGTCTTTATTTTTGACAACCACAAACTCTTCCATATTGATTTTCATATCGCTCAAGTGGGCCTTGCCTTTGAATAGTGATGTTAAATTGTAATCCACAAGGATTTCCGGCATGCTCAACATGACTTTATCGACAAACCCTGCCGGATTATATAATTTAAGACCGCGGATATCGGTTTTTGTTGTCAAGATTCCAAAACCAAATTTTTGCATGCTGAGCGAACATCCCGTGACGGTCTTCACTCCGCCTTGAATGGCGGCTTTCATGAGAAGATTTTTTGTTATTCCTAGTACAAGTAGGACAGCAAGTACAATGATTAGAATACGGCCTGCTTTATACATTGTTATCCTCGCTTTCATTTGCTTTGAGAAGCCATGCGGTTGACATTCTCTCTGTAAACTTCTTCGCCTAAAAAGGCCCTGGCGACCTCATCCGCATTATGGCCGTTGTCGTAATCATACTCCATCACAGCCAAAATCGTCAGTAGATCATTAAAGGGATAGGAGAATATCTCCGGGCTCTGCACGGACATCGCGTCAACCATTTCGACATATTCACCGGCGGATTTTCGCATCACGATGCCCTGCTCCTGATTAGCTTTGATGAACTGATTGATGATAAAAACCTTTGATTCAGGGTCAATGATTTGATACCAGACAGCGCCGTTCTTCTCAAGAGCCAGAAGAACATCGATGGCATCCGCTTCCGTAACCGGCTCATCGTCCGTTGGCACCCTTTGAATCGCATAAAGCTTCTGCCTTTCCTGCTGAGCGATTCTATCCATAATGGCCTTTTGCTGTCCCATCACTTGCCTGGATATGGCCTCTGTTTGCGCGGATACTTTCTGGGCGGTCCCAACCTTATGGCCAATGATTTTCTTTTGGACGGCCATCTTGACAGCCAGAACCTGGCGGGCTATTTTTGTGTAATGTTCTTTTAAGGCTTGATTAATGGCCCCTTGCTGGGATTGAACCGCCCTTTGAGCGATAGCCTTCTTTTGCTCTTCCATGACTCTTTGCATCACAACCTTCTGCTGAATAATCTGCTGCTGCTGGGCCTTGCGTTTTTGGACGGCTCCGCTTGCTTCACATAAGGAAGAACAATATATAAGGAAGAAGACAATTAAGGGTATCGTTTTCATATGAATCACTTTTGATTAGTGGGTCTATTATATGGAATACAGAATAAAATGGCAATGGAAATATGGTTGCTTAAATCTGATAATGTTGAAATATTATATTTGTATTTGATTGATCCCCGCCCGCCACTGAATCAATGGCGGGCGGGG
>JBDRMG010000039.1:0-10118 GCA_043812495.1 Candidatus Omnitrophota bacterium | reverse complement strand
GGGATGTCCGCCCTGCAAAGCAGGGCGAGATCTCGCCCAAAATCAAAGATTTTGGGCGGAAAGGCGAAAGTAGAACTCTACGAAGCTCAAACATGAAACGAAGTGAAATTTTTGAGCGTAGTAGAGTTAGGTATTCGGCTTTTAAACTCCTCCATTATAATCCTAACGGACGGATGTATTATCCGGCTGAGTGATGTACCGGTCTCCGAATCTGCCTGATTCACGGCCATAATAGGCTGGCAAAGGCGCACCTTCTGGGATGAGCGAAGTACCGAATCTTACGAGATCCATAGCATCGCCCATACCTGGTATTAATCCAAAAAGATCCATGCCAGCCGCCCAGTAGTCTCCGGCAAATACTTCTGAGCCGTAGGACAATAGCCCCGCGCTTATTCCAACAAAAGGAATCATTTTTAAATAACTCGGACCTTTCGGGAGCATGCCCCCGGGAGAACCCCCTGAAAAACCAGATTTTCCGGGATTTATCCAGGTATGGATTTTTTTGAGAACCCCCCCATCTCTTCTATAACTCCAACCCAATTTATCTGTTAGAACTTTGTAATACATAGTATGCCAAATACCTTTACCTTTCATTCCAAATCTTCTGTATTGTACTATATCAAAAGCATTCTCATTTAAATGTATATAGTCAGCTTTTGTTAGTTCTGCCGTTCCTTGCAAAAGAGCAAGGTATTTATTAAATGAACTCCTGCCTTCGCAATTAAGGGCATTAATCATTATGCTCTTAGAGTTACCTGTTTCTTCGAGTATCAGGTGCCCAAGGACTTTCTCAAATCTCTTCCTACCTTTGGGGCGACCAAACAGGACGAAAGAATGAGATATACAGGACCGCCCCTTGAATTCAGTTAGGACACTACTTCTAGGTACCAAAAGATAATCCATATCTACAAAGTGTATCATACGATTATCAAAGTCAAAAGCCGCGCCTTCGACCGCGTTCCCTGTAGGATCCTTGGCAATAAGCGGATTATTGTTGGCATAAGCGTATGGAGAAGGACCGTCATAAACAGTATCCTTGGCCACAAACCTGCCAAGATCTGAATCATAGAATCTTGCGCCATAGTAATGCAAACCTGTCGTGTCATCAAGCTCTTTGCCGGTATATTGATACTTGGATAAATAGACTCCCGAACTTGAGAACGCATTTCCGAACGGATAGTACTCCTTCCGGTTTATTTCTGCGCCTTGACTGTTGGCGATGACGCTCGCGCTTCCAACCTGGTCGCTGAGGTAATATTTGATATTGCCAAGATTTCCTTCCGACACCGAAAGCAATCGTATGCCATTCACATCGAGATAGGCCGTATTCAAAGACAAATTCTCCGGCAAGATAGGCGCCGGGCCTCCGGTAAAGATATAAGCCTGGAGATAGACAATATCATCGATGTCTATTCCTCCGGATCCGTCGCAGTCTCCGATGGCCAGCGGTTCGGGAGCAGAGCCTCCTGTGAAGATATAGGCCATGAGATAGACCATATCGTCAATGTCCACAAACCTGTCTCCGTTTGTATCGCCAGCTACAAATCCATTCAGCTGCCTGTCAAAGACAACCGAGTTCCCATCGTAGATATAGACAAACTCCCGCGATTGACTGTCGATTTTTTTGATCCGCTTGCCGCTTCCTGCATAATCGTATGTTTCTACGGCACTATTGGGTAACGTCAGCTGGATCATGTTATTGTAATCGTCGTACACGTAAGACGTGGTTTGATTAGGCTGACCCGTTTTCTCAAAGAGTTTGCTGAGGATATTTCCGTTTTTATCATAACTGAAGGTGCGTGTCTCGTCGTTAATATCATCATCGTCGAGATCTCTGCCGACCTGGTGTAATCTGCTTGTTCCAGTAAAGTAGCTGTAATCATCGTCGTAGATACCACTGAATTGATAGTAATCAAACTCACTTTTGTCTGTACGGTTGCCGGCATTGTCATGCTGGTAGTTAAGCCAGATCTGCTTTTGGGGATTCACGACAGATGTGATGATCCCGCTTTTAAGTCTTCCGAAATTATCATAAGATTCCGGGTACCCAAGGTTAAAATTGCCGATCAACTCCTCCGGATTGGCATAGGTATCGTTGTAAATCCCCGTGATTCTTCCAAGATCATCATGAGTGAAGAACCGATTGAATCCGTATGTGGATAGTTGAAGGTTGTTGTTCTGGATGAGATTAAGCCTTTTTAAGTCGTCATATCCGTATGTCGTCGTCAGATTGTTGACTGACCGGGTCAGGGTATCAATCTGTCCGCTTGGCTTATACGTGAAATGGGCGACCTGGACAAGAGGGTCGGTCCCTTTCTTGAGGAAAACATCTTCTACCTGGCCAAGCTGGTTGTACGTATAATAGGTCTCAATCTCTGTAGCGTCTTCCACAACGAGATCGTGTATGCCGATGCCCGGATCATCATAGATTTTAGGATGGATCGTCTCACTTGTGATTTCCCCAGCCTCGTTGTAATAATATTTAAAACTGTATACTTTTCCGTTTGAAAGTACCAGCTTTTCTCCCAAAAACCCATCATTGTCATAGAATAATGCTTCAATCTGATGATCATTTTGGATATGAGTGATCTTATCATCATTGGTGTTCTGCCAATTGGACATCTCGGCATCTGTCCTGGTCGGTTGGTGCATACCGTGATGATTGTAGACATAATTGTAGTATGTCCCTATCCACGTCTCGAGTTGATATTCCATCTGGTCTGTGTAGATGCCGGTATCGGTGTTTCTTCCCAGAGAATCATAAGTTTGGTTGAGATGCGTGGGGGTTGCGGCATGACCGAGATTCGCGTCCTTGTACCAGACCACGTTTCCCGCATCATCATAGACCCACTCCTCAGTGACTTGCCCGAGATACGGATAAGATACAGATGTAAACGCGTCCATATCAGGATTTTTGGAGGCGATCTTTCTTCCCAGGGTGTCATAAAAGAATTCCGTTGTTTTGCCGTCCGTATCGGTCATTTCAATGGTGTGGCCAAAAATATCCGCATAGGCGGTTTGCGAATAATTATGCATGTTTTGACGGACATACGTAGTCTCTAAGCCCAGGGCATGCTTGTAGATTTTGGTGAACTTGCCCATAGGATCGATCGTTGTTGTCAGGAAGCTTGACGGTCCGTCTTTGGCATAAGAAGTCGTGCTTTTCAGAGAAGGCGAAGCGGCATAATTGGGGTAAGCTTCATAAATTCGCGCGAGCGGATCATCATAATATGTTGCGCGCGAATATCCGTCAGGCCACGCTTGATTATAATCTATGCTTGATGATACAAATGGATAAGAACTTTGATAAGGTCTGCCGAGATCATCAAAATTTTGCATCGTGATAATCCAGTTCAATGCGTCTTTTTTAGACCTGCCCATGACATTCCGGCCAAGACCGTCAAGTGAAGAGACGGATGTTCTTGTCACGCCATCGATACTCGCATCTGTCTGGATCGTGTTGAGGTTGGACGTGCTTATCGAGGAACCGACATAATGATAGGTATAATCGGTTTGCTCGCCCGTGGTCGCGATTTTTGTCGCGAGCCTTCCAAAATCATCATAGACAAATTGACCGGATGTTCCGTCCGCGTTAACGATTTTTGTGGGCGCGTAGAACCTGTTGTCCTCGTAGAAAAATTCCGTTGCCAAACCGCCTTTTGAGGAAGTTTTTAACAAAGCATTATATCGCAAGGGATCGTAAGTGTAAGTTGTGACCTGGTCGCGTGGATCCTTTTGTGTCAACACGTTTCCGTAAGCGTCAAAGGTCAGATTTTCTTCTCCTATGAATGAATCTTCTCCGCCCCAGTCCAGCTGTCCGTCCGCGTCATCATCGAGCCAGCTGAGATTCTTTCTAGGATATAACCGCATCTTGGCGTAATCCGATTCTCCGTCGGTTTCCACGTGATAGATGTTGTAGTTGTATGTTTTGTACGGGTTGCCGAGGTTGTTCTCTTTGATCCAGCTTTGATAGGGCAGGTTCAAAATGTTTTTGGCTTCGATGACCTCGCCGACAGCGCCGCTTTCTAAATCTCCGCAGGCATTACCCTGGGCGCAGTAATCCACACCGATGAGTTTCTTGTTCCCGGAAAAATCACTGATCTCCTCGAGCGTGACAAGTTCGGTCCTGGGATCGTATTCATAGATGGAATACACAGGGACATCCAGTTTCTTATATGTTTTCGAATCAACCGTCAATTTCCCCCACAGATAGAAGTCTACATAATAATAATGATTATCCTTTGTCGAGAGGACATTGTAAAATGTTAACGCCTCGCGGGGAAGATCTTCAACCAATGTATAATCCGTTTGTTCAATCACCTCATCGGATGAGTTGAATACTTTGACCCACTTAGGAACCCTCCAGGCATAGTTGCGGTTGTAGAGGGCCGCCACATGGCCTCGGCCGGCTACTTCGGGAATGTGCCATGTTCCCGGGGGCGATTCAAGAACGGCCTGCCCATAGTAGGGATCCGGATCAAGAGTAAGATCTTCGTATGCGTGATAGTCGCTGGCTGTTGTAAAATTGACGATCGTTTTCCCAAAAGGCGCGTTACCTGAATCATATCCGGGTATTTCCGTCACCAAAGAATAATGGACATCCGAAGATGAAAAAGGATGGCTTGTAACGGTCGGAATAATGCTCTCGTAGGGAGCAGGGCGCGTGTTCCCGATTTTTCCCGTTGAATACTCATATTTAGTGGTCGTCTCATTGCCCAGGCCGTCATTGAGCGTCAAGGAGGATATTCTTAAGCCGCCCCCAAGATACTGGGTGGACACATACTGGTAGACGTCGGATTCATATTCGGCATGAAGAATGCCGCCCGTCGGATAAATGATGTCCGTCAGCGACCAGGCCTTGGCGTCGTCCCCATTGGATGGATCGCCGTGAACAGTCCAGGCTCCATTAAATTTATAAAAACCCCATTGGTCCCATTTGTTTTTTCCCCAGGTGGGATTTGTCCCGTTGTATTGAAACTGATATATTTCAGGATTGGTCGTGGAATCGTTTTTGGAAACTTCTTTGAGCGTCAGGGTCCCGCCTCCTGTCGCATTCGAGTTGACGGTACCGGGTCTTAAAGAATAATCGTATGTGAAATCAACCATGCCGGCCAGAGTGAGATTTGAGTTTGCCCGCGCATAGAGGTTGACGGTATCCAGTTTCAACGGATGGTCCGTTCCGCCGGCCGCCGTTCCCAGAGAGTTCCACGTAGCATTGGATTCTCTTGCGTCCAAACGATCTGATATCAGAAAATGCGCTTCATGGGTCGGCGTAATAATCTTATCAAGATACCAAAGCTCTTTTTCTCCCCAGCTTCTGGTCAACTGGTTGTTCTCAAAAATATAAGGGGCCTCTTTCCAGCCTTCGTAGGGGTCGGAAAATCCGTAGTTGGCTACCGACCGTGTATAGGTGAATTTGATCCAGTTGCCGCGGTCGTCTTCGCTGGGGCCTGTTGTTCCGTCGGAATCCACGTAATCGGCAGATAAAATCTCTGTCAGATGCCAGGCATAGGCATAGGGGGCTGAAAGGCCGAACTTGGAATAATTGTCATCATCTTTTTGGCCATGATATCCGATGCCATTGATGAGAGCCGGTTGACCGTATACATAGCGTGTACCGTCAATATCATAAATGGTAAAAGAAGAAATCGAACCGCCCGCATCAAACTCATGCTCAATTCTTACGGCACTGTCATTGGCGATATTGGAGAGAGGCTGATAATCTTCGCTTGTGCCTTGGTGGTTGGCAAAGAAGAATTTGGCGGAACCGTTGATGTCATTCTCATTATTACCGTCAGGTCTGTTGCCGACCAGCGTATAGTTGGGACGCCAGGGAATCATCTCCCCTGACGGGCCAGGGCCGGAAACAACATAGGTATCCATAGGGGGCGCGGGAACGTAATAGATGATATAATTGATGCCGATTGTGTTGGCAGGGTTTAATTCTCTCCTGAAGCATTCTATTCCGCATCCATCCTCGCCTCCGTCCCAGCCTCCTTTTGATGCCGGATTTTCGTAATGCAAAAATCCGTAAACGGGCCAGTCCTTGTCGTATCTTGTTTTCCAGATATTGAAACTCCCGAATATGTTGAAAAAACTCATTGCCGAACTGAAAGAAAAACCGCTGGATTTATTTCCTCCCGATTGGCTTGAGCTGTAACCGAGCCCGAATGCCCCGACATTGAGGCTGGACCCTGAACCCCTGATACGGGTCCAGACGTTCCCGCCGCTATAATCGTCAGGGACATAGGGCGTTGTCCTGTAGATGACCCCGGGATTTAAATTCCATCCCAGCCCGACCCAGCTCGCTTCCTGATCGGTTTTGACTCCGGCTGTATATTGTAATGAAAGCGGGAAGTCCAGGTTTCCTCTGCCCGGTATGTTGATGATGGGGGCGCCCCAGTTAAAATCCCCAGTTGCAAAATCAACGGACTCGCCGGTTTTGCCGACGGTAGCGAATGTCGCTACTTCGGGAGTCATCGGTCCAGATGTAAGGGCCAATGAGATTTTAGGCGTAAGCATTAAAAGACCAAGAACAAAAAGACCAACGATCCCGGAAAAATGTTTTGCTTTCATGGCATGTCCTTTCCCTATTAAAGGGTTGAATAGGTAATTTTTCGGTTTTGGTAAATTTGCGGGACGATTACTTTTTATGGACGGATGAGGGAAGAAAAACATATAAATTTTATTGAATGATTAAAACAAATTTAGATTTGATATATTTTAATAGCATAACTAAGAAATTTTGTCAATATGACAAGCATACCCAAAGTAAGACAGGTTAAAATGAACGAATCAATCCGAAAGACGAAGCAAAATGCTGTTGAGCCATGGTCTTTCGAAGACGGTATTCTGGCTTCGGAGAAAGCGTTTTCCCCGAATCCTCAATCTTTTTCATCCCTCACTTGTGCATTCCTTTAATCATATTATACTTATACCAAGAGATCGTTAGACGAAACGGCAAACTTCCGCCATAAATCGTGGCGGATCCGCCAATCATTTTGGCGGAATTCGCAAGAATAGGGCCCAGGCTCCGCTAAAGAGCTTTCGCCTTTAGCTTCGCCTGGCCCGGCGTAGCCAAACACGATAAGTATTTGGCGAAGCCGGGGCAAAGCCAAGAATCCCAATAAGTTTGGGATGGTCTGGCTACCGAATCTAATCATAGATTCAACCTATTCTTCGAAAAAGAATAGGTTTTTTTGGTTCTTTATGATTTAGGTTGAATGATAGAACCTGATTACGGTGATTAATGAAGATTACAGCGATGATCTCATTGAAAGAATAATCTCTGGAGTCTCTTAAAATCTCTGGAATCAGGGCCATTTAATAATCTTATTTATCTGTTTATCTTGATCTAAGTTATGAAATATTTATCACCCTAATTGAGAATGGCTCTTTTTTTAGGTCACGGAGGACGAGATGCGCGAACTCCTATTCAGGAATATCACATCGTTGGAGAGAAAAAGATCAGAACTCTTGTTATCTGAACATTTTGAAGAAAGTTGCTCTATTCAAGATGTTGAGAAAAGGATGGTCTACTGCGTCAAAGAGACCCTTGAGTTTACGGATCCCGTGGATCTCGTGGTCTATATCGAACAAAAGAAAAAAGAAGAAGAACACCCTCATACATATCTCGTCAAAACACATGATACGCAGGAAGGAATTCACAAATTCATCTATAAAATTGTGGGCGAACAATTCGTCGTGGTCGACGACAAAGTCTTTGTTCTCAAGGTTGTTCAGTCTCTGAAAAGAACCGTCAGGGAAAAAAGAGACGAGCCCGTTTCGCATTGATGCTTCGACGGCGCCAAACCACGCCATGAACAGAGCGGGGTGCGTCGAACGGGTTGATTTTCCCTCCTGTCCCACCCCGTGTTCCCTTGGTCTATCAAACTTCCACATATTCGTTGTCTTCTTTATTTGCCTTGATCCAATTTTTAAACTCAATAATTATTTTTGGATCAACCCCGATGGCATGATTAAATCTCTTTGAGATTTAATCAATCGGCCCTTTGCCCCGTACTATCCTTCGGATTGTAAGGGATTAATCCCGTGAGATCTTTCAGATCTCACGGGAGGCAGATTTTGCCTAGTGACCTTAAATAGACACAGGCAAAATCTGGGTTGAAATGAAATATGGCGTATGTTAGAATCAACACTACTATGCCGAGATTCTTTTACAAAGCCAAGAAAGGTCCGGGCGAAACGATCAACGGATCCCTGGACGCCGAGAATCTAGACGGTGCCATTTCGCAAATCATCCGCTTAGGTCTTGCTCCCTTAGATGTTTCGACCCATCCGCCCAAAGAGGGGCGGATCCCCAAAAAAGCAAAAAACCCTTATCCCCTATTCTATCGTCGGATTAAGTCAACGGATAGAACGATGTTTACGCGACAGCTTTTTGATCTCGTCGAAGGTGGCGTTCCCCTTTTGCGCGCCCTCAATGTTGTTGTTGCCCAAACACTCAATCCTGTTTTCAAGGGAATCATAGAGAGAATACGGAGCTTTGTGCGGGATGGCGGGAGTCTGGCGGATGCCCTCGCGCAATATCCCCAGGTTTTTTCCAGACTCTATGTGAATATGATTCATTCCGGCGAGATCAGCGGAAACCTGGATGTGGTCCTAGGCCGTCTGGTCGAATTTGCCGACAAGGATGAAGAGACGCGGGCCAAGGTTCGCTCGAGTCTCATTTATCCGGCCCTGATGCTGATCGTGGGCACCGCAACCATTTTTGTTTTGCTCACCTTTGTGATTCCCCGCCTGACCGTGATGTTCGATGATTTATCTCAAGCGCTTCCTTTACCGACCATTATTCTTATCACCTTAAGCCAGTTTTTGGAACGATTCTGGTGGCTGGTTCTTTTCGTTGCTCTATTGATTGCGTGGTATTTCAGAAAGTTAACGCAAAGTGCTGAAGGAAAGTTGTGGTTGGACCAATGGAAATTAAAGATTCCTTTTCTTGGAAAATTTATTCAAGATGTCGAGATCGGTCGGTTTGCGCGTACGCTCGGGACTTTACTTCAGAGCGGGGTCACGATCGTGACGGCTCTGGACGCTGTATGGGCCCTTTTGGATAACGAAGTGATCAGAAAAGAAATCCGGAAGGTCTCCGAAGAGGTGGCGGGCGGAGCCTCATTGAGTTTAGCCTTAAGAAAATGTCCTCATTTCCCGGACGCCAGCCGAAGCGTTATCGCGGTGGGTGAAGAATCGGGGCATCTCGAGCACGCTCTTCAAAAGTTAGCGGATGCCTATGAACGGCAATCGGATCGATCCGTGAAAACAGTAACGTCTTTATTGGAACCGCTGTTGATTGTCGCTATCGGCGCTGTCGTGGGTTTTATTGTCATAGCGATGTTGCTGCCTATTTTCAAAATGAATCTCATCATACGATAAGGGGGAAGATATGAGACTGAACGCAACGAAAGGTTTTACGTTAATCGAAATCATGCTCGTCGTGATCATCATCGGAATTCTGGTCGCCATGGTTGTGCCGAATTTAGCCGGACGCGGCGAGCAGGCCAGACGGGCCGCAGCCCGGGCCGACATTGAGGTCAATTTAGCGACGGCCCTTGATTTATATGAGTTAGATAACGGCCGTTATCCTACTACCGAGCAGGGGTTAAGAGCCATGCTGGAAGAGCCAAGTTCTCCGCCGGTTCCCATGAATTGGAGCGGACCGTATTTAAAGAAGAAAAGAATTCCCAAAGATCCCTGGGGCAATGAATATGTCTATGTGAATCCTGGTATTCATAACGAAGAGGAATTTGACCTCTCTTCTAACGGTCCGGATGGAGTTGAGGGGGGAGATGATGATATTGTCAACTGGTCCGACGAAACAAGCCTGGATGACTAAGCTCTTTGTCGATGATGGTTTTTTTCTAAAGATCGTTCTTTAGTTTCCTTCTTATTGGTCTTTTCCTTATTAATGGAACAGTCAATAATATTCTCTCTATACGAGAAAGAAGACCTAATATTGACTTGAAAGATTGTAACATTAAGTGAGACAAAATAAGAAAAAAGCTCCAAAGACCAAAAAAACTGTTAATTTGTAAGTGGAAACAAACAAAAAACAGGAGGTCATATGGAGCTAAAGCATTCTAACACTAAAAAGAAGAAAC
>JBDRMG010000038.1:0-21110 GCA_043812495.1 Candidatus Omnitrophota bacterium | reverse complement strand
CTTTCAAAAGCAAACGTTTTCTCTGTCTATTTTTATATTTTGGCGATAAAAAATTATCATCAAATAAGCTTCTCTAAGACGGTAATGCTATACTTTATGTTAGGGAGCAAAAAATGGCTAAGAAGATATTGGTTGTAGACGATGATCGCGGGTTAGTCGCTTTGTTGCGGGCCAAACTCAAAGCCCATGGCTATCTTGTCTGCGTTTCTTATAATGGGAAAACGGCTTTGGAAAAGGTCAAAAAAGAGACGCCAGACTTGATCATATTGGACGTCATGATGCCCAAAGTGAATGGGTTCACTGTCTGCAGCGTTTTAAAAAGTGATGAAGCCTATAAAGCCATCCCTATCGTCATTCTCACGGGCCGGCATCAGGACAATGACAGGGAATTTGACGAAAACGTCAGGCCCAATGCTTTCTTTACCAAGCCGTTTAGCCCGAAAGAATTGCTGGATGCCATCAAGCAGCTGATGAATCAGAAACAGCTTGTCTTGAGCTAAGTCATTCAAAGAACACAAAGGCCCCCGCCCGCCATTGATTCAATGGCGGGCGGGGGCCTGTCTTTCAATACTGATTAAGGTCAATCAGTGAAATCGGTCATCATTTGTTGAAGCAAAAATTTTCTTGGCTTCACCTTATTGCCTTTTCAACCATTCTCCTGCACGCCCTTCTTAAGTAATCACCCCCCCCATTCCGCATTCTTTCACTATTGCACGCCTATCAAATACTCTTTTTTCCTTGACCTATTTTCGAGAGGCTCCTATCATAATTCTATAAGATCAAAGAGAAAGGAAATGATATGTTAAAAAGATCCATGGCCGTCTTCTTATCCGTAATCCTTGCGATCATGCCTCTTGAGCTCAATAAAGGTTTTCTCCGTACGGCCTTTGCCGCAGAAGAACCTGATGAGCTGGAAACAGAAATGACCAAGTGGCAGGAAATGTTGGGTGAAGATGATTTGGATGAGCTTCTTGCCCAAGAAGAGGATTTTACTCTTGTCCAGGAAACAACGGATGAAATCGTTTCTTATCTCTTGGACCTTTATCGGTATATCAATATTGCCTGGGATTCGATTGAATTCGACTTTGAGACCATTGAACAGTTAAATGATTGCCCAAAACTGACAGATGCCCAATGCTGCATTCTGGCCCAATGGGAGCGACAGCTTCGCGAATACCAGTCCGAAACGCAACGGTTCAAAAACTGTTTTGAGTCTTTGCATTCAAAAGCAAGGCGCACATTGGTCGACGTCTATAACAAACACCAAAAAGCACTTCAAAGAGAATACGGAAATATCAAGCTCCAGTTTTTCTTTGATGCCTTGGCCAGTATATCCAGCTCTTGCTTAACCATCTTGTCTTTTAAGGAAGAACTAAAGAAGCTTGCCAAAGGAAAAGTAAGCATTAAAGATATTAAGGAAGAGATGAAAAAGAAAACAAGCAAAAAAGAATTGGCCTGCTCAAGCTATGTTTATTTAAAGACAAAGGCAATGTCCTATATGCTTCAGCTGATTATTGATGAACTGGGCGTGATTAAAAACAGCTATATCAAAGGAAAGGTCAATGAGCTGGGCGAAAAAGTCATCGAATACATTACGAAGCTTATTCTTGTTTTGGGCGGCATGAAAGACATGATGGAAAATCCCAAGGGAGAAGCGGTGGATTCGATTGTTGGATTTATAGCCGAATTTGCCGTCGACTATATTACGAAGGTTATTGAAGCTGCTTATCAAAGAACGGAAGCGATTGTTCAACGGCAAAGGAATGTTTTGAGCGTTAATTATTTTGCTTTAAGACGACAAATCATCGCCTATGAGCGGGTAGCTCAAAAAGTTGATGAAATTTTGAACAGTCTAAGCGAAAAAATATTTGATGTTCAAAGGCGCTTGCGCGATTGCCGACCATCGAGTGAATGTGAAATCTGTCAAGGCTGCCCGGGTCTTAATACAACGACAGTCGCCAGAAGACCACATACCGAAGAGATCGAAGGCTGCTATCGAAGGTTTGAAAGATATATAGCCGGCGTGACTTTATGTCCTCTGTATCCATGTCCGAAGGATGTCTCGATCCCACCGACAGGAGATCAAGTTCAAACATCCGATGATCAGGACGTTTCACAGCCGCCTAAACCCGATGATGTTTCACAACCACCAAAATCTGGTGATCCGACGGGTACTCCGGGGCCGATCATTGTGATCGATTGCATCAAAAATGGTGTTGTGATTATTGTCTATGATCCTTTGGGGCGGCCTGTGGATATTATCCATAGAGAATCATTTCAATCCAATGAGCGTGTCTTGCATGATGCGATTCGTCAAGCCAGAAACGGAGGGGGCGGGCGTTCTCCTTTGATACCGATTGACCCTTCCAATTTACAAAGTGCTCTTGGAGATGTGATGGTTTTGAAGCCTGATGTCACGGATCAACAAATCAATGAAATTGCCGACGGTCTTAAAGATTCTTTTGAACGCAAAAGAGACTGCGAAAAATTTTGCGATTTCGTTAAACAGGCACCAGGTGTAGATTTTACGGAGAAGAATCGCAAAAGAGATGACCAAAAAGAAGAAATAACCGTTACACCCAACGATCCTTTTTATTTTGATGCCGTTGGTCATAAGGGTGTATGGGTTTCCTTCAATGCCAATGATATTAAAACAGATGTGCCATCAGACAGGAATTCTGTTTCCTTGTCCAGGCAAACAGCTCATAAAGTTGACGATCAATGGGGTTTGCATGCGATTGGGTTTACTCCGTACGAGGATTCCAATTCAGCCTGGCACTTAGTCGATGCCAAAAAGAAAAATACGATTGTCGCGGTCATTGATTCCGGATTCGATATGACTCATCCTGATGCGCCAAAATTCTTTTGGACAAATCCCAAAGAAAAACCCAATAATGGCAAAGATGACGACAAGAACGGTTATATCGACGATATTCATGGGTGGAATTTCCTTGAGGAAAATCATGATTTGACCGATCGCAAAGGACACGGAACCTTTGTGACAGGTATTATTGCTGCCCAGGCCAACAATGGTATTGCTATTTCTGGTGTGAATCCAGGCGCTCAAATCATGGTTCTTAAGGTAGGCAATGAAGAAGGAAAGGCCAGCAGTGTTAATATTTATCGTGCTTTAGTGTATGCGGCTGATCATGGAGCGAAAGTCATCAATATTAGTTTAGGGAGCTTAGGGAGATCGAAATTAGAACAACGCGGCATTGATTATGCCTATAGCAAAGGATGCGTCATTGTCGTTGCGGCAGGTAATTACTCGCAAGATATTTTAAGCTACGGTCCGCCTGCGGCAAGAAATGTGCTTTCGGTGGCTTCGATTGATCCAGCGGGAGTCAGAGTATGGAGCTCAAATACCGGAGCCAATGTTGCGATAGCAGCACCCGGCCGCAGTATTTATTCCCTATACTCAAGAGATTCAAAATGGCCTGGCCCGACGGCGGAAATGAAAAATTTGTGCTACAAGGCCGAAGGGACCTCGTTTGCGGCTCCGTTTGTTGCGGGCACCGCATCGCTTCTCTTAGCTGTGAATCCAAAATTAACCCCTCAGGATGTTGAGGGCATTCTTCTGGATACGGCGACGGATTTAGAAGACAAAGGATGGGATCCCTATACAGGCGCAGGATTCTTAAATGCTTACGGCGCCTTGTCCTATGCGAAAGGAAGGCCATTGACCGCGCGATTTATGGATATCGTGATCAACAAAGAAAAGAAGAAAGTTACAAATGTTGATGTGTATGGTGTCATTAGGGGAGATACGGCACGCTACACGGTTGAATTGGTCAAAGGAACAAAATCTGACAAATGGGAAAAGATCCTTGAATCTCCGGGGACAGTTCGGACAGATGGTTTCTTATGTCGCATTGACGCGGGTAAACTTCAAAGTGGGAAGCAGTGGTCTGTGCGCCTAACGGCTTTTGATAAGAAAGGAAATAGGAAAGAAGCCAAGATGTCGTTTTCTTTTTAATGAGGCCGCAACCCCGCCGAAATGTGGCGGGGTTGCTGGCCGATCAATGACGGCTTGAGTTACGGAGTGAAATGACGTAACTCAAATGCCGGAATTTACCTCGAGCGAATGATAATGAGCGAGAGGCCCCCACCAAAGTTATTAAACGATTTTGGTGGGCAGGGACAAAACACATACAGTTATAATATTTCTATATGAGGATGGGGCGGCCCGCCCTGCCACTGATTCGATGGCGGGGCGGGCCGCTTTTTTCTGCACTACGATCCATGTTTAAGGTATAATGACCCCATCTTTTTGCTGAATGGGAGATAGAGAATATATTTTTCCGAAAATCTCAAGAAAAACTAGCTGATCAATATGAAACCTATCATTCAAGTTCGTGATTTAAAGAAGACATTCATTTCTCAAACACGAGGCATCGAGCACATCAAAGCACTTGACGGCATTGACCTCGATATTTTTGAAGGCGAGATTCTCGGTATCCTGGGCCCCAACGGCGCCGGCAAAACCACACTCCTCAATATCCTTTCGACGCTTTTATTACCTGATAGCGGACGCATAGAAATTAATCATATCGTTTCCGTGCCTAAAAACTCCATGCGTTTGCGCAGGATTCTCAATATGTCCTCGGGACATCCGAATTTTCCCTGGAGCTTGACGGTTAAAGAGAACCTGACCTTTTATGCCCTTCTCTACGGCCTGCGGGGGTACGCACTTGAGCAAAAGGTAAGCGAATTAATCGACATGTTTGATCTGAAAGATTTTACGCATCAGCGGTTTGACGAACTCTCCAGCGGAACCAAACAAAAACTGTCCTTAGCCAAGGCCCTATTGAATGATCCGAAGATTATCTTCCTGGATGAGCCCACGGTTGGGCTTGATCCGGATGTCGCGATCAAGATCCGCGAACGCATTCTGGATATTTACAAAAAGAAAAAGCTGACCATTCTTTTGACAACGCACAACATGCAAGAAGCCGACACGATGTCGTCACGCATTGCTTTTATCCACTCGGGAACACTTCTGCGCCTGGCCAAGCCGGGTGAGCTCAAAATCATGGAAGGCAAAGATAACTTGGAAGAAGTTTTTGTGAAACTTGCTCATCAAGTAAAAAAGGTGGCTTCCGGGCAGGTATCCGTTTTTGCGCCTTGCGCGATTGGATCCGTTGATGAGGACACAAGCGAAGAACAAGAGTCCCTTTTTGATAGACAACGCATCGGTTTGTGGATACGCCGGACACTGGCCTTTACTTACCGCAATTATATATTCGCCGTCAGCAATTTTTTCTCGTTCATGGAACTGTTGTTCTGGCCCATTGTGAGCCTCATTTCGATCGGTTTGTTGGGCGATTTTCTTGAGTTGAGAGAACAGGCTTTGGCGTTTGTCATGACAGGCGCCATCACGGCGGGCATTTTACAGGTGACTCAACTGGATGTGGCTTATAGTCTTTTGTATGAAGTTTGGTCCAAGAGCATGAAGCATACGTTTCTGACGCCCGTGGGAATCAGCGAAAATCTCTTTGGTTCCTGGCTCGTGGGCATTGTGCGCGGTAGTTTTGTGTTCGGGATTCTTTCCGTTTGCGCCATGATGTTTTTCGGTTTTCAGTTTCCGGCGTTCGGCGTTCTTCTGATTTTCCTTTTGGGCGTCTTCGCCTCAGCGCTTCTTTTAGGGTTGTTGGTGAGCGTCTTGATTCTCATCTTCGGACAGAAAGCGGAAATCACCGCATGGATGTTCGCGTATCTTTTTATGCTTGTGAGCGGCATTTATTATCCGGTGAGCACGCTACCCAAATTTTTCTTTTATGTGGCTCAAGCGATACCGATGACGTATTTTCTTGAATATTTCTGCGCGCATTTCGGATTTACGCCGATTTTATCCCATGGGCTATTCAAGGGCTTCGGCCTGATCATCCTTTATTTGGCCCTTGGCTTAAGAGTTATGAATTTTGCCTTTCACCAAGCCAGGCGCAAAGGCACCATTGTCAGGCTTTCGGAATAGGTTAGAAGGTTTTCAATCTTATTCGATTGATTTTCTGGGTGTAATCAATTTGTTTTGAGAAAAGAAAATTCGGAATGATTAATATAAACGGACACTTTGCTTTGATGACATTGTGAGCTATAATGCTTGCGGTGTGATGCGCTTGCTTTGAACGATGACGATCGAAGACCTTTCCTTAAGGAGAGATAAAATGGATAAACAAATATATAAAGTCCTTCTCATTGAAGACAATTATGCCGATGCCAGCTTGGTGCAGGAAATTCTAAGAGAAGACGATGCCGCCAAATATGAGCTGCAGTATACCAACAGGCTTGAGAAGGGACTGGAATGCCTTGGGCGAGAACCCTTTGATGTTCTCTTGCTTGATTTAGGCCTCAAGGAAAGCGAAGGTCTGGAAACCCTCAAAAAGATCAAAAGCCATCACCCTCAAATACCCACGATTGTTTTGACGGCCTTTGATGATGCTGGCACAGGCTCTTGCGCGATCAAAGAAGGGGCCGGCGATTTTCTCGTTAAAGGATTGACAACCGGCGAGAAATTAAAAGGCTCGATCCGAAATCTTGTCAAGTCTAAGAACACATAGACTTTTTCAAACTCCATTGATGCCTATCAAGCTCAAGCGGGTTCTATTTTATTCCATCCTTACGTTCTTTATTTTATTAAATGTTTATTTACTTGTCCTTGCGAAAAATCCTTTATTATTTGATCCTGCCTTAAAAGTTAAACAGACCCAACATTTTAATATTTATTACAAAAAAGACTCACCGGCACAGTGCGACATTGAACAATTGTCTCGGCTTCTTGAGAGCTATTACAAGGAAACAACGGATCTTTTTGAGATTTCTTTAAATAACAAAATCGATTATTTCTTTCATGACAAACAGATTATTCACGCGCGCCGTGGTATTCCGATCTGGGGTTATGCGACTTCCGTAAGCGTGCATTCGGTTTATAGGGATTCCATGAAAGACTCAAGCCCGCATGAATTATGCCATTTTATTCAAGGGATGGTTAATCCGAACGCGCCCTACTTTTTTAATGAAGGGATTTGCGGTTATCAAATCCAAATCGGCGGCGAAGGTTTTAATGAAAAGATCCGCCGCATCCATCCCGATTTAGACCAATTTTCCCTGCCTGTTTTGGTCGATGACTTCCAGCGCTACGGTCGCCTCGGCGATTTCCTGGCTTATTCCTTCAATGCTTTTCTGGTCGATGCGTACGGCAAAGAAAAGCTCCCTGTATTCTACAAAAGGGTGACAAAGGACAACTGGAAAAGTCTTATGCTGGAAATATTTCTAGAATCTTATGAGCAGATCGAAAGAGACTGGAAGGAATTCTTGTTGTAATATTATAGTTGTATTTGTTTAATCCCCCGATTCCTCCAATGTCCCATTGGCGGAATCGGTGTCAATTCGGCCATATGACTTATGTCGTCCGCCACTGAATCAATGGCGGACTCCATAAGTCATGGCCTCATTGAAAAGAAAAGAAAATCATAATCTTTCGATTTACAGATGTCTTTGATTCATGTTGTGATAAAATGAATGCAATAAAATCAGAATATAATTATATAATTTAAAAGGGGGAACCGATGAGGAAGACAATAATACTTTTGGTGGTTTTTGTAATGGGGATCGTTTGCTTGTCCGGTTGCAGCACGTTTAAGAAGAAAAAAGGTATCAATGAGCTGGAAGCGGAAATTTCCCATCTGAACAGAAAGCTCGCCGGCTTCGAAAAAGAAAAGAATGCCGAAATGGAAAGGCTGCGCGCGGAGAATCAACGATTAGCCGACACCAAAGGCCGGGAGGTCTCCGATCTTGAAAAAGCCAAAAAAGAACTCGAACAAAGACTTAAAGAGGAAATCGGCAATTATAAGGCTAAGCTGGAGATGACGGAACGGGGTCTTGTGATCACGTTTTTGTCCGAGATCTTCTTTGATTCGGGCAAAGATCAAATTCGTACCGATGGCGAGAAGGCACTTGCTGAGGTGGCCCAGGTCTTAAATGCCAATATTCCGGATTCGCTTGTGGCCATCGAAGGGCATACGGATAATGTGCCGATCAAGCATTCCGGCTGGAAATCCAATTGGGAACTGTCGAGTGCGAGGGCTTTGGCCGTTGTCCACTATTTCATTGATCAGTGCAAGATCAAGCCGGAAAGACTTTCGGCCGTCGGATACGGCGAATACAAGCCTGTTTTATCCAATGAAACCCCAGAAGGCCGGCAGAAAAATAGGCGCGTGGAAATCGTTATTCTCCCGCCGGAAGTCAAGAAGATAAAAGCCAAAGATTGATTCTTTTGCCCTTTCAAGGGCTCGGACCGGGAGCATTAAGGATATTCTCATCTTGCCGAAATCAAAATCCCCAACACCCACTGCTTGGTATCTGTACATTTTAAAATGTAAGAATAAATCTCTCTACACGGGGATCACCAACAATCTCAAACGGCGCCTCAAGGCGCACAAAAGCGGCAAAGGCGCGTGGTATACACGCGTCTTTGGCGCCGGAAAAATCCTCTACACCGAAGAGCTTCCCACCAAACGTGATGCCTTTATCCGCGAGCGCACGGTCAAACGCCTCACGCGTCAACAAAAACTCGCCCTGATCAAAGGTAATTTATAACATTAGCCTCTCCTTTTAGATTCTCAGCGGAACTTTTATGACCCCCCCGTTTGTCTAAATCAATGGAATAAGAAAACGTTTCCAATATAAGAAAGCAAAAGAAACAAAAGGGAGGTGCGTGATGAAGAAATTGGCAGTTGTTGTATTTGCGATTATGCTTTTGATAGGAATGGCCAGTCCTGTTTTAGCCAGCGACTGGGATAAGGCCGGAAAGGCGTTGACCATTATTGAAGGCGTGCGCGTGCTAACCGGAGGAAAAGTGGATTTAATCGGAAAGATCACCGGTATAGACAGGGAACCACGGTATGTCCATCGCGGCCGGCCCGCTTCCTATCGCGCTAAAGATTATTATCCGTGCAAAGAACGGGTATGGGTTCCTCATTATACATGGAAAAGAAAATATATTCCCAAGCACAAAGAATATGACGGTCATAGGGGTTATGTGATCATCAGGGGTCATTATGTCCGCTATCAAGTGGAAAACGGCGGTCACTGGGAGATCGTGCACTATTTCAGCAGGTAAGTATCGCCGCTGAATCAATGGCGGGCTCATTTTCCCCCACACCAATGTCTATTGGTGTGGGGCTTTTATTTATCTTGCCAACCCAAAAATGCGCCTGTAAAATAGGGCCTGTCCAATTTTTTAAAGGAAAATAAAATGTTTGGTTTGGGGTTTTCCGAGATTCTACTGATTTTGATTGTTGTCCTTCTCCTTTTTGGGCCGGATAAATTACCCAAGATCGCCAGGGATTTGGGCAGCGCTTTGCGAAAATTATCCAAAGAGATCAATTCCTTTTCCTCTTATAGCGAAGAAGAACTCAAAAACATGAGTAAAGACGATACAGTTAAGAAATTATAATTGTATTTGATTAATTCCCCGCCCGCCACTGAATCAATGGCGGGCGAGGTCAATTCGGCCATGCACTTATGTTTCCGCCAAAATTTTTGATTTGGGCGAGATCTCGCCAATTGCATGAGTGCAATTGGCGGACATTATCATTCCATAAGTGCAGGCCTCATTGAATAGAAAAGAGGAGCGAAGATGAACGCGCGTGAAATGACACTCTCCCGATGGTTGATTCTTTTCCAGGTCGATAAGCTGATCCTTGTGTTGGGCGTGATGTTTTTCATGCCGTTTTTCGTTCATCTCATTCCTTGGTTGGACGCTAACCCTTTGGGCGCTATATTTCTTCCGATTTTTTATGCACCTCTGGTCGCTATTATATTTTATCGGCCCCATGTGGCCCTTCTTTCGGCCTTATTGACTTTCTCTTTATTAAAGGAACGGTGGAAGTCAATATTAGGTCTTCTTTCTCGTATAGAGAGAATATTATTGACTGTTCCATTAATAAGGAAAAGACCAATAATCGCTCCGACGCTCAACAGAATGTTAACCGGCCGGCCGGATTTGTTGATGGCTCGCGCATTAACGTTTGAGCTGGCGCTCTTTGTTGCTTTGTGTCTGTTTTTTAATAAAAAGCTAAAAGATTTCTGGGGCGCGGGTGTTCTTTCTTACGTGATCGCCAAATTATTCTCAAACATTATTTTTGCGGCGGGATCGGTAACTCTCTTTTCTGAGACGCTTCTCAGTTTCGGATCAAAGCTGATTCTCGCGGCTCCCGGATTAATCATTTTGCTTCTGATTCATTTCGGGGCCATCAAATATGCTCGAGAAGGATTCCGCCTTTGAAAAAGATAAGCTTCAAGGAGATCGCTTCGCGTATCGATGCTTTCGAATTTCCAAAAGTGGACACTGTGATTGGAATCTCCACGGGAGGCATTGTGGCTTCGTCTCTCATCGCTCAAAAACTTGGATGTGAGCTTTCTATCATTCATCTCTCTTATCGAGATGAAAACAACACTCCACTTTATCCGGAGCCTGTTTGTCTAAATGAATTGAATATCCCGGAGAATAACAAAAGAATTCTTTTAGTAGACGATGTATTCGTGTCCGGCAAAACATTGCAAAAAGCCAAGACAATGCTCCAAGCCCACGATGTGACAACATGTGTCTTAAGCGGAAAGGCCGCTATTGTCCTTTTCCCTGAAATCACATCGTGCGTCCGGTGGCCGTGGACGCAGGATCATTCCTTTTAAGAGATGGCGGGCGCATGAATAAATACCTCTACGCCCTAGAATCTTTCATCAAAAAACAGATTTCCCGACGGAAATTCATGAAGATTTGCTTTGGAGGGCTGGCCCTTTTTCTTTCGCAAAACCAATGGATCAAAATGGTCTTTGCCAAAGAAGAAGAATCTACGGGCCGGCCGAAGAAGAATATCAAAGACGCGCATGATTTTGTTGTGGCGCAAGGTAACGATTCTTACAAGAATACCATAGCGGCCGTTGAGGCTATGGGCGGCATGAAACGTTTTGTCAAAAAAGGCAGCATTGTTGTCGTTAAGCCCAATATGGGCTGGGACCGCACGCCGGCGCAAGCCGCCAATACCGATCCCGCGGTGGTCGCGGCATTGGTCGAGCTCTGCTACAAGGCCGGCGCCAAAAGAGTCAATGTCTTTAATGTGCCCTGCAATGATGATCGCCGTGTCTATGAAAATAGCGGCATCCAAAAGGCAGCCGAAGGGAAGAAGGCCCACGTGTATTTTGCGGACCATCGGAATGTGGTCAAAGTCCACTTTTCCTACCCAAGCGAAATGGAAGGCTGGCCGATTTTGCGCGATGCGGTGATGTGCGATACCTTTATCAATGTCCCTGTCTTAAAGCATCACGGCTTGACCCGCCTGACATTATCTATGAAGGATCTGATGGGGGTCTGCAGTGGAACGCGCGGCCGTATCCATGCGCGCATCGGGCCAAAATTGGTTGATTTGACCGATTTTATTTCCCCTGATTTAACGGTGATCGATGCCACAAGGGTTCTCGTACGTAACGGCCCGAGCGGCGGCAATTTAAACGACATCGTTGCGATGAATAAAATCATTGTGGCGACCGACCCGACATTGGCCGACACGTACGCCTGCCGTTTGGTAGAACGCGATCCGATGAGTGTTCCGTATATCCGGGTTGCGAGGGACCGGGGTTTTGGCAGTGTTGATATTGATCACGCTGATATCGCGAACATCCAGGCATAACTATTGAAGTCATGAGAAAACTCATTATTATCAGACGTTTGTCGCAGATTCTTTTCCTTGGCATTTTCGTTTATATTCTATGGTCTACCACGTATCCCTTAAAAGGAATGATCTCACCGCAGGTTCTTTTCAAGATTGATCCGTTAATTATGCTTATCACATCCGTGAGCGGACGCGTCCTTCTTTCAGGATTTATTTTTTCTATCATCATGATTCTGTTAGCGCTTATTTTGGGACGGTTTTTCTGCGGATGGTTATGTCCTTTGGGGACGGTGATTGATGCCGTCGGGATTCTCAAAAGAAAACAAAAAGTACTGAGCGATTCTCAAAATGCAAAAGGACGGAAAGCAAAATACATGATTCTTGGAATCGTCGTCTTTTTTGCGCTCTTAGGCATTCAGGCGGCTTGGGTCTTTGACCCGATTGTTTTAGTGGCGCGCGTCATTTCGATGAACGTCATTCCGGCGGTTACGTGGGCCGTGGACAATTTCTTTATTTGGCTGATCAAAACCTTTGACTTGTACGGTCCGGTTTATGATTTTTACCGTGAACTGAAAGCGTCGTTTTTGGGTGTGAGCATTCATTATTTTGCTAATTCGCTGGCAATTCTCGGTTTTTTTCTTCTTGTCGCGAGTGCGTCTTTATTTCTCACAAGGATCTGGTGCCGGATGTTTTGTCCCCTAGGCGCATTATACGCGTTGGCGGGACGATTTTCTTTTCTTGAGCGAAAAGTCGAAGGATGTGTGGATTGCGGAAAATGCGAAGTGGCTTGCCGCATGGGGGCTATTCGGGAAGACATGAGCTATCAAAAGGGCGAATGCGTTTTATGCATGGATTGTATTTACAATTGTCCGGGCGGATTTACGCGTTTTGGCTGGCCAAAAGGATCTCTCGGGAATTCGACACAAAACGATAAGAAATCCGGCGGGTTATCGCGCAGAGAATTTTTATTTCTCATGATTTCGTCGTTGTTTTTTCTCGGATTTAAGAAGCCAAAATCATTTCTCACACAGGCAAAAAATCTGGTGATCCGTCCACCGGGCGCGCAAAATGAGGACAAATTCCTGAATGCCTGCGTGCGCTGCGGAAACTGCATGAAAGTTTGTATCACCAACGGCCTTCAACCCGTGATTCTGGAATCCGGCCTTGAAGGTATGTGGACTCCGCAGCTTGTTCCGGAAATTGGTTATTGCGAATATAACTGTACGCTCTGCGGCGAGGTATGCCCGACCCAGGCGATTCCCGCTTTGCCGGTTGACTTAAAACATAAAGCCAAACTTGGCTTGGCCGAGATTGACCGCTCGATCTGTATCGCTTGGGCTGATGACGAACAATGTATTGTGTGCGAGGAACATTGTCCTGTGGCTGAGAAGGCCATTAAAACGAAAGAAGTTATCATCAGCGGAAGGACGATTTATTACCCCACAGTGGATAAAACGCTTTGTATCGGTTGCGGTATCTGCCAGAACAAATGCCCCACGCGCCCTGTCCGGGCGATTCGCATTAGGGCTTAGATGTTGTTCAATTTAATAAAATAGTTTTCAGACATTCTTAATATGATTAGGAATGTTTTTTTGAACGGGGCACCGTCATCGGGCAAAACCACGGTGATCAAAAAAATCATTAGCGGACTTGATTATCCGGCAGGCGGTTTCTATACTGAGGAAGAAAGAATTAGGAGAGATTAACGGTTTAATCTCTGTAATCTCTGCCTGCAGGTCGGTTTCGCCGAAGGTTCGCCTTTGGTGATATTTTGTTGAGAAAATCTAGATTTTCTCAACGGACTAGGCTGAAGCGAGCAAGCAGTTTATATTAATCTAAGAAATCAGGTATAATCATCAGGAAGTGCCGTGAGATTATACCTGATGATTACACCAGGAGAACATTAATGGGCAAAGGTGACAGAAGGACAAAACGCGGAAAAATTTGGCGCGGTTCGCACGGAAAAACGCGGTTAAGAAAAAAAGAAAAAAAGTAAAGAAAACTTACGTCAAGACAAGACGATACGCAAGGGTCTCATTTCTCACCTTGCGAAGGCTAGAAAAATGCTTACGAAAAAGCTTATTTCTCTTGTTATCCTTTTTTCTTTTATCGGTTGTATCTCTTCGTCGGGCATCAATAGCGAGAAGGATAGAGTTAACGCAGAGACCGTTTCTGCGTACAATAGCAATGCAGCGGAGCTAAGCGAGAGAAGTCATAAAAGCGCACGATTTACCCCTGAGCAGAAGGACGCGATTAAACATTTACAAAAGACAGCCGATGATTTTAATCAAGAAGGAAAGGTCTATCTGCATAAGGGCGACTTTGAGAGAGCTATTCAATTATTTCAAGGCGCCAAACAGTTAGCTCCTTATGATTATCGGTCTTACTCTTTATTAGCCAATTCCTATATTTATCTCAAGCAAATGGATGACGCTTTCAAAATACTTGAAGAGGCCGGAAGATTGGAAATCAATAACGATTATCTTTTTGCGCAATTAGATACCCCCACCTTTATAAAAAATCTTTCTCTGTTTTCTCCAAAACCATCCGTCGTTTCTATTGCTCCTTTTAAAGATGACAAAAAATGTGCTGTGACTTTTTCTTTTGATGACGGAGCACGTATCGTTTATGAACAAGCCCTGCCGCTTTTTGAAAAGTATGGATTTATGGTCACGATACCTATCAACCCCGGCTATATTCCTCAAGAGACGGAAGGGCATCGTGTCTGGGGGGGCTGGGAACTATGGAAAAATGCCAGCGAGCGCGGCCATGAAATTGCCAATCATGCCATGAATCACGCGGACCTCACGCGTATTGATGCTGCAGCAATCGAAAAAGAAATTAACGGCGGTTACGATGCCATTAAAGAAAAAATAGGGATGCCGCCCTTCTCCTTTGTCTTTCCTTACGATAAATACAACAACGAGAGCATGCAAATAGCGCAACAGCGTCATGGGGCTATTCGCGTTCATGATTTTTTGACAAGAGTTTATGAAAACGTCCTTGTCGTATCCTATGGCGGAGAGCGTTTTTCGGTTCAAACAGCCCAAAAGATCATCGATTTGGCGATCCGAGGAAGAATATGGTTGATCGCCCAATGCCATTCTATTGTGGGCAACGTCAAGAGAACATATAAGCCTGTCACGCAAGAATTTCTCGAAAAACATCTTGCTTATATCGATGAAAAGAAAGAAGACATCTGGGTGGATACTTTTCGAAAC
Organism: Candidatus Omnitrophota bacterium; assembly: GCA_043812495.1. Taxonomy (GTDB): domain Bacteria; phylum Omnitrophota; class Gorgyraeia; order Zapsychrales; family JBDRMG01; genus JBDRMG01. The sequence goes on along the minus strand of JBDRMG010000038.1, from coordinate 6,220 downwards.
GTGTATCTTTATCTTTTGGAGAGAAAAACAACGGATATCGAAATCAAGAATACAGGCGATCAGGGCGTTACATTCCGTTTAATCAAAACAGAAAACATTGATCCGCTATCTTGCCCTCTGACCGTTATCGTCGATACGGGAGATATTCAGCCGAATCAAGCCTTAGCCATTCAAGAAGAAGAAATGAAAGCCATTCCTGTCAGAATTAGTGACAAAAAACTGTATGTGAATGTTATCCCTCAAGGACAGACGATTCATGTCGAGTGGGAATAAGTCTTGCTCGAATAGAACCTTCAGAATAATTAGTTATGAGCTGCAAGCTATTGCCTTTTAATAAATCCAAAGAAAACCTAATTGTGATTGGCCTTCTGTGTGCCCTGCTCGCTATTTTCTATTATGATGTTGTTTTTCTCGGCAAGACCTTTAAAGCCACAACCGTTAATTCACAAGCTCTTCCCTACGGTGTCTATGGTCAGCAAAACAACAAACCCCGTTTTATCCCTACCAACGGAACAGATCCGTCTGTCTTGGAAGAGCCTATTTATGAATTTATCAAACAGAGTTTAAAACAGGGAATCGTGCCCTTATGGAATCCTCATCAGGCCGCCGGATATGCCCTGATCGGCATGATTCAGGTCGGCATGTTTTTTCCTTTGCATTTTATTCTTTATCTTTTGCCTAATTTCTTTGGTTGGGATGTTTTTATTTTCGCGCGCATGCTCTGCGGAGGCCTCTTTGTTTACTGGATGATGCGTACGTTTCGGTTCAAGCCGATTCCGTCCGTGGGTTCCGCCGTCATCTACATGTTCACAGGGCCTATGGTCCTGATGCATTATTGGTTTGTGAACGTCGACATCATTGCGCCTTTATTGATCTTGAGCATGGAGCGCCTGTTGAGAACGACAACAAAGCGCAACCTTATTTTTATGGCTGTGGCAGTTGCCTTAACTTTCTTTGGAGGCCATCCAGAGCATATCTTTTTGGTCAATGCCTTTGCCTTTGCTTTTCTTTGTTATCGCATGATGGCTCTGCGACGAAGTATTCAGATTAGAAAATGCCTCGTTTATCTTCTTTGCGCGTATACCCTTGGCCTCGGCCTTTCCGCTATGGTTCTTTTCCCGTTTTTACGAAACTTTGTCAGCGAATTCTGGCATGCCCATCCGCCGGGAGTTGGCCTTCTTTTGGAGGAGGTTAGAGAACGCGCCCTGACTTTAGCCCTTCCTCATTTTTTTCAGAAAGAATCGCTCGATTTTAATTTTCAATTCGCCGGATGGTGGGGTGGGTATTTGGGCACCATACCGCTCGCTTTAGGTTTTTTAAGTTTATTCAAAAGACAGAAGAGAGGCTTGAATTATTTCTTTGGCATCTCAACCGTGGTCATTATCGGAAAAAGCTATAACGTCCCGGTGATTAACCTCATCGGTTATTTGCCTTTATTCAATTTGTGCCGCTTTGCGATTCATACGTTGCATTTGTCCTCGCTTTGCGTGGCTGTTTTGGGCGGTATGGGCATACGGATGATCTGTGCCGGCAAGCATGTTTTTAAAAAGGGTTTGGTCTACAGCGGTTTATTGACCGTCATCGTAGCGATCCATCTTTATATTTTTCGGGGTGCCGCTTACCGGTCCCTTTCCATTAATGCCAGTATTTTTGCTTTGGCTTTATTGATGATTTTCCAGTTGATTTTACTCATTAGAGACAAACGGTGGCTCTCGCGCGGCAAAATTTCCGTTCTGATTGTTTTTATCATTTTATTCGAATTATTTTGCTATATTCACCGCGAACACGTCAAGCGCTTCGATTCCTTTCCCGAAGTGCCCTACATTGAATTCTTGAGAAATCAGCCCGAACGACAAAGGGCCTACGGTGTGTTGTGGGCATTTTATCCGAATACCGCCACATCCTATCAAGTCGATGACTTTGGAATTTTTCAGGATTTCCTGCCTATTCGTTTTGTGAAAACCGTCAACAACCTCGTTTTAAGAAATAATTTCAAACAGAATTTAGATATGCATTCGCCGGCCTTGCGCACGATCAGCTTACCGGATACCAATGAATTATTAAACGTGCTCAATGTCCGCTACCTCATAGGACCGCCGGATACCGATGGGGATGGTCTTCCGGATCTGCTGATTCCAAGTAAGGAGCCGGAAAAACTACTGAAGATCAAAGTGAATTTGGATAAACCGACCTGGTTGATTTACAACAAAGAAGTGAGTGTTTATGAAAGAACAAATGCCTTGCCCAGGGCCTTTATCGTGCATCGAGTATTCTTTACGCCCACCGAACAGGAACTCTATGACGCGGTTAAATTGATGCGCCGTATGCTTGATCAGGGCATCATGATTTTGCACGAACCGATTGCCCCGATTGTCCAGCAATTAAGCACGGTGCCGATGTCCGACAACTCAAAAGCGACCATTACTCAATATACGCCCAATGAGGTCGTTGTTCAGGCCCATCTTGAAAATCCTGGTTTTCTTGTTTTGGGTGATGCCTATCATTCGGACTGGAAAGTCTTTGTTAACGGAAAACCGGAAAAGATTTATCTCGCCGATTCTTTGGTACGCGCGGTTTACCTTCCGGCGGGCGAACATAAAGTCCGGTTTGTTTTTCGCCCCCTATCGTTTTATTGGGGACTTGCCATAAGTTTTACATCCATGGCAATCATCATTTTCTTACTCAGTCTTGCTAGAAGGAAGCGGCTAGGCTAATCACAAGATGCTTTCTTAAGAAAATGAGAATTTCTAAGTTCACATCAAATAGATGACAAAAATCTTATTTGTTTGCATAGAAAACTCTTGCCGGAGCCAGATGGCCGAAGGTTTTGCTAGAGCTTTTGGCGAGGGGAAGATCAGCGCTTATAGCGCCGGTTCCAGACCATCCGGCCAGGTTCATCCGGATGCCGTTATTGACCTTTCTCATTCAAAGAATTAGTGGAAGTCAATATTTGGCCTTTTTTCTAGAGGAAAAAGGTCAAAATTGGCCTACCGCTAAGTCCTTAATAAGGAAAAGGCCAATAAGGTCATGGCTGAGAGCGAAATCGATATCTCAAAAGTCAAATCAAAGGGTTTTGAGGATCTTTATGTAAAAGATATAGACTATGTCATTTCGCTCGGATGCAAAGATGTATGTCCTTTTGTTTCAGCAAAGAAACATATCGAATGGGACATCAAAGATCCCAAGGATCATGATCTCGAGTATTTTCGAGAAGTCAGAAACGCAATTGAAGAGAAAGTCAGAGAGTTCATCCAGTCACTTATATGAGAATTGTCTTTGAGCAAATAAAGAGAATATTATTATTTAATTTTCTTATTGGTCTTTTCCTTATTAATGGAACAGTCAATAATATTCTCTCTATACGAGAAAGAAGACCTAATATTGACTTCCACCGTTCCTTTAATAAAGAGAAAGTCAATAATTCCCTAAGCGCAGATCTTATTGAAAGGAATTTCATTGAATAGTATTTGGATCATCCGTTTCCTCGTCTTTCTCTCCGCCTTTCTTTTGTTCCAGATAGAGTTTATCATCGGGAAAATATTATTGCCGAATTTTGGCGGAAGCTTCATGGTCTGGGGCGCATGCATTGTTTTTTTTCAGGCGGCACTTCTCTTGGGATACATGTATGCGCATTATGTCATCCAATGGCTGGGGATTGCGCGCTATCGTAAATTTCATTTATTGCTTTTGATTCTCCCCGCGCTATTTTTTCCCGGAAAAGCGTTGGCCTTGAAATATGCATCGCTCGAATGGCCGATGGTCATCGAAGTCTTTTGGCGGCTTGCGCTCTCCATCGGTCCGGTTTTCTTTGTTCTCTCAACGATGAGCATCATCTGCCAGTCCTGGATCTCACAATCCACTCTCAGTGAAAGAAACAATCCTTATGTGCTGTTTTCTGTTTCAAATTTCGGATCCTTTCTGGCCTTAGTCAGCTATCCTTTTATCTTTGAGATGGTTTTCGATTTGAATGTTCAGCAGCATATTTGGCGCGCGGGTTATTGTTTTGTTGTTCTCCTCTATCTGTTGTGTCTGAAATTTGTCTGGGTGCAACAACAAACAAGGGAGAAGGCCCTATTGGGGGGCCTAGTATGGACAACAACCAAAGTCTGGATATGGTTTTTCTATGGCGTTGCAGGGGTCATGATGTTTCTGTCTGTGACCAATTTGGTAACCGAAGAAATCGCGCCTGTGCCTTTATTCTGGATGATTCCTTTGGTGATTTATCTACTGTCCTATGTTTTGAATTTCAAAAAGAATCCCTGGTGTCCCCGATGGATTAACCGCGCCATGTTTGCCGTGATAGCCTTTAGCATCCTGTTTTATTTCGCGATGGCCAGGGAAGTCATACCCATGCTGGTTAGTCTGATAGTTTTGCTATTTCTGTTGTTGATCATTTGCCTATTTTGTCAGAGCCGGCTCTATGCCCTGCGGCCGGATGCGCGACAATTAACATTTTATTATTTTGTCGTTTCTCTGGGTGGATTTTGCGGCGGGCTGATCGCTACGTGGATTGCTCCGCTGATATCTTCGTCCCATTTGGAATATTTTCTTGCCTTGTTCTTTGTCTGCCTGGCTTGGCTGCTCGAGAGTCCCAAGATATCATTTTCTTGGATGAATCTTTTGAGCGTCGTCGGATTTATTGCGGCTTTATATTTCGGACCGAAATTTTCCGAACAATTCGGGCAGGCAGGACTTTTGGGATGGGCGTTCTGCGCAGGATTCTTTATTTTTCTTATAAGAAAAGATAGACTGGCCCTTGTCGTCGGATTATTAGCCAGCACGATTTTGCTTCAGACCATCGAGCCTTTGTGGTTTAAGTCAAAGTATGTTTTTAGTCGGCGCAATTATTACGGCATCAAGAGGGTTTTTGAGGAGCATGGTGTCCGCCTTTTGACAAACGGAAATACTGTTCATGGGGCTCAGTTTATTGACCCGAAAATCAGCTATGTTCCGCTCACGTATTACAACCCGAAATCACCGGTTGCCGAATGGCTGATTCATGAGTCGAATATCCGGCGCGTCGGGATGATCGGTCTGGGAACAGGGGCGCTCGCCACGTATCTCAAGAAAGGGCAGCAGGTTGATCTTTTCGAATTGGATCCCGATATTGTTTCGATCGCCCAAGAATATTTTACGTATTTGGATATATCCCAAGGCGAGAAGAAATTCATCGTCGGCGATGCGAGGTTGTCTTTAGAGAAAATGGATCCGCAAAATTATCAGATTCTAGTCGTGGATGCCTTTAGCGGAGATTCCGTGCCTGTTCATTTGCTGACGGTAGAAGCCATAAAGATTTATCAGCGCCATTTGACAAAAGACGGAATTGTTATTCTTCATCTTACTAATCGCTATATGAATCTTCCCCTTGCTTTTATGATGACAGCATCGAGTACCGACGCTTACATGGCTTTTAAGCAAGACAATGATTACATCAGCAAACGGTATAATTCGGATTGGGTCGCCTTGACGTGGGACAAGGATACCTACGAAAAACTTTTGTCCAAATATCAGTGGAATACTGTTTCGGTGGAACAACATGGATTGCAAAGACCCTGGAGTGACGCCTACTCCAATATCATACCGTATTTTCTCAATCTAAAGGCCCTCAAGGCACTGCTGAAGGAAAGAAGTTGATGATGAGTTCCGAAAAAGAGCTGTCGAAAGGCCACTTGTGCCCAGAACCATTTTTCTCAGAAAAGGCGTCTTGATATTATAAAATTGACACATTCGGCCCTTGACATCTTTGATGTCAAGGGCCGAATGTGTCAACACTGAGTATACCCGCTCGAATAGAAAATATTTAAAAAACCTCCGATGTTTACGTTGTGCTAAGCATCTATCTCTCAAGGATGTTCCTTACGAAGTGTTATGAGGGTATACGAACGTGTTGACAAATAAGAATTATTGGATACAATGATTCTTAAGTTATAAGAAGATCAAGAAAAAATAGTATTTTGTATTTGCTTGACCCTGCCGCCCCGCATTTTGCGGGGCAAGAGGCGAGGTCAATTCGCCCGCCACTGAATCAATGGCGGGCTCATTGAAAAGAGGTTGACCCATGAGAACAGTACTTATTGTGGATGATGAAAAAGATTTCCGAAAGAAATACAAGAAACTGCTGAAGGAACAAGGTTTCAAGGTTCTGGATGCGCCCAATGCGTTAGAAGTAGCTAATATACTTATGCGCAAGAAAAGCGACATTGATCTTATTCTACTGGAT
>JBDRMG010000037.1:0-4541 GCA_043812495.1 Candidatus Omnitrophota bacterium | reverse complement strand
CCTCCAAGCGTTGAGGATTAGTATCTACAGGCGCCTTAGTTAAAGCAAGCATAGGCGCCGCAGCATCCTTTCCGGCAATAGCCGTTGCCAGGAATTGGTCATCAGTTGGCTGCCGGGATGAAATTGGATCGGATACTTGTGACGGGAATAACGATTCTGCTTGCTTATTCAATCTCTCAATATCTTCTAATTTCCAATCAAATTTCGGATGAATATCAGGAAGGACAAGATAATAAGGAATTTCTTCTTTGCGCAAGTAATCTACAACATCCTGCGTATGTAAATCGCCCATGATAAAGATATTGACGGGTAATTTTAGAGAATCAGCAACCTTATAGAAATTACTAATACCTATTTCGCTACGTCTTTTTATTAATTCATTTCCTTCTTCAATTGTTCTTGCAAGCGATTCTTCTACTTCTTTTACAAAGTAATCTTCTATATTATCTTGACGCATCAACTCTAAGAGTAAAGTATTTACCGTTCTAGATGCTATTTTATCATCCATCTCAGCTAGCAAAGTCGTATCATCAATGCCAAAATCAATAATTGTTCTATCAGGATGCGCAAGCTTCAATGATTGTGGTATTGAGAGTCCCTCAATAATTAGTACTAAAAGTTGCTCTTCAGAAAAGTTCCTAAATACTCTTGGATTTGAAGGTGTGCTATCCTGAAGAAAATCTGGGAAAATCTCACCATAAGGCGCCCCTTCTTCCGAAAATAGTAAGGTATCATAAATCTCAAGAAGTTTTTCGGTCAAATTAAATCCGCGTTTAAAAGCTGCGATTGCCAACTCAGTACTATGGTACTGCTCATCAATAACTACAATAACCGGCTTAGAATTGTTATAAAAGTTGTACTCCCTTATCTGAGAAGCAATAGATAAATTAATATATAATCTCAGATCATCATTTATAATTTTAGGATAAATAAAGGTGTTATCAGCCGGATTGGCAGCAGCAAATGCTATATCTGCTATCTCTTCGCTCGTATACGGCATTGCATTATCATCCACGACCTGAGTATTCTTAAGCGCATCAGGGTTGATCTTTTCCCCATAAGCGCTTAAGTTCGATGTGCTGGTTTGGGCATCAACGACAACCGGCAAACCTACGACAAAAGCAGCTGTAGCTGCCAAGCCAGCGGCTTTAAGGAGCTGGTGTCTCTTGAGGAATTCGCTAATTCTGCTGATTGACCAGAAAGGCTGTATTGTTTCATCGGAAGCATTACTATCTTCTGGAAGGTGTTTTTCTGCGTTTGAAGCGGCGACATGATCCGATTGATTATCCTTCGAATCTTTTTCATATTGTTTCATAACTTCCCATGCAATCATGCCTATGATCACAGACATAATCACCGTGAGCCCAAGCGCATCTAGTATCGGCAGGTTGGCGGCAAAAACATTGCTTTTCCCTGCGCTGCTCTGCTCAAATGCCGAATTCCTTCGATTTTTAAAGAAGCTGTGCGCGATCATGATCCCCGCGAGCGTGAGGACAAGCCCGATGGCCGCGACAGCCTCAGGCGTGAAGATGTTGGCTGAGAGGGTTTGGTCGACTTCAGCATCTTTGGATGCTAAGGTCATCCCTGTATTGTTTTGGCCATTGTCCTCAAAAAGGAACGGCATGGCCTCTTTCTCTCTTTGCCCGCCAAAAAGTCGCGTGTCTTCCGCATCCGAAAAGCCTTCCATCATGATATTAAATGCGGCTTCTTGCGCTCTAAGATTCTTTCCATGCACTTCATCGTAGGTTCCTTGAGCAAGGTAGTAGCGATATAAAGACCGGATTTCAAGATCTTTATTCCGGCGCTGCTGTTGTGTAATGCTTTCGGTGGGAATAATCTCTCTATGACCCGAGCGTTTATGAACAATGACAGAGAATCTCTTTGTTTGCTCAAGGAAGGATTCTGGATATTTCGCCCTGAGGAAGTAATATCTGTTTGCGAATTTAAGCCTGTCATTATCAATGCGGTTGATGCGTTCCTCAGCCTGGTATTGCTGGGAATAGTCTCTGGCCAGGTCATCAAAGACAGCCACGTCTCTTGCGGTGAGGGTCAGGCCAAAAGCGCCTGTTTCATAGGTGGTGATGACGATATTTATTGTCGGGTCATTCTGGGAGGCAAGGCGGTTATAGTCCAAAGGAGTGATGGGAGACCCCTTCTCTTTACCTTTGACTTCCACGGGCCGACCGTCTTTTCCTATGGCGTATTCATTTTTGCTTTTCATTCGGAAGTATCGGATATGGCCTTCATGATCCGTCAGATATCCTCTTTTGACATGAAGGCCTTCGGTTAAAGCGGTCTCACTATATAATGTCAGGACACCCAAGCCCTGTTGTTTGTAGCGCTCGTAATAGTCTCTGACCTGCTGCATGTACTGGGTGAAGATAATGACCTTGGCCTTATTGCCTTTGACTTCTTTTTCGATGATTTTGTCCATGGCCGCGTGTTTGGGTGATTCCTCAGCTCCGCCGGTATAGCCAGGACTGTTCATGGCTTGCCTTAAGGAGTGCTTTTTAGAGAAGGAGTCTCCTCCGCGTCCCCTTTGAAGGAGTTCATCATCACGTGTCCTTCTTCCTGTTGACAGGTGTTTTTCTCTCCATTCATCCCAAAAAACAAACATCTGCACAATGGAATGACACTGGCTTTCCGTAAGAGTGAACTCTCCTAGTTCTTGCGAATCCACATAGTGCTTATTGGGCAGACGGTTTCGCTGAAGAGATTGAGGATCTTCCTGCAGACGAAAGACATCGTCTTTTTTTATCCTGAGAACATACTCATCAAAGAGAAAATGAAGCATTCGCAGGGCCTCAGGGTCTGCTTTATCAAAGGCTCTCTCAAAAGCGGCCCTGCTTTTGAGCATTCCTTTGACTTTAATGAGAAAATCAAAGACAGCGCGCATCTGTTCAGGCCTGGCATAAGGCGTGGCGCTGGAGAGAACTGTAAAGGCGCCTCTGAGCCTGTGGGCGCCTTGCGTCTGCAGGGTGCCTGTGCGGCCGATAAACTGGCTTTCGTCAATGATGACGTCTTGTCCATCATTAACGTTCATCGCAACAAAACGATTATGCGAAGTGTTTCTCAGGAATTCGAGATTCGCAACCTTGGGATCATTTCCAGCGGCTTCAATGGCCTGTGTCTTTTCCAAAGAAGTTCCGCGGATAATGGCAAGCAGATTATCCTCAAAGAATTTGCCTTCCTGCTCACCCCATATACTCACGACCGCATTGGGGGCAATGATCATAGCACCATCTTCATTCCCGCGTGAAAACGACAGTAATATCAGGGTCTTGCCCAAGCCCTGCTCTAAAGCGAGAATGACACCCGGGCATTGGGAATCTTTTTTCTTTTGCCGCATCCAGTCATGAGCGTATTTCTGGAAGAAGAACTGACGCTCTGTTGAGCGAAAACCGGGGATGGTCAACTCGGCTACGCGTTTGAATTTTCCATCAATAGATTCATAGATACCTTTGATAAGTTCATCGGGCGCTGATTGGATTCTTTTTTGTAAGTGGGCAAAGCCAATGGCTTCATCTTCCGTGAAGTATTTCAGGACGCTTCGCTCGATCTTTCTGACCATATAACGGAGTTGTTCGGGTTTCTGCTGGATTCTTTCGCGGACGTCTTTTTTGGCGGTTAGCAGGGCCAGAAACATGTCTTCGGTGTCCTGGGCCGGGCTTGTCTGATGAATGGTTAATTCTTTCGGCCTTGTGCGGGTGTGCTTCTCGCTGTCAAAGCCGACAAAGATCAATGTCGTTTTAGAGGCCGGACGGAGAATAAAGCGGGCGTGGAAATTCCCGTCTTTGTCTGTTTGGACCACCTGCGTCCTGTCACCCGTGACCTGGACGGCAGAATATCCTCCCTGGACCTTTCCTTTGACTTCAATAAGGTTGTTGCCGGTATGGTCAACGGTATCCGAAAGGAGGATATCGTGATCAGTTTCCCGGTAGAGATGATACTCTTTGAGCTTATCCGGGGTTTCAATGCCGCTTCGAAGGCCGCGGAAAGAACGCGTGACAAGGCTTTGGGCTATTTCCAAGGGAAGATTCGGACTGCTTAGCATGATATAGCTTAATAATACGTTAGGATCCTCAATCGAGGCAATGGATTCAACAAGGTCATGCTTTTGGATAAGTTCAGAAAGCTGATCTGCTTCAGAGACATACCGGAATTTTCCTTCTTTTTTAAGCCACTGCCAGGTGCTGCGGGCGTTTTCGTATTCGTTGCCTTCGGCGTCTTCCTTGTAACCGGTGATGGTCATGGTGATATCTTCCGCGCTTTGCATGTCAATCTGGTATTGGACTTGAGCTAAACTTGTGCCAACCTGCATACTCTGATATGCGCCCCATATCTTTTCATTGGGAAGAGGGAAGGATTTCAGAACTACACCGCGCTCAAGAGCATTTGGGCCAAGAAAGTCCGTGATGTTGAAGGTTTTCGTTCGCGAAAAATCGGTTCGTCTGTAGAAAGCAATGATTTCGTTCTTAATGGCTTCCTTTTTTTGTCTCCTCAACTCTTCATCTTCTTCCGGTTGATATTGGGGTGTGCCT
>JBDRMG010000036.1:0-5190 GCA_043812495.1 Candidatus Omnitrophota bacterium | reverse complement strand
AAAATCGGCCCCCCTTCATATAATTTCCCGCGAAGACTCAAACCTTGACAAGCGCCTTCTTCTCTCAAGCAAGAAAGACAACAAAGAACAACTTCCCTCTTTAAAAGGTAACATTTTTCTGTTTTTTCGTCGCCGGATTTTATTCAACTTGTAACACTCTGCGGATGAGAAGGTTATATCACTATTCTGACGCCGGAAAACGTTTCCTCAATCCAACTTTTTTCGCAAACACTGTTTGTCCTGGCATCATCCGTAGTCTATACTCTAACTAAGGGTCCTGAAGAGGCCCTTAAGAAGTGATTTAGAGTGCCGCTGCTGTTTAAACCTGACTTTTGCGACTTCTCCTTAAATCTTTTTCGGCTGATAAAGAATCATAAAAAACGCTGGGAAATTATCAAGGGGGCGCCGTACGGAGAAGAATAATGAGCGAAAAGAAAATTTTAGTCGTTGAAGACGAAATTGACAGCCGTGAAGCCATCGGCCATTTTCTCGAAAAAAATGGTTTTCAGGTTTTTCTGGCCAAAGACGGCGAAGAGGCCTTTCGTATCGCCAATGAAGTTATTCCCGATATAATCATCACCGATATCATCATGCCTAATGTGGACGGAACGCAGCTTATTAAAAAAATTCAGGAAACGCATTTCGGAAAGAAAATTCGTATTATCGTCGTTACCGTTCGCAAGAATCTGCACGATTACTTTGAAATGATGGGGGTGGACTGTTTTATCATCAAGCCTTTCCGGCCAGAACAAATTCTCGAAGCCATCGAGAAGATCGTTCACCAGCCTTCCGACGTACGCGATCATCAAAAGACCGCGCGGCGCGTTCTCGTGGCCGGCAGCCATAACGCGTGCTTAGAGAAAATCGTGGAGCATCTGAAAAAGGAAGGCTGCCATACGGATTTTGTGACCTCAGGAAACCAGGTAATCTCCAAGGCCGTGATGTTTCTTCCGGAGGTCATTCTTTTAGAAACGGAGATTTATGATCTCAGTTCGTCCGAACTTGTTTCTATTCTCAGGCAAATGCCGCAGTTCAAGAAAGTACCCATTGTGATTTATAGTCGGCCTAAGGAACACCATGTCTTCAAGCAAAAAGAGGACGAGGCCATAAAGGTCATGGTCTCGGCCGAACGGTGCCTGGAAAAAGGGGCGACGGCGTATCTGGGAAATTACGACGAAAAGTTATTTACTGAGAAAATCAGCCGGTATATTTCACTGGGCTCCGTTGTCCTTATTGATGACGATGAGGGCATCACGCGTTTGATCAAATCCAAGGTCGAATCGTCTGGATACAAAGTCTTTGCCGCCAAAGACGGCCTATCAGGGCTTGAGCTGGTAAGGAAACTCAATCCCAGCTTGGTCCTCTTGGACGTAGTGATGCCGGGCATTGAAGGTTATGAAGTGCTCGATATGATCAGGCACGATCCGAGCCTACGCGAAATCCCCGTGATCATGGTGACGATCAAGGGCAAGGACGATGAGGTCCGGCGAGGGCTTTCTCTGGGCGCCGACGATTATGTCGTCAAACCTTTTTGCATGAGCCTGCTTATCAAGAAGATCAAGTCCTTCATTCCTGCTTTTTAGCGTGCGGTGCGTGCGCGCTTCATTGGTCTTTAATTTTTGAGAAGACGGATCAGGGTCGGCCCGCCATTGAATCAATGACGGGCCGACCCATCATTTTTTGCCCCTTCATTTTGTCTTATGCTAATTGCCCACCAGGTTGATTAGTTTCTCATCATCCTTTTAACTTCAACTTTACTTTTATTAGTAATTCTGATATAAATACTTATCATTTAAATAAGCCCGCCAATGGATCAATGGCGGGCAGATTTAACCCCGCACAAAAATTTGGTACGGGTTAATTAGATATTTGATATTGACCCCACTTCGCATTTTCTAGAAATGAAATTAAAGAATGCGAAGCAGGGTCAAATTTCTCTGATAAAAAATTAAGGATATTTGACCCCGTAGCTCAGGTGGATAGATTAATGAGCCCATGATTTACGGAATGAGCAAAAGCGAATGAACGTAAATCATAAGGGCGAATTAACTCCGTACCAAGAATTTGTTATTTGGCAAATACTTTGAATTGTCCCTGTAGCTCAGGTGGATAGAGCATTTGCCTTCTAAGCAAAGGGTCGCACGTTCGAATCGTGCCAGGGACGCTTTTGATTACAAATTCTTGGTACGGAGCAGAGTAGCAATTGTTGTTCCCCGCCAAAAGACGGCGGGGTTCATTCCGACAGTGATTTGTGTTCGCTTCCGCTCCACAAATCACGTCGTCATGAAGAATCGGCCCGGGGTCGCATAATTACAAGGGCGCCCCGCCCGCCACTGAATCAATGGCGGGCGGGGCGCAAGATAGGCCAGAAATTAATACAACAGAAAGACGTTTTCTATGAAAAGAATCAAAAGAGTTGCCGCTCTAATCCTTATTCTATTGTTTGGTCTTTTCGTCGGCCTTGCGTATTACGTCGGCGCAAACGGAAAAGAGATCTTAACGGATCAATTGAATAAAGCCCTCAATGTGCCTGTGAGCCTCGGGGATGTCCGTTTCTCTTTGCCGTTTAATTTACGCGTCAGGGATATCAGTATCGAAGGGTACGGCAAGGCCAAAGAAGCCAATATCGGCCTGGGCCCCTTATACCTTTTTAAGAAAGAGCTGTATTTTCCCTATGTGTATCTGAGCGAGCCAACGGTTATAATTCAAAGGACGCAAATAAAAACCGAAGAATCTTCGCCGGCCGAACCCACAACCGAAGGATCCACCACGGAACCTCAGCAAAGCCCGGTTCAGCCACTTCCCACGGCAAAGGAAACTGCGCCGGTCAAAACAAGCGAGTCTAAAAGCAGGAGCGCTATTAATATTTATGTCCGGAAATTGATTATCCGCGACGGGCAGGTTGATTTCATCGATCGTTCCGGCGAGAAAAATCTCAGTTATACGGCCAAAGAAATCAATGTCCGCGTCAGGCGGTTTTCTTATCCTTTTCGCGCGTTTGTCACGGAATTCGATGTGGACGCAAAAGTTGTCAGCTCCGATCAGAAAAAGACGCAAGGGGTCATTGAGAGTCACGGATGGGTCAATCTCGGCAAAAAGGACATGCAAACAACCGTTGCCATTAAAGATTTGGACAGCGAGCTTTTCTCAAGATATTATAGTGGCGAGAATGATTCAGGTTTCAAGGGTATGATGGTCAATTTGTCCGCGAATTTGGTTTCCAAAAACAATGACATGACGGTGCAAGGCCAGCTGAGGCTCAAGACCGCTCCGGCCGCGGAAAAAGAAGAGAACGCTCAAGACTCTTTTTCCATCGAAGATTACATCGTGCAGGGCTTGCGGTCGATCGGCGCCGAAATCGCCAGCGATTTTCATTTCAAGACCAAGATGGACGATTTTAAAATCGAGAAGATGTCGTTTCAAGGCGCGATTGTGCAGGGCGATTGAACAAGGCTTAGGTATTCATATCCACGGCCGATGATCTTTTGACCCGATTGCAGAATATGAACGAAGAACTTAAAACACTAAAAATAGTTGCGCAGTGCCTGGAAAAAGCGAATATTCCTTATATGGTTTCCGGCTCGATCGCGGCCAATTATTATACGTTGCCGCGTATGACAAGGGATATCGATATCGTGATTGAGCTCAAAGAAAACGCCGTCGATCCGTTCATCGCTATTTTTAAGGACGATTTTTACGTCGATGATGAAATGGTTCGCCGGGAAGTCTTCAACAAAGGAATATTCAACCTCATTCACAAGGAATATGTCGTGAAGATCGATTTTATCATTCGAAAAGAATCGGCGTTTCAGACTTCCGTTTTCAATAGAAAAATCAGAGCCTCTTTCCAGGGCCACGAACTCTGGTTGATTTCAGCGGAAGATCTCATTTTAGCCAAGTTGCTTTGGGCCAAGGATAGCCGGTCGGAAATGCAGTTAAAAGACGTAAAAAACTTGTTGAACACAGGACAAAATCTTGATCGTTCCTATATTGAAGAATGGTTAAATAAACTTCAATTAAAAGACATGTTTCATAAAGCTACCCATGAATGATACGCCAAAGAAAATGATTTCACGCTATCATGCGCTTCTAATGAAAAAGAGCGGGGAAGAAAGACTGCTCATGGGATGTTCGATGTTTGACGCCGCGAGGGAAATTGTCCGAAGCTCTATCCTTAATCAAAAGCCGTGGGCGACACCCCAGGACATAAAGAAAGAAATATTTTTGAGGTTTTACGGCCTTGATTATTCCAAAGAAAAAAGAGAAGAGATTCTAGAAGTTATTAACTTGGTAAAATAGATTTCTTTAGAGGGGCAGAAAATGAAAAATGTATTGGCTATGGTGGGTCTTCGGCTTTTCTGTTGAAAGTGAATTGAAATGGCTTATGTTTATATATTAGTAAGCGAAAAAAACAAAAGATATTATATCGGAAGCACGGAAAATCTTGATAAAAGGATCAAAGAACATAATTTTGGAAAGGTAATTTCAACCAAAGGATGGCGACCCTTAAAGCTGGCATTTAAACAGGAATATGATAATATAAGTGCTGCTCAAAAAGTAGAATTACACTTAAAAAAGCTTAAAAGGAAAGATTACATTGAGACAATAATTCGTGAGGGATTTATTAAGATAAGAAAAGATTAAATATTCTTCGTTGGAGGTTTAAAGGTGCTCCGACGCCCCGACTTCAATAATTTATTAAATAGAAAACGTCGGGGGTCGGAGCATCCCGACCTTCAACGAAGTTGAAGCGTCGGGATGGTGGGTGTAGCTCAGCTTGGTTAGAGCACAAGATTGTGGATCTTGGGGTCGGGGGTTCAAATCCCCTCACCCACCCCAAACTGGACACGGAGTCGAAACGCTGGCCTTATTGGCCACACCTTCGGCTTTGTTCGGGACAGAAGCCTTATCTCGATTTGATATCGGGATAAGGCTTTTTCCATTTTTAGGGTTGATTTGGGGAATTGTGCTTGGCAAGACTTCTTCAATTGGCTGGTCAATAAACATATTAATGGCTATTTTGTTCTCATAAATAATGATGTCTTTTATCAGTGCCCGCAAAAGGCTTCTTTGAGCCTCAGGCGGGGCTTTGTCGATGTATTGCATGGCAAAGCGGATATTGCCTTGCAGAAACTCGCCGGAATGAGCATTCATTTTAGCGAGTTTTTTCTGTATTTGGAGCTTATCGAT
>JBDRMG010000035.1:0-5951 GCA_043812495.1 Candidatus Omnitrophota bacterium | reverse complement strand
TTTGTGTACTTGTCCCATGGGTTACCATATTACCTTGAAAACCTACGGTTTTCAAACTTTCCCTCCATATGGTATCCCTGTGGCAAGACCACAGGGAATAATCAAGTTTAAATTTCCGAGCCATATAAGCGGGCATCAAATTGGCCCGACATCGATAGAATCCGCCCATCAAAGACGATTCGGTATTGGGAATATCCGGATAAATCGCGACACCATCTCTAAGGTTCAACGCCTCAATTGTTTCTGGCCCTTTATTAATGATGAGGTGGCCGTCGATAACAAAGCAATTGCACATCTGAAGATCTAGCTCAGCTTCATCAACCAAAACAATGTCCAGATTTTGTCTTTTGGCAAGCTCTCTTATGTTTTTCTCCTCAAAAGGCAAGTATTGAGGATCGATGAGAATTTTGGTGCGGTTATCACTTGTCAATCCGGCCGGAATAACATTGATCACATTATCGATATGCCCGGGTGTGTGCATCTGAACATGTCGGTTCAGGTATTCGCTTGTCACAAATCCTGATCGGACCGTGACGATGTCCATGTGGGGATATTTTCTTTTGAGCCAATCAATCTGGTCTCGGGGAACAAGGTTACTGACTAAGGCAAAAGGATTTTGCCCTCCTTGCTCTATAATAAAGGTTCCTCCTGTGCCAAGAGAAAGATTGAGATTGGTTTCTTTACATATAATGTAATTTTGGTCATCCACCCAAACGAGGATATCCTGAGGCCATAAAAATTGTTTACTTCGAATGTCGATAATGAGGATTGGAACGCCATTGTCTTGGAGCTTTCTTTGGATATCAAGGACGTCCTGCGTAATGAATCCATCCGGATAGATCTCATAATTCAATACGAATAAAGATTTCACTATTTCTGCAGGAACCATATTCAGCCCGGGAAACTCTTTTTTAATAAGAAAATATTCTTCTGCCAACTTGCCTAGCACGGTCGGCCAATGGCCGGCAGGTGTGCCGAGAGCTTTATCGACAAGAGAAAAGATTTCTCTAAACTGGTCTGTGTGCTTTCGAATGCGATTGGCAAGGGCTTCCGTTAAATTTGCGCTTCCTTTTATCAAAGACTGCAAATCCCGGAAAGCTTGGGAGTCATAAAAGTCAATCAGTGTCATCACTTTTTCCATAGCCCTTTGAACATCAATGCAAATGGATTGCATGGCAAATACATACACATATTCTTCTGTCGGCTTCCTCTTCCTTAAAGCGAGAAGCTGGTCGGGTCCAAGTCTCGCAGATTTAGCTGTTTCTATTTCGCTTCTGAGCGCGTCGCTCAAACTGGGAAGCGGATCATCAGGGCTCGCTCCAAATAATTTGATTTCTTCTTCTGTTCTTTCAACCTGCGGAAACTGTAATCTGGATTTCATTCGTTGCAACGTACTCCGGCCGATGCCTTTGGTGCGGTTCAAAAGATCTTCTGCGTCTCTAAAAGGCCGCTGGGTAAGAATGGATTTGATGGCTCCCTTGGAAAGGAACGGAAATGCCCTTTGTAATTCTTCGCGCGAGGCGGTGTTGGGGTTGACTTTATTGTTTTCGTGGTCCTGACTAAAGACCGCGGTCAGGCCGAAGACAAGAAAGGTCAACGCGAGGGATAAAAGGAAAAGCGTGAATCCGTCCTGGCCCGCGAACGTCAAATGATCGAATGGCAGAGCCGGCCAAATCCCGCCCATATAATCAATGTCTCTTGGCTTAAATCCACGAAGAGACATGAGATGAAAATTTTTTATGTTTTTATGATCGCGGCCCATGAGCACTGGCTTGTAAGGAGAATCAAATGACGAAGCCAGCGCCCCGGCTAATTGCTTTTCCTGTCGATTATTCAAATAGGTCCAAAGATTGTTTATAATGATTAAATCGGATTCTCTAAGGAGATGATGAAGAGCCGGGTCAACAATGTCCCCGCGAATAAGCGAGATTCTTTCCCTATAATACGCCAGATTGCCGTTGACCTTATCCATGAGATTAAGCTTTTCCTCAACGATTGACCATTCTGCATCAAAGTCACTATCCATAGCCGCGAGAATGTTATATCCTTGGGCTAAATATTCTTGGGCCTGCGCCACGACGGCCTCTTCCACCTCCACGCCGACCCACTGAATTTTAAATTGTTCAAGATCAGGCTCAAGCGGACTGATTTCCTTTTCGAGAATTTCCATCCAGCTAATCATTTCCTCGCCAAAAGCGCATCCGGGAACGAGAATCTGGATCATTCGATCGTCCAAAAGACGTTTTTCAAGAAGTATCCTCCGAATGTGCCGACAAAATTCCTCAACCTGGCTAGGATATCTTAAGAAATAGCTAAGCGAGTTATTCATTCTGTGCTCAAACACGTCAATAGCGATTTGGAACATTGCAAGAAGCAAACGATCTTCGCCTTTGATCAGCGCCTCGATGACCCGCGCATAATTTGCCTCATATTGATCCGTGAACATGCGCGTATAGCGAAATATTCTTAAAAGGCTAACTTTTGTTGTTTCTCCAAGACAACCTTTACCATAAAGTTGATTCAGGACTCGAAAAACGGCCTTCATCGCTTGCTTTCCGAATGAGTCCTCAAAATATTTTTGGTCCAGATAGGACGCGAACGCGACATATCGGCCGCGCGTCCTCCATTCCTGTTTGGCTCTCTCGATTAGACCTTTGTCTTCATCCGCATTTTTATTTTGATCGATAATGGCCGCCAATACCGCCGCCAGCGAAAGCACAAAAAGCAGCATCAAAAATAAGTCATTCTGACCGAAGGGCAAAGAAGAAAGGTCGAAGGGCGCCAAAAGATAAATGTTGTTTGATTCGGAATTTGAGGACGGTTGGAGCCGATCATATCGGTCTTTGAGCCCCCGGAATTCGGTAATGACGTCTTTAAAGAGCCATTTTTCGCTTGTTAATCTATGCGTAAAGAGGCGCTTGAGGTATCGGGCAAAATCGGCGGAGAATTCTTCTATTCCTTTCGCCGATTTTGCCCCTTGCAACCAATCCTCTTTCAGTTTTGTTTCTATCTCCCTTCTTTCAAGCCGTTCGATACCGTCACGATTCAGCATCAATTGCCCAAGCCGGCTAAAATCACTGACCATCATAAAGTTGGTCAAAATTTTCTTAACCACTTCTCCTTGACGATGGTCAATGGCGTTATCCAGCACAAACGCCCATTCCAAACTCATCTTCAAATCACCCTTCTGATCAACAAAGAGCGGAGCCGGTGAAAATGAAGAATAATATAAACCACGTGCGCCCAAGAAGCTCAAAGCATTTAGAATTTGGCTCTGGATTTTAAGCAGATTATCAAAGCGACAGTCTGTTTTGTCTTTCAAGAACTCCCAGAGGGACATCATGGAATCATGCGATTCATTGACAACAGCCACTAATCCGGTATTGGGCATGGGAATGACGGAAGTAATATTCAAAAGATGCGGATGAAACGCTCCTCCAAGCATTTCTTTTATCTGAAGGATCCTTTTTGCTTCAATAGAATTTTCGCGATAAATAACAATATCAACAAAAGAATCAGCGGCATTCAAATCTTTGGCCTTCAATCGCACAAATTCGCCATGATACGGTTTTCTAATATCTTTCACTTCATAATTATGACGAGCAAGATGAAGGGCAACGACCTTGGCTCTCTCTAAAAGATGTTCGGGGACAATGCATTCTTCTTTTTTGGTGTCCTCTTGAGGTGGTCTTGTTTCTTGTAAAACACCGATATCAAAGTCACCTCCCTTTTCATTGAAAATACGGTATTTATCATCAGCAATGGGAGAAACCGCTGCTAGAGTCCGTGTATCAATATATGTCCCTTGGGTGAAAACATAACTTTCTTTTTCTGAGAACAGAATGTATGTATTTTCCTTATCGGCCTCAGAGAAATGCGGGTTTTGTTTGATCAAAGCGAAGATCAACAAAGCCAGATCTCTCGCGCTGCCGCCTTTGAATTTAATAACTTCATCGGGAAGGGCAATGCGGTCATTTTCCGGCTGCAGAAATGATTCTTGGAATTTAAAATCTGACGCGTAACGGAGTATGTCATCCATTGTTTTCATCTTCTTAGCCAGAATCAAAACCAGATAGTCCCTTAAAGCTGCTATCGCATAGACTTGAAGATACTTAACATCCAAAGAACGATAAGCGTATTTGGCATAAGTTCCGATGGAATGCGGACCCGTCTCTTTTTGATCAAAGTACTTATTCTGAATATCTCGCGGAGCACCACAATCATCCATCGTTTGAGGATAGCAGATAGGATCATGAACATAACTCACACCTTTCCTGTCAATGGTTCTTATGGGACAGCCGAAGAACTGGTTGAGCTTGTCCATGATCCTCCCGATTTCTTCTTGAGGAAGGCTTGAGGCATTAGACATGCCGTCGTAATATCCCCGGCTCGTAACAATCAGATTCAGTGGCGTGCATAAACAGGTCCAGCGGGTTTCGCGTGAACGCAGATACGGAGGGAATTCAAGGCCAAAACCTCTGATTTCTTCGAATGATAAAAGCATTTTATTTGAAAGGATGTACCCTTGACCGATATCAAGATAAATATACATGTGGCTAAGATTGCCGATGATATAAATATCTTTCGGATCAACGATTTTTAACATCGGTAAAAGCGCGGCGTAGGCCTGGCTGAAGCCGACACATTTTGTCTTGCCCTTTTTCTTTCTGGATTTGGCCTGACGCCACCATGCAAAAATGGCTGCGAGAAGTTCATTTTTTATACGCGGATCGATTTTCTCAAATAAGTGCTCAATCGAAAGAAGGTATTCTGTGTAATAACCTACATCTTCTTCCAGAGTGAAAAGCTTTTTGTTTAATCCCAGACGCTCCATCATTTCTTCCAATTTCTCAAAGCCCCACGTATCCATGGAAACATCATCCGGAAACATGCAAAACTCAAAATATCGATCAACGTATTTCATGAAAATTCGCAGCTGTTCTTCTTGGGAAACAGATCCTCCCGACCCTTTTTCTTTAATGGCCGCGGCCATGCGTCCATCATAATACTCTCTGTAATGCGCAATGATCTCGGCATCCCCCATGTTGGCCAATGGCAAGGCATGATTGACCGCCAGTGTAGCGACAACTTCCGCTGAGGTATTCGAAACAGCATGGGAAAGTTCGGTAAAATAAGCAGGTGTTCCGGCTTGAGGTCGTGATCTCTTCGATTGTCTAAAATAAGTGATGAATGGCTCTTCGAAAAGTCCCAACGAGGATAGCGGGGACTGCGCAGCTTGGATATCGGCCAACAGAGGTTCGAGCGCTGAGGTCACTGGTGATCCGCAAACCAGCACAAACCCTAGTTTTTCTAACTCGGCTCTCAATGCATCTTTAAGACTTTCGAGCCGTTTTTCAAACGAAGAAATCGCAAAGCCGTTCTGCCAAAGCGCACGACAGAATCCCATCAGATCTTCCAGCACATTCGGTTGATCTGTTGTTTTGAAGAGCCCACTAAGGATGCCCATAAGGGTATTGCGCTCAGCCTTATAACCAGCCATCAACGTGGTTGGATTATTTGTCTGTGTATTCTCGAATTCAAAAATTTGAGTAATAATAATCGCGCCAAACATGGCAATGAGAGCATCTTGTCCGAAAGCCTGTATTAAATATTCTTTCCGGAGACTATATCCTTGATTTTCAACAAGGGTTGCAGGCGCGTATTCTTTAAAAATGAATCGCAAGAATCGTGGCAGCAGATCAAAGATCTTATCAAGAGCTTTATTTTTGTCTTCTTCGCTTGCGTTTTGAAGAACTCTTTGTATGCACTCAAACGCATACACATAAATTAATGTATAGGCCGTCGGCAAACTGATGCGAAGAATACGAGCAAGCTCTATCAAATCTGTATTTAATAGATAACCTTGAGAAGTTTTGACAGCACGGTATTCGTTTTGGCTTAGAATGTCTTTTATCTGTTTGATTTTTTCAAGAGGAACATCCAGAAAAAAT
>JBDRMG010000034.1:0-5533 GCA_043812495.1 Candidatus Omnitrophota bacterium | reverse complement strand
CCCCCCCCCCCCCCCCCCCCCTCACGCTCTACCGGTACTATCTCTCCCGGCAATTCATCAGACGTCTGATGAATTAGAAAATAGCGAGTTTAGGGCAATCGGTCAGACGCCTGGTGAATCCGAAAATAACTCGTTGCAATCTCGTAACTTAGCTCTAAGAAGGCAATTGCGCAGACGTCTGCGCAATTCAATCCCTGGAGCAGTCACCAATTCGTATGATCGCGAGGTCTAATCCCGTTTATTTTCCAACCGGCTTTTGTCATTTGCCGAGGCCGGGGGAACGCTCAAAAGCGCTGCTTCTTTTAATCCCATAGTGCCGGGCAATCATTTGCAAACGTTTTTCCAGATCCGTCGAAAACCAGTCTATAAATACGCCGGGTCCCCCGAATGCCATGGAAGCGGCGCTGAGAACATTCCATCCGGCATTGAGAGTATGCCCCGCTACGCCCTTGCGGGCAAACCAATAATTTTTCATGACCCGCAGGGACTGATAGTAATATTTTGCGGTGTCCTGATCCTGGGTCCCCAGCAAAGAGATGGCTTGCGCGTCTGTCTTGAAGTGAATTTCGGCCGGTGAACTCGGCAGGTTATAGACATCGTGGCAGAGCTCGTGCACGATCACGCAGGTGAATATGATATTGCGGTCATCATAATAATTTTGATACACATATTTGATGAAATTATCCGGAAGAATCACCGTTTGGTTTGAAATGGCGGGGATGCCTTTTAATCCTTTGGACTCGTTCTCGCTCACAACGCGCAGCGCATAGGCATGATCCGGCGCAAACCGGCGAATCAATTTATTAAAGAGCCCCTGAACTTCCTGTTGATAGTTCTTCGGCGGAGTATAGTAGTTCGCGGAAAAATTAACCGTGGAGCAGCCGCCCAAGACAAAAAGCAGGACGGCAATCGTTAAGTACAATCGTATCGTTTTTATTCCGGGACCTTTCATCGCCAACAGTATATCATTATTCAGAATTCCCGGGGACACGAATTCTCGGGTGTTTTGTCGGCGCAATGTTAGCCGGATTGAATCAGGAGAGAAGACCTTTTTGCAAACAATTACTTATCAACCTGAATACTTCTTAGATATTTATAATAATCGCTATCGGTATCCAAGATAAGTGTTGTGTCTGAACCAATGGTCTGTTTATATGTTTCGAGGGTCCTCAAGAAGGAATAAAATTCAGGGTCTTTATTGTAGGCATCGGCATAGATTTTGATCGCTTCGGCATCGGCCTTTCCTTTTACTTCTTGGGCCTTGCGGTAGGCTTCGGATCTGATCTCCTGAAGCTCCTTGACCATTTGCCCTTCTATTTCAGCCTTTTTACCCTGCCCTTCAGAGCGATATTGTTCAGCCGCACGCTTACGCTCTGAGATCATGCGATCAAAAACCTTTCGACTAACTTCCTTGACATAATTGATCCGCTTGATTCTTAAGTCAACGAGTTCAATGCCATATTGCGGTACAATGCTAGAGGCGCGTTTTAAAATATCCCGGGTCAATGCCCCGCGTCCCACATTGATGCGTTCAATGTTGGTATCCTCGGCCGCTATCTCATCTGTCAGTTTCGTGCTAATAGATTGCTCATGCAGACGATTGGAATTGCGTACCGTCTCGACCAGTTTTAAGTTGGAAATGGCATCCCGAGCCGCTGCATCAACAACGTCATCCAATCGAGCATAGGCGCCCGTCTCTGTTCCGACGGATTGCATAAATTTTAATGCATCTACGATGCGCCAACGCGCTGTCGTATCGACCCAGATATACCTTTTATCAAGCGTAGGAATCTGATTCGGATCACCGTCCCATTGTAAGATTCTTTTATCAAAATAATTAGCGATCTGGATAACCGGCAATTTAAAATACAGGCCCGCCTCTGTAATAGGCCGGCCGATCGGCTCGCCAAATTGCGTGACGACGACTTGCTGGGTTTCATCAACGGTATAAACAACCCCGCTGGCAGAAAGAATCACGACCATCACAATAAGACCCAGGAGGATACTTCCTAATTTCGCCATTATTTTTGACCTTCTTGCGATAGATTAAGTAACGGTAAAAGCTTATTCCCTTCCGGCCCCATGACATAAATCCGTCCTGCTTGAGGCAACACCTCGGAGAGCGTTTCAAGATACATACGCTTTAAGGTGACATCCTTGGCTTCTTTGTAGGCATTCCATGTGGCAATGAATTTAACGGCATCGCCTTTAGCCCGATTAACACGCTCCAAGGAATAACCTTCGGCTTCCCGTATGGTTTTTTCTGCTTCTCCGCGGGCCTTGGGAATAACTTTGTTATAGGCCTCCCAGGACTGATTAACGACCTTTTCTTTTTCCTGCTTGGCTTCGTTGACCTCATTAAAGGAGGCCTTGACCTCTTCGGGAGGATTCACATCCTGCAGCTTGACCGTAACCATTCGAATACCGATATTGTAGCTGTCTAAGATCTCTTGCATTTTATCTTGCACGTCTTGATTAATCTCAATACGGCGTGTCGTTAGGACTTCCTCGACAGAGCTGTCTCCTATGACCTGACGCATAACAGCTTCCGAAATATCTCTGACGGTCACGCCTATGTTGCGGATATTAAATAAGGCTTTAACCGGATCTTCGAGTTTAAACTGCACAATCCAGTTGACATCCACGACATTCAAATCACCGGTCAGCATCAGGGACTCTTCAGCATATAACTTATTGGAATATTGGGTTTTAACGCCCGCTTGAACGGTTTTAAAACCAAATTCTTCTTTGTAAATCCTTTTGACCTTGACCTTATTGAGTTTCTCGATATTGAAAGGGAGTTTCCAGTGTAAGCCCGGCTGGGTTGTCTTGGTATATTTGCCAAAACGGCGGATAACACCGACTTCGTCAGGCCCGACAGAATAGAAGCTCGACAAGGCCAGACCTGCAAAAAACATCACAAAGACAATATAAGGTATCTGCCTATTGGCCCGGGACATATGTTTTTTCCCTTGTCGAAATAATTCTTCCGGTGTATCGGGTATTTTAAAATCCATATTCGCTCGTTGACCTTTCGATTCGCACCGCTGCCCCGCATTCTGCGGGGCAATAAGCGGAGTCACTTAAGGCTTCCGCCTTTAAAAGGCGCTTACAATGTTACTGCGGATTTGCTCGCCTCGCTTCGCATCGGCGAAGCGGGTCCGTGGGTCCCGTTGGATAATTATAAAAAATAAAAAGATCTATCAAAAACTTAGTAAAACCTTTACAAACGATATCTGATTGTACTTCACTTCGTTATTTTGTCAAGTTCTTTTGAACGAGGCCGCGACTTACGGCAGCTTTAGCAACGTAAGTCGCTGGCCGAATTAACTTCGAGCCCGCCAACGATTTAGCGGCGGGCGATAAATGACGGCTTGAATTACGGAGTGAAACGCACGCCTTTTTCTTAATATTTTCGCGAGGTCTCGTCAATTCGATTTTATCGAATTGACGGAACGTAACTCAAATGCCGGAATTTACTTCGGGCCTCCGCTTATAGCGAAGGCCCAACATAAATTAGACTTCGGCTTTTTTGTCGGCTTGTGTTATAATACCCGCGTTTGAAATCGATACTTTAACTTTTCAAAGGGGGAACGACCATGGGATCCTATATCTCAATATCCAAAAAATGGACCGACAATCAGAAAGAAATCTGGAAAACGCTCGAAGACCACTGGCAATGCCTGGTGGAAGGCAAGGTGGATAAATTCATCGAATATATCCACCCGGATTTTGTGGGATTCGGCCACGAAAGCCCCTATCCGGTCGATCACGACTGGCTTCAGGATTGGGTGGGATTTTGGTCAAAAAATACGAAATTCCTCAAGCATTATCTCAAACCCCAGCATATCGTTATGCACGGGGACATCGCGATCGTCCAATACTATCTTTTTACCATCACCAAATCGGACACAAGCGCAGGCAGCCAGGCCATCCGCCGCTATACCATGACCTGGAAAAAATTCGACGGCCGATGGAAGGTCATCGCGAGCCACAATAATCTTCAGGGAGAATAAGTTAGATTTGAAATTGAGGGGAATATAATGAAGGGCCCCCCCACCATTTATGGCGGGGGGCCCTTTTCTTTCTTATTCTTTCTTCTTCTTTAAATTCTTCTACGTTTTCGCTTTTTCTCTTACGCTCGGAATTTTCAGCAAATATACAAAAGCGATCCCGATAAAAACCGACAAACTCAGCAGGCTCAAACGGTATTGCCAGGGGCCGCATCTTCTTAATAAAATCAGCATCAAGCCCCAGGCAAGCGGCCCGACAATTCCCGCGCAATACGAAACAAAATTAAAAAGCCCGAATATCTCCCCGATATTCTCCCTGGGGGCCATGCGCACAACCCAGGCGCGTGTGATCACCCATGTCGAGCCAAGGGCATAACCCGCCACCGCTCCAATCACCCACCGAAACGGTGCGGCCGCAAAGGCGCCCCCGACAAACACGAATAGCCACAAGCCAAAGACGCCGACCAGAGCATTCTTATAACCCGCACGATCACTGATCCACCCTGATACCAGACTCCCGATCATGGCAAACAATGTCGAGAAGACAATCAAGTCGATGATTTGCGTTTCATTGAGTCCAAAGGCCTTGCTCGCGTAAATCGACATAAAAAGAATCATGACATTGATTGCGGATAATCCGAAGAAAACGACTTTCAAAAAATCACGAAGTTCCGCAAATTCATAGCCGGCCGATAATGTCATCCTGATTTTCTGAAAGACCTGTGTGATCCTGTCCTTGGTCAAGAAGGAACGCAGAGGAAAATCCTTCAGGGGTCTTTTCTCTTTGATAAAAATCAATGCCGGCAGCGAAAATATCAAGAAGCACCCTCCGGTCACAAGAAAGGTCCCTTCATAACCCCATTTTTGAATAATGGGCTTCGTGAGAGCCATCGCCAGCACCGCGCCGCTATAGGCAAACATCCGTCCCAAGCCGGATACAATGCCGACTTTATTCTCCGGAGCCACATCCACCAATAACGCATTATAAAAGATCACGGCCAACTGGCATCCCAGGTTGGCCAGTATAAAAAAGAGCAGTCCCCAAACAACGCTCGAGGTCAAGCCAATCAAGCAGGTGAAAACAATGGATAGCAGTGTAAAGAAAATCAAAAACGGTTTTTGACGGCCGCGCAAATCCGCAAGCGTCCCCAAAAGGGGACCCAACAAAGCGATCAAAAACATCGAAACCCCGAAGGATATGCTATAGAAGATTTCCGGCGAGCCTTTTTCCAAAGTCAGCCATCGCGGAAAATAGACCGAGATCACGTTGAGGGCAAAAAACTGATTGGCCAGATCGTAAAGAGCCCAGCATATGATAATGAAAACAATTTGTATTTTATTTTTTGACAAAGACATGGTTCAGAGGGGTCGAAATATTATCAGTACTTTGTTAAAAAATATTTTAAAATAATTTTTTTACGTTTATTTTGAAAAACTGTCTTTACGTAAAATTTGCGGAATCATAACTTACGTCATTTCAATGCGTTGCGTCAAATTTTCTTCATTTCCCCTTGATTTAT
>JBDRMG010000033.1:0-43306 GCA_043812495.1 Candidatus Omnitrophota bacterium | reverse complement strand
ATAAATCAAGGGGAAATGAAGAAAATTTGACGCAACGCATTGAAATGACGTAAGTTATGATTCCGCAAATTTTACGTAAAGACAGTTTTTCAAAATAAACGTAAAAAAATTATTTTAAAATATTTTTTAACAAAGTACTGTCCTCAACCCCGCATGCTTTATTACGAAAATAAAGCAAAAAAACAAGGCTTTCAATTCATCGTTGGCATTGATGAAGCGGGGCGAGGGCCTTTGGCCGGTCCGGTAGTGGCCTCAGCGGTCATTCTGACCAAGAAACGATTCCGTCATAAAATCCAAGATAGCAAAACCCTGACGCCTCAACAACGCGAAAATGCCTTTCATGAAATTTTCCAAAATGGTTATCTGGGCGTCGGCATTATGAATGAAGCCGTGATTGACGAGATCAATATTTTAGAAGCCACCTATCGGGCCATGGCCCAGGCCGTGGAACGGTTGATAGACCGATTGCCTGCAAAGAAAAAGCTTCATAAGAATTTTGCAAAAAAAGTTTGTCTTCTAGTCGACGGTCAATCGTTCCGTGCCGACTTGCCCTATTCGTATAAAACCATTATCCGTGGCGATCAATTGAGCCGTTCGATTGCGTGCGCCTCGATCGTCGCCAAAGTGATCCGTGACCGTATTCTTGCGACCTATGATGCGGTTTATCCTCAGTATGGTTTCAAAGAACATAAAGGTTATCCGACCCGAAAGCACAGAATGGCGTTAAAGAGATTTGGGCCTTCCGCCATTCACCGCAAAACATTTCGATTCCATGAGGCCATGACTTATGGAGTGAAGCGCCCGCCAATTTTTTGAATTTTTTGCGAGGTCTCGTCAATTCGATTTTATCGAATTGACGGAACATAAGTCATAAGGCCGAATTGACCCAGAGTCCGCGACCAAAAATAGTCGCGGACTCTGGGAATTAAACAAATACAATTATAATATTTCAAAATTCCTAAATGACTTTAGGCAAGAAAATATTAGGACAGGCAGGCGAAGACTGGGCTGCTGATGTTCTCAAGAAAAAAGGATATCGGATTCTTGAAAAAAATTTTCGTCATCCTTTAGGCGAAATCGATATTATTGCCCTCCATGAGGATACAGTGTGCTTTATCGAAGTCAAGACGCGCACAACCGCCAGTAGGGGCACTCCTTTGGAGGCGATCACGCCGCGAAAAAAACATAAACTCACGCAACTGGCCTTGGTCTACTTGAAGCGTAAAAATTGGCTCAAGAGAAAGGCACGCTTTGACATGGCGGCCGTGACAACGGATGAGGATCAAAAGCCTTGCGTCAAAATTCTGGAAAATGCCTTTGATGCCATGGGCCCCTATCTGTATTAACATCAGGCAAAAAAGCAAAGTTGAAAAAAGTTAAGAAGATATTGAAAATGGTTTTTGCATAAGGTATTATAAATTGTCTTTTCAATGAGGCCTGCACTTATGGAATGATAATCAACATAAGTGCATGGCCGAATTGACCCCGCTGCTTTCTTGCGAAAGCAAGAAGTCGGGGATTAAGCAAATGCAATGATAATATTTCCTTATCACTTGTGTTAGCGAGGTAAGTTTTTCTATTCCAACGATTAAGAAACCATACATTCATCCTTTCAATTTGTGATTATCCCAGCAAGGTCCATACGCTTAGAAAATAAAAATGCGTTCCTATAAGAGCCAAACCATTCAAGAATATCTGGGCCACTTGTCCAGTAAGGAACCCGTGCCAGGAGGAGGGTCCGCGGCTTCTTTGGTGGCTGCGCTTGGCCTCGGATTAATAGGCATGGCGGCTCGCTATGCCAAGGGACGGAAGAATTCCAAGGCCGTTGATCAAAAAATCAAGAACATTTTGAAAAGAAGCGAAGCGATGCGCCGACGCCTTCTTCAGCTCGTTGATTTGGATGCCAAGGTTTATCTTAATGTAAGGAAGATTTCTAACAGCAAAACCACATTAAAGAAGAAGGCCTTAAAGAAAGCACAGGACGTTCCGCGGGAAGTTTGCCGATTATGTTATGAGGCCGTCGGGATGACGCCGTTTTTGGTTAAGCACGGAAGCCCTTATCTTGTGAGCGATATTCAGGTGGCCGTGGAATTCTTATTGGCCGCGTTTCGCGCGAGCCTGATTCATATCGAGGTGAATCAATGAGCGCCAAACTGATTGACGGAAATTGGCTGGCGAACCAGCTCAAAGAAAAGTTAAAAAAGGACGTTGATGATTTAAAGGCAGCAACCGGCCGCGTCCCTACGCTGGTCAACTTGATGATCGGAGACGATGGAGGGTCTTGCGCGTACGCGCAGGCGCAGAAGAAAGCGGCCGAATTCATCGGTGTGGATTATCAATGGATTCACCTCCCGTATAATATTTCCCAAGAAGATTTTATGGATTATGTCAACAAGTTAAACCATGATCCCAAAATCAACGGCATTCTGATTCACCGGCCGGTTCCGGAGGCTATTGATTATCGGCTAGCCTTAAGCGCAATCGACATCCATAAAGACATCGAGGGAATCAATGCGGTCAATATCGGACGGATGCTTTTAGGAGAAACGACCATTATCCCTTGCACGCCCGCAGCGGTGATGGCCTTAATCAAATCCACGGGCTTAACGGTCCGAGGAAAAGACGTCGTGATTGTCGGGCACAGCGATATTGTTGGAAAGCCCCTGGCTTTGCTTTTATTGAGAGAGTTGGCCACCGTAACAATTTGCCATATTGCGACAAGCGAAGCCGGCCGGCTCAAAGAGCATGTGGCACAAGCTGATATCTTGATTGTGGCTGTTGGCCAAGCCGATCTGATCAAAGGTGATTGGATCAAGGAAGGGGCTTGCGTGATCGATGTCGGCATCAACAAAGCAGGCTCAAAAATAGTCGGTGATGTTGAATTTGAAGAGGCGAAAAAAAGAGCATCTTATATTGCGCCTGTGCCGGGCGGTGTGGGGCCGATGACGGTTATGCTATTGATGAAAAACGGGATCGAGGTTTTTAAACTCCAAACAAGAAAAGAATAACATATATGAAGAAAATTCTTATACTCGGGAATTCTTACGCCGGTGCAAAATGCGCCCAAGAGATTCGTCTTGCGGATTCAGAAAGTGAAATCATCATTTTCTGTACGGACGCAGCGCTTCCTTTCCATTCTCACTTATTTGTGGATTTTCTAAGCAAGAAAATCGAAGAAAAAGACGTTTATTTCGAGAATGAGAATTATTATCAGCAAAAGAGAATTCAGCTCATAGCGAATAAAACAATAAGCCGTATTAACCTCAAGAAGAACATCCTCGCGACAGATGACAAAGAACAGATTTCCTTCGATATTCTGGTGATTGCCGACGCGCCCGCGATTCGTTTTCCGGAAATGAAAGGTACGCAGAAGGCGGGTGTCTTCAGTCTTGAGCGGTGGACCGACGTGAAGAATATGGCCGCTGTTTTACCTGTCACAGAGACCGTCGCGATCGATGTGGATACGCCAAAGGGGCTAACCGTCGCCTGCCGGCTTAAAGAGCGGAAAAAAGATGTCATCGTGCTAACCGGAAAAGAATATATTCTGTCTCAGTTGATTGAAAAAGAACCTGCCGAACTTATTACGCAAGCCCTTGAAAAAAATGATATACGCGTGGCACGCAACAATGACATCAACGAAATCCTCGGCAACGGAGATGTCAAAGCCATCAGGCTCGAATCAGGCAAAGTCCTTGCGGCTCAGGTTGTGATTCTGGGCCGGATTAAGCCCGATTGGCGCCTTGTGGCTGATTCAGGCCTAGCAATCAAGCAGGGCTTGATGGTTAACGAATTTCTACGCACCAACCTTGATCATGTGTACGCTATGGGGAAGGCATGCGAATTTGCGGACTCCAAACAAGGCGAAGAGAGCCCTCTTGCTGATCAAGAAGCTCAGGCAAAAGTTTTGAGCGCCAATATCTCCGGTCAGCCAGCAGCCTATCAGCCTTCCTTGCGATCATATGCTCTTAAGATAGGTGATCTTGAAATTGATATTTTAGGCCAAACCAAATCTCATGAAGGCTGCAAGGTGCTTTCTCAATCCGATGGGGACTCTCAATCCTATAAGAGCATTTTAATCAAAAATGATCGTGCGATCGGCGTTGTTTTAATAAATACTCAGGAAGAAAAGGATAAGTATTTGCGTCTGATCGAAGACAGGGTCGATGTTTCAAGCCTCGGAGGACGCCTTTTGAATCCCTGCTCTTACGCGGAGATTCTTGAAATGATTCCCGATCGTCCCGCGACCGAAGAACATCCGGCTGATCCTCAAGGCATGAGTTCTTCACTTGACCAGCTTCCTGATGGGGAAAATATTCAGATCAATTGATCAGGAGTTATCACATCGGATCTAGATGGTAACAAAGAGAGTTATGCATGCGTGAATCCAAAAATTTACTTGCCAAACAAAATTTTGTCAGCTATTATAAAAACACTGAAAGATTTCAAACACTCAATTCGATCTTGCGAACGCTTCTGATTGTCTCCTTATTTTTATTCACCTTTCATTCTAACGTTTTTGCCGATTTAAAAGAAGAGTCTGCCGAAGACTATCGCCTGAAGGGCTATAGCGCGCAGCAGGAAGGCAAGTTAGACGAGGCCCTTTCTTTCTATACTAAGGCCGCTGCCCTGAGCGCCAACCCGGCGATCCTTTACAATGATATCGGCGTGGTTTATGAAAAATTAGGTTTACTGGAGCAAGCGGAAACAAGCTACCTGGAAGCTCTTCATTCGGATAGTCACTACTTACCGACCTACGCGAATCTCGCCTATTTGTATGAACGCCAGGAAGATTACCGAAAAGCAGCGGAGTATTTGAAAAAACGCGTTGCTTGGGGTGATGCCAACGACCCGTGGACCAAACATGCCAAGGAGCGTTTGAGCGAACTGAGTGAAAGGTTTCCCGATATCCGCGCTTGGCTTGAGCGGCAGCAAATTGATGAATTGAATCAAGCCCTGGTTGAAGAAGCCAGAGAGGATTTCCATCAGCAGGTCATTAAAGCCAAAGATTTTTATGAAAGGGGGCAAAAGCTAGACAAAGACAAGAAGTACAAGGAAGCGATTATGGAATATAACCGCGCTCTGTCCTTTACTCCGCAGAATCCTAACATCATTGCAGCCCGTAATCAGGCGATACTGAATTATACCTATGACCAAGCCAAGGTGCATGCGGATTCTGCCCTTAAGATGTTGAGACTGGGAGACACCGTATCCGCAAAAATTGAATTTCGTAAGATACTCGCCATTATTCCAAACGAGCCTATTCAAGTATCTAAATAGCCAAGCATGTTAAATCCTTAAAAATTGTAAGATCACTTCATGTCCGAACCTACGCTGTTTTTAATTGATGCCAATGCGTTATGCTATCGGTCCTTTTTTGCCATTAAGGGATTGGCGACGTCCTACGGCCAGGCCACGAATGCCGTTTTTGGATTTTACAATACACTGCGTAAAATCCTCAAAGACCATCGCCCCGCATACATGGCCATTTGTTTTGATGTGGGCAAAAAAACCCGGCGAACAGAAAAGTTCGCCGAATATAAAATCCATCGTCCGCCTATGCCCGATCCGCTGGTTAGCCAAATCCCTCTCATTAAGAAAATGGTTCTAGCCCATCGCTTATCCATTTTCGAGATGGAAGGGTTCGAAGCCGACGACGTGATCGCAACGATAGCTAAGAAAGCAAAAGAGGAGAAATTGAAAGTTGTGATCGTCAGCGGCGATAAAGATATGTATCAATTGCTCGGGGATCAGGTTTATGTCTATCATTCTCGCCAAGATCAAATTTTGGACAAAGAGGATGTCAAGAAATCGCTTGGCATTGATCCGGAAAAGATTGTGGACTTTATCGGCCTGGCGGGAGATAAAACAGACAATATCCCGGGCGTTCTCGGTATTGGCGATGTAACAGCGCGCGCCCTCATCAATCGTTTTGGTTCTATGGACGAGATCTTCAAAAATATTGATGAAATCAAGTCTGTGAAGGTGAGGAGCCTTTTAACGCAGCAAAAACAGCAGGCCCTATTGAGCAGGGAATTAGCCATCTTAGACGACCAGGTTCCCATCCATTTTCAAATGGAGAATTTGAAGGTCATCGAGCCGGATCGCCAGGGCCTTTTTGAGCTTTTCAAAGAACTGGAATTTCGCAAAATCGCTCAAGAATTTTCCGGTCATCAAGAGGACAGGATGCACGTTCAATCGAGAGAATTGACAACGAACAAAGAAATGGATGCTTTCATAGAGAAGGTTAAAACGCGCGGCCGGTTTGCTTTTCTTTTCAGCTCATCCGACGAATCGCAAGAGGTCTTGTTTGACCAAATGATGATATCCGTTGACGAAGGCCAAGTCTATGCCATAGCGCAAGATAAAATCTCCCAGCTCAAAGATGTTTTTGAAAATGA
Organism: Candidatus Omnitrophota bacterium; assembly: GCA_043812495.1. GTDB lineage: Bacteria > Omnitrophota > Gorgyraeia > Zapsychrales > JBDRMG01 > JBDRMG01. Next base: position 36,908 of record JBDRMG010000033.1, on the reverse strand, counting down.
GGATATTGTCAAAATCAATCATGATATTAAGAATTCACTGAAAACTTTACGCGATAAAAAGATCACACTTAAGGGGAAAACTTTTGACGTGATGTTAGCCGGTTATCTTTTGGCGCCTTCCCAAGGAACTTTTGATTTGGCATCTTTAGCCTGGCGTCATGCGAAAAAGACGGTTTCCGAGGACAGAAATTTAGCCCTTGAAACAAATCTATTGTTTGAGTTGTATTCTGTTTTGTCCAAAGAATTGGAGGAAAAGGCGCTCATTAAGCTTTTTGACGAGATTGAAATGCCCCTGGCGTTTGTTTTGTCCGCCATGGAATCCGAAGGTGTCAAAATTGATGAGGGATTACTCAAAACACTCTCGCTTGAATGCCAGGAAAAGATTGGGACTCTGATCAAGAAGTTGACTCACATGGCGGGTATGGAGTTCAACTTGAATTCTCCCAAGCAGTTGAGCCATGTTTTGTTTGAGCGGCTGAAATTACCGGTGATCAAGAAAACGAAAACCGGTTTTTCGACCGATGAGGGGGTTTTGAGCAAGCTCGCCGAGAAACATGCACTGCCGGCGTTGATCTTGGAATACAGGCAGCTAACGAAGCTCAAATCAACCTATATCGATGCCTTGCCGAAACTCGTTGATCGTTACACGAAACGCATTCATGCCTCTTTTAATCAGACGGGAACCGAGACGGGGCGGTTGAGTTCCAACAACCCCAATTTGCAGAATATTCCTGTTCGCACAGAACTTGGCCGGAAAATTCGCAAGGCCTTTATTGCCTCCAAAGATTCGCATGAAATTATTTCGGCGGATTATTCGCAGATTGAATTGAGGATTCTGGCGCACCTTTCCGGTGACAAAAATCTCATCAAAGCCTTTGAGGAGGATCAAGATATTCATCGATTTACCGCTTCCTTAATTTTTGATGTTCATCAGGGCAAGGTCACCAAAGAAATGAGAGATACGGCCAAGAGAGTTAATTTTGGCATTATTTATGGGATGAGCCCCTTCGGTTTAGCCAAGGATCTTAAAATCTCACAGACTCAGGCTCAAGAGTTTATCGATAAATATTTTTTACGTTACCCTTCGGTCAGGAAATTTATGGATGAAAAGATTAAAGAAGCGCAAGATAAAGGTTTTGTCGTGACCATTTTGAATCGTCGTCGGTATTTACCCGAGATCAACAGCGACAATATGGCCATCGCCCAGTTTGCCCAACGGCAGGCTATTAATACGCCCGTTCAGGGATCGGCCGCAGATCTGATCAAATGCGCCATGATTCATATTCACGAAGAAATCCATTCAAGGACGCTGCAGTCTAAAATGATTATCACGGTTCATGACGAACTGGTCTTTGATGTTCTCAGGGAAGAAAAAGAAGAGATGATTGCCCTGATACGGGAAAAGATGGAACACCCCTTAGTCTTGCATGTTCCTATCAAGGTCAGTATCAAGGCCGGACACAATTGGCTTGATCTAAAAGAAGCATGAAAGTTACCTTTTTTTCAACAGAAGTTGCACCTTTAGCCAAAACAGGCGGCCTGGGAGATGTCTGCGGCGCCTTGCCCCTGGCTTTAGAGAAACAAGGAATAGAGGTCGTCATAATCTTGCCGCATTATCTGTGCATCCGAGTCAATCAAGCTTCGATCCGGCAAGTGAATGAGCATGTCACCCAGACGCGTATCGGCAAAAATATCAAGGTTTATTTGATCAATCATGCGGAATATTTTGACCGGGAAGGCATCTACGGAGACAAAAAGGGCGATTACAAAGACAATCTAGAACGTTTTCACTTCTTTAGTCAAGCTGCGTTGGAATTATTGAAAACAATCTCTTTTCAAGCGGATATTATCCATTGTCATGATTGGCCGACAGCCCTGATCCCTGTTCTTTTGAAGACGAAATACAAAACCGATCCATTCTATCAGAACATGAAATCGGTCTTAACCATACATAATATTTCCTATCAGGGAATTTTTCCAAAAAACGAAGCGGCAAAGCTGGATTTCATTGAGGACGGATTGATGTTCAACAACCGAATCAACTTTCTGCATGCGGGGATTATGCACAGTGACTGTGTTTCAACGGTCAGCCCTCAGTACGCCAAAGAGATTCAGGAAAAAGAATTTGGTTGCGGTCTGGAAGGGACTTTGCGCAAGAGGAAAAATCCCGTCATCGGCATATTAAATGGCCTGGATGAAACCACGTGGAATTCCGAGAGCGACCGCTTTATTGAAAAAACATATAACAAAGAAAATTGCACAGGCAAGCAGGTCAACAAAAAGAAGTTGCAGGAGACGGCGCAGCTTCCCGCGGATGCGGATATTCCTCTTTTTGGATTTATCGGGCGATTGGTTGAACAAAAAGGCCTTGTGCTCTTAAAAGAGGCTCTTGCCGAGATTCTGAAGCTGGATCTGCAGTTGATCTTTCTGGGTGTCGGCGAAGAAAGATTTGAGCATTTTTTAAGCGATTTAGCCCGACAGCATCCTCAAAAAATGGCTACTTTCCTTGATTTCAACGAAACAAAAGCGCATCAGATGTATGCGGGCTGTGACTTTCTGTTGATGCCCTCGGCCTATGAACCGTGCGGTTTGAATCAAATGATCAGTCTCCATTACGGGACAATCCCGATCGTTTCTGACCGCGGAGGACTGGTTGACACCGTGAAGCCTTTGGAATCAGCAGCCGGCAACGGAAACGGGTTTGTCATGCCGGCGTACGATGCAAAGACATTAATCCGGGAAATGGAAAGGGCCGTTGAGGTCTTTAAGAGAAAAGATGATTTCCGCGATTTGATCGCCCGAGCATTTCAAGTGGATTTTTCCTGGGAAAAATCAGCTCAGGACTACGTGAGGTTATATCGGCAATGCTTGTCATAGGGATTACTGGAAGTTTTGGATCCGGAAAAACAACAGTGGCCAGAATGTTTGAGAAAAAAGGCGCTCGCCTTCTGAATGCCGATGAAATGACGCGGCCCTTGATGCGAAGAAACGGCGAGTGTTTTCAAGCGGTTGTGCGTTTGTTTGGCCAAAGGATTCTCACGGATGGCCGGATTGACCGGAAAAAGTTGGCGCGCATTGTATTCAATTCCCCCAAAGGTTTAAAAAAATTATGCAACATCATTCATCCTCCTGTTGTGCGGGATATCAAGAAAGCCATCAGGAAATATCAAAAAAACAAAGCCATTTCGGCTGTTGTGATCGATGCCCCTCTTTTGATCGAAGCCGGTTTACATAAATATGTTGATACTCTTATCGTTGTCAAGGCCAATCGGGCCTTACAAATCAAGCGGATTGTCGAGCGTAAAGGCATTTGTCCGGCCGATATCAAAAAGAGAATACGGGCTCAGTTGTCCATGCGCGAAAAAATCCGATGCGCGGATATAATGATTGATAACAGAAATCGTTTAGCACAAACAGAAAAACAAGTGGAGGATATATGGCTGAGACTGTCGAAAAGGAAGAAAAGAACATGACAGAAAAAGAGAAAAAACCAACAAAGTCGCAACAAGTGGATATCGATAAGCTAAAGCTCATGAAGATTTCCGAGCTTGCGAAATTCGCCCGAGACATGAATATCAACGGCATTAGCGGAATGAAGAAACAGGATCTTATTTTTAGGATTCTGCAAGGTCAAGCGGAGCAGGAAGGATTGATGTTTGGCGGCGGAACGCTCGAGATCCTGCCCGAAGGTTTCGGATTCTTAAGGAGCGCCAACTACAACTATCTGCCGTGTCCGGATGATATTTACATATCTCCGTCACAGATTCGCAAATTCAATCTGAAGACCGGCGATATCGTGAGCGGTCACATCCGTCCGCCCAAAGAAGGCGAAAAATACTTTGCGCTCCTGAAGGTGGAAGCGGTGAATTTTGAGAATCCGGAAAAATGCAAAGATAAAATTCTTTTTGATAACCTGACGCCGCTTTATCCGAAAGAAAGAATTCTTTTAGAAACTGCGCCCAAAGAAATGTCCATGCGGGTGATGGATCTTTTGACACCTTTAGGAAAAGGGCAAAGGGCCTTGATTGTGGCGCAGCCGTATTCGGGGAAAACAGTTCTTCTTCAGAAAATCGCTAATGCGATCACGCAAAATCAGCCGGATGTCATTTTGCTGATTCTTCTGATTGATGAGCGGCCCGAAGAAGTGACCGACATGCAGCGCTCCGTCAAAGGTGAAGTAATTTCCTCCACGTTTGACGAGCCGGCCGAACGGCATGTGCAGATCGCGGAAATTATCCTTGAGAAGGCCAAGCGTTTGGTGGAGCACAAGCGTGATGTGGTTATTCTCTTAGACAGCATCACACGCTTGGCGCGCGCCTATAATACGGTTGAACCTCACAGCGGCAAAATTCTATCCGGCGGTGTTGATTCCAACGCCTTGCACAAGCCAAAAAGATTCTTCGGTGCCGCGCGTGCTGTGGAAGAAGGCGGAAGTCTCACGATTATCGCTACTGCCTTAGTCGATACGGGCAGCCGCATGGATGAAGTTATTTTTGAGGAATTCAAGGGAACGGGCAATATGGAATTGCAGTTGGACCGCAATTTGTTCCAACGCCGTATCTATCCGGCCATCGATATTCGCCGATCCAATACGCGTCATGAGGAGTTATTGATCCAAGAAGATGAACTGCAGCGTATTTGGCTTTTGAGGAAAGTCTTAAATGACTTGAATTCCGCCGAGTCCATGGAATTGTTGCTCGAGAAACTGGCACGGTTTAAGACCAATAAAGAATTTTTGGAAAATCTTAACAAATAATATCCATGAAAGAAGGAGAAGAAAATGAAAAAGGGAATCCACCCCAAATATGAAGAAACGACCGTGACTTGTGCGTGCGGGAATGTGATTCATACACGATCCAGCACAAAAAATATTCGCGTGGAGATTTGTTCCAGTTGCCATCCGTTTTTTACCGGCGATAAAAAGTATGTGGATACCGCCGGACGCATCGAGCGGTTTGAAAAACGATACGGCAAGAAGAAATCGTAAGATTATTCTTTTGAAAGATAGGATTATGTCAAATGAGCTCTTTGTTTGATCAATGTCAGATTAAAGAAAAACGCTATCAAGATCTTGAACATCTTTTGTCTCAGCCGGAAACCATGGCCGATCAATCACAATATCAAAAACTCGCCAAGGAGTTTTCTGATTTGTCCGGCTTGGTTCGTTCTTTCCGCATATACAAGAAATGGCAAAGTCAAATCAAAGAAACCAAAAAAATGCTCGAGGAAAAACATGATAAAGACTTTGAACAGCTTGCTTTAGCGGAATTGAAGGATTTGGAAGAAAAGGTTAATGACCTTGAGGCCGCGCTCAATGATTATTTGAATCCGAAGCTGCAAGAAAAAGATATGGATTTGATTATAGAAATTCGCGCCGGTACCGGCGGCGTCGAAGCCGGTCTTTTTGCCGCTGACTTGTATCGGATGTACTCCAAATTCGCGGCCCAACAAGGGTGGAAACTGGAGCCCATCAGCATCAGCACAAACGAAGGGAATGGGATCAAAGAAGTTATTTTTAGTTTAAGCGGAAAAGGGGCGTCCCAGCGCTTGCGATGGGAAAGCGGTGTGCATCGCGTTCAGCGCGTTCCAACGACCGAAGCCTCAGGCCGTATTCATACATCCGCCGCCACCGTCGCTGTTTTATTTGAGCCCGAAGAGGTGGAATTAAACATTGATCCCAAGGAGCTGAAAATCGATGTTTTTCGCTCCTCAGGCCCCGGAGGCCAAAGCGTGAATACAACGGATTCGGCGATTCGCATCACCCATCTTCCCACGGGGATGGTGGTCATCTGCCAGGACGAACGCTCGCAACTTAAGAATAAGACAAAGGCCATGCGTGTCTTGCGTGCGCGGCTTCTGGATAAAATGAAACAAGATAACCTGGACAAGACGAGTCAGGAACGCAAGGCAATGGTCGGCAGCGGAGATCGCAGCGAGAAAATCCGCACCTACAATTTTCCCGATCGACGCATCACAGATCATCGGATCAATTTTACGACCCATCAGCTCATGAAGGTTTTAGACGGCGACTTAAATGAAATTACAGACGCACTCTCTCAAGCCCAAAGAGAAGCAGAGGCCAAGGCATCCCATGAACGAAAATGAATTATTGCTTACGACTATCAAAAAATGCCGACGGATTGATCTGTACGTTGATCCCCAGCCTCTGACGCCAAGCGAACGCCTTGAGCTTGCGCTTATGCAATCCCGCAAAGATGCGGGAGAGCCGCTTCAATATATTACCGGTCAATGTGAATTTATGAATATTGTCTTAACAGTGAATTCATCTGTTCTTATCCCACGGCCGGAAACAGAGCTTTTGGTTGAATTTATGCTTCATCAAATAAGATTGGCCGGATGGGAATCTTCCTCTATTCTGGATATCGGGACCGGTAGCGGCAATATTGCTTTAAGCCTAGCCAAGGAGTTACCTAAAGCGATGATTACGGCACTCGATATTTCTCAAGAAGCCTTGGCTGTTGCTCAAAAGAACGCTCAGATCAACGGCCTAGCACAGCGAGTTCAATGGATCAAAAGTGATTTATTCTCTTTTTCTGACGCGCCAAGTGAATCAAAAAAGTTTGATTGCATCGTATCCAACCCTCCGTACATCCCAACGGGCGAACTCGGCAAACTTCCCGCGAATGTTCAGCGAGAACCAAAAATTGCCCTGGACGGAGGAGAAGACGGCTTGGATTTTTATCGGCGCATTATTCGAAAGAGTCCTGAATTTCTAAAGGACAAAGGATTTTTGTTTCTTGAAATGGGCGACGGACAATCAGAAGATATCGTGGCTTTATTCAATGAAAATTCCTGCTGGGTTATAAAGGATATTCTTAAAGATTACGCCAACACAGAACGTGCTATAATGGCACAGGTGAGGTGAGCATGGATAAACTTGTCATTCAGGGAAATCAAAAATTAAAAGGCGCTATCAAAATCAGCGGGGCCAAGAATGCGGCCCTTCCGCTGATGGCGGCTACGCTTTTGACGGATGAACCCTGCATCCTTCGCAATGTTCCCCGCTTGCGCGATACATTGACGATGGTTAAGCTGTTGCGTTCCATGGGAAAGTCTGTCGAAGTCGGCGGAAATCGAGTTACCATTTCATCAAAGGGGCCGTTGTCTCATATCGCGGATTACAAGCTTGTCTCAACCATGCGCGGTTCTTTTTGCGTGCTGGGACCGCTTTTAGCGAAACTCAAAAAAGCCAAGGTTTCTTTGCCTGGCGGTTGCGTCATCGGCGTGCGGCCGGTCGATCTGCACTTGAAGGGTCTGCGGGATTTGGGAGCCAAATTTGAGTTCGAAGGCGGTTATGTCATCGGAAAAACATCCAAATTAAAAGGAAATCATATTTATCTTGGCGGTGTTTATGGATCTTCGGTACTTGCGACGGTTAATGTGATGATGGCGGCCACCTTGGCTTCGGGCGAAACCATGATCGAGTCAGCGGCCTGCGAACCCGAAGTTGAAGACGTGGCCAATTTCTTAATCGAAATGGGAGCCAATATTTCAGGCCATGGTTCGCCAACCATAACCATCCGGGGCGTCAAAAAACTTCACGGAGCTGACTATTCGGCGATTCCTGATCGCATTGAGACAGGAACATTCATCTTAATGGCGGTGGCCACAAAAAGCCGTATTACACTCAAAGACGTTCGCTACAAACATATTATGGCTTTAGTTGATAAATTGAGGTCAGCCGGAGTGAAAATTGACCGCGACGGAAATAATATCACTGTGCGCTGCGATAAAACTCTAGAGGCTGTTAGCGTCTCCACGTATCCCTATCCCGGATTTCCGACAGACCTTCAGGCGCAGTTCATCACGCTCATGGCCTTGACGCCGGGTGTAAGCGTGGTTACAGAAAAGGTATTCCCGGACCGCTATATGCATATCGCCGAACTCAATCGCATGGGAGCCAATATCCGGCGAGAGGGCGATAGCGCTATTATTCAAGGTGTGAAAAAACTTTATGGAGCGCCTGTGATGGCTTCTGATCTGCGCGCTTCAGCCGCTTTAGTGATCGCGGGGCTCGCCGCGCAAGGAACAACGGAAATATCCCGCATTTATCACTTGGAACGCGGATATGAAGATCTGGATAAGAAGCTAGCTCAACTGGGCGCTAAGGTCACACGAGAGAAAGAATGAGTGGCTATGAATGATAAATGTCAAATTTCAAATGTCAAATTAATGCCAAATGCCAAAATCCAAATGAAAGAATTGAAATATCATTTTTTTGTTTTGACATTTTCCATTTGAGATTTGTTTGTCATTTGACATTTGGTATTTGTCATTTTTTAGGAAAGGTATAAATCATGATTCTCGTGATCGATAATTACGATTCTTTCACGTATAACCTTGTTCAATATTTAGGAGAGCTTGGTGCAGACCTCAAGGTCATTCGCAACGATAAAATCACTCTGGAGGGAATCAAGAAAATCAATCCACAGCAGATTGTGATTTCCCCCGGGCCGGGCCGTCCCGAAGGCGCCGGAATCTCGGTTGATATTATTAAGTCGCTTGCGGCCAAAATTCCTATTTTGGGAGTTTGTCTGGGGCATCAGTGCATTGGCTATGCTTTCGGCGGAAAGATTATCCGCGCCAAGAAACTCATGCACGGAAAGACCTCACTGATTCACCATCATCAAAAGGATATTTTTAAGTCTATCAAAAATCCCTTTGAGGCAACGCGTTATCATTCTCTTGTGGTTGAAAAAAAGAGCTTGCCCAAGTGTTTAGAGATCACAGCGTGGACCAAAGACGGCGAAATTATGGGTGTTCGTCATAAAGAATATCCCTTGAAGGGCGTGCAGTTTCATCCGGAATCCATTCTTACCGATGAAGGAAAAAAGATTTTAAGCAACTTTCTGATCAATGAGGCCATGACTTATGGAGTCCGCCATAGATTCAGGGGCGGACGACATAAGTCATAAGGACGAATTGACCCCGCCCGCCATTGCTTCAGTGGCGGGCGGGGATAAAGTAAATACAACAATACTTTTTCTACTTTCTAAATATCCGATGAGAGAATTCATAGAAAAAATTTTAAACAAAGAGAATCTGACGGCCCTCGAAATGGAACGCGTGATGCATGAGGTCATGTCGGGAACCGCCACCAAAGACGACCTGGCGGCCTTTTTGATGGCGCTGCGCGAGAAAGGACCCACGGTTGAAGAGATCACCGGTGCGGCCAGAATCATGCGCAAATTCGTTATCCCCATCACAACAAAGCATGAGGTCGTTTTGGATACGTGCGGAACAGGCGGAGATAAAACAGGGACGTTCAATATTTCGACGCTGACGGCCCTGGTTTTGGCCGCAGCGGGTGTGGCCGTAGCCAAACACGGCAATCGCTCTGTCTCAAGCCGATGCGGAAGCGCCGATATCCTGGAAGGTTTAGGGGTGAATCTTAACATGAGCACGGGTCGCCTTGGCGAATGTTTGGATACGATCGGTATAGCATTTTTATTTGCCCAGAAGCTGCATCCGGCCATGAAGCATGCCGCGTGCGTCCGCAAAGAATTGGGTGTTGAAACGATCTTCAATGTTCTTGGTCCTTTAACCAATCCGGCCATGGCCACCCATCAGATGATGGGTGTGTATAGCCGCGATCTTGTTGAACCTATGGCAAAGGTTCTGAAAAACCTCGGACTGAAACGAGCCATGGTTGTTCACGGGAACGACGGCCTGGATGAGGCCACGACCACAGGGGATACTTTTGTGAGCGAATACAAAGGCGACGGAATCCAGTCCTATACCATTTCTCCGGCGGAGGTCGGCATTCCCTTGGCTAAACCGGAGGATTTACGGGGAGGAGATGTCGAGACCAATGTGGGAATTGCCGAGGATATTCTCGGGGGTCAAAAGGGACCGAAACGCGACATTGTCGTTTTGAACGCGGCCTGCGCTCTCTATACGGCCGAGGTGTGCCCCACAATCAGCGACGGCGTGGTTCTGGCATGCAAGACCATTGATTCGGGAAAGGCGCGTCAGAAACTCGAACAATTAAAGGAATTTTCGAATCGTGCATGAAGATTTTTTACAAAAGATCGTCAACCACAAAAAAAGCCTTCTTGAACAGAAAAAGGCTTTTTTTTCTTCTCTGAAAGCAAAGGTCCAAAACGAGAAGCTTTCCCGGTATCGTATTTTCAAAGAAGCCATTTCTAAGCCGGGACCAACCAACCTGATTGCCGAAATCAAGAAGGCCTCACCGTCTAAAGGAATGATCTGCAGAAATTTTGACGTCCTTAAATTGGCTGAAATTTACCAGGCCAATGGAGCAGCCGCCATTTCTGTTTTAACGGAAGAAAAATATTTTTTGGGAAAATGGACTTATTTGCGAACCGTCGGGAATCACTTTAGCATTCCGACGCTGGCCAAAGATTTTTTTATTGACGAAGTCCATGTCTACGAGGCCTTTGTTCACGGCGCGAGCGCGATTCTTCTCATCGTGGCACTTCTTGCCGATGATCAGCTCAAGCACTTGATGGATGTGGCTTCCAATCTGGATATGGAGTGCCTGGTGGAAGTGCATGATGAGAACGAATTGCAAAGAGCGCTAAAAGTGAATGCCGATATCATCGGTGTAAATAATCGCGATTTGCATTCCCTCACTGTTGACTTTAAAACGTGTGAAAGACTTATCCCCATGATTCCAAAAGACAAAATTATCGTGGCTGAAAGCGGAATTCAATCCCACCAAGAAGTCGTTGCCCTCAAAAACATGGGAGTCCATGCCGTCCTCATTGGGGAAGCATTCTTGAGGGCGCACGATGTCTCAGGGAAGATCAAAGAGATTATGTATGGTGAAAGTTAAGATTTGCGGAATAACGCAGTTCGGAGATGCTCAGCTTGCTGTTTCTTTAGGCGCTTGGGCGGTCGGGTTTATTTTCTATAAAAAAAGCCCTCGCTATATTTTGCCAAGTCGAGCACGGGAAATTATCAAAAGTTTACCGAAAAAAGTGATACCTGTGGGCGTCTTTGTGAATGCGCAAGAGTCCGACATCAAGCGGATTGCGGTCTATTGCGGACTTAAGGCCATCCAATTTCACGGTAACGAAGCACCGGAGTTTTGCGCAAAATTTCAAGGGTTTAACACAATTAAGGCTTTTCGCGTCGGGAAAGATTTTGATTTTTCCCGAGTTTGCGAGTATCCAACGAGTCTTTACTTGTTTGATACGCATCAGAAAGGAATGTACGGAGGAAGCGGAAAGACCTTTGACTGGAACGTTTTAAAGGAGAAGAAGAAAATCAACAAACCCTTGATTCTCTCCGGCGGACTCAACGCTCGCAATATCGTTGCCGCGGTCAAGAGGGTCAAACCTTTTGCCGTAGATGTCTCAAGCGGCGTCGAATCGTCCTATGGCAAGAAGAGCGAAAAGCTCCTGCAATCGTTTTTTAATAAAATCGAGCAATGCAAGGAATAAAGGAAATAGTAAATTCTTAATTTGCTGTACCCCGAGTCCGCCACAAACTTTGGCGGACTCGGGGTCAATTCGCGCAAATGATTTATACTCCCTATCGGTCGTATAAATCATGCGCTCATTGAAAGGGGGAGGATTATTTGTGAGTGGAATCATATTTGATGTCGAAACAGTCGGACAGGATTTTGAATTGCTGGATGAAACCTCAAAAGAATATTTTCTTAAGTACGCCGAAACGGATCAGAAAAAAGATGAGGCCAAAAACAGCCTGGCTTTTTATCCTTTGACGGCCCAGATCATAACCATAGGGATGCTGGAAGCCGATACTCGGAAAGGTTTTGTTTATTACCAAAACGGTCAGGCTAAGCCGGAGAAATTTACAGAGGGTGAGGTTGTTTATATCTCCGGAAGCGAGAGAGAGATTTTGACGAATTTCTGGAGCCAGATGAAGCAATATGCCCAGTTTATCACATTTAACGGCCGTACCTTTGACTGCCCTTTTATTATGATACGTTCGGCTATTCAGAATATTAAGGCCTCGAAAAATCTCATGCCTTATCGCTATGGCCATAATATGCATGTTGATCTGGCGGACCAACTTACGTTCTATGACGCCATGCGAAGAAAATTCAGCCTTCATATGTGGTGTAAGGCCTTTGGCATCAAAAGCCCAAAAGACGAGGGCATTACGGGGTTACAGGTCAAAGATTTCTATCGCGAGGGACGATACAAAGACATTGCCAGATATTGTCTTAGGGACATTGAGGCCACCAAGAAGCTTTATTTGTACTGGGATAAGTATATTAAATTTGACCGTTAGAAAAATTAGGGCCATTCTTATTTAGATTGATAAAAGTTTCATAAGTTGAAGAAACACAAATAGATGGCAAAAACGATTGAATGGCCCTGATTACACAGATTGTATTTGATTACACAGATATTGACATCTGTGTAATCTGTTCTTCAATCAATGTCATCAAGGTTCTTTCATTCACCTCAACTAAGAAATAACCAAAAATTGCCTTTTGGCAAATTCATGGTATACTTAAATTAAGCCGATAAAGGTAAACCCGGAGAAATCCGGGGACACAAAGCCTACAGACCTAAAGTGTCGGAAGCCAAAAGAGGCCTGGGTGTGGATATGCCCCGGGCGATAATACCGAAATGGTGTGGTGGATGGCAAAATGGTGGCTGGGTTGCCGAAGTGGGGAGAAATCCCGGTCTTTATCGGCTTTTTTTTATTTTTCTACTTCGCATTGGCCATTTAAATAATAGTATATGCTTCGTAGAATGTTCCCGTTAAATAATTCTCCGAAGCCTATACCATGATCTGAGATCGCTAAGGCGAAGGAGAATCTGAACCTGGAGGAATCCAGGCTTTTTTTATGCCCACTTTTAGACCTTTCGAAAATCCCATTCCTGAAAAACTCAGAAAATTCTGTTAAAAATCGATAGAAATCCAGCTTATTTTGATATAATGGGTAACAATTATTGGTCTTTTCCTTATTAATGGAACAGTCAATAATGAGGCCTGCGCTTGCGAAATGATAATGAACGAAAGCGCGAGGCCGAATTAACCTCGACCAGCAAATTGGTTAAAATTTCTAGTGGGCGAGGATCAAGAAAATACAAAAATACTATTTCAACTTCAACATGAACGAGAAATTCTTAAGGGTGTTCAAGAAGATCGATGTCGATGCGCTCAAAGAGCACACCATTGTTTGCGGAGACCTGTCCGCCAATTGCAGCAAATGCAATGCCCTGGGTCTTAAGATAGGAACACCCAAATGCCCCGAATGCGCGACCGATTTCAAATACCTGACGTTTCGCAATATTAAAGAAAATATTCAGAAGTTTCAGAAATTAAGCGAATGCAATCCGCACATGTCCTTTGTCGATTATGAGGATTACAAAAAGCTAACGGGTGCCTCAAAAGCCAAAGATTTCTTCAAATGATCAACCGCCAGCGACTCATTGCGCTTACTCAAAAACTGATTCGTATTGATTCGCAGAATCCACCCGGAAACGAAAGTGAAATTGCCCGCTTTATAACAAAAGAAATGCGTTCCTGGGGTCTTCCTGTGCGCTGTGTTTCTTTTGCAAACAATCGACCGAATGTCATCGCTACGCTCAAAGGGTCTTTAAAAAGAAACATCGCCGCTAAAGAAGCGATTTTGCTATCGCCGCATATGGATACCGTTCCGGCCGGAAAAGGCTGGACGTTCCCGCCGTTTGCCGCTCGGATCAAAAACGGAAAGATCTACGGCCGCGGGGCGACCGACGACAAGGGAAACTTGGCCTGCGCCATGGAAGTGATGCACAGCCTCATCGAAGATAAGGTTCGCCTCAAAAGGGATATTATTTTTGCCGCAACCGCCGATGAAGAAACAGGAAGCCAATTGGGTATTGTTCCTCTGCTTGCCAAGAACATCATCCAATGCAAATATGCCGTCATCCTTGACTCGGATGAGCTGGATACGGTTATTACCCAGAAAGGATTGATTCACGGGCGCGTTCGGATTTTTGGCAAGAAGGCGCACGGGGCGTATAATTGGCGGGGAATCAATGCCATCGAGATCGCGGCGCGCGTGATTGAAGAACTTAAAAAGCACAATTTTAAAGGCCGGCGTCATCGGTTGCTGCGCGGCCCGACCGTTAATATCGGAACAATTCAGGGCGGCGACAAGGTCAATATGGTCGCCGATGAATGTGAGTTTTCTTTTGATTTGCGGTTCCTGCCGGGCATGAATCCGAAAAAGATCCTGGCGCAGATAGAAAAAATTGTGCGCCGGCAGTCGAGAAAATTCAAGATCCTTGTGGATAATATCCAGGACCCATATGAAATCGATTGTCGTCATCCGCTTGTGTCCACCTTTGTTCAGTCCGCGAGAAAAATGGGATTAAAAGCTCACATTAAAGGAAGCGAAGGAGCGACCGTCATTACATTCTTTAAAAAGAAAAATATCCCCGCGATGGCGACGGGTTTTAGTTCTCACGGAACAGCCCATGCCAACGATGAGTTTGTCCGGATCAAGAGTTTAGTGAGCGGCGCGGATGTCTTAGAACAATTTATCAAGGACATGGATCGTCGATGAGTCCGAAGAATCATCTTATTGTTGCGGGAGTCACAAGTTCTTTGTTCGGCTTTTGGACGCGTTCTTGGCCGGCCACGGCGAGTTTTTTTATGGCGCACATTTTTATTGATCTTGATCACGCCCTGGATTATATTTTCTTTCATAAAAAGATGTGCTGGCGGTTCTCGGATTTGGAAAAATACTGCGCCGAAGAGCGAACAGGCAAGATGTATCTGGTTTTTCATTCCTATGAATTCTTGATAATCGCTTGGGCGGTGGTATGGTTTTTTCGTTTAAACCAAATATGGACAGCATTTGTTTTTGGTCTGAGCATTCATCTTGTGTGTGATCATCTGATCAATAAGACGAATTTTCTGGCCTACTTCTGGTTTTATCGCGCCAAACAAGGATTCCAGAAAAAGATTCTGCACGAGAGGGAAGATCTTGAGAGGAATTTGAACAAACAAGAAAGTCATGCGAAGACCTAGGGCCGCCCCAACTTATGGAATCCAAAAGAAATAAATAATATGATAACAAAAAATATTCACTCCATTTATGCGCGAAAAAATTGTTGGGGCGGCCCTAGAATCTTAAAATATATCCTTATGATCGGCTTGATCAGCTTGTTGTCTTGTTCATCCCAAGAGAGCGCGATGACAGAACTCAGCCCTAGGGTCTCAAAAAAGACGGAGCTTCAATTTGCCTTTAATAAAGGGGAAACAATTAACTATGCCATCAAGAGCTTTGGTCTTAAAGCAGGGAATGCCTCGTTATCGTTTCAAGGGATAACCCAGTATAACGGCCAGGATGTTTACTTGATTGTTTTCCGGGCTGAGGCTCTCAATTTTCTTGATGAAGAGACCATTTATGCGGATACGACGCACTTGTATCCTGTCTTGATCAAGCGCAATCTCAATATCTGGGGCAAGAAAGAGAAGATTGATGAATTTTATGACCAGGAAAAAGGAACGGTTAAAATCGTCAAATACGCTGGCGATCAGACGCAGGAGCAGGTCATAGAAAAGGACGGACGGATTGACAATATTTATTGTTTTATTTATCGCACTCGGCAATCGGATGAGTTTCAGGTGGGCGATTCATTTGTGATGCGTTTGCCCACAAAAGATGTTAAAATTGAACTTATGAAAGAAACGCAGCTCAAGGCGGCCGGACGGAAATACAAAACCTATTATATGCAAAGCGATCCCGCTCAATACGAAGTGTGGTTTGATACAAGCGCGATGAAAATCCCTCTTTGTATAAGCGGAAGCGTCGGCATTAAGGCAACTAATATCATTATGGTGAATTACGAAGCAGGCGGTTAAAGCTCATGCAACCAGATCGCAAAGGACATTTTCAAGAATTCGGCGGACGTTTTGTCCCTGAGACCCTGATGTCGATGCTCGAGGAGCTGGAAAAAGCTTTTTTAAAGGCCCGAAAGGATCGCTCATTTCAGCGGGAATTAGAGTCCTATTTAAAGGACTACGCGGGCCGGCCGACACCGCTGTATTACGCGTCCCGATTGAGCGAACCCTTAAAAAAGTTAAAGGTGTATCTTAAGCGCGAAGACCTTTTGCATACGGGTGCGCATAAGATCAATAACACCCTGGGGCAGATTTTTCTTGCCCGGCGCATGAAAAAAACGCGTATTATTGCGGAAACCGGTGCCGGACAGCACGGTGTCGCCACAGCGACCGTTGCTGCTCTTTTTGGTCTTACGTGCGCTATTTATATGGGCGAAGAGGATATTCAGCGCCAGGCTCTGAATGTTTTTCGCATGAAGCTTCTGGGCGCGCGCGTGATTCCCGTATCAAGCGGCTCCAAGACCCTTAAGGATGCGATGAACGAAGCCATTCGCGATTGGGTTACCAATGTGCGAAATACATTTTATATTATCGGCTCGGTGGCGGGTCCCCATCCGTATCCTTTGATGGTCCGGGAGTTTCAATCGGTGATTGGCAAGGAAGCCAGGCGGCAGTTTTTATCCAAAGAAAAGAAATTCCCCGATTATCTATTGGCTTGCGTGGGCGGCGGAAGCAATGCCATGGGCCTATTTCATCCGTTTTTTAAAGACAAGAAAGTAAAGTTTATCGGCGTGGAGGCCGCGGGATTGGGTTTGCGCACCAAACATCATGCGGCGCCGCTCGCCGGTCAATCCGTCGGTGTTTTGCACGGTAGCAAAAGCCATCTCATGCAGGATCAAGACGGTCAAGTGAAGATCGCGCATTCGATTGCCGCAGGGCTGGATTATCCCGGCGTCGGACCGGAGCATGCGTATTACAAGAAGATCAAAAGAGCCGAATATGTTTCTGTCGATGACCGGGAGGCTTTGCGCGGATTTAAATTGCTTTCGCAAACAGAAGGAATTATTCCGGCACTCGAAACAGCGCATGCGATAGGCTATTTGAAGAAATTAGATAAGCGTCTTAAAAATAAAGCCACGGTGATTGTTTGTTTGTCCGGACGCGGAGATAAAGACGTTAGTTCCATCCAAGCACTAGTATAGTTGACGAGTTGTCGAGTTGCGAGTTAGCGAGTTACGAGTTGGCGAGTTTTCGAGTTGACGAGTTAACGAGTTGAGATATGAAAAATAGAATTGACCAAAAATTCAAAGAACTTCGCGCGAAAAAGAAGAAGGCCTTTATTGCGTTTATCACGGCGGGTGATCCGGACCTGAAGACAACTAAAGAATTGGTTTTAGCCTTTGAAAAAGCAGGAGTCGATATCGTGGAGCTGGGTGTTCCTTTTTCGGATCCCTTAGCCGACGGGCCGACTATTCAGAACTCTTCTTTTAGGGCCCTCAAGAAAAAGACGACATTAAGGAAGATTCTTAAAGCTGTCAAAGAAATCAGAGAAAAATCTCAGATCCCGATTGCGCTGATGACTTACTATAATCCGGTATTTTGTTTTCCTCAAGAAAAATTAATGCCGCAAGCTAGAATATCAGGCGTGGATGGTTTTATTGTGCCGGATTTACCGCCAGAGGAGGCCACAGGGTTCATCCGCGAGGCTAAGCGCCAGGGCATCGCGACCATCTTTCTTTTAACGCCGACAACAACCCCAAAACGCGCAAGACTGATCAGTAAAGTCTCAACAGGTTTTATTTATTATGTGTCGCTAACAGGCGTCACAGGCGCAAGAAAAATATTACCTAAGGCCCTGCGCCAAGATCTTCAAAGAATAAAACGCATGACCTCAAAGCCCATCTGCGTGGGTTTTGGTATTTCTACCAATGCTCAGGCGCGCAGTGTTGCCTCTTTAGCGGACGGAGTGATTGTGGGAAGCGCAATTGTTGATAAAATTCTCAAAAATACAGGCAAAAAAAATCTTGTCAAAAACGTAGCTCGCACCGTTTCTCAATTATCCAAATTGCAATAATCCCATGTATAAAAAATCGCTTTTATCCAACCGCTTAAGGGTTGTTACGCATCCGATGAAGCAGCGCGACAGCGTTGCCTTGGGTATCTGGATCGGTTCCGGCGGCCGTTACGAAAATGACCGTAAAAAAGGGGCTGCGCATTTTTTGGAACATATTCTCTTTAAAGGAACCCAAAAATATTCCTGCAATGAAATCAAAGAGCTGATCGAAGGCGTTGGAGGGTCCCTCAACGCCTTTACCGACGAAGAATACACATGCTATTTTGCGAAGATTCCGGCCAAGCATTTAAATGAGACCTTCGATATTCTCGCGGATATGGTCCTGCATCCTTGTATTGCCAGAAAAGACGTGGATAAGGAACGGACAGTGATTTTAGAAGAGATCAAGATGTATCACGATCTACCCCAGTCCTTTGTCCTTGAGCTTTTAGACGCATTGATGTGGCCCGATCATCCCCTAGGAAAGAATTTGGCCGGCAGCTTCGAATCTATTTCCCGCATGAGCTATCAGGATTTGCGCACGTTTCACAAAACATATTACGAGCCGAGCAATATCGTGGTGGCGGCTTGCGGCCATTTATCTCACAGCATTTTAGCGCATCTGGTTCAAGAAAAGTTTGGTGGACAAAAAAGGCAGGAGCACCCTTCTTTTCTTAAGGCTTCGGATTCTCAAATCAAAAGAAAAGCGACATTTTATCGAAAAGATACCGAGCAAATGCACGTGGCCTTAGGGGCTTTCGGTTTCAAGCGTGATCACCAGGATCAGCTGGTCTTGAATCTCTTGAATGTCATTTTGGGCGCGAATATGTCCAGCCGTCTTTTTAACGAGGTCCGTGAAAAAAGAGGATTGGCGTACGCGATCGGCAGCTCGTCCAAATCTCTAGAAGACACCGGGATCTTGCTGGTGCGTGCCGGTGTGGATAATAAGAAAATAACCATAGCGCTTGATGTCATTCTAAAAGAGCTAAGAAAATTAACTTCAGGATTTGTGACCAAGACGGAGTTAGTCCGGGCCAAGGATTATTTTCTAGGACAGATTCTTCTAGGCCTGGAAGAGACGCTGGATCATATGTTATGGCTGGGCGAACCCATGATCACGCTCAATCGCACAAGAACGCTCGCCGAAATTATGCAAAAAGTCAAGCGCGTGACAGCTCATGACATCAAGCGAGTGGCCCAAAAGACATTCAGCGAAAATAATTTGAATGTCTCGATTGTGGGTCCCCTAACAAATTTTCAAGAAAAAGAGTTGAAAAAAGTATTGAATATTGTTTAAAATAATTTAATCTAAAGGATAACAAAATTAATAAGGAAATATTATAATGACATTTGTTTAATCCCCGCCCGCCACTGAATCAATGGCGGGCGAGGTCAATTCGGCCTCGCACTTATGTTTCCGTCAAAATCTTTGATTTTGACGAGATCTCGCCAATTGCATTAATGCAATTGGCGGACACTATCGTTCCATAAGTGCGGGCCTCATTGAAAAAAGGAGATCATTCTTATGGTTGATATCAAAACAATTAAATGCGAAAAGTGCGATGGCCTAATGAATTCACGTTATCTGGGAACGGGCAACAAGGTTGTTGTTTTTCTTCTGGTAGCAATTGGCGTTCTTGCCAGCTTAACGGTTATTGGAGCTATCATCGGCGTTCCGCTTGTCATTTTTGGCCTTAAGATCGGGTCCAAGAAAGAATATTTCTGGGTTTGCGATAAATGCAAATACAAAATCAAGAAGCATGACTAAGGAAACCATAGGATTCAAGAGCATAAAAGGAAAAAGTATCTTTAAAGACCCACGAAGTTGGACATTCCCCAAAATTTGTCGGGAGTTTGTGTTAAACATTTGGTATTATATAAGATAATGGAAATAGAAATCTGGAATTTTTGAGAAACATCTAAACGCGGATTCACGCAAATCAAACGCAGATTTACGCAGATAGATCGTCGGAATATCTGCGACCATCTGCGTGTAATCTGCGACCATCTGCGTTTAGATCGAAAACTGGGGAAACTCCACCCATGAAGGTATTGACAAATAAAGAAAGTTAAGTTAGACTTAAAGCGCTTTAAAAGAGAGTTCCTTCAAAAAGGGGGTGCCAAGGCAGTTAAATCAGATTATCGGTCATGGGATGGTAATCGGACACATTCAATAATCATTTAATCAATCATAAGGAGTAGACGATGGAAGAATTATCCTTCTACGATGTCAAAACCAAGTCAAAATTCAAGACCACAGAATATACGGTCAGGCAAAAAAGCGGTCGTAATTTCGCTGTCGCCAAGTCTCCTGCAGGTACGCACGAATGCTGGCGCGTTCTTTCCGCCGATCAAGCGGCCAAATTTAAGAAATAGTTTGTATTCCTTTACTAGGCTTTATTGATCTTTTCCTTATTAATGGAACAGGCATTAATATTTTCTCTATATGAGAAAAAAGATCAAATATTGACTTCCACCAATCCTTTAATAAAAAAAGTCAATAAAGTATCAAAGAAAAGAACGGAGTCTGTCCTCAAGACCCTCTTTTTAATAGCCTGGATCAGAACAACTTTAGAAAATCAGCAGAAATTTCGCCAACAAGAAGGTTTTCGTCGCTATTCGAAAGAAGAATACTAGTTCAAGAACAATAGCCAAATTAATCGCAGAATTTGCGACAAATAAAAAAGCGGACAATATCGTCATTCTCGATATGCGCAAAGTCGTTAATTTCTGCGATTATTTTGTTATTTGCTCCGCGACCAGCGAACGCAGACTTAAAGCCATCGCCGATGAGATCGATCAAGAGCTTGGTAAACGGGGCGTGCGCGCCCGTTTTGCCAGGGGGAAAGAAGAATCTCAATGGATGCTTCTCGATGTCGGCGGGGTCGTTGTGCATATCTTCACTGAGGATACGCGTCAGTTTTATGGTCTGGAACATCTCTGGCAGGACGCCCCGCACGTAAACTGGAAATCGAAAACAAGTAGTTAATCATCCTTCCTTTTTAATGAGGCCGCAACTTACGGATAACCCGCCAAAGGCGGGATGACGTAAGTTGTTGGCCGAATTAACCCCGCCCTTTTGCCGAAGGCAAAAGGGCGGGGATGAGAAAATAAATGGTGCTATTTCCGCTATGTTAACCCACCTCAAAAATCAACTCAAAGATTTGATTGAGCAATCCGTTCGTTCTCTGTATCCTTCGCGCGATTCTTATCCCGATGTCATTTTGGATACACCCGCCGATAAGGCCCACGGAGAACTCGCGACCAATATCGCCTTACAGTTATCCAGGATTCTTAGGAAGAATCCTCTCTCGATTGCCACAGACGTACAAGCGTTTCTTGAGAATCAAATCAAATCAGAACCCATCAAAGATCTTATCCAAAAGATTGAAGTCAAAAAGCCCGGTTTTATCAACTTCTTTCTCGCCCGAGAAGCTTTTTATGAAATCCTTTATGAAGTTTTTCGCACCCAAGACCGTTACGGCTGCGCCCAAGAGATAATTAAAGAAAAAATCCTCATTGAATTCGTGAGCGCTAATCCCACGGGCCCTTTGAGCGTGGCGCATGCCCGGCAGGCGGCCGTGGGCGATGTTCTGGGGAATATCCTGACATTCCTTGGTCACGACGTTGAAAAAGAATACTACATCAATGACGAGGGCAATCAGATCAATCTTTTGGGGCAGTCCATTGAAGCGCGCGCTAAAGAAATCTTTGGTGAACTCCTTCAATTGCCAGAAAACGGTTATCAGGGAGAGTATATTAAAGATATTGCGCAAGACTTCATCCAAGAGCATAAAATCAAAAGCTTGGATGATCTTCAAGAGAAAGACGCCTCTTTATTCAATGCCTTCGGGGTGAGCACACTCTTGTCGATCATCAAGAAAGATTTGAAAGATTTCGGCGTCGATTTCGATATTTGGTCTTCTCAAGCCAAGATCGCAACGACTAAGAATATCGAGAATAGTTTGAGCGTCTTAAGGAAAAAAGGACATGTGTTTGACCAGGAGGGTGCGCTCTGGTTTAAATCTACGGCCTTCGGAGATGATAAGAATCGGGTCGTTAGAAAATCAGACGGAAACTTTACGTACCTTGCTCCGGATATTGTCTACCATGACGACAAATACAAAAGAGGTTTTACAAAGCTTTTTAATATCTGGGGGCCGGATCATCACGGTTATATTCCGCGCTTGAAAGCCGCTATCCAAGCCCTGGGTCATCCGGCGGATTCTCTCGTTGTCCTGATCGTTCAACTCGCCACGATTTACAAAGACGGCAAGCCGCTTTCGATGTCCACGCGCCGCGGACAATATATCAGTCTGCGCGAGGTCATCGATGAGGTGGGCGTGGATGCCGCGCGCTACTTCTTTCTCATGCGCCATATTACCGCGCATCTGGATTTTGATTTGGAATTAGCCAAAAGCCAAACACCGGAAAATCCGATTTATTATATTCAATACGCGCATGCGCGCATTCACAGCATTATCAAATTTAATGAAAATCCCAATATCAAGCCAATTCACAAGGGACTCAAGCTCTTAAAAGAAGAAGAGGAAATCGATTTGATCAGAAAAATCGCCTTCTTTGCCGATATCCTGGACATTTGCGAAAAACAGCGCGACCCGTTCGCCTTGACAAATTATCTCTTGGAGCTGGCCACCTGCTTTCATAAATTCTACGATTGCCATCGCGTGATCGGCGAGGACGTCGATCTTTCTTCTGAGCGCTTGGCCCTCATCGAAGCCGCAAAGATTGTCTTAGCGAACGGCCTGCGTCTTTTGGGCGTCAGCGCACCGGAGAAAATGTAAAAGAATTGATCGAATATATTTTAAAGCCAAGGCTATTAAAGGCAAACAAGGCAGACATGGCTAGCAAGGCAACAGGTCTATGAAGGGCTATGAGGGCTTAAAGGCTAACAAGGCGTAAGGATTTAACAAAATTTGCAAGAAATCAGTAGCGCCTTTTGTAGCCTTTTTGCCTTTTTAGCCTTGGTGCCTTATGGCCCTTTTAGCCTTGTTGGCCCTGCTTGACTTGATAGACTTGAAAATACTAACTTTGAATTATATGACTTGATTTATGACTAAACAATGGCTCATCAAAACCCCTAACCCCCAGGCCCAAGTTAAACTCAGCGATGCTTTGGGCATCCACCCTCTCATCGCGCAGCTTCTCGTTAATCGCGGCGTCAGAAATATCAAACAAGCGAGAAATTTTTTAACAGGAGATTATTCGTCCCTGCACGATCCTTTTCTTCTTAAGGATATGGACAAGGCTGTCCGGCGTATCCGTCAGGCGCAAAAGAAAAAGGAACAAGTTCTGGTTTTCGGCGATTATGACGTGGATGGCATCACGTCTTCGGCGATTCTTAAGAAAGTTCTCACGGCCCTTGCACTTGACGTGATCAATTATATTCCGCATCGTATCGATGAGGGGTATGGCCTCAATCATACAATCGCCGCGTTTGCCAAGAAAAAAGGAATCCACCTTTTGATCGCTATTGACTGCGGGATCAATGCCGTAAGCGAAGTGGAGTCGATCAACGATCAGGGGATCGATGTCATTATTCTTGACCATCACGAGCCGCCCGAAGACCATTTACCCAAGGCTCTGGCGATCGTCAACCCGAGAAGAAAAGATTGTACGTATCCGTTTAAAGATTTGGCGTCTGCGGGGCTTGCGTTTAAACTCGCGCATGCGCTTTTAGGAAAGGTCCCGGATGATTTTATGGACCTTGTGGCCCTGGGCACCATTGCCGATGTCGCGGACTTGACCGGTGAAAATCGTATTTTCGTCAAAGAGGGTCTCAAAAGAATAGAGCAGACGAAAAATCAGGGACTTTTGGCACTGATGCACACGGCGCGCATCAAGGATAAGAAAATCAAACCCACATCCGTTGGCTTTATCTTAGGGCCGCGCATCAATGCCACGGGCCGCCTGGGATCAGCCGAAAAAGCGCTTGAATTGCTTTTGTGTGATGATTTTTCTAAGGCCATGATGATCGCCGAAAGTCTCGAAGGAGACAATCGCCTTCGGCAGAAGACGCAGAAAGAAATCGCGGATGAAGCCCTGAGTATGGTCGAACAAAACGTTAACTTTAAAGACCATAGAGTTATTGTTGTGAGCAAAGAAGGATGGCATCCGGGTGTTGTGGGAATCGTGGCGGCGCGCCTTATGGATACGTTTTACCGGCCGGCCATCGTGATTTCTTTAGACAATGGTATCGGCAAAGGATCGGCGCGCTCCATTGAGAGCTTTCATATCTACGAAGCCCTGCATCACTGCGCGGCACATTTAGAGAATTTCGGCGGACATGAGCACGCCGCCGGCTTAACCATTAAAGCGGAAAAAATTGATTCCTTTTCTCAGGCCATGAATGAATACGCAAGCCGGGTGATGGATGTTCATGATTTGGTGCCCACGCTTGAGGTGGATAGTGAAATTCCCCTGGCCGCCTTAGATCTTGATTTGGCCAAAGCGATCGAGGCCATTGAACCCTGCGGCGAGGGTAATCCAACGCCGGTCTTTTGTTCCCGCCGCTTGTCCCTCAAAGGATCCTGCCAGATCGCCGGACGCGAAACGATCAAGTTCTGGGCGACCGACGGCCAGAAGGCGTTTTCTTGCGTCGGTTTTGGAATGGCCGGGTACGCGGATTGTCTTTCGCAAGCCAAAGAATTTGATTGCGCGTATCAGGTGATGATCGATGACTACAATAAAGATCCGCAGGTCCAGCTGAAGATCAAAGATATCAAAATCAATTAATACAAATCCAAAATCCTAAACTCTAAATAAATCCAAAATAACAAATCCAAAACCCAAAACGTTTTGAGTTTTGTATTTTGGATTTTGAGTTTATTTAGGATTTCGGATTTAGGGTTTTTAAAACCTTAAGCCTTCTGAATCTTGCCTGCTTTAATACAGCGTACGCAGACATACGCGGGCTTGATGCTTTTACCTAAGCGGATGCGGATTCTCTGAAGATTCGGCAGGAACCTTCGGTGGGTTTTTCCGGTGATCTTGCTGCCGGCGCCGCCTTTGGCCTTAGCTAACCCGCGGCGTTTATATTTTCGTCCCGGCAGGGAGCCTTTTTGACAGATTGCACAAACTTTCGCCATTTAAAGAAGTCCTTTCTCGATAATAGAATAGAAGTATACTTGATTTTTGTTTTTTGTCAACAGATTAATACGGGCGATCAGGTCATCCGGGGATTTGGGGACTAGGAGATTTGGGTATTGGGATATCGGGGACTTACAAATGAATGGGTCTCCAATCTCCTGATCGGCCTAGTCCCTGATCACCCGATCCCCTGATATCCTTAGCAAATATCTGCGTTAATCCGTCTGACCTTTCTAACCGAAGTCCTTAAAAAATCCTTTACAACCCACACGCATGTGTGGTATAGTCCAGTCAGTTCATCCAGAACATTAAGAAAATATTACAATTGCATTTACCCCTCGTCCGATATGAATTGAGCGGCGGACTCGGGGTCAATTCGTCCTTATGACTTATGTCAGCCCCGCCTTTGGCGGGGGCCTCCATAAGTCATAAGGACGAATTGACCCCCCCCACTTTCTTAAAAAAGTGGTGGGGGGATTAACCAAATACAAAAATACTTTTTCTCTATGATCATGCATATCGATATGGACGCTTTTTTCGCGGCCATCGAACAGGAAGTGAATCCTTCGATTAAAGGCAAGCCCGTGATTATCGGCGGCCGCAACAACAAATACAAATCCATTGTCTGCGCGGCTTCTTACGAGGCCAAGGCCTTAGGGATAGATTCGGCCATGCCGTCCTGGCGGGCGCTGGAAATTTGTCCGCAGGCCATCTTTGTCCCGGCCGACACAGCCAAGTATCTTTTCACTGCAGAAAAGATATTCGATATCCTTAAAACATTCAGCCCGCGCGTTGAGGCGTATTCGATCGATGAGTTTTTTCTGGATTGCGAAGGATGCAAGTCCTTCTTCGGCTCTATTCACAATATGGCCGGTGAGATCAAAAAAGAAATCAAGAAACGTTTTGGTCTGACATGCTCGGTCGGTGTGGCCCCGACAAAAATTATTGCCAAATTAGTCGCCAAGCTGGGAAAACCCGACGGCCTGACGATTTTGGATAAAGAACAGGCCTTGAGTGTATTAAAGAATTTACCCATCGAGAAAATCTGCGGCATCGGCGAGCGATTAAAGAAACGCTTCCATCATTTGGGCATTCACACCTGCGGCCAGTTGAGTGAATACCCCGACCGCGTCCTTAAGGAACATTTCGGCGTGGTTGGCCTGTGGCTCAAGCAAGCTTGTCGCTTGGAAGATACCGGTTATGTCGGCTACCACGATCACGCCTCCAGCCCCAAATCCGTGGGTCATTCGCAGACGCTTCGCGAATGCTCAGATGATGAGGAATACATCAAAAACTGGATTTATCTTTTGTCCGAGATGGTGGCGCATCGCCTGCGCCGTCTTGAGCTTCAGGGAAGGACCGTTTATTTTTATATCAGCGATCAGCTTTTGTGCGGATGGGCCAAGCAGAAAACATACGAAGAGGCCACCTATGACGGCTATGAGATTTATCAGAGGTCATTGGAGATCATCCGTCTTCTGGGAATCAAGCATTTATGCGCGCGGGTCCTGGGGGTGAGCGTTTCCAGTTTCCAAAAGGCCGATAACCGGTATCTTTTTGCGCGCCAGATCAAACGCGAAAGGCTCCTTAAGAACATGGACCGCATCAATGAGCGTTTTGGCGAATGGACCATTTTCCCCGCCGCCTTAACCCGCGCCGAATATTAATTCCTTCCAAGTTATAAAAGTTAAATGAGGTTAGATGAGGTTAATCAGGCTGCTTTTCAAAGGTTACCCCAAGGTTGCCAAAGGTTGCGTATGTTCCCCTAACCTGCTTTGCAACCTTAGACAACCTAAAAACGGCAGCCTCGTTAACCTTCGTTAACCTCAGCTAACATCGGTTAACCTTTATTTTGAAGAAGAGAATAAATTATTCAAATCTTGATTAGAAAAGTAAAACAGGATAATATGAATGCGTAAGGAGATCAATCATGTTAGCCGAAATCAGTGTCATCCCTATCGGCCAAGGCGTTTCGTTAAGTGGGCATGTTGCCAAAATAGCGAAGATCATTCATAGAAGCGGGCTGACCTATCGCATGGGTCCCATGGGAACAGTCGTGGAAGGCACATACGATGACATTTCCGCTCTGATTAAGAAATGCCATCAATCGATTATGCGGGATGCGGAACGCGTCATCATTCATGTCGTGATTGATGACCGCAAAGATAAAAAGGGGCCGCGCATCGATGAAAAAGTAAAGTCAGTAGGGCAAAAGAGCGGGCTGTCATTATGAGAATACTCTTTGCGATTATTCTCATAGGTCTAGTTGCGCTACCTGCTTTTGCCGAGATTTACACAGTCAAGCGCGTGATTGGCGGCGATGTCCTTGAATTGGATAACGGCCAGGAGGTCCGCCTGATCGGCATCGACTGCCCGGAAAGCGAGCCCAACGAAAAAGCCAAAAGCATATCCCACCGAACTGGAAAGCCTTTAAAAAATATTCTCAAGATCGGAAGAAAATCTCTGGCCTTCGTCAAGAATCTCGTCGAAGGGAAAGAAGTGCGTCTGGAATTCGATGTTCAGAAGAAAAATGCCCAGGGGCGCTTGCTGGCGTATGTGTATTTGAGAGAAGACGCATCCAGCAAGGAATACAAATTGGCGCGTGTCAAAGATGTCGTCTACGATGGGCGTGCAAATAATAAAAATTATGTCGAGAGGTTCTTAAATGCCTATATTATTTATTCCGGCTATGCCACGCCCATGAATATTCCACCGAACATCAAGTATATGAATTTGTTTGAAGAGTTGTATCAAAACGCTAGGAAAGAAAAGAGGGGATTATGGGCCGATTGAAAAAGGGGCCATTCTTGTTTGGATTGATAAATATTTCATAACTTTAAGAGAGACAAATAGATGATGAAAAAGATTGAATGGCCCTGATTGCACAGATTGTATTAGATTACACAGATATTCACATCTGTGTAATCTGTTCTTAAATCGATGTAATCAAGGTTCTTTCATCCACCCTAAATAAGAAAGAACCAAAAAAGAGGTCACCTTGCGAAAAATAATACTGTTTTTTTTGTTTGTCTTTGCGGTTGGTTGCTCCTTCAAGCCTCCCGAAATTAAGCCGGGCAATCAATCTTATGAGAATGAGTTCTTTAGCATCGTTCATCCGTCCAGTTGGGCAGTTTCACAGAGTAGAAATCAGCGAGAGAAAAGCGCGAGATTCAAACTCTATGACAAAGGCTATATCAAATATTTCATCGAAATCGATGTTTTAGGTCCTGCGTCGGATATCGATGAGGACGCGACCAGCAAGCCGCTGATCGATAAAAACGTTATGTATATGGAGATCAAGGGATTTCGGGTTGTGTCGCGCAAAAGCGAACGTATCAGGCTTGGAGCGCACGATGCCAGACTAATCCTCGCACAAGGAGAGGGCCGGGGCCGGAACGTGGATATGCATTATATTTACCTTAAGACCGAGCGATTTTTTTATCTGATCACGTATCATCTTTACGATAGCTATAGCCAGGGTGTCCGGGAGAGATTCAAGGCCGTGGTTGATGCGTTTGTTCCGCGCTAGAAGTTGAAATATTATAATTGTATTTGTTTCGTCCCCCGCACCAATTATGAAATAATTGGTGCGGGGGTCCATTCGCACTTATAAGTTACGTTCCCTACGGTCACGTAACTTATGTGCTCATGGAAAGGAGTGTCAGTTGAGAAATTATTCCTTTATTATTTTTATCGTTGCTGTGATTGCGGCCTTTTGCATCGGCGTGGGCTCGGCTTTACTTTCTGTTGTCAATTATGATTTCATCAACGAAATAACAAAAATCAAGAAACAATATCTCTTCAGCGAGCATGAAAAGAGAATTATTTTGGCACAGACAAAAGTCAATTATTTTCTTAATGCCGTTGCCAAAGAAGATGACCAAGAAACCGTTGAATGCTGGTATAGGCCTACCCGGGACCGGTGGCTTACTAAGATGGATCAAATGATTCAGCGGTTCACTTCTCAGAAGATCGTATCTACGGAGAAACGGACTGAAAATTTATATGAAATATTCAATTATTTAAGACGCTTTCAAACATACACGCCAGGCATTTCACAGGAAATCAGTCGCAATCGGAATCTGCAAAGCGTTTTTTTGATCGCGGACCCCAAGGCTTTACAGGACAAAAAAGGGGATTATTTTGTCCGCGTCGAATACACTGCCCGGACAGAGACGCCGGAGGATTTTATTATGGTTTTTTATGTTTACTTCGAAGGGGGAAAGCCGATGATTAAGAAAATACTGATCAAGGGGCCTGAAAAGTCATTGGCGCAGATTTTCAAAGACCGGACCATGGACGGCCCGGTTCTCATGGGCGGATTGCTCATTGAAGCAAAGTGATGAGTTAAAGAAAGGGTAGGATGATGAGAAAACTGCTTGTTTTGAGTTTTACATTTTTCTTTTTATTTTCTTACAGTCTTTTAAGCCAGGCGCAAACAGGCAGGACCCGATACATTCCCAACCCATTCGACCGCCAGACATGGTTTAATAACCTGACCGATGCGATGGCGGCTGCGGGCAAAAACAAATTTGAGACAACAAAAATTCTCCATGCGCGCAAGTTTGAGCGAAAGAAATCCCGCATGAAGGCCCATCAGAAGAAGATCAACGCCGAGTTCGAACGCCGCAAAGAAGCCCAGGCCCAAAAGATGCAAAACCAGTAAATCTTTAGGGACGTTCTTAAGGTTTTGGACAGTTTCTCAATAATTTAACTCTTGCTATTTCCCTTGAAAATCATCTTTTCTCATTTTGCCCTGTTTGATATAATCTTAATATGATTAAGAAAATTATCAGGAAAACGAATCTCAAAGACTCCGGGGAAATCAAGGAAGATGTGCAGTATTGGCTGCGGCGTCCGCCCGAAGAGCGCGCGGCGGCCGTGGATCATTTAAGGTTTCAACATTATGGATATTCAATCCGACTTCAAAGATCTGCTCGCGTTACTCAACAAGCATCAGGTTAAGTATTTGATTGTCGGGGGATATGCCCTTGCTTTTCACGGCGCTCCCCGCATGACAGGTGATCTGGATTTGCTTGTCGAAGCCAGTCCTAATAATGCGCAGAAAATACTGAAGGCATTAAGTGAATTCGGCTTCGGGAATGTCGGTTTAAATACGAACGATTTTGTTCAACCCAAAAAAGCTATCCAGTTAGGGATCCCGCCCGTTCGCGTTGATATTCTCACCTCTCTTTCCGGTGTTTCTTGGGCTCAAGCCTATACATCCAAAGAACAAGGCAAGTACGGGGATGTTTCGGTTTTTTATATCAGTAGAGAATTATTCCTGTCAAACAAGCGGGCCATCGGCCGAAAAAAAGACGAAGCAGACGTAGAAGCCTTAGGGGAAAAATAAGCTCTCGTTATTCGAACGACGCAAAGAAGCCCAGGCCCAAAAGATGCAAAACCAATAGATTTTTAGGGACGTTCTTCGCCGGTAAGCTAAGGGTGTCCCCGAAAGAACTAGCTTCGATTCCCAAAAAGCGGGAATCGAAGTAAATTCGGCCATACAACTTATGTTTAGCCGACAACGATTGGCACGCGTAAATTGTGGCCTCATTTAAAGGGACACCCTTGAAATGGGGGCGAAGAACGTCCCTGTAAGCATACACCATTTTAAAGGAGGCAAGTAATGAAGAAATTATTTTTCTTATTAGCTGTTCTTTTAATTCCCGCCTTGGCCTTTGCCGAAACCATCCGCTTCAAATCAGGGAAAACAATTGAAGGAAGGATTATGGAGAAAACAGATAAGTATATCAAGGTGGACATGGGCATTGGGATAGCGATTACGTATTTTTTGGATGAGATAGAAGAAATTGAAGCCGGAAAACTTCCTTCTTCCGGTCAAGCTGACCCCATCAAAGAAAAAAGTACTCAACAAGGCCCAAAAGAAGTCTATTTGGATTATCTTAAGGCAATGCACGCCGCCGCAAGCCTGGAAGAATTGAAGCCTTATTTATCCAGCAAATCCGAGAAACACGAACAACTCAAAGAGTTATGGCAAGATCAAGAAAAAGCCAAACAAGTCTTGGATATGATAAAAACCATGACGATTGTTCCGGAACAAATTGAAGACATGCAAGAGAAGATTAGCGGTGATGAGGCATCCCTTGACATTAAGGCCAAAGGTCAATACGGCCCGGTCGAAGGCAAGATCAGATTCAGCAAGGAAAACGGAGAATGGAAAATAACAGAAGAAAAGTGGGAGAGCGCCGCCAGCCTTTTTCCGGGTAAAATGAGCGAAGAGGAGGGTCGGCCGGACTTGATTCCGGTAGATTTTAAAGTTGAACTGGAGGAGGAAAAAGGGATTATCCGCACAGATTATGATGAGCACGGCAAGGCCAAGAGAGTGCCCGTTTTCAGCTATAAAGTGACACCGGTCATAAAAAATATCGGTCAGGTACGGACGCAATGTTATGGATACAGCCTTGGGGCAGAAGGAGATACTCCTGGTCAGTTCTGGTCATGCCTCGAAGGCCTTGAACCGCAAGAAAGCCTGGAATTGTCCCCCCTGTGGTATTCAGCCTCTCAATACAAGGGACAAAGCAAAGAATTTATGATAGAAGTCAATCGAGAAAGAAAAGTCTACGAATCCGATTATGATAATAACAAGCTGACTCAAACAATTTATTTCAAATAGTTGAAATATTATAATTGTATTTGCTTAATCCCCGCCACGCGCCGATAAAATTTTATTGGCGCGTGTCGAGGTCAATTCGGCCATGCACTTATGTTTCCGTCAATTCGACAAAGTCGAATTGACGAGACCTCGCTAAATTTAAAAAAATGGCGGGCATTATCATTCCATAAGTGCAGGCCTCATTGAAAGGAGGAGCGATGACTCGAAGAGCCATATTAATCCTGTTTGTTCTGGTATTATTTTTGTTTTCTGCCGAGATACTTTTGGCTCAAACCAGCCAAGTGGCCGGGTCTGCCGCCGCATCCAATATTAAAGGGGCTATTGTCGTCTTCGGCGTGATAGGCATTATTGTTTTTCTGATAGCTAAATCTTCGAAAAAGGCCGAGCAAGATAAAGAAAAAAGATATAAGCAATTGGCTCTGAAACTTAATTTAAGATTCTATCAGAAAGACACGATCGGCCTGTCCCGTCATCTGGAAGGCACGTCCCTGGCCATGGAGAGCTCCGAGCCCTCGCCGTATTTAAGCAATATATTTGTCCATTCAGATAGCGGAGGCAATTCATATATTTTTCATCGTATTCATTTCACATATGATTTTTATCATACTGTTTATTTGTATCAAGCTAACCAATATTTTGAAGCCGACTTAATCATAAGACCTCGTGGACAAACCCTTATGGGAAGAATACTCCGGAACCGCGAAGGCAAAGATCTGAAAGAGATAACTGCAGGAAACAATCAAGCATTCAACGATCATTTTGTTGTTTATGCGGATAGAGCCGACGCCGCGAAAAACTTAATCCGCCAGGAAGTCCAAGAGTATTATTTAGCGAATAAGGGAAAGTTTTTAAAACCATGTGAGGTCTTTACTCTCATTGATAAAAACAATCTGATGATTTTCGTGCAGCACAACAACGGGCCTAAAGATTTTGACAACAACGAAGAGCTTGAGCAATTTATTCTGCTTGCTCAAGGATTGAAGAACAAACTCATTTGAATTATCTAGACCATTCTTTTTATAACTTATGATCTTGAAAAGATTTTTTCTATTGTCGATTGCCGTATTGCTTCTCAACGTGTCTGTCTTTGCGCAGGGTGTTTATTTAAAAGTCGAAACCTTTAAAATTCCCCATTACAAAAGCAATCTTCCCCCCGACCGCTTTAGCGGTATCGGTATCGACTCAAGAAATGGTCATATTTCTTTGTCGGGGGAGGACGTTTGGTGCGAGATTCCGTATCGGGCGGGTCAGCCTGATTTTGCGCGTTCTTTTATCGCGCCTACCAAAGGTTTTCAGCTGACGGCCGTGGCAAGCGCCCCAGGGGGCGTGTATGTGTATGACAGCCTTTCGAATGCCATTATGGCCGGAAATGCCAGTTATCCACTATCCCAAAGAATGAATCGCGTTACAGGGATGGCGTATTATCGAGGTAAAATTTATATAGCGGATGACGATGCCGGTCAAATTTATGAAATCCAATTAAGCCGGGGAAAAGCTGAGATAGAGCGTTCTTTTAAGGCGCATCACGCTATCTGCGGTTTGGCGGCTGATTCATCGGCCTTGTATTCCTGCGACAATCAAACCATCTACGCCTATGACGCCGCCATGAATGTTGTCGCCCGCTACAAGCTGGATGTGCGCATTAACGGTTTGACGGTTTCAGGGCCGGATGAATTCTTGGCCCCGGCCCAAAATAAAAACGAGATATATCGGATACGAAAATAAAAGAAGGAGGTCAAGATGGCATTTATGTCTTTAATCATTTTTATCGGGATCGTTCTTTTAATGGTTATCTTTTTGCCGAAAATGCTGTCTTCGGCCATCAAGCTTCTGCCTGGAGAGGAAATTCTCTATGAAGAAAGCGGCATAAAAGTCGTCACGAACCCAACAACAAGTTTCGGGATTACGGGAACAGCGTTAACCAGCCCGAAGATTCGAAGAGGGGATTGCGCAACCGGCGGAGGGATTAAGGTCACCGATATGAGAATCATACAGTCGGTTACGAATATGACAATTCGCATCATTGATTACACCCATAGAAATAAACCTGATAATATTCCGATGCTGACAAATTATTTATTATGCCAAAAAGAAGATATCGCCGTGACCGTTGATGCAGAAGGGAACCGCTGCCTTCGGGCGTTCGTCCCGGACGTCAGGGACAAAGTCCCGATTTGTTTTTATGTCAACGATACAGAGAGACTCAAAGAGATATTCGGAGGATAATTTAGGGAAAAAGGTGACAGGCTCATTTTCCCGCCCGCCACTGAATCAATGACGGGCGCGGCATCCAGAAGTGCAGGCCTCATTGAGAAGATATCGGGTCTGACACCATTTATGCACCATTTATTTTGAGTTTTATGACCCTGAGCTGAATGACCGGGGTTACACCTTTTAAAGGAGGCGGACGATATCCCGAAGCACCTATGATGATGAAAAAAAGCCAGAACTTAGACAGGCCTATCTTAATAGCGTGTTTCATATTATCAGGAATATTCTTTTTTGTTGATTTGTGTATCCCCTGGGCTGTTGTCGGTATTCTTTATTCTGCGATTATCGCTCTGTCATTATGGTCCTCTAAGAAAAACGTTACGATCAATTTCGCCATATTTACCTCTATTCTTGTCTTGACCGGAATCGTTATGTTGCCGCCGCATCAACAAGCCCTTCGTTTTTATGCCAACCATATTCTGGTATTCGCCTTGATATGGATAATGGCCTTTCTGGGAATCAAGGCAAAGCAGTCTCAAGAAATAAAATTGTATATGTCTTCTATTGTCGAGAGTACGAATGATGCAATATGGGGTGTGTCCTTAGACGGCATCATCACAAGCTGGAATGAAAGCGCCCGGAATCTATTTGGTTATCACGCAGCGGAAATAACCGGAAAATCCTATCAGATATTATTTTCCGAAGATAAACGGGGGGAATTCATCCCCATACGGGATATTGTCAAGCAGGATAGCTTGATCAGGTATTATGAGACTACGCGATTGAAAAAGGACGGCTCGATAGTCCAGGTTTCATTGACCAATTCCCCGATTAAAGATATGCAGGGGTCCATCATAGGGGTTTCTGTCATTGCCAGGGATATTTCCGGCCGTCTTCTGGCCGAACAAAAAGAAAAGCAATTAAAACATCTGCTGGAAGTTGAGAAGAACAAGCTGGAACAGGTGCTGAAGCTGGAAGAAGGGCTCCATGCGGTTTTGAACATGGATACATTGATTGATTTTGTCATCAAAAAAACTTCTAAAATCCTGGAATCCTCCAGATGCTCCTTGATGCTGTACGATGAAAAAACAAATGATCTATGCCTGAAAGGGCATGTCGGTTTTAGTGACAATTTCGATATTCCTGAACGAAAAAAGCTGGGGGATCCTATCGCCGGATTAATCGCGCTGGAAGGAAAATCTGTCCTTGTCGAAGACATTGAAAAAGATAAGCGGTTTTCCAGAAGAAACATGCCGTATTATCAAAGCAAATCGTTTATCAGCGCTCCTTTGAAATTAGGCGACAAGCTGATGGGCGTTCTCAGCGTAACCAACAAGCAATCTGAGCAGACGAAAATATATAATGACCTGGATCTGAAGATCCTCAATATGATCGTTCGCCATGTGGCTGTCGCCATTGAGGCATCGCATCTTTATAAGGAGTTAAAATTTCTGACGATCACAGATCCCTTGACGGGTATTTACAACTTTCGTCACTTTGCACAAAGCCTTGACAGGGAAATCAACCGGGCCCGGCGCTATAAGAGGCCGTTATGCCTTTTGATGATCGATATCGACGATTTCAAAACGTACAATGATACGTTCGGCCATCTGGATGGGGATATATTGCTCAAAGAATTATCAAAGTTATTCAGTTTGCATACACGCAATGTCGATATCGTATCCCGCTATGCCGGTGACGAGTTTGTTATTATTCTGCCGGATACGGATGTCGCTGATGCGGAATGCGTGGCCGGAAAGATACTGGCCAATGTCGGCAAATTACGATTAAAACAAAAAGCAACGATCAGCATCGGCCTGGTTAAATTTGGAGGGCAGAAAGACAGATATGAATTAATGTTAAAAGCCGATACAGCCTTGTATCAGGCTAAGAAAGAAGGTAAAAACAGAATTTATAAAATAGGTTAGGATAGTTATCAGGGAAAGCATGGCAGGCGTTGTCCATAAGATATTGAAAGGTAATATTGCATTTGCTTAATCCCCGCCCCGCCACTGAATCAATGGCGGGCCGCCTGACTATTTGCAGTTGACAAAGTCTATTGATAGGATTATTTTAGGGACAGGTCCCGGCATGATTTTGGGATGGACCTGGGACCTGTCCCTAAATCAAATGTAATAAATAACTTGCCAAGTATACGCTAATAGCGTATACTTACAGTGAGAGCGCATCAATGGAATTTTTTGAAACATCGATATTTACCAGGCAAATCAGCGGGATTCTACAGGATGAGGAATATGCCGGATTGCAGATACATCTGGCGGGACATCCCGAGGCTGGTGCGTTGATTCCCCAGGGTGCGGGATTAAGAAAAATACGATGGAAAGCAAGGGGAAAGGGCAAGCGATCCGGAATACGCGTCATTTATTATTGGTATTTTTCCAGGTCTCAGATATTTATGCTTTTGGCGTACAAAAAGAGTGAATCGGCCGATCTTTCAAGAAAACAGCTTAAGGAACTGGCCAAAATCGTTAAAGAAGGTGTGCTATGAAAAAAACATTATTCAATGATTTATTAAAAAGTATTACCGAAGCAAGAGAAATCGCGGATGGAAAAAAGGAACCTTCCCGCCATTTTGCAGTCACGCCGCTCAATATTAAAGCGATGAGAACGAAGTTAAAGCTTTCGCAGGCGGAATTTGCCAATATTATCGGCATCCCTGTCTCGACACTAAGAAATTGGGAGCAGGGAAGAACATATCCTGAAGGCCCGGCCAGAGTTTTGATGACAGCCATCAACAATAATCCTCGCGGCGTCATCAAAGCCATTCATGCATAGAATCATTACAAAAATCAAAATTCATCCCGCCGCCTACTTTCCCTTGACAATAAGAATATATTTGTTAGATTAATGTTCACGACAAACAGAATGTGGCGCGTCGCAGGATAGGGGGTCAGGTCTCGACTTGACGACATGTTAAGTTTTTAAACGAGGTCAGGACTTTGTTAATTTTTGAGCCGTTCTTTAAACCTTTGTGATTTAATCTTGAGGATTTCAGCCGCTTTAGGGTTCTTTGATAACAAGCAAGTAGAGTCGATGATGATAAGAGACGCGACAGCTTCTTTACATTGTCCG
>JBDRMG010000032.1:0-4350 GCA_043812495.1 Candidatus Omnitrophota bacterium | reverse complement strand
GGGGAAGGTCGTTTGAAAATATATGGATACAGAGAAGAAGCGGCTGGAAGGATAGGTGTAGATATCCATACAATAAGTTACAATCTCTCTGTTGCTAAAGGTGTGATTAGTCATGAGGTTTTGGATGTATTATTCTACTTCGCCGAATACCCCGTGGCTTGCCACGGGGATGTCCGCCCTGCAAAGCAGGGCGAGATCTCGCCCAAAATCAAAGATTTTGGGCGGAAAGGCGCAAGTAGAACTCTACGAAGCTCAAACATGAAACGAAGTGAAATTTTTGAGCGTAGTAGAGTTAGGTATTCGGCTTCGAAGAATGAACCTCAAGATTCTTCTAAAAAAAGATACCCTGCAGTCTTGCTGCAGGGAGGTTCATTTGGTGCGAAAGGAATATTAAGAGTTTTAGATCAGATCAGAGATCTTCTAAGTAAAGCAAGGTCAGAGAAAGGAGCCAGTTGGAATAAGATGAAAGCGGCAGCAAAAAGTCTCAGGCAGATCTGGCAGTTGAGCGGGATTAGTCCGGTTCCTTATGAAAAGGTGGATGATTTACTAAGGAAATCTAGAATTTCAGTCTTCTCAATAGAGGTGTATAAAAATAGAGAATACTTTAATGGGGTAAATCATCGGCTGATTCCTCTGGGTTGGTGTTTATGGTCAACCGACGGTGGTCAAACTGTCAGATTGAGTAAGCTAGAAACTGTGGCGGATGCCTTATCAAATACAATATTACATGGTATTGCGACTAAAGATAAGGCAATGAATGTCAAAGGAGCTGAGAATGATTCATTGGCAAGAGAGGCCATAGAAAAAATAAAGAGACATCGATTCGTTAGACGCCCTAGAGATATGACTGAGGTTGGATTAGATGAAGATCCATTTGAAGATTTCGACTGCACTATTGGACCATTCGCGCCTTTTAATATGTCCAGTATTTGGCAAACAATTCAAGCGACTACCGGCTATGAATACTTGGTTGTTTTGATTGGCTTGTTGATGATTGGGGCCGTGGTGCTTTTGATCATCAAGAAATCACATAGTCAAAAGAAAGAGCGGGGGCCAGGTCGTAATGTAGTAGGTAGTAATGTCGTCCGCCTTGCCCGCCGTAAGGCGAGGCAGGTAATGTCGTATATTAATCAGGGACGTTCTTCAGCTGGAACCTATGGGTGTCCCCAAGCATATGTTAAAGGGGACACCCTTTATCGGTGGCTGAAGAACGTCCCTATTTTTGCTGCGTCTTTTGGTTTGATTGTCATCATCCTCGGGCCGCTGGGCCTGTTGAGCCATCAGCTGTCAGCCATCAGCGGTCAGATTGGCCCAGCGACCCTGTTTAGTAGTATGCTATTTTTAATTGGCGGCATCAAAGTCACGGATGATGAATACAGATGGACTCATGATAATGTCATTGTTTCTTTTGATTATCCGCCGATCTCTTCTCAAGACAGGCTAAGCCTGCATGAAGTAAAACGTTTAGAGAAGTGGCTCCTTGAGATTTTCAGAAAAACGGACTCCCAGGCCGAACTGCAACCACTTAAGTTCGGGCGGTTTGCCATCATTTATAAGCTTCTTTTGGGAGGTGAAGATTTTGCGTTATCATTTCCGCTGAGCATCGAAAAAAGCCATGTTGCGGCGGTCGCTCATGACGCGCGTTGTTTTAAGAGGTATTGGGAATCGGGCAGAAGACGGTTTATTCCGGAACCACATGGTGAGCGGACGTTCGGGCTCGGGATTACAAAAGGCGATCAATGGATGAGTTTTCCCATTGTTGTCAGCGAATTTCTCCGCGGGCATGAGGAGTTGAACTTCGCCCAGGGAGTGCTTCGCCGCTGGGAATCGGACCGCGAGTCCGGGGTCAGCCGGTTCATTCCTCTGCCCAAAGAGGATATCCCCCCTGTCTTGGCCGAAATGGCGGCTGCTATTGTTTATCATTATGAGCCTGATAAAGACGGCGGAACAACGATGGCCGGTGTTTTTGTCAACAGCGGAGATTTTGTGCTCAAAAGGAATTCCCGGGACCCGCCTCGCATCCGGATAACCACCATAAGACGGACAAAATCAGGCGTTGATATCCCCGCCTTTA
Source organism: Candidatus Omnitrophota bacterium (assembly GCA_043812495.1). Classification (GTDB taxonomy): domain Bacteria; phylum Omnitrophota; class Gorgyraeia; order Zapsychrales; family JBDRMG01; genus JBDRMG01. The sequence continues at coordinate 2,276 of JBDRMG010000032.1, read as the reverse complement.
TCCAATCCCTCGTTCGGCTTTATACCATAGAGCCCATTATCCCCGACGGAATGATGACACGACCCGCCGCATTTGTCAAACCCCGCTGCGCGCAAGTCCCTGTCTGTATCTCTAATCCAAGCGTGGCCTTTCACGGATTGATCCGGGGTCTTCGTTATTTGGCCGAAGATTTAGGGAAAGACCCGAAGAAGGGAGAACAAATGGCCGAGGAATGGATCCGTCAATTTGCCGAATCACCAGACGGCAAGCCTTACCGGCCGCAGGCGGAAAGATTTTTGAAAGGCGATCTTCCGCTTACATTCGGCAATGACCCTCTCGAAGGCCGGCCGTCGCTGGATATTTTGCAGTCAGCCATCGATGAATTGTACGAGAAACGCCGTGAAGCGACGTTCCGGAACCGCGATGAAGTCAGAAGTTATGATCAGGCCATCCAATTGGCACAAGAACGAATGGCCGCTATTAGAAGTTTTCAAGATAAAGACCAAGGGCCTTCCATGACCTCGGAATCAGGTAATACGCTTTTCGGCATCTCGCCGGCCGACCTTCCGAGTTTACTCTTCACCCTTGCCGGTCTTCTCGGTTTCAGTCTTCTGGCGGTGTTCGCGGGCGGTTCGCGGAAAAAGAATAACCCCCGCGCCCGGGTCGGGGCGAAGAAGAAAGGAAGCAATGAAAAGAGTAATATCGAGTCTATATTGCGCGAAAGTAAATTTGACAATACTGATCAATTGGATTGGACCTTAGCCGTAAAAGCCATAACGCAAATCAACGAAAATATTGGGAGGGACTTAAAGCTTAATAAATTTATATATCGAGCTATGCGTTTAAGAAAAATTTCTATTGAGAAAATTATAAAAAGAGGCTTGAAGTTAAAAGATACAGAATGTGCCACGCATCATTTTGCTTATGAGCCGGGTCATGCTGTTGCTGCATCCGGGTCGTTTATGAAATCGATAGACTTCATTCCCGTAAGAACGGATTTCTACTGCGTTCTTATTGAAGCGGAACGTGCCGAAATACCTTCTGAGGCCGTGACTTATGATCAAGGAATTGAAATCGACATCGCCTGCGATATTCCAAGAAAATGGATAAAAAGAGTATTTGTTTATTCTAGAACAACATGTTCTTTTAAAGATATAACACAAATCGGATGTCAAAGCTCAAGGAGAATAAAGCCAGAAGACGAGAATGACGCTCCCCTCGGCATTTATCTTTTGGCGGATCCGTTAAATCCGATAGTCCTTCTGGTAGGTCTTCTCGGTTTTGGTCTTCTGGCGGTGTTCGCGGGCGGTTCGAGGAAAGAGAATAACCCCCGCGCCCGGGCCGAAGCAGAGAAAGAACATTGGGCGATTCATGATGTTTCCAGCAAAGACGCTCCCGAGGAGCTTGAAGATTATCTCAAAGATGAATCACGCACCCAAGGAGGCCATGCCGCGCGCGCTTTCTTACCTAGAACCCCCGAAGAAGTCGCCGCAATTCTTAAGGAAGCCAATAGATTAGGAATTCCCGCCTCCATAAGGGGCGGGGGCACGGGGTTAGTGGCCGCGGCTGTGCCATTCGGCGGATGGGTCATTAGCATGGAAAAGATGAATGAGATTATTGATATCAGGAAAGAAGGCGATGAATACCGTATGGTCGTGATGGCCGGCGCGCGTTTGGGAGATATCCATAAGGCCGCCGAATCAGAAGGATTATTCTATCCGCCGAATCCGACCGAACGGACCGCGACCTTGGGCGGCAATATCAATACCGATGCCTTTGGCACGCGCGGATTCAAATACGGCTCCACGCGCAAATGGGTCACGCGCCTAAAAGTTGTTTTGGCCAATGGCGAAATCCTAGACATCAAACGCGGAGAAACATTTGCCAGCGCCAAAGGCGAATTTTTGATTGAACTGTCCAATGGCGAGCGTATTGAACTTCAAATTTCCGAAATTAAACGGCCGAACGTCGAAGACAATTCTGCCGGTTATTTTCTCGAACCCAGCATGGACTTGATTGATTTATTCATCGGCGCCGAAGGCACGCTTGGTGTCGTGACAGAAGTCGAGCTCAAGCTTATTGAAGCGCCAACATCATCGCTCAACGGCCTCATCTTTTATGAAACACGAAAAGAGGCCTTGGATTTCGTTAAAGCCTTGCGAAATAAAGCCAAAGCCATCAATATCCGCGCCATTGATTATTTGGATGGTTCAGCGCTTGATGTGGTGCGCGATCAATATGTCCAGCTCATCCCCGCCTGGGCGAATTGCGCAATTCTTATTGAACAGGAATTTTTT
>JBDRMG010000031.1:0-16538 GCA_043812495.1 Candidatus Omnitrophota bacterium | reverse complement strand
TAAGGCTTCTTGCAAAAAGAATTGAGAAAAAAAGCAAAAATAAGCCGGGTAACAAATGAAAGTAGCGTTATATACGAGAGTCAGCACAGAGGATCAGGCGCGGGAAGGGTTTTCGCTGGAGGTTCAGCGCAATTATCTTTTGCAGTATGCCAAGAATTTTGGTTGGGATGTATTTTGCAGTATGTCCGGAAGAGATGTTTATATGGATGACGGTTATTCCGGCGGCAATATGGATAGACCTGCGCTACAGAGGCTTTTGTTTGACGCGCGCAATAAGCACTTTGATCTGATTCTGGTCTATAAGCAGGATCGCCTGAGCCGTCGGCTCAAAGATCTGTTAGGGTTACTTGAGGAATTTGATTCGTTAGGCATTGGCTACAAATCAGCCACCGAGCCGTTTGATAGCACAACCTCGGCTGGAAAGCTAATGTTTCAGCAGTTGGGTTCATTCGCTGAGTTTGAGAGGAACAGGATTGCAGAGAGAGTATTTCTGGGAATGGTTAAAGGAGTACAGCAAGGTAATTGGCAGGGGGCAAGGTATGCGCCTTACGGTTATAACTACAACAAAGAGAAAAAGCTTTTAGAAGCAGATGAGAAAGAAGAGAAAGTTGTCAAGCTCATCTATACAATGTTTCTCTGCGATAAGAGTATCTTTGCTATTGCCGAATACCTTACGAAAAAAGGATGTCGCAACAGAAAAGGCAATATCTTTAGCACAAAGCTAATTGGCGATATCTTAAGGAACAGAATCTATACAGGCAAGCTTGTCTGGAACAGGCATTATTACGATAAGACTCAAAAGACGAAGAAGGGTTATCGCTACATAAAGAACCCACCGGATAAAATTATCATTTCGCAAGGGAAACATCAGCCTATAATCCCAGACGATGATTTTGAAGCAGTACAAGAAAAACTGAAAACACGAAGGATTGAACGAAGGAAAAAGGCAAACGATTATCCGCTATCTGGCATTCTTTACTGTGCGAAATGTAATCATAAATACTTAGGTATTTCATCAATCTCTAATCACCGCACAGGCGTTAAGAAGCGATGGTATCGTTGCGTTGGACCTTACAGGAGTTTTATCAGGTGCAAAAACAAGAGCGTCAAAGCTAATGAGATCGAATCAGAAGTTGCCGGTCTCCTAGAAACATTACTCAAAAGCGACAAGCTAAAAACGAGCCGATGGACGAACGTGACTTTTAAAAATGACGCAAATTTCCCAATTTTTGAGAAAATCTCAAAAACTGACCTTGAGAAGGTCAAAAATAGGCTTGAAAATAATCTCAAAAAACAGTCAAAATTGACTGACGCCTATTTGGAAAATTTGCTTAGCGAAGAATTATACAAACAGAAAAACGAAGGACTAAGAAACGAAGAAGAGGAACTGAAGAAACTTATTGCTCTGCAAGAGGTTAGAGAGATTGAGAGGGAGCGGTCAAAAGAATATTTGAATAGGGTAGAGGAGTTTTTGGATGGCTACAATCCGAACAAGAAAACGATGGATTTAGAGACTAAAAAACTCATATTAAATCTGCTTTTTAAAAACATCAAAATCGCCCAAAAGAAAATTTTTTCTTTTTCTTTTTTCGCCCCCTTTAATTTTTTATTTTTTGAGGAGAAAGAAAAATCACAATGTCAAACAAATCAAAAACTTATAAAGAAAATTCGCTCCGAGTCTGTATCAAGACTTTCGGATGTCAGATGAATGAAAATGATTCTGAATTAATCCGCGGAATTCTTGAGGCAAAGGGCTTTCGCTTCACGGACAACGAAAATCAGGCCGACATCGTCCTCATCAACACCTGCACCGTCAGGGATAATGCGGATAGAAAAGCCCTCAATTTTGCTCATCGGGTACGCAACAATCGTAACGATAAGCCACCTTTGATTGGCCTCTTGGGGTGCATGGCAACTGTCCAAAAAGAAAAATTGATCGATAGCAAGAAGCTCGGCATTGATTTTATGGCTGGGCCGGACAGTTACAAGCGGCTGCCCGAATTAATTGAAAAAAGCCTGAGGGACGAGGGACGAGAGACGAGGGATGAGAGACGAGGGACGAGAGACGTGGCATTATCCAAAACTGAAACATACTCGGACATTGTGCCGGCGCGCATGCCCGGCGTCAATGCCTGGATTTCCATTATGCGCGGATGCGATAATTTCTGCACCTTTTGTGTTGTCCCTTACGCACGCGGCCGTGAAAGAAGCCGATCCGCTGAGAGCATCTTAAGCGAAGCCAAAGACGCCGTTCAAAACGGATATCCTCAGATTACCCTGCTCGGCCAAAATGTTAATTCATATAAATTCGGCAGTGACGATTTCACATCGTTAATCAAGAAGATAAGCGATATCAACGGTCTTAAGCGCATCCGCTTTATGTCCCCGCACCCGAAAGATTTTCCAGAAAGGCTTCTGGAGATAATCGCCTCCGAGGCGAATATCTGCAAACATATCCATTTGCCTTTGCAATCGGGAAACACAAGAATACTGAAATTGATGAACCGCGGGTACACGCAAAAAGATTATCTTGGTCTTGTCAAATTAATTCGGAAACATTGCCCACAGACTTCTTTGACCACAGACGTGATTGTGGGCTTTCCTACGGAAAATCCGAGCGAATACGCGGACACAAGAAAGGTGATGGAAGACGTGGAGTTCGATTCCGCGTTTATTTTTAAATATTCTCCGCGGCCCCGAACACTTGCGGCGCGCAAATACAAAGACGATGTCTCGGCGGATGAAAAAACAAAAAGAATCGTTGAGTTGAACGCGCTTCAAAAGACAATTTCCTTAAAGAAGAACCAGACCCGCATCGGCAAAAACGAAGAAATCCTCATCGAAGCCACATCAACCGAGAAATCCGAAAAAGATTTTCAGGGCCGGACGGATGACAATAAAATCGTCATCATTCCGTCCGGCCCTTACAAGACCGGCCAACTCATCCGTGTGCAAATCACGGAAGCGACGGCGCACGTCCTCAAGGCAAGAGTAACGGGTCAATGACAAATGGCAAATCTCAAATGTCAAATAAATGTCAAATGCCCAATTCCAAATTTCCGATTTGACATTTGATATTGGTCATTGATTTGACATTGGAATTTTGACATTTGATATTAAGACTTCATGGGACAAGCAATACTCAAACAAAAAATCCGCACTTTTGTCACCGAAAATCTCGGCTTCGACGATTGCCGTTTTTGCCATATCCCAAACAAAAAATCACTCGCGCGTTACCGATCATGGCTCAAAAAAGGCTTTCAGGCGGATATGGAATACCTCAAAAGGCATCTTGATCTCAAGGAGCACCCTCAGCATTTATTGACGAACGCGCGATCGGCGATTGTCGTCATCAAAAACTACAAGAATACGCATAAAAAACGGCTTGATGAACGCTTTAAAATCGCGCGCTATGCCGTGGGTCAGGATTATCATCCCGTCATCATGGAAAAATTGATTCAACTAGAAGTCTTTTTAAAATTCAAAGAGCCTCAAATTCAATGCTACAGCGGCGTGGATAGCCGTCCCTTGGCCGAGAGGAATCTAGCCCTTTTAAGCGGTATCGGATTCTTGGGAAAAAATACCATGGTCATAAGACCCGGGCTGGGTTCCTATTTTTTCATCGGCGTTGTCCTGACAACCAAAGGTTTTTCACCTGACGCAACATTAAAAAGAAACTGCGGTCGATGCCGCAAATGCATTGAGGCCTGCCCGACCAAGGCCATAAAAGCCAACTCTATTCTTGATACATCTCGATGTATCAGCTACAGATCGATCGAGCGCAAGAAATCCTACGCTAAGAAGGAGGCGCGGGAATCTCAAGGGTGGGTCTTTGGATGCGACATTTGCCAGGAAGTCTGTCCATTTAATCACGATAAAGTTCCGCTAACGGACTGGAAAGAGTTTTGGCCGCAAAGCGGTGTCGGGTTTGATTTTTTTGATCACAACGCGCATCGGCTTGATCAGATCAAAATTCCTAAGGATTCCCCTTTAAGACGTGCTAAAAACCATATAATAGAAAATGTACGCATGGTTCAATCCGTTTTGGATAATAGATAATTTACCCCGCAGATGAGTGCGGATCAATATCAATTCAGGTCATCAGGTAACCCGGGAATCTTGGACTAGGAGATTTGGGTATTGGGATATTGGGGACATATTTACCAGATAGGATTTTTACCTGTCCCTGTCCCCGCATCTCCTGATATCCTAGTCCCTGATCACCCGATCGCCGGTTAACCTTAATAAATATCATCGTTGGATTCGTTCAAATTCACTTTACAGATAACATTGACCTGCGTTTCCGGCTATGCTATTATGAAAAAACTAATTTGCCTTTAGGCGAAATAAACAACGAGTAAAAAACCATGAACAATCCTCAACCTCAAAACAGCATCGGCCTGGTAGAAACCCAATATCTGACCTTTGCCCAAGCGCCCAATGAAATGCTGCTAGAGAGCGGACTTAAGCTCGGGCCCATCACATTAGCGTACGAGACATACGGCACGCTCAACGAGAAGAAGTCTAATGCGGTTCTCATCGTGCACGCGCTTTCGGGTGACGCGCACGCGGCCGGATTTCATACGGGTGGAAAGAAACCGGGATGGTGGGACAACATGATCGGTCCCGGTAAGTCTTTTGATACCAATAAATATTTTGTCATTTGTGCGAATGTGATCGGCGGATGCAAAGGAAGCACGGGGCCTTCCTCCATCAATCCTAAAACAAACAAACCCTACGGGTTAAGTTTTCCTGTTGTAACGATTAAAGACATGGTCAACGCGCAGAAAAAACTCATTGACCATTTAGGCATCAAAAAACTGCTTTCAGTAGCCGGCGGGTCCATGGGCGGCATGCAAGTCCTTAAATGGGCCGTGCATTATCCGGACAATGTCTGCTCGGTGATCGTGATTGCCGCAAGCGCCGGACATACAGCCCAGCAGATTGCTTTTAATGAAGTTGGCCGTCAAGCGGTCATGGCTGACCCGGACTGGCAAGGCGGCGATTATTACGGTAAATCAACTCCGGCGCGCGGTCTTGCGGTCGCGCGCATGATCGGTCACATCACGTACATGAGCGATAAATCCATGGCCGCTAAATTTGGCCGGGAGCTCATCGAAAAAGAACGCGTTGGATTTGATTTCTCGAATGATTTTCAGGTGGAAAGCTATCTGAAATATCAGGGCGATAGCTTTGTCCAGCGTTTTGACGCGAATTCCTATATCTACATCACCAAGGCCTTGGATTATTTTGATCTGGCCAAGGGAAAAAGCCTGACGGACGCGTTTAAAAAAGCTAAGGCACATTTTCTTGTGATCGCCTTTACTTCGGACTGGCTGTATCCTCCTTATCAAACACAGGAGATTGTCCGGGCCGTCAAGGCCAATGATCTGGACGTTTCCTATTGTGAAATCAGTTCGGATTACGGCCACGATGCTTTCTTGATAGAAGCGGAAGACCAGTCTCGACTCATCACTCCTTTCTTGAGTAAAATAACCAAAGAGGTATCGAAATGAGCGCGCAGGATAAAAGCAATCGCCTCGATTACCGGGTGATCACGGACTTAATTGAGCCGGATTCTAAGGTTTTGGACTTGGGATGCGGCAACGGGGATTTGTTGTCTCTTTTGATTCAAGAAAAGAATGCCCGCGCCACAGGAATCGAAATCAACGAATCGGCGATTTATCAGTGTGTCGAAAAAGGGCTCACGGTCTCCCAGGGGGATATTGATTCGGGTCTTGCGGACTATTCGGATAAACGATTTGATTACGTGATTCTTAACGAAAGCCTTCAGGAGGTTCTGCATCCCGAGAAGGTCATCTTAGAATCGCTTCGCGTCGGCAAGAAGGCCATTGTGGGTATTCCGAATTTTTGCCACATCATCGGCCGGTTTCAAATCTTTTTTCAAGGACGGGTGCCTGTGACCAAAGAATTACCGTATCAATGGTATGACACCCCGAACCTAAGGTTTTTGAGCATTAAGGATTTTCGCCTTTTTTGCAAAGCCAAAGGCATCATCGTGGAACAGGAGCGTACCATCACCGCAAAAAGTGAAATCACGTCGTTCCGCAATCTTTTAGGCCGCATCGGTATTTTTCTTTTGAGTAAAGGTTAATGTTCATTTCATAAATCTTTCGTACCCCCTTAAAAGGAGTCTGTATGCCTTATATAAATCTTAAATTGGTCGGCCAGCTTTCCAAAGACCAAAAAAAGGAAATTGCCAAACAGTTTTCGGACACGCTGCTCAAAGTCGCCAACAAACCCAAAGAACATACGTATCTTGTGATTGATGAAGTCTCCGGCGAAAACTGGGCTGTCGGCGATAAATTCTTCGCATAAATTTTTCATGAAAGATCAAAAAGAAATTGAGCCCCATGGGCAAGCCCGTGGTGCCGTGAGAATATTCTGCTTCGCCCAAATGTTTTCACGTTTGGGCTTCGCAGGAATGATCCGCCCTAATCTTTGCGGGCTTGACCATGCGGGCGAAATCTCGCCGAAGCAAACTTTTTCACTCATCCGCGGGCAAGACCGTGGCCTTCCCGCCAAAGGCGAGACTCGCCAAAGGCGGCAGCGAAGGCGGATCAAAATCGGTATTCTTACGATTTCCGACCGGGCCAGCCGCAAAGAATACGAGGACCTGTCCGGAAAAGCTGTTTCGGATTTGCTAAACACCTACCTCATTTCTCCTTGGACGCCAATTTCAAAAATCATTCCGGACGAACAAAAAATAATTGAAGAGGCGCTGAAGCACCTTTCTGATCAAGAAAAGTGCTGTCTTGTGATTACAACCGGCGGCACGGGCCCGTCTGCGCGCGACGTCACTCCTGAGGCAACAAACGCTGTTTGCGATAAAATGCTTCCCGGTTTTGGAGAACAAATGCGCAATGCTTCACTCGCACAGGTTCCCACGGCCATTCTTTCAAGGCAAACCGCAGGAATACGCCAAAAGACCTTGATTGTGAATTTGCCGGGTCGACCGCAAGCCATTGAAATCTGCTTGAAAGCGATTTTTCCGGCGATACCTGATTGTCTCAATCAAATCGGCGCGCCCCTTTTGAAATGCAACAGCAAAATCATCAAGGTTTTAAGACATGAATAAAATTGCTCAATGCTCGACCACGACACTTAAAGATCAATGCGTAACGCTTGACCAGCTTCAACGGCCTTTGCAGGACCTACGGATTTCCGTTATTGATCAATGCAATCTGCGCTGTCCTTACTGCATGCCGGCGGTTACGAAACCGCTGCTCTACCAATTTCTAAAAACCGATGAGCTGTTGACCTTTGAGGAAATTGAGCGAATTGCGCGACAATGCGCAGAGCTTGGTGTCAGAAAAATACGCCTAACCGGCGGAGAACCGCTTTTAAAAGAAAACCTTGCAGATCTTATTCATCGGCTGAATCAAATCGAAGGAATCGATAATATCGCCCTGACAACCAACGGGATTTATTTGTCTCAATATGCCCGCGTTCTCAAGGAAGCCGGCCTGGGCCGCATCACCGTAAGTGTGGACACATTAAACGAAGAAATATTCCGGATTTTAAGCGGAAACCGGGGCTCGGTTCGTCAGGTTCTGGAAGGTATTCGTGAAGCCCAACGGCAAGGTTTTTCACCGATTAAAATCAACGCCGTTATCCAGAAAAATATAAACGAAAAAGATATTCTTGACTTGGCCAGATATTTTCGAGGGTCGGACTGCATCGTCCGTTTCATTGAATTCATGGACGTCGGAAATGCGAACAACTGGTCTTGTAAAGCGGTTGTTCCATCGCAGGACATTTTGAATGCCCTTGACGCGCTTTTTCCGCTTGAGTGTACCGAGCCGAATTACCGCGGCGAGGTGGCTCAACGCTACCGTTATATCGACGGACAAGGAGAGATCGGTTTTGTTTCCTCCGTGTCTCAGCCTTTTTGCGGTGATTGCACGCGCTTGCGGCTTTCAGCGGATGGAACGCTTTATCCGTGTTTGTTTGCGGGAAACGGCTTGCCTCTTCGCGATTGTCTGCGCCAAGGCCTTGAGGATTCAAAACTAGGTGAAATGATCAGCCGCTTTTGGCGCAAAAGAGAAGACCATTATTCGGAACTAAGAACATCCTTGCAACGGCAGAATATAAAGCGAGAAAAAGTGGAGATGTACAAAATAGGCGGGTGAGACTCTGCGGCCGCCTTGCTTAAGCAAGGCGGCCGCAGAGTCCTACCAGATAAGTTCTTCGATTCCCTCCGGCATCCCTTTGAATTTTCCTACGCAACGCACTTCCCGGACCAATTGAATTCCAAATTTATCCAAAACAGCTTTTTGCATGAGCTGGGACAAATCATAGACATCCTGAGCGCTGCAATCTTTTGTCTTGATGATGATGTTGGCGTGCTTTGGAAAGACACAGGCGCCGTTGACGCATAAATCCTTTACGCCGGCCTGTTCTAAGTACCATCCGGCGGGTTCGCGGCGCGCGTCCGGCGAGCCAGAAACGATATTCTTAAAAAAGCTTCCGGCCGTGGGAAAGCGTGTCCACTCGGGGTGCTTGTCTTTGCGCTCGGCCAAAATAGCGTCTCGCTCGGCTAAAAGTTTTTCTTTTTCACCAGGGACCAAACTGATTTTAACGGAAAACACGATATCATGCGTTTTCTTAAGCAATGAATCGCGGTAACCGAAGGCGAGACTTCCGGGCCCGACCTCATCCATTTGTCCGTTTTCTTTCAGGAGCGTAACGCTCAAAAGGCTGTCGCTGATTTGCTTACCAAACGCCCCGGAATTACCCGCAACAGCGCCGCCCACAGTCCCCAAGATTCCGCTTAAAAAATTGATGCCGGAAAGACCCTGTTCAGCCGCAAAGGCCGCCAGCTGATCGACAGGCGTTGCCGCCGACACATCGAGTGTATTCCCTTCACGTTTGATGACGGGCTGATCGTGGACGTAACGGACCACACACGCATCCACGCCTTCGTCAGCAACAAGACAGTTGGAGCCGCCGCCCAAAACAATAAATTTCTGCTTGGCCTCGTTTAATTTTCGAACGACACCAAGAAGCCCGTCTTTTGTTGTGCAGGTGGCAACGCAAGGGCACCGGCCGCCCAGCGCAAATGTCGTAAAGCGCGCAAGAGGAACATCATTCTCGAGCGAAACATTCAGGTCTTTTGAATTTGAAATCGAACAATCCACGTTCTACTCCTCATAATTTCTTCGGGTTCTTGTCCTGCGATCTTGACAATAAATACAGGTAATCGGACAAGCGGTTGAACCAAACCAGAAGATGCGGATTTGTGACGAGCTTACATTTGGCTAGCGTGACGATTTTGCGCTCGCAGCGCCGCGCCACGGTCCGGGCATGATCCAGATAAGCTGAACACAACGAGCTTCCCGGCGTGACAAAGCACTTCCATTTTTTGTTTCTCGCTTCAAGGGCATGACACTTTTTTTCTAAGGCCTTCGCCATCCGTTCATTGATTCGCTTCTTTAATTTGTGGACATGAGAAGAGGTAGCGGCCAGTTCCGCACAAGCCATGCCAAGAACCCTCTGGATATCAAATAAATCCTTTTGATATTCCGTTTTTGTCATTTGACAACGCGCGACAGCCAAAATACTGCTTAACTCATCAACATCACCGAAGGTCTCCAGAATAGGAGAGTCCTTAGAAACACGTTTTCCGCTCAATAAATAACTGAATCCCTGATCGCCCTTTTTTGTCACAATGCTTCGCGTGCCTTCTTTGCGCTTAGGCATAATATTCCTTCTTCATGATCGGAAGCCGTTTTTTCATTTGTTCCAGGGCATAACGGCAGCTCTTAAACGCCTCTTGCCGATGCGCGGCGAGAACGCCAATCCAAACTATTTTCTCGCCGATTTTCAACCGGCCGACGCGCTGATAACATCTTATTTTTATGATATCAAATTTTTCTTTCGCTTCGCGACAAATCTTTTGTCCTTCAGTCTTGGTTTGCAGACCAATGGTTTTGTATTCCAAGACTTTGACTCTGTGGTTTTTGCTGTATTTGCGCACCCGACCCTCAAAGGAAACAAAGGCTCCGGCTTTGGGCGAGCGCAGCGCATCGTGAAGTTTCATTTTTTCTAATGGTTTCTTGGAAATAAAAAAGGCCATATCTATTTAAAAGGCTGCCTTGACCGTACCACTTTTGATAGCGCATTGGCAAGCCAGGCGAATATCTTTATTCAGGTTCAAATCTTTTTCTTCCTGGGTCAAGGCGCTTAGATTCTCCTGACCGCTCAGGATTCTGATCGCACAACTTCCGCAAACTCCGGTATTGCAATTAAAAGGGACTCCCGCATCGGCACAGGTTTCCGCAATTGCTGAACCATCATTGATGTAATATTCTACGTCATTAACAATTAATTTTGCCATAGGGACACTTCGTTTTTAAATGGATGGAAGAGGAAAGACAATTTTCTTCTCAGGACTTTCCTTTACGTGAATAACAACATCAGGATATTGGCTTTTGATCTTTTCGATCAGTTCATCGACAATAAACTTTGGGACAGAGGCCCCGGAGCTGATCCCAATCTTATTCTTCCCTTCTAGAAGTTTCAGGTCAAAATCCTTGGCCCTGTCCACAAGAGTGCTGGGGATATTCCTTTTTTCTCCAATTTCTCGCAGACGATTGCTGTTTGAACTGTTGGGGGATCCGCAAATAATGATGAGATCGCAGATCTTAGCCATTTCCTTAATCGCATCCTGACGATTTTGTGTCGCGTAACAGATATCTTTTTTGGTTGACCCGATGAGTTTGGGAAATTTGCTTTTTAATTCATGGATCAAGTTCTCTGTATCATCAAGAGACAGGGTCGTTTGCGTCAGATAACCAACCTCACGAGATGGGTCAATGTCGAGTTTGTCTATGTCTTGCGCGCTGATAATGATATGAAGCAACTCTGGTTTAACATAGCCTGATGTTCCAACAATTTCTTGATGATAACGATGGCCGATCAATATCGTCGGAACATTTCTTTCTGAGAATTTCTTCGCTTCCCGATGCACCTTCTCAACCAAAAGACAGGTTGCGTCAATGACATGAAGTTTCTTTTCTTTTGCTTTTGCGATAATTTCGGGACTTACACCATGGGCGCTAAAGACCACGTGGGACCCATCGGGAATCCCGTTGATATTCTCGACAAAGAGGACTCCCCGCTTCTTAAAATCTTCCACGACGGCCGTATTGTGAACTATTTCATGATAGGCATAGAGGGGTGCACCGTATTTTTTGAGTGCCTTTTCAAGAACATTGATCGCGCGCGCCACGCCAGCGCAAAAACCTTGAGTATGGGCTAGATATATTTCCATTTTAATGAGGCCGCAACATTAATATTTCAATTGATTAACGCGCGGTTCTAAACTATAATTTTGAATTATAGCATTAACCTTCTGATTGTAAAACCTTTTATCTTTAAGAAGATACAAAACAATGGGAATCCTTCAAAGACGAAAGACGCCAACAGTTCATATTGGACATGTCTGCCTGGGAAGCGGTCATCCAATTGCCATCCAATCCATGACTAATACGCCAACGGATAACATCCCGGCGACTGTTCGTCAAATCAAAGAATTAGCCCGTGCGGGCTCTGAGCTTGTGCGCATCACCATCAATCACGACAAGGCTATGCAAGCTGTCCCAAAAATTATCAATCAGTTGCGTAGAACCGGCTTGAGAGTACCCATCATCGGCGATTTTCACTATAACGGCCATGTGTTATTAAGCAAATACCCTTTGGCCGCCAAATCATTAGCCAAATACCGCATTAATCCAGGCAACGTCGGAAAAGAACAAAAAGGAACAGACCCTTTCACCGAAATCATCAAGATTGCTAAAAACAACAACAAGCCGATACGTATCGGCGTGAATTGGGGCTCCTTAGATCAAGACGTCCTGACAAAGCTCATGAATCAAAATGCGCGCTTAAGGAAACCAAAGCCGAATAAAGAAATCATTTACCAGGCCATGGTCCAAAGCGCCTTGGGATCTGCAAATCGCGCGCAAAAACTCGGACTAAAAAAAGCGCAGATTGTGCTAAGTGTGAAAATGTCTGACGCACAGGATACAATTGCCGTGAACAGGCTTCTCGCTAAAAAATGTGATTATGTTTTGCATCTTGGGCTCACCGAAGCAGGGGCGGGAACAAAAGGAATCGCATCGAGCGTCGTCCCCTTAGCCGTGCTTCTTCAGGAAGGAATTGGAGATACCATTCGTGTTTCTTTAACGCCCGGGGCCGGCACGAAGCGAAGCGCTGAAGTGGAGGTTTGCCGGGCGCTTTTGCAATCCATGGGTTTGCGCTATTTTGAACCAACCGTAACAAGCTGTCCCGGTTGCGGCCGCACCAACAGTGATTATTTCCAGAAACTCGCCGAAGACATCCGTCGTTATATAAAAATAAAAATGACCTTCTGGACAAAAAAATATCCCGGCATTGAAGAATTGACGATTGCCGTGATGGGATGCGTAGTGAACGGTCCCGGTGAAAGCCGCCATGCCGATATCGGAATCAGCCTGCCGGGCTCAAGCGAAAAACCTATGGCCGTGGTTTTCCGGGGCGGTAAAAAGATACGCACGCTCAAAGCTCCCCGCATCAAAGAAAAATTCATCGGAATTCTTGAAAATTACATCAAGACGAAGCGCCTGTGAAGAACCGCAAACGAAATCGGTTAAAAAATTATGATTATGCGCAGGCCGGGTATTATTTTGTAACGGTTTGCGCCCAGAATAGGGAAGAATGTTTTGGTAAAATTGTTGACAGCCAAATGATTCTAAATTCCTGCGGCGCCATTGCGCAGACATGTTGGTTTGATTTGCCGAATCATTACCATCATTGCGGGTTGGATGAATTTATCATTATGCCCAATCATATCCATGGAATCGTCATGATCAAAAATGACGTAGGGACAGGTTTCAAACCTGTCCCTACATATCGGCGGCATTCTTTATCGGAAATTATCCGTGGATTCAAAACATTTTCATCAAAAAAAATAAACGCATCGGGCCGAAAAATTCGATTCCATTGGCAACGTTCATTCTATGATTCCATTATTCGTAATAAAAAATCATTAAATACTATCCGGGAATACATGCGGAATAACCCGTTGCGGTGGGAATTCGATAGGAACAATCCGAGAAATTCGCGCACAGCGCATCCAGCCGGCAGTGAACATGACAAAAAATTTCGACAGAACGACGCCTGTCCGTCATAAAACAGCGCGCTTGGTCCTCCGTCGTTCAAACAGCAGGTAATCCGCATACCCCGCTTCTTTGGCCAACCGCGCCGCCTTGTCGAAGTCCTGCGCGACCTGGGAAGGGTCGTGGCTGTCGGAGCCGAATGTAATCGGGACACCGGCCTCGCAATAGCTGGAGAGATCATTGAGAGAAGGGTAGATCTCTTTAACGGGTTTTCGCAGGCCCGCGGTATTGATTTCGATGACCATGCCTGTTTCTTCAAAGACACGAGCCGTCTTCTTTATTTCCTCATCTAGATTTTTTGTCGGACGGTGGCCGAATTTCTTAACCAAATCGACGTGCCCAATAATATCAAAGAGCCCTGATTGTGCCGATCGACGAAGTAAATCAAAATATCCACAATACACTTCATCCACGTCTTTGTCATCCCATTTCTGACGTTCGTCCGGATTATCAAAAGCCCATCGGTCTAAATAGTGAACAGAGCCGATGACATAATCGTAAGGGTATCCCTCTAAAATGGCCTTTGTTTGAGCCTCGAAGCCCTTGATAAAATCCGCTTCAATCCCTAGGCGGATCGTAAAATCGGGAAATCTTTTTTGCAAATCTTCCACCATGCGATGATAATCCGGCAACTGGTCCATGCTCATGGTGATCGACGGGTCATCATGAGAGACTAAGGGAGCGTGGTCCGAGAACCCAATTTCTCTTAAGCCAAGGGCCATGGCCCTTTTGACATATTCTTCTGGGTCGCCTTTGGCATGGCCGCAAAGGGGCGTGTGGATATGATAATCAACCAATGGAATAATCATTTGAGTGCTAATTATAGCATAATCGATGGGCAAACAATAGACCTTTCAAACCAAAAAGTCAGGATCGCGGTGTTTGACACAGATAATCGTCTATGCTATCATTGCCCTATTCTAATTGAGCAAATCATACGGGATTTATACCATGGAAGATGCCTACAAAAAAATATTGAAAGCAATCGGCGAGAACGTCAACCGCCAAGGACTCAAGAAAACGCCTCAGCGAGCGGCGCAAGCCATCAAGTATCTGACACGCGGATATTCGCAAGACATCAAACAGCTTCTTAACGGCGCTGTATTTGATACAGATTACGATGAGATGATCATTGTCCAGGATATCGAGCTTTATTCCCTGTGCGAGCATCATTTATTGCCTTTTTTCGGTAAGTGTCACGTAGGATATTTACCGAACAAGAAAATCATCGGCTTATCCAAAATCGCCAGGATTGTCGATTTGTACGCCCGGAGATTGCAAATCCAGGAAAACCTCACCAGGCAAATCGCCGAAACGATTAAGAATGCGATTAATGCTAAAGGTGTTGCCGTTGTCATAGAAGCCAAGCATCTTTGCATGATGATGCGCGGTGCCGAAAAACAAAATTCTGTCATGAAAACCTCCTGCATGCTGGGCGCCTTTCGCCGCAACAGTGCTACGCGCGCCGAGTTTTTGAGTCTGATCAAATAACAGACACCTGGCTTAATCAAGTTTTACAGAAAAGTTATGCTTTCCATCACCATCAATGATTTAAAAGTCAATTTATTTATCGGCGCGGACCAGGAAGAGAGGACCCGCAAGCAAACGATTATTCTTAATATTGAACTCAAATATGACGCGGTTAATGCCATCATGGCGGATGACCTGAATCAAGCTCTGGATTATCGCATGCTCTCTGAAGAAATTACCAAGAGGGCGGAGAACTCTCAATTTTTCCTGCTTGAAAAATTAGTGGATTTTGTTTTAAGCATTGTCATGGAGAACAAAATGGTACACGAAGCCACCGTATCCGCCGAAAAACCCAATGCCCTACGAGATGCGAAATCGGTTACGGTCAAGGCCTTTGCCAAGAGATAAAATTTAAGCTTACCATTATGTTTGCATACCTTTTTCTACTTTTCACAATTGTCCCGGCCGTTGAGCTGATGCTGTTAATCAAGGTCGGAACGTATATCGGCGCCTTCAATACGGTTCTCTTAATTATCCTAACGGGTGTTTGGGGGGCTCATTTGGCACGGCTCCAAGGATTTCTTATCGTCCGCAAGATAAATGAAAGCCTGGCTCAGGGTCAAATGCCCACAGAAGAGATGCTCGAAGGCTTTATGGTCTTTTGCGGCGGTGTTCTTTTGTTGACACCCGGCTTCATCACAGACCTTCTGGGATTTCTTCTCCTTATTCCATTTACCCGCGTTCTTCTTAAGTTCTGGGCTAAGAAAAAAATTACGGCCTTGATGCGCGATGGCCAAATTACCGCGTATTCTAATCATCATAAGCGACGATCTCAATATCATGATGATGATTATGAGGATGCGGAATTCCATTGATTTTCCGCAATCATCCTCCCTTTCGAAAAATTACCTTGAACTACATTCCTAAGCGTTTGGATATTATTTAACTAGCTATATTCCATATAGTTACAAGCTTCCGCTCGAAAACTTTTTCTTGCATTCTCCACCAACGTATGTTATCTTTTGTTTAAGTTTATTTTTTTATGAAAAAATTAATCTTTATTATTATCCTCGCTATTGCCGCTGGCCTTTTTCTTCGCGAAAGAGACCTGGAAGTTACGGCTTCGCCCAGCATTAGCTATTCGAAAACGGGAACAGCTTCCTGGTATTCGCGTCGTTCTCCAGGCATCAAACGACGAACAGCCAGTAACGAGATTTTCAACGACCAGGATCTTACGTGCGCGATGTGGGGCATTGCGTTTGGCCGTCACGTCAAAGTCACAAACCTCGAGAACGGAAAATCGATTATCGTCCGCGTGAATGACCGCGGACCCCACCACCGCTATGTCCGTAAAGGCCGCGTCATTGATCTTACCAAAGAAGCCTTTCGTCAAATAGGCGGCCTTAAAAAAGGCATAATCCGCGTTGAGATAGAGTTTCTATAATTATTCAAAAAATCCTTGTTTTGCGTTCTTATCTGGGATAAAATTTAAATAGATTTACAAGTTCTTGTTTTAATAGATTGATTCTTCCCGCAACCAGTGATCCCGCACAAGGGGAAAGGCCCCAGCCTTTCCCCGTTTTTTTAATGAGGCCGTGACTTACGCGTGCCGACAAAGTCGGCTAAGCGTAAGTCGCTGGCCGAATTAACCCCGCACCTTTAATTATTCAATCATTTAAAACATACGATTTTAATAATCTTAATCAAAAAAGGTGCGGGGTAAAAACAAACACAAAGATAACTATTTCTTGTACCGCTCGGATTCTTTTAAATGTGTGTGTTTCTTCTTTTTAGTGTTAGAATGCTTTAGCTCCATATGACCTCCTGTTTTTTGTTTGTTTCCACTTACAAATTAACAGTTTTTTTGGTCTTTGGAGCTTTTTTCTT
>JBDRMG010000030.1:0-2438 GCA_043812495.1 Candidatus Omnitrophota bacterium | reverse complement strand
GTCCGCAATTTACGGACAGGGACAAGCCCTGTCCAAACAAGGAGAAACAAAAATGATTGACAGATATACGTTATCAAGGATGGGAGAAATTTGGTCGGAGGAACATAAATTTAAGACCTGGTTGGCAGTTGAGATCGCCGCTTGTGAAGCGTGGAATAAGCTCGGCAAAATTCCGTCGGGAGCACTAAAAAACATTCAAAAAAAGGCCGGTTTTTCCTTAAATCGGATCAATGAGATTGAGAAAAAAGTTGATCATGATGTCATTGCCTTTCTGACCGCAGTTAACGAGAAAGTCGGTAACGATGGCCGCTTTATCCATATGGGCTTAACTTCATCCGATGTCGTTGATACATCGTTATCTCTAATGATGAGAGATGCCGCTGATATTATTCTCGAAGATATTACCGACTTCATCAAGATCTTGCGTAAAATGGCCAAGAAATATGCCGACGTGGTGATGATGGGCCGCTCGCACGGGGTCCATGCCGAACCGATGACGCTCGGCTTAAAGTTCGCTCTCTGGCTGAAAGAGATGGAACGGAATAAAGTCCGAGTCGAAAGAGCCCGGGAGACAATCAATGTCGGCCAAATCTCCGGTGCGGTCGGAACTTATTCCAATTTAGACCCCAAAGTTGAGATTTTAACCTGCAAAGCTCTCAATCTGAAGCCGGCAGAAGTATCAAACCAGGTTATTCAACGCGATCGGCATGCCGAATATATGTCGACCCTGGCAATTGTCGCCGCAACCTTAGAAAAGATTGCGCTAGAAATTCGCGGTTTGCAAAAAACAGAGATCGGCGAAGTTGAAGAGCCGTTCAAAAAGGGACAAAAAGGCTCTTCCGCTATGCCGCACAAGAAAAATCCGATTACCTGTGAACGGGTCTGCGGTTTAGCCAGGGTTGTCAGGGCTAACGCGCTGGTTTCTACGGAAAACATTGCGCTTTGGCATGAAAGAGATATCAGTCATTCTTCAACTGAGCGAATTATAGTCCCGGATTCTGCAATTCTGGTCGATTATATGCTCCAAAAAATGAGTTATATTATCGATAATCTAGTTGTCTTCCCAGAACGGATGAAACAAAATATTGAACTATCCAGAGGGATGACTTTTTCTCAAAAATTATTAATTTCTTTGGTAGAGAAGGGCTTAACCCGCGAAAAAGCTTATGAAATCGTTCAAGGGGCAGCGATGACAGCTAGAACAACGGGTAAGCATCTCAAGGAATTGATTTTAAGTTCCAAAGAAGCAATGAGTAAACTAACAAAAGAAGAAGTTGAGAAAGTTTTTGATATCAAACACTATTTGCGCAATGTTCAGGGGATTTTCAAGAGGCTTGGACTCTAGTCATATATGAAGGGCAAGGTCGTATTGCTAGCCCTGCTGGCCTTTGTTGTTGGTTTTTCATCTGCTTGTTTAGCT
Organism: Candidatus Omnitrophota bacterium; assembly: GCA_043812495.1. Taxonomy (GTDB): domain Bacteria; phylum Omnitrophota; class Gorgyraeia; order Zapsychrales; family JBDRMG01; genus JBDRMG01. Next base: position 1,018 of record JBDRMG010000030.1, on the reverse strand, counting down.
GATGATTATCAAATTGATTTCCACCCCACAGCGAATATCAGGCAATTTGTTAGTCAACCATTAGGCTTCATGGCCGATGACAATAATCTTTTGCGCTTACAAATCGAAGCTAACGATAATTCCACGGCAACTGTTTTTTTTCTCACCTCATACAATTCTATGCTCAGCCAAGCCCAAGCAGTATCTTTTCCGGTCCATAAAGGGGTAAAAACATATTATTTAAACATGTCCGCCCGGAATAAATACTGGCTGGGCCAAATTCAACGACTCTTATTGGTTGCTGATCCTGCTATTGGACCGCCGAAGATCCTTGACGCCAAAGTTGCCAAAGCTAATCTTTTAACGAGAATTAGTTCCGGCTGGCAAGAATTTATGCAACTTGAAACTATTAAGGGATTGACAGTAAACGTTATTAAAGGACCAACCATTCAAGGCAAACAGGTCAATTATTATGCATATTTAATAATCGGGGTCTCTTTTCTCTTTCTTAGTATAAAAAAGAGGAATATCAATGTCATCAGACCGCTCCTGGGGGTGATTGTCGTTTTAATCATCCTGCTTGAGGTTAGGATGTGGTACGATCATTACCGCTTAGCCGCGACTGACAAAGATTTGCTATGGGGAAAAACTCTGCAAGAAAAAAGAAGTCTTACAACCGGCAACGGGATAGTTGAATTTGCCGCTTTTTGTGAAAAAGAATTGCCGGCAAGATCAATCATCGGCTTCGTTACTCCTGGCCCATATTTTTTCGGCAAACTGGCATATTTTCTTTATCCTCATCGGACAACAGAATCCCCCGAATATTTACTGGTTTTTCATCAGGAGGTTGACAAGATTACCGGGGGTAATTATGTCCTATTTGCCAAATTCAAAGAAGGGGAATATATCCTGAAGAAAATATGATTTATATCCAACTGCTTATTAGCATAATCGTGCCGCTATTTCTCGGATATTTGATCATCGCTCTGATTTTTAAAAACGAACGGGCAATTCACCCACTGGAACGTTTAGCCTGGGC
>JBDRMG010000029.1:0-49077 GCA_043812495.1 Candidatus Omnitrophota bacterium | reverse complement strand
GGTTCATTCTCCGAAGCCGAACACTCAAACCCTACTTCGCTCCAAAACTTTCGTTCTGCTTCGTCCGCCATTGATTCATTGGCGGACTTCGCAGAACTCGTTTGGGAGCTTCGTAGGGTTCTCCTTCGCCTTCATCTCCGGGCTGAAGTCCGGAGTTTTCGGCGAAGGAGAATAAAAGCGCCCCTGGCGGGGCCCGAAGAAGCAGCCTTTTCAAATATTTACGGACAACATCTACAATGTCTTTTTAGGGACCGCCCCCCTTTCCTTCTCAAAAAGCGTCTTCACTCTGGGGCGAGTGAAGTAAATAATTGGCATAACAAAGACTGCCGCTGCATACAGGATCAAACCATCATCGCAGGTAAGACATCCTCTTTCGCTCCAGAGAAGAGAGATTATGGTCAAAGCCGAAAAAATAACAACCATTATTCTTGCCCAGCTCTTAAGGTAAAGAATGCCTACGGCGCAAATGATCCAAGAATAACAAATGAAATCAACAAACCCATTGCTTGCATTTAAGTGGTTTGCCAGAATATACATCAAATTACAAAAAATTAAAAGAAAACCGAACATGATCAATGTGACCGGTGTTTTATTCATTGGCCCTCCTGTTTTACGATTCTTGATCCATTACGAAATTGATAGATGTTGTCCGAAACTCATTGCGATTTAAGAATTATCAAACTTATTCCGTGCTTCTTTCACCTACCCGGATTATTTAATATGAGCCCGCCACTTATGGATTGAGCCTGGAAGTCCGCCAGATTGCCATAAGGCAATCTGGCGAGATCTCGCCAAAATCAAAGATTTTGGCGGAAACATAAGTGACGAGGCGAATTTTCTTCGGGCCCCGCCCCTGGCGGGGCCCGAAGAATCAATCTTTGCAATTACTGATCAACAACGTCTGCAATCCCCTCCCTCCACAAACCCCTCTTGTTCTCCTTCGCTTCTTGGTATAATTCCTCGAACAACTCCGAATACTTGACATTTGGCGGAATAGGCATTGGCTTCGCGTAGCCTCTTTCAAGAATCCAAGCATTCAACATTATGCAAGGCTTATCATTGATTATTTTTCTCATCTGGTTTCGGATCAAACCATAGCCTTTTGTATAATACGGATAGTAAACATATGCCAACAATCTCCCATGTTTATCCCTCTTTTGTGTATCATACTCAAAATAAACCCTTGATTCAGAACCCAAACGCATATATTGTGCCCCGTACCAATCTCTTACAAATTTTGTAGCCTCTTTTCCCATTTTTGTGGTGGCCCCAGTATCTTCTCTTAAGAATTCTTCATCTCGCTTTGCTTTTGCGTTAGGCTCACTTCCTGAACAGTCGATGCCGAGAAGATGAACTATATCGCCATTCTCGAGTTCGAAAGTGTCTCCATCAATGATTCTGATTTGGTTGACAGGCACTCCTATTTCTAATGGATAAAATTGGGGTCGATTATCAATCTCGCGAGAATATATTAATTTATCTATTAACCATACTTTTGCTAAAAACAAAATAAAGAAGCAAATACCAACGATGACTACGAAATCAAACCACTTTGGAGTAATTGATTTACTCTTACTTATCATAATCTTTTCTCTCCTTGTTTTTCCTCAATAAACAGAACTCTATAGACGTTGTCCGAAACTCATTGAAATTAATTGGTACGTGTCCCGAATGGCACTGACTTAAGGATCAATACCGTTATCTTTCCTCCATTGCGCCCTTGAAGTATGTAATATGGAATAATGTTTTTGATCCCGCCTTTTTAAACGAGGTTCAACACGATTAGGTCGATAGGGAATAATGGAACCGGCAATCTTATCTAATAATTCTTCATAAAGAAAATTTAATTTTTTAACCGGGGCTTCACTCATCTTCAGAGTATAACAATTGATTAATCGAGTGGCAGCTGTCGTACTAATCCGATCAGGTTCTTTTTTATGCTTCTTGGCAGCCTTTAGGATTAACCAATGAATTAGATTTCCAGCAACAATTCTGGCATAAAGTTCTTTGCGAATACCGGCGGCAGTCTTGGATCGTAAAACATCACTGCCAAGCCATATCTTTATCTCCTCAATAAGTGTTTCAACTTTCCATCTTTTTTTGTAAAGATTTTTGATTTCATTAGCCGGATATTGTTGAGGATCCAATAAAGAGGTCATAAGCCAGAATATCTTATTTTTTCCTCTTACTTTAGCCTTGACTTCAATCAGGCGAACCGCAATGTTTTCTGGCAAACTCGGATCGTCTCGGCGATGCTTCGGAGTAATGGGTAATTCAACAACAAGATCTCCTCCTGAATATTCTTTGATCCGTTTTAATTTATCTATATTCAGACGTTGATGAGTTGGAGTAATAAATTCCAACCCTGCTCGTTTATACTCAACGTAAAGGTTCGCTCCAGCAAAATGTCTATCGCAAATAATTAGATCTCCTGTCTTCATATCGCCAAGCATTCCTCCGAATAGTTCCTGTTCTGAATTTCTGTATCTCCCTATTCGATGATTCAACGTAATTTGAGTCTTCAAAGTAAACGCAAAGACAACTCATGCTATGGGGAATCGGCTTTCCCCTCGTTTAGATCCACTCTTTCCGAATTCTTTTTCTAACTCATCCTCATCGCTCATCGATACGCAGGTTCCGTCTATTCCTACCAACCGGTGTCCTCGCCATTTCGTCTGTTCTCCAAATTCCTCTTCAATTTCATTTTCTATCCAACTATCAACACCTTCCCATACTTTCTCCGGCATCCTTTTGCGTGCCTTGCATAATATATCTGATCCTTCAATTTGTCCACTATTGTGCCAGGCGCTCTGAAAGCTTCTCTCCCGACTGATTGCCGCTCCTATCATGTGCAACAATGTTACTATTGGTGTAATCCGTCTTCGTCGGAAATAGTAATTATTCTTTTTACAGATTTGCTCAATTTCTTCTTTTGTAATAATTTCTTGAATAGCTCTCATTTGACTCTTTTCTAATTCCTCTCTAACTTGTTTTAATCTCTTTTTCTTCTTATTTATATTCTTTATATTTATTCTCATCTTGACCTCCTTTAGTCGATATAAATTATTTTTTCATAACTTATTCGACAAAAGAAGATCATTTTGCTATATTTCTTAAGTCAGTACCATTCTGGGCACAGTGGAAATTCAGCATCTTCTACGTAAGATGTGAGACGTGGAACGAGGGACGTAATTTTCGTCTTACGTCCTTCGTAAGGAACTCAAATAACGCTTCACGATCGACGCTTCACGTTTGTTTCATTGTGCTCAGATTTCTTAAAGGGCAAGAAATCTGAGTTAATTCGTGCATTGACTTATGTCAGGCTTCGCCTTCCATAAGTCAAGCACTCATTAAAAGATCGAGAACACCAGCATCCCGAACGACGCGGCCATCAGGCCCAAAAGACGGATCACCAAGGCCGGCATTTCGCTGTAAGACGCAATGAGGGCCTTGAGCTTTCTCAAATCAGCCGCGAACACCACGATGCCGCTCATCACAAACATGAGGCCCAGGGCAATCGCGGCAAGCGGAACCGAGCTTCTGGATGCGCAGATAAAAAGAATTATCCCCAGAACGCAGCGCGCGACCCCGGCGTAGTAAATGTTCTTGCCATGCTGAACAAAAGCGAAGATTTTCTTGGTGAATGCGGGCGAAGCGAATATCGTCAGGCCCACAACTATGACCAGACCTCCGAGTAGTTTAACCAGTACGATCATAGCGTACTCCTTTCTTAAACAATATCTTAGTTAGGGACGTCCTTCGCCGGTAAGCTAAGGGTGTCCCCTCCCTTTTTTTTGATATTTCGGGGACACCCTTTATTGGCCGGCGAAGGACGTCCCTAAATCTTTTAGCGATTGAACGGATTCTCGCCCTCACTGCCCAAGTAGCCTTCGACCACGCCTTCGGTAATGCCGCCGAACGCGTTAAAGACCTTGCCGATGGGTTTACCGATGAAGTCTTTGACGATATCCCTAAAACTATTCCACTCTTTTTTGTCTTTTTTGCTGACTTCAAAAGGTTTTTCGATTTCGCCTTTTTCTTTCACCTGGACGCCGGAACCTTCCGGGATATCTTTGTCCGCGATGACATTGCCCTCTTCATCCAACCCCTTGACGTAGACTTCGCCTTCAAAACATTTGACCGATGTATCTTTGTCCGCCTCGACGGTCCAACCGGTCCCGCGCGCACCCGCGATGGCAACCGGCGTTTGGATTTCATACGTCGAGCCCTGGTCCATTTTTTCAATCAGGGAAAAAACCCTTCCCTGTATCAGTTCCAGGCGGCCCATGGATTCAGCGCTGACTTTAAGTTGGGAATTCTGTTTGAGCGTCAGGGCCTTATTGATGGTATCGCCCGCCGCGAACGTGCATTCGCCGCCCCGTTTGGTCATCAGCTCATAATTTTCAGAAAGGGTGTAGCCTTTTTTGGCCTTTTGCCAGGGCTTGGATTCGTCCTCCCGAATAAGAACCTGACCTTTGGTTTTGATGATTTTGTATTCCTGGGCGTAAAGGGGGAAGGAAAAAAATAAAACGGCGAGAAATACTGTTAAAGACAATTCTATTTTTTTAAAACGCTCCGACTTTTTACAAATTAAATCAAAGGTAATTATCAACTTGGCTTTCCTTCTTTTATGTTCAACATTTGTGTTTTTAGACGGAAGTATTTCTAATGTACGATGTTATGCTGGCTTTGTCAAATAAAAATAAAGGCCCCCGCTGCTTCGCTTTGCGAAGCAAAGCGGCGGGGGCCCATCTTTCACTCTCCATCTTTTTTTACTCCTCAAACAGCCACGTGGACAGATACCGCTCGCCCGTGTCGGGCAGAATCACAACAATGGTCTTTCCTTTGGACTCCTCGCGCTTGGCCACCTCGAGTGCTGCCCACATCGCAGCCCCGCTTGAAATCCCGACAAAAATTCCCTCTTCTTTGGCCAGGCGCCGCGCCACCGCACCGGCCTCATCATGTTTGACCGCGATAATTTCATCGATGATATCCCGGTTGATCACCTGCGGAATGAATCCCGCGCCGATCCCCTGAATCTTGTGCGACCCCGGCCCCTTGCCGGCGAGCACCTGCGATTCCACGGGCTCAAGCGCGATCACCTTGACGGTCGGCCTTCTCTTTTTCAAGACCTCGCCCACGCCGGTCACGGTTCCGCCGGTTCCGACACCCGAGATAAAAATATCCACGGCTCCATCGGTGTCATCCCAGATTTCCTGCGCGGTCGTGTTCCTGTGAATCTCGGGATTGGCCGGATTATTAAACTGTTGGGGCATAAAGCTGTTTGGGGTCTCGCGCGCAAGCTCTTCAGCCTTTTCAATCGCGCCTTTCATCCCCTTTGCGCCTTCGGTCAGGACCAATTCCGCACCGAAGATCTTCAGAAGTTTTCGTCTCTCCACGCTCATCGTGTCCGGCATCGTTAAAATCAACTTGTACCCGCGCGCGGCGCATACAAACGCAAGCGCAATGCCTGTATTTCCGCTTGTCGGCTCGATAATCGCCGAACCTTTTTTAAGTTGTCCGGATTTTTCCGCCGCGTCAATCATGGCCAAGCCGATTCTGTCTTTAACGCTTGAAAGCGGATTAAAGGATTCAAGTTTAGCCAGAATTTGGACATCCAGCCCTTTCGCCATTCGATTGATCCGCACCAAGGGCGTGCGGCCGACTGTTTTTGTGATATCGTCGTAGATCTTATGCATATCAGTCCCCTTTCTGAAATGACTGCTCAATCAGGGACGTCCTTCGCCTGCCGTTGAAGGATGTCCCCTTTTTGATTGTCCTGGGGACGCCCTTAAGTTACCGGCGAAGGACGTCCCTAAATTTTCTCTTTCCTTATTATTTTGCAGAATCCAGCGCCTGTTCAATATCCGCCAGAATATCATCGATATGCTCAATCCCGATTGACAACCGGATAAAGTCCGGCGTGGTTCCTGTAGCCTTCTGTTCTTCGGGTGTCAATTGTTGATGCGTGGTGCTGGCCGGATGAATCGCCAATGATTTGGCATCGCCGATATTGGCCAAATGCGAAACCAGCTTCAGGGAATCGATGAATTTCTGTCCGGCTTTTAAACCGCCTTTGATACCGAAACCGATCAGAGCGCCCGCGCCCTTGGGCAGATATTTTTTTGCTTTGGCTTTTTCCAGACTTGAATCCAGGCCCGGAAAATTGACCCACGTCACTTGCGCGTGTTTCTCTAAATATTGCGCCACCTTCAGGGCATTTTGCGCGTGACACGGCATACGCAGATGCAGGGTTTCCAATCCTTGCAGGAAAAGAAACGCGTTAAAAGGCGACAAAGCCGGCCCCAAATCCCGCAAAAGCGTAACCCTGGCCTTCATGATAAAAGCGATATTCCCCAAAGGTTTCAAGGCCTCGACAAAATTCAGGCCGTGATAGCTCGGGTCGGGATCCGCAATCAAAGGAAACTTGCCGTTTGTCCAGTCGAATTTTCCGGAATCCACGATCACGCCGCCTATCGAGGTGCCGTGACCTCCGATAAATTTGGTGGCCGAATACACGACAATATCCACGCCGTGGTCAATCGGCCGCAACAAATAAGGCGAAACCGTGTTATCGAGAACGAGCGGAATCCCGTTTTTGTGAGCGATTTTTGAAAGCGCCTCCAAATCCGTCACGTTGAGTTTTGGATTGCCGATGGATTCGGCATAAATAGCTTTTGTTTTTGGCGTAATGGCCTTTTGAAACGCCTCTAAATCATCCGAAGGCACGAATTTGACCTTGATGCCCAAACGCTTGAAGGTGTAATGAAAAAGCGTGTACGTCCCGCCGTAGAGATTATCGGCCGAGACAATTTCGTCGCCGGCCTGGGCGATATTGAGAAGCGCAAGCGTAATCGCCGACTGGCCGCTTGCCGTGGCCAGGGCCGCAACGCCGCCATCAAGCGCGGCCATCCTTTTTTCAAATACATCGGTCGTGGGATTCATGATGCGCGTGTAAATGTTGCCGAATTCCTTGAGCGCGAAAAGATTGGCCGCGTGTTCGGTACTTTTAAACACGTAGGACGTGGTCTGATAAATCGGCACGGCCCGCGCGCCCGTAGCCGCATCAGGCGTTTGACCGGCGTGCAGCAAAATGGTTTCGGGTTGTAATATTTTTTCTTTGTCTTTGGACATGGGTTTCCTCCCTCGTGTGTAGGCGCGCGTGCTGGCCTGCGGCACGCGTGCAAAGAATTTTTTCTAAATCCCTCCGCCCTGCTCCAGGGTCCAGATTTCGTTAAAACGTTTCTTGTCTTTGATGTCGATTTGAATGATCTTGGCCTCACGCACTCTAACAGTGATGGTGCCGTTATCGATTTTATGAACAGCCTCGTTGATATCTTTGATCAAGGCGTCGTTAATAATACTATGATTTCTTTCTTTGGTCTTCATTGGTCCTCCTAAAAACCCGCGACCGGCTGAATGGTCCGGCCGGGCAGGCGGAATTTCATGATTTGTCATTGTCATTTCCTTATTCATCGGGCTCAACCTTTTATTCTGCGACAACAACGCGCGTGCATCATCATACAACAGATCACCGTTTGACCTTTCAGGGACGTTTGATGGTAATCTCTTTTGTGCGTTTTCGTTTCCATGATTGTTTTGCCTTTCAAATTGAGTACATGGGAATCTTGCTCTGCGCTTTGTATCGGTCCACCACGTCCTGCAGGGTGTATCCTGCAAAAATTCCCGCGATTTTCTCCGATATTTCATTCCAAATTTTCTGCGTCACGTTCTTGACGTCGCGCTCGTGCGCCGAATGGATGTCTTTTCTTTCCACTAAAGAAATGGGTCCTTCGACAATCGAAACAATTTCTTTCAGCGTAATGTCCGCAGGCGGCCTGGCCAGGATATATCCTCCGTGCGCCCCGCGTATCGAATTGATCAGGCCGGCGTGTTTTAAGGGCGCAATCAAATGCCAGAGATATTTTTCCGATATTTTCTGCCGGGCCGCGATATCTTTTAAAAAAACCGGACCTTGACCAGCGTTTAAAGCCAGGTCAATCATCAAAAGCGTTCCGTAGCGTCCCTTCGTCGATAATTTCATTTGGCTTAACTCTCTTGAGCTCTATACTCTAGTGACTCTATCTAATTGGTAGAGATTATAACATGACAGAAATCTTTGTCAATAAAAATTTCTAATCAAGCTAATACTGAATTCTTTAGGTTATTTTCTCTTTTGATCTTGGGGAATGACCGCGCCGTTTTCATCGCGGCAGGGGAACACGCCTTCTTTGACGGCCTTGATGTCTTCGACCGAGTAAAATGCCCGAGGATTGAACTGATGGATCATGTTGATGACGTGCTTATGGTCGCAGCGGTTGATAATCGTGTAAATTACGTTGACCTTGCCTGTGGTCCCTTGCGCATCAACGCTGGTCACGCCGTAACCCTCTTCTTTCAAGCATTCGATCAGGCTTGCAGCATCCTGTTTGGTAATGACGCGCACCACCTCCATGCCCACGGCAAGCTTATGTTCAATAAGTATTCCCACATAGTTGCCTAAGGCAAATCCGCCGGCGTAAGCAATATAGCAGACCACATTATCGAGATGGTCAAAAATCTGCCGGATCGCGAGAAGCCAAATCAGGATTTCAATAAACGCAAGGAGTGGTGGAAGAATCCTCTTTCCTCTTGATAAAAGCATGATGCGCACCGTGCCGATGGATACATCGCAGACGCGAGCGAGAAAGATGAGAAGCGGAATCACGCCGTAGGTATAAATCGGGGATTGGAAAATGCTCGGTTCGGTCATAGGGTTTCCTTAATCATTTCTGTTATGGATATCTTAAATTTTTGTAATTGATCTACCCGTCATTATTTTTTGAGATAAATTTTGTAGATTAGATAAGCATACGTCACGCCAAAGATAGCGCCGTACCAAAACCATGAGAGATTGAGAACAATCGGCCAAAGCTTGGCAACCATAAGCGCAAAAGCGATCAGGCATATTTTCAAAACACCGACATCCCAACAGCTCATTTTCTTAATCTTTTCATCCATCCATTCTGAATAGCCCATTTGATTATTCCTCTCTTTCGTAGTTGAATAAGAAAATATGTTCATCCCTATTCGCTATTTATATCTCCATCCCTTATGATCAATCCACCCGCCGTCTTTGCGAAAAGCCGGGTCATGATGCGTGTAATGCACAAGGCCGCCTTTGTCATTCCAGAGATATTCACCGCGCAGGCGCACAGTATCGCCTGTCTCAAGATCGTTAAGGCGCGGAGCGATATCGATATTGTGACTGACAAGAAGCGTCTGCCCGCCTTTGAGTTTGATGATAAATCGCTGATGGCGCGAACCTTCCAAGTCATCGGATAAAAGACGAATCACTTCTCCCTGCGCCTGGACAAAAGTATTTGATTGTCCTTCTTGAAAAAGCCGGGCAATCAGTTCATCCTGGGAAACAAATAGCGAGGCTTCTTGCTGCGGGGCAGCCACGGGCGCTTTGGCCTGCCCGCAGCTAATGATTGAGGACAGGCAAATCCCAAGAAAAGCACAATAAAAGAATTTTCTCATCATCAGTGTGCGCTTTCCTGTTGGTCAGGCATCTCTATTCTGAAGCCGTTTTCATCTTCGCACCACTCGTCATAGTATCGGTCAAAAGAACCATCCCGGTAACATTGCTGCTGGTATCGGCTGCGGCAGGCGTAATTCATATAAGCGGGAGATCCGTCAGGATTATAAAGCTGAATGGTTTGATCCAGGCCGATCTGCTCCCTGGTTTCGCAATCGTGAACAGTCCGGTGAAGGACAACGGCCTTGTGAATGGGATTGTCGTCGTTATAAAATTCCGGATAGAACCGGGGATTGGGGACGTACATTTTATTTGGCGCCGACCTACCGGACGCTTTGGGCTTCTCAGGCGAAGGAAAAAGAGCATATGGTGTCGGCCTTGGTAGCCCCTTCAATGGATTTTTAAAGGAGATTTCAAAAAGAGCCAGCAGAATGCCACAAACGAAAAGAAGGCTGATGACAATAATTGACAATAAGGTTCTGGGATCTCTATTGGGTTGATCTGAATTCATCGTTCTCTTTTCTAAGATGCGGATTGATACCTTTGATTTTTTCTTGAATGAAAGCAAAATTTCTTTGCGAAGAAAGCACATAGTATTCTTTAAGCCGAAACGGGCGCTTGGGGCCGATGAATAAATCCGCACAAAGGGAATTTAATACTTTTCCTGTTCTCAAGGACCGCAAATCCAGTCCGGCCGCGCGGAAAATCGGCCAGCTAGCCGCGAAATCCCAGAGTTGAGCTTTAAAGATGCACCCAAAGCCGCGGCCGATGGCGGGCCAGCACAAGTCCACGACCGCCGATGCCGAAATCAAAAGATGAATGTCTTTAAAATCCCAATTGAATTTCTTCAAGAAGGTTTCTTCGCAGAGCATAAAGGACTGAGGCGATACTTTAGCCTTAGCCGGTTGAATGGTTTTCCTTTTTTCGTTTTTTGTGAACGCATTTTTCACAAACGTAGCTTTGACGCCGTCATGAAAGAAAAGTTCTCCGAAGGCCGGAAGATACACCGCGCCCATGAATGGTTTGCAATCCTTGAGAAGCCCGATAGAGATTCCGTAATTGGGCATCCCATTTGCGTAAGCCTGCGTCCCATCAATGGGGTCAATCGCCCAAACATAAGGCGTTCTCTCAAAAAGCGACTGGTCCACAAGACAGGATATGTGCGGGTCTTCTTCCTCAATCAAAAGATGGTCTTTGGTCTTTAAGAATTTTGACAGGCGCTTGCGGCAGAGTTTGGACACGGCGATATCTGCTTTGGTCACGACAGATCCGTCTTTTTTCAAAGAGGGATCGGCCCTGCCTTGATATTTGAGCGCGAGCCGGCCTGCTTCAGCGGCCAGGTCGAGAATGATTTGAGAAAATTGGTTGTCGGTGGTCATTTGATAAATTCCGAAATTCTGATTCCAAAAAAGGTTGTATAAGATACAAATACCAAGTAACAATAACCAAACAATGACCAATAATCAATATTCAATAATCAAACGGAGTCAAATAGACAAAAATGTTTGGTGATTTGAATTTGTGATTTGACTATTGTTTGTACCTTGTATCTTGGTGCTTGTATCTTTATTTCATCCACCTCCCCTTTTGAGAACGGAGGTGATTTATTCCTTGCCTTTCACCATCGGCACAAAGCGTACCGGTAAAAGAAATTCTTTCTCGGTACCGGTTTTTGTTTTGGTGATGCGAATAAGCTCCTGAGAAAACGAACCGACCGGAATCACCATGCGGCCGCCGACTTTCATCTGGTTGATCAATTCTTGCGGGACTTTGTCGGGCGCGGCCGTGACGATCACCACATCGAAAGGCGCGTGCTCTTTCCAGCCCTGATATCCGTCGCCGTTTTTAACGAAAATATTTGTGTAGCCTAAATCTTTAAGGTGTTTGTCCGCGCTCTGGGCCAGGGCGTCGATGATTTCTACAGAATATACTTCTCGGACAATTTCCGCCAAGACCGCGGCCTGATAACCGGAACCGGTGCCGATTTCCAAAACTTTATCGTCCGGCTTCAAAAGCGCGGCTTCCGTCATATAGGCCACGATGTAGGGCTGGGAAATAGTCTGGTCGTAGCCGATGGGCAAAGGATAATCTTCATACGAATAAGCGCGGTTGGTAAGCGGAACAAAAAGATGACGCTTGACTTTCAGCATAGCGGATAAAACGTTTTCGTCGCGGATGCCGCGGGCCTTGATTTGATGCTCGACCATGGTTTTTCTTTTATAGAAGAAATTATCGTCTGAAGCCGGCGGACGGCAGCCGGTCAAGCCCAAGAGAAATGTTAAGGGGAGAATTATCATAAGATTCATTTCATCTTTTGAAAGACTCTTTGAGTCGCTTTGAGTTTATCTTTTTGCGCGTGTTTACGCTCTTTGATTAGGCGCCAAACATTCCTTTGGCGGCGCGTGATTTTTTGATGGGTCATGAAGGATATTTTACAGGGTTAGGGACTTGAAAACAAGTGAAAAGGCCCCCGCCAACGATTCAATGGCGGGGGCCTTTTTGCGACTCAATGGATTTTATTGATTCTTTTTATATCGGCTGCGACTCTTTGTTTGAGTTTGCGTTTGCGTCTGCATTTTCATTTCTGTCTGTGTCTGTTTCTTCATTGTGTTGCCTATTGTTTCGTCGGCCTTTTTTGCCTCTTTCTTCATGGTCTTTTGCGCTTTTTCTGCTTTCATTTTCATTTCTTTTTGCGCATCATCCATGTCTTCGTTCATTTTCATAGAAGCTTTTTCGGCCTTCTTTTTGGCTTTTTCGGCCTGCTTTTCAGCTTTTTTAGCAGCTCTCTTGGCCTTGCGTTCGGCTAATATCTTTTGTTTTTCTTCATCGGATTTGCCGATCGTTGCAAACCAATCCGAAGTTCGATGGAAAATCGACTGGTCGCTGGCTTTTTCCATAGCCATGTCGCTGGCGCCCCTTCTTTTCTCGGCTTTATTTTGCGCCATCGCAAAAGGAACAGCCAACGTTAAAGCCAAAAAGACCGCTAACAATATAGCGATTGTTCTTTTCATTCCCCTCCTCCTTTCGATCCCTCACCTTGAGGATCAAGTTTATTATTGTATGTCGAATTCTTATGGATATCAAGAAAATAAAGGTGGCCCGCCAATGAATTATTGGCGGGCCACCCATAAACTTTCTGTCTTTTCGCAATTGTAATATTTAAACTTATCTCGGCCCAAAAAGCGCGGTGCCGAGCCTCACCATGTTCGCCCCCTCTTCAATCGCCGCCTTGTAGGACGCGGACATGCCCATCGAAAGAGTCTTCATCTCACCATTCGGCAACGAGAGCGATTTGAGTTGATCAAAAATAGTCTTGGCGGCTTTGAAATACGGACGGCTTTCTTCCGGGTCTTCCGAAAGCGGCCCCATGGTCATCAGGCCTTCGAGTCGTAGATGATCAAGCGTTGAAATCCTACGTGCAATTTGTTCGACCGCATCATAGTCCCCTTTGGCTCCGCTTTTGCACGTTTCTCCGGCAATATTCACTTCAATCAAACACGAAATCTTCTTTTTTCCGGCCGCCGCCACGCGTTTATCCATGGCTTCGGCTTTTTCAACGGAATCAACGGTTTGAATCATATCAAAAACCGGCAGGGCTTTGTTGATTTTGTTCGTTTGAAGCTCGCCGATCATGTGCCATTTGACTTTTTTGGCCTTTTCGCCAAGCGCGTCAATCATTCGCTGCGCTTCCTGAACATAGTTTTCCCCGATATCGGTCGCCCCGGCCCCAATCATTTCAGTCACCTGATTGGGCGAACGCTGCTTGACCGCCACCACAAGCGTCACGTGGGACGGAATCTCGCTTCTGATCCTTTGATAATTTTCTTTGAGATTCATGTTATTGATTCGGATTGGTTAGGCGCCCTAAAAATAAAATACTTCCGGACTCGACATCGCGAATCAGGAAAAGAAACGGATGATCCGCGCGAAAGAGAACCGGTTTTTCAGGTATCCCAGGGAAAAATCCGTCTCCCATAAAAACACCCGTCGCTGCCGCTGCTTCTGTTCCTTGTTCGTCCACATCGACATAAGCCTTATGAATGACTTGGTTGATAAATAATCTTTTTTCAATATCCAGCGTTCCGTTCATACCTGAAAAATCGGCCTTCATACCGCTAAAGACATCTGTCATGCCCATAGACTTAAGTGTTTGCGAAAGCATAAGGCCTTGCGTCATCGTGAATTTGGGAAAAATGACGTAAACATTTTTACTCTCAAGCTGCTCGATCCATTCGTCCAGGCGATTTTGCGTCAGCATCCCTTCGAGGGAATCCAAATCGTCTTTTTGTTTCGGCAAAATAACAATCATGGATAAGTCATATCCTTGATAAAACATTTCAAGGACCTGAACATCCTCGTCTTCCGCGTAGTTAAAATGTTCTGTCTGGCGCATCATGGGCGTCACGGTGGACTCATCCGCAGCCAACCAAAACTTGTCTTTTTTTGTTAAATCAGCCGCAAACGGCTCTTCCCAGTCGCCTTTGAAATAGATGGCATTGACAAGCACCAGGCGCGTCAAGGAGCCCAAAAGCCCCGGCTGAATCAAATCACGGATTTTATTTTGGGTTTGCTGTTCGACCCAGGCATTGATTTTCAGACGCTGCGCTTTGGCATTGCTTATAAAATCGGCGAAAAATAAAGCGGCCTCATAATATTTGTTTGTGGTATCGATATATCCCTTCAAAAGCTCAAATCCCTTCTGCACCCACAAGGCGTTGGCGATATTCATTTGATAGCTGTCTTCCCGTCCGCGCCAGAGAATCTGGGCCTTGAGCATATTCATCGCGTTATGCAATCTCTCCTGCGGCAACTGAAAATGAAGCACCGCGGCCATTTGTTTTTCTGTTTCGCCCCGCGCCCCCGCATAGGTCATGGCGAGAGCGGTTGAAATGCTGTAAGGTGAGAAAAACAAATTACCTTCCTGAGTTCTTAATGCTTGATAAAGATCGATGGCAAAGGCATTGTTGTCCTTGGCCATGGGCTTGATATCAGCGCTATCGGCCTTAAGGGCCAAGGCATGGGGTGCGGAAAATATGCAAGTCAATATGATGACTGAAAAAATCATGTAGGTTTTCTTCGTTTTCATTCTTTCTCCAATCTTTTTGCACCGGATTTTCAGAACCCGGACATTATCCCAATCCAAGATACCGGGCGATCACGGCAAATGTCACAACGACAATCATCAATGCCGGCGCAAGTAAATAACTTAATAGGCCGCTAAAAGCCAAAAATGCAATAATCAAAAATCCAAATTTGGATGCGACCCCGTATAATTTCTTGGCCCATTGTAGCGGTAACAGCGCCGCCAGAATATGTGAGCCGTCTAAAGGCGGTATCGGAAGCAAATTCAAGCCCGCCAAAATGAAATTGATGACAACGGCATATTGCAAAACATTGACGACATACGTCCACAACAGGCTGTTGGCCGGGCCGGCCACGATCGCGTAATTAGAAAGGGATCCGAAATTCAAGGTGACAAAATTATTTTCCTTAAGAAATAGGCCGCTTAAAAACAAAAGAAAGGCGAATGCAAGCCCAAGAATAATATTGGATAACGGCCCGGCCAAAGACACAAGCGCATTGTCTTTTCTTGGATTGCGAAAATACATAGGATTAATCGGAACCGGTTTGGCCCAGCCGATCAAAATAGACGAATGGGTCATAATCAGAATGGCCGGAAGAAGAATCGAACCGAACGGATCAATATGCACAAGCGGATTAAAAGACAAGCGGCCGGCCATTTGGGCGGTCGGATCACCGCGCTTAAACGCCATCCATCCGTGCATAAATTCATGGGTCATCACGGAAAGCATCAGGATCAAAAGCCCGAGCCCACTGACCACCATAGGATTGAACTGATTCCCGATATTAATGAGTTTGAGCCTCATGGCTACGTCGTGAAAACCCTGGGCCAGGGCGCAAGGAGTACACGCAAGCCAAAGAGTTGCGGCTATGAAAATAATTCTTTTGTGTCTTGATTTAATCATTGGATAAGATTCACAACCATTAAGGATATCCGGTGATCGGGTGATCGGGGACTAGGTGACTAGGAGATCTGGAGATTAGGGACAAACGAATTTAAAAGTCCCCGATATCCTAATATCCGAATCTTCTAGTCCCAAATCTCCTAAATCACCGGATCACCATAGATACACTAACGGATTTCCGCCATTTCCCAAATCGTTTTTCTTGTCTTGGAGACATCAACCGGATTGTCCGGATATCCCATACTGATGATTATATCAATTTTATCGCGTCTGGAAAGGTTTAAAACTTTCCTTATTCCTTTTGTGTAAAACCATCCGATCCAGCATGTACCCAAATCCTCTTCGGCCGCCTGCAGAATAAAATGTTCGCACACGATGCCCAAATCAATCAAGCTGTAGGTAATCCCACGAAACGAGCCGGCAAGCTTAGCGGCATATTTGGATGACTCCCGAATTACCACAACCAGAACCAGTGCTTTTTTGGCAAAACCATTCATTTTATAGACCCCTGAAAATGCTGCATCGGCCAGCTGATCTTTGAGGGCAGGATCTTGCACAACAATGAACCGCCAGGGCTGCGAATTGCACGCCGATGGAGCTAGCCGCGCCGCTTCCAGGCACCGCTTAATTTTCTCCCGCTCCACGGGCTGGGATGAATAATTCCGGCAGCTTCGCCGTTTGTTGACAAGGTCAAGAAAATTCATTTTGCACTCCCTAGCAATTTTTTTCAGTCACTAACTTATTCTTTTGGAAATATTTCTAGTACCGTAATTTCTGGACGGCTTAAGAAGCGCACGCGCGGAATATAGCCGCCTTCCATGCCGATGCCCCGGTTCACATAAAGCGTCGTCGTGCCGACGTGGTATAATCCCATTTCATATTTCTTTCCGAATCTTGATAAGGTTACGAGCGCGCCATAAAAAGGCAGACGGAACTGCCCGCCGTGCGTATGTCCGGACAGATACAGATCAACACCAGCTCCCTGGATGTCTTCGGCCAAATCCGAATTATGGTAAAGTAATATGTTATACGGGTCTTGAGGTAAACTGTGCAGAATCGCGAGCCATTTGTCCCCATTTTCATAGTTCAAGCCGGACATTAGAATCTTTTCATCATGACAAGAGAGCGCGATGTTATTTTCCTTCAAAACTTTAAAATCTGTATCGACGAAAATAGGCAGACCCTGCCAAAATCGGTCGTAATTTCCCGTCACGGCAAATTTGCCGCATTGGGCTTTTAAAGCCTTCATCGTCTCTTGAAAAAGACCGACGGCATCCGGCGTATTGACGGCATCACCCGTAAAAACAATAATGTCAGGATGAAGGCCATTCACCAATTCAACAAGCTTATTTTCGTTGCGCATTTTTGCGTCGCAATGCAAATCAGAGATTTGGATCAGCCTTAAGGACGAATCTTTGAGCTTTTCCGAGGAAAGATGAACCGTCTTGACTTCGATTCGTGTTGGCTCTACAAAATATCCGTAGAGCATGCAAAGAATTCCGGCCAAAGCCACGGCGTGAAGCATCATCACGGCTTTTGATTGAGGCGTCTGCTTCTTCCTGATTTTGTTGATCAAGGCTTTGAAAAACAGAAGGACTTCAAGGCCGTAAATAAATAAAATGACGCTCAAAAATAAAATGATTGAGATAAGCTCTGTTTTGAGCATTTACTTAAACCCCCAATACGCCTTAAATTTTTTCTCTAAGGTTTTCACATTCATACCGAGTGTCTCTTCAAGGACTTTGTCATCTCCTTTTAAAAAGCTATCGAAAGGACGGGCCTTGGTTCGCATTAAAAACTTACTAAAACCCAATCGTTGTTTATCCATCAAATAATAGACAAGGGCCCAGGATTCATTATAAAAATCCCGCATGTCATCAACACTCTTGGATGAAAACATGCCCTTTTCCTGGATCAGTTTCTCAAGCGCGATAAACCGGCCCGAGGAAACCGCCTGTCTAAAATCTTTTTCTCTTTGATAAATGCGCGCCCCTACCTTATAGGGCTCGCTGTAAACCGCCAGGCCCTCAACCAGCCATAACCGGTCCAATCCAAAACCATAATGCAAATCAGCCGAATAGAAAATCTGATGCGCGCCTTCGTGGCGAACAGCGTCATTGGACTGTGACATCGCATTAGAAACATTCAGCCGTAGGCCCTTCTGGTCTAACTGATGAGACAGAAGATTATAAATAAAAAATGTCTGGTAATCATCATTATAGAAACCGGCGGCATCGGTGAGGGCCGGATCAAATTTCTTGGCAAATTCCTTAAATGCCTTCTCGCTGCGGAAGATCACAACGCCGATTCTCTTTTGATCGGCTTTGTCGTCAAAGATTTCGGGAAATTGCTCTTTAATTTGCCCACGCAACGTCTCCAGGAGGTCAATGGTATTCTCGATATAGAAATAACTCTCATCCGAAAAGAACGTGTACGTATCCCGGCGAAAAACATGAAAATCAGGAAAAAGTCTTTTGGCGACAATTTCATTCGCGCTCACAGGCGTATGCTTGATGGTAACGGGCTCGATGCGCTCAATCGTATCGGCGTGAATCGATTCCTCGATAAAACCCGAATGACCGAAACTTCCTCGGATAAAATAGTCATCGCCCGTTTTCTTGAACCGGCTCACCTTGAGCTTCTTTCCGTCTTTGAGATGGAAAACATAGGCATTTTCGATTTCGCCGACGCGCGTATCGATTTGATCGGCCATATTTTTATAAATCACGGGATAAAGGACATCCTTCAAGGGAGAGCGGATGGAAAACACCATCACATAAGAAAGCAATCCTAGCAAAATAATAAAAAGAAATAAACTGCGCGAAATTTTCATTAGACTCTCATGGGCTAGAAATTTTGAATGAAAAATGTTGCAATCGTAGCCTGGTTCTCGCTCCATACCTTGGAAGGCATGTTGTTATAGCTATACCCTTTATTGATATAGGCTTCAAGGGGTTTTTTAAGGTCGACAAGCCACTTTTGCAATTGGGCCAAGGATTGGATGACCGGATCCTGATCCCCGCAAATCATTAAGGTATGGGGAAGACGATCCGCTTGCTCTTGAGAAAAACCCTGAGGCATATAACCGCTATGAATGACCAAAAGCTTAACGCGCTCATCCAGGCTGGCCGCTTCTAAAGCCAATGCCCCGCCTACGGAATACCCAACCAGACCGATACGTCCTTTATCGGCATTGGGAATCACCTGGGCAAATCCGATGGTCTTAATCACCGTTTCCGTCCACAAGGTCGGCTGACTTTGTCCATAATGAACGTTGATCACGATAAATCCCCGGCTCATTAAATCAGAAGCCAATTGAAAATAGCGCACCCCCTGCTCTCCTTCTATTCCCTCGATTCCGTGAAGAATAATCAAGACCGGGCGGTTCTTCGTTCCCGGATTATAGATATCCAACTGGACGCGTTGATTGCGGAAATTCAGATAACCTGTTTTGATGCTTCGGGCGGCCCCTTGAAGAGTGGCCTCTTTTGTCTTATCTATTTTGACAATATCTTCGGATGGATATGTCACAGAAGCGCCATCGACTAAGATTTTGACATATTCATCTGTTTGTTCGATGATTTGTCCGCCGACATATCTTCCGCCTTTGAGCTCGATGAGATCGGCCGAAACGGACAAGGTCCATCCGAACAGAATCATAAAACTAATAAGCCATATTTTCTTCTTCATCGGTATGATTATTGTACTCCTGATAAAAAACCGTGACAAGATGAAATCGGGAAATTCGATTGAAAATAAACGGGCCGATGATTCGAAGAATCATCGGCCCGATCTATGTCAAGCAGCCATAACTTTTGTTTAGTTTAATAACCGCGCAGAATTAAAGTCCTTCGGCCTCACTATCCGTTGATGACTTAGCGCCGGGGTGTCCCCATTCTTGTCTCTTATCTTTGAAGCGCTCTTTCATCTGTTGTCTTCCGCCTTTGTGTTTCTTTTCTATCGATTGAAGCTTATCAAATTGCTCGGGCGTGAGGATGTTTTTGACTTCGCTGATACTGGATACGCGCTGATCAACCAACTGGCTTTGGAGGGCTTTGACCTCATTGGCCAAATTGTTGACAACCGTTTGATCAGCATCGTATTTTTCTAATTGCGCGTGCAGGGCTTCCTGTTTCGTTCGTAATGAATCGCGCAAGGCCTTGGTCTCTTCCCGGAAACTCTCGCGATGCTCCTTGAGGGCCTTTTGCTGTTCGTCCGTCAACACCAATTCTTCGGCGATCTTTTGTGACATCTCTTGTTTTCGTTCTTTAAACCGCTCGATTTTTTCTTTACGACTTTCCGTCTGCTCTTGGGCATAAACCCCTTGAACCAAAACAAAACAGGCTATCACCATCAATCCAATAATTAATTTCCTCGATTTTCGTTTCATAGCGTTCTTGCCTCCTTTCAATTCCTTAGACACATCTTCTCAAGCATAAGTTCCCCCTCTAAAGCAAATATTTCTCAATCGAAGTTTCATTCTCCGTGTCCAACAAAAGAATATCACTGTCCTGGTCAACACCAGAAAGGTAAGCCAGGTAGCTTTCTTCTTGGACAGCTCCGTTCTGGGCGATTTTCTGTTGGCGATCATTGATTCTGATGAACGTCATGGTCAAAAGTACAAGCGCCAAAGCCGTGGCCATCACGAAGACAGGTCTTCTCTGAGGGATCAGTCGAGGAAAACGAATGGCCGAATCCGGCGCAGGTTCTTGATTGAGTTGTTCCTGGATAATCGTGGATTGGATATTCTGCCAAACATCTTGCGGCGGCTTGATTTCCCCGACATCCTTAAAAGGCTCCCTTGCCGTTTCCACTAAAGTGGCTTCAAAATCCCGGCACGCGGCACAGGACACCAAATGCTGTTCGACTTGCTCTTTGAGCGCGGCATTCATTTCATTATCCAGATAATCTGTCATTAAGTAATCTTTCACGATTTTACAATTCATGGACAAGCACCCCCTTTGGACGACAGGCTATAAGCGCCTCGCGGGCTCTTTTTAGTCTTGAGCGTACGGTATTGATATTAATTTTAAGAATCTTAGCCATTTCCTTATAATTGCATCCTTGTATTTCGCGTAAAATAATGCAGGCTCGCTGATCCGGATTTAAAGTCTCTAAAACGGTTGCCAGGGCCGCTTCGTTGTCCTTTTGTTCGGCCATTTCATCCGTCTTTTCCGGCGCTTGCACAAATCTTAAGGCTGTTTCGTAATCCACTCTTTTGACCGTATCCTTAGAGGCTCTTTTATAGGCATTGATTGCCGTGTTGACCGTGATACGGTAAACCCATGTCTTCAAAGACGACTGAAATTGAAAATGTTTTAGATTTTTGTGCACCTTTAAAAAGACATCCTGGGTCACTTCTTTGGCATCCTCAATATTTCGGGTCACGCGAAAGGTCACGGAATAGACAAAACCGCTATAGGCTTTGTATATTTCTTCAAAAGCGCCCATGCTTCCTTTTAAGGCCTCTTGGATGATTTCCGGACTGATATCTTGCATGCTTAACCTCTATTGCATTAGACAATAAGTCATCGGAGAAAGTTTCAGTTTATTATAGCATGAGTTGCGTCCAGGAGGGCCAAAACACGTCGCAAAAAAATAACCCCTTGGCCAAGGATGCCAAGGGGTTTATCTCCTCAAAAATGGCTTGATTGTTAAACTTTTTAATCGATCTTTAACTCTTAGGAACCATGTCAATGCGCAGGGAATGGCAGAATTGGACCTCGAGAAAATGTTTATTTTTGACAACCCAAAAAAGCCCTTTGACGCGAAAATGGAACTTCTCTTCTCTGGTGAGCGAATCAGTAATCTTTGTGATGAAGAATTCCGGCGCAGGGAGAGGATCGCGGATGGACTTCTTTTCCTCCACAATATAAATAAAAGCCTTTTGCGTATGCGTCTGGTAGCCCTCGCAGGCCGACCATTCATGAATGGTAATGACGCGACGCTTATATTTGGGAGAAAGCCGGTTTTTGTAAATAATCTCTTTCATCGTTTCCCTCCATGAGCACATCAGTTACGTGACCGTAAGGAACGTAACTGATCAGTGCGAATGGACCCAGCACTAATTTTGCATTTTTATGATAATGCAAAATTAGTGCTGGGTTAATTCGGCCAGATGGTTTATGTCGTCCGCCACTGAACCAATGACGGACTCCATAAACCATGGCCTCATTAAAAAGAAAAAGCCAGGTTGCAGCCAGTCATAAACTTTCGCTTATTTCTTCGGCAACCCGGCTTACCTCATCCGTGGCTGATGGGGTTCCTTTGGGTTTTGCGTTAGCTTTTTCGGTAAATAAGCACTTTCTCAAATGCTTTTACATTTAAAGTATATCATGATGATTTCGCAAAACAATGCAGGTCAAGGGGTTACGAGGAAACGTTTCCTTTGCTTTTTTTCTTGAAGTCCTTGAATTCTCTTCTTTTTTATCTATCGACGGAGAAGTATCGATTTCCGATGCAAAAAGAACCCAAAAAATGGAGTTTTAGAAGCGATATGTTTAGAAAAGATACGGATAAATAATCCGAAAACAGACAATTTCGGACATGATTAATGGGGAGGTTTTCTGAAGGGAAAGTGGACGCGCGGCTCCTGCTGCGAAAGCAGCCGTTTGATATTCGGCCGGTGCCTCAAGACAATAAAGACGCAAAGAACAACGCCCAAAGCAATAAGTTCAATTGATTGACTCGAAAGGACCATAAAAATCGGTAAAAACACAGCGGCCAGAATGCTTGCCAGGGAAACGAACCCTGAAACAAGAAAAACAACCAGCCAAACAAGCACGCTAAAAAGGACAACAATGCGCAAAGGGGCTATCTTGATCATAAGGCCGATCAACACCCCCAGGCTTGTAGCCATCCCTTTACCGCCTTTGAATTCAAGGAAAACGGTCCAGTTATGCCCGGCAACAGCGATCAAGCCAAGCAAAATAAGCATCCACGTGCGCTCCAGGCCGAAACAATCGGCCACAACGCTTGTGGCGACGATCCCTTTGAGGATATCCAACAAGAGAACCAGGGTCCCCGGTCCTTTGCCGAGAACGCGTATCGCGTTGGTGGCCCCGACATTACCGGAACCATGCTCGCGAATATCTATCCTTTTGATCAGACGGCCGAAGACATAAGCCGTAGGAATCGAACCCACCAGATAGCTAAGAGCGCAACTAAGAATGATTTTCAACAGGAGCATTGAGCACCTTTATTCCTGAGCGGATATAATCTACACCGGAAATAACCGTCAAAACAGCCGTAATAATCCATAGGACAATCGATAACGGCGATTGAAGAAGAACACCAAAAACACAAATAATTTGAAAAAAGGTCGTCGTTTTTCCCCACGCGGTCGGAGAAATATCGAGAGCCCCATGCATAACGTAAATGATCAGCGACCCCACTAAAAGAATCGTATCACGGCTGATGACGGCTATGACCAGCCAAAAGGGGAAACGAATCGAACCCAAAAGCGGCCCGACCCGATAAAGACAAATAAAAGCGCTAATGAGAAGCAGCTTATCCGCCAAAGGATCAAGAATGGCCCCCGCTTTTGTCTTCTCTTGAAGGGTACGCGCGATATAACCGTCAATAATATCGGTTAAAACCGCCAGAAGGAATATCCCCAAGGCTATCGTGCGGAAATAGTCCCGGTTGGGTCTATAGTAAACCATGGCCACGATAAAAAACGGGACAATAATAATGCGTCCGATGGTTACTTTATTGGCGAAGGTTAATCTCATTAGACAAATACAGTTATTCTATTTCCTCTATTCATTCTTCCAGAATTTCCAGGGGTGTTTGATCTACAGGGCAAATTTTCACGCGTCCGCTGTAATGGCGTCCGCATAACGGACAATACGTCACTTGAACTTTTTGTCCTGAAACAGAATCCGCAATCGCCTCGACCGCGCTACGAACATCTTGCGTCGTTTCTTTGGGATTTGCATTTGACGCGGTATCCTGATTCGACCGGTTTGGCGAACTGGCGCAGCCATAAACAAAAATAAGAATGCCCAAGAAGGCAATCAATCTAAGCAAGCCTGTTGTCATACAGCTTTTAACCATTTACTTGACCAGTCGGGGAGTTTTTTCCGAGGGGCTCAACCTGCCCGCCCCGCCGCTTCGCGGCGAAAGCCGCGGGCCGGGGAGCGAGCCCGAAGGGCGAGTCGAAGGGTCTCTGGTTAATGGATCCTTCGACTCCGCCTCGACTAAAGTCGGGGCTCCGCTCAGGATTTCGGGGTCGGAAACACCCCGACCCCTCACTTAATTAAGCGGATTCGTCGAAGCGGCCAATAGATCAATTCGGCCCGGCCCACAATCAGCTCTTTGGGGACAAAGCCCCAGTAGCGGCTGTCTTTGCTTGAGGCGCTATTATCGCCCAGCACAAAATAATTCCCTTCGGGGACAATGATCTTTTCATTGGTCTCACCATAATCTCCGCGGTTGTAATAATAGATATTTTTGATGGGAGAATCTTCGACGCGCTCCCCATTAATAAAAATATCCCCGTCTTTGATTTCGACGGTTTCCCCTTCTTTCGCGATCAGGCGTTTGATAAAATCCCTTTTTTTATCTTCGGGATAAATAAAAACCACCACATCACCGTGCTTGGGCTCGCTAAAACCCGGCAATCGTTTAGTCGTAAACGGTATGCGAGGCCCGTATCGCAATTTATTGACCAGAATCCTGTCCCCCTCCAAAAGCGTCATGCGCATGGAGCCGGTCGGAATTTTAAAGGCCTGGATAATAAAGGTCCGGATAAAAAGAGCAAGGATGAGGGCAATGACAATGGATTCGACCCAGTCGCGGATCACCGATTTTTTTGGGGGGGTATGGAGTTTCATCATAGTTTTAGAGCCGCTAAAAAGGCCTCCTGAGGGATTTCGACGCGTCCAACCTGCTTGAGCCGCTTCTTCCCTTCTTTTTGTTTTTCCCAGAGTTTTCGTTTGCGGGTGATATCACCCCCGTAACATTTAGCCGTGACGTTCTTGCCGACGGCGCGCACTTTCGCGCTTGAAATGATGCGCCCGTCGCATGCTGCCTGGATGCGTACCTCAAAGAGCTGCTGAGGAATGAGTTCTTTTAATTTAGAGACAAGCGCTTGACCTTTTTCATAGGCCCGTTCTTTGTGGACCAAACAGGAAAAGGCATCGCACACATCATCGTTGATAAGAATGTCCAGCTTGGCAATCTGAGCCGGTTCATATCCTTTGAATTCATAATCGATGGAGCCATATCCGCGCGTTACGGATTTGATCAAATCATTGAAGTCCACGATCACCTCCGACAGTGGTATATCAAACGTCACCTTCATTCGCTCGGCTACATAATGACTTTCCTGATAGACTCCTCTTTTCTTCTTGGCCAATTCCATGACGCTGTCCATGGCTGAGACCGGCGTGATAATCGATACCTTCAAGTAGGGCTCTTCGATACGATCAAAGGAGGACCGGTCAGGCAAGGCGCTAGGATTCTCAAGGTCAATCACTTCGCCGTCATGTTTGATCACGCGATAACTGACATTGGGCGTTGTCAGAATCAAATTCAGGTTATATTCCCTCTGGAGCCTTTCTTGGGTGATTTCCATATGAAGCAATCCCAGAAAACCACAGCGAAATCCATGGCCGAAAGATTGCGAGGTCTCCGGTTCATAAACAAAGCTGGGGTCATTTAAGCGCAGTTTATCGATCGCTTCGCGTAAACTCAAGAAATCCTTGGAATTCACGGGGTAAACACCGCAAAACACAAGGGGCTTGAGGCGGCGGTAACCGGGCAAAGCCTCCGGCACAGGCCGCTCAATTTCCGTAACCGTATCGCCGACATTGATCTCTTTGGGATCATGCACGTTGCACGTGATGTAACCGACCTCGCCGGCCGTTAATTCTTTGATCTGCTCGCCTTCTGGACGGAAGATGCCGACTTCTTCCACCGTAAAATTTTTATTCTCATTCATCAGGTGAATGCGCATGTTGGGCCGCAAAACACCGTGCATGATGCGCACATAAACAATGATCCCTTTGTACATATCGTATTTCAGATCAAAGATCAGCGCCTGCAGAGGCTGTGCGTCTTCTCCTTCGGGCGCGGGGATAAAAGAAACGATCTTCTCGCAAAGTTCTTTGATGCCGATTCCCTCTTTCGCGGAAACAAGCACCATGTCTTTTTCTTTAAAATTAAAGGTTTCGACTAATTGGGTTCGGACCAAATCCAAATCGATACTCGCGATATCGATTTTGTTCAAGACCGGAAGAATCTCCAAATGACTGTCAATAGCCAGATAATAATTGGCCACGGTCTGGGATTCGACCCCTTGGGATGCATCAACCACCAAAAGGGCGCCTTCGCAGGCCCGTAGTGATTTTTCTACCTCATAGGTAAAATCCACATGGCCGGGCGTATCGATGAGATTCAACAAATACGTTTGTCCGTCATCGGCCTTGTATTGAAGACGTACCGCGGAGGCTTTGATGGTGATGCCGCGTTCGCGCTCCAAGTCCATGTCATCCAAAAGTTGATTTTTGAACTTGCGCTCGTCGATCGCGCCGGTATGCAGAAGCAGCCGGTCGGCCAAGGTCGATTTTCCATGGTCGATATGGGCAATGATGGAAAAGTTACGGATAAGAGATTTTTGCATAGCGTAAAATAAATGAACGATTAGTCACCTTGTGACTTGTGACATTGCAACTTGTGACTATTCATCAATATATTGCATAATCTTATTGACTACTTCTTCTATCGATAAATGAGTGGAATCAATGACAATCGCATCCTCAGCTTTCTTTAAGGGGCCGACGTCCCGGGTCATATCTTTGGTGTCGCGTTCTTTTAAATTGTGCGAAGTTTCCTGTTCATCGACCTTCATGCCCTTGTCTTTTAATTCCTTAATGCGGCGCACGGCCCTTTCTTTGAAATCCGCATCCAGATAAAATTTCTTCGTGGCCTTAGGAAAAACCATCGTACCGACATCGCGTCCCTCAATGACCACATTGGTTCTTCGGCCGATTTCCCGCTGCCTTTGAACCATCACTTCGCGCACACCGGGGACCTGCGCGATATGATACGTATTGTTGGTCACTTCTAGCGAGCGGATATCTTCCGTCACGTCTTTTCCATCCAGAAGAACGCGTAAATTCTGATGTTCATCCGCCTCAATATTAATCAATGTATGATGGGCTAAGTCGATGAGCTCTTTTTCGCTGTTTAAATCAATCTTCTCTTCTAAGGCCTTGAGTGTCAAAGCGCGATACATCGCTCCCGTATCCAAATACGTATATTTCAGCTGACGGGCTAAGGCGCGGGCAATCGTGCTTTTTCCCGCTCCGGCAGGTCCGTCGATGGTGATCACAACCGGCTCTGAAGTTGATGGGCCCTTAGTTGATCCCATCTCTTTTTCTTTTGGATTCCTTGAAGCGTTCCATGAGGTCCTGTTCTTTGCGCGACGTGATGGCCTTACGTAAAACAGAAATTTGCTTGACGACGCTATCGAGCGTACGCAGGATATTTCTTGAATTGGCCATGCAGATGTCATTCCACATTTTCGGATCCGACGAGGCCACCCGGGTCGTATCTTTAAGACCGCTCGAGGCGTAATCCAGATACTTCTCAGGGATTGCATCCATCAGGCTATAAGCCAAAAGATGGGGAACATGACTCACGTAGGCGAGAATTTGATCATGCTCTTGAGGCGATAAGGTTTTGACTAAAGCACCGCATTTGGTCCATAAGGTTTTAATGGTGTCCACAGCGGCCCTATTTGTTTTATCGGTCGGTGTAACAACGCATAATGAATCTTTAAATAAATCGGCATTGGCGAATAAATTACCGCTTTTCTCCGAGCCGGCCACGGGGTGAGATCCGACAAAATTCACATAAGGGGGAAGCGACTTGTGGGCCGCACGGACGATCTCTTCTTTGATGCTGCCGACGTCGGTCACAAGACATCCGCGTTTTAAAAAACATCCGACTTTGGGAAATAATTCCATAATGGTCTTCACGGGTGTCGCAAAAATCACGAGATCACTCCCGTCAACGGCTTTCTTATAATCGTGAGAAATTTTGTCGATAGCTCCGCCGCGGATCGCCGTAACCAGAGGACCGTGCCGGCGGGCTAAGCCCATCACTTCTTTGGCCAGACCGTTTTTCTTGATCGCCATCCCCAACGACCCGCCAATTAAACCGACCCCAACAATCGTTACTTTTCTAAAAAAAATTCTTTTTCCATTCATCGTTATAATTCCCTTGAGACCGCTTGAGCGACTTTTCTTAAGTCTTCCATCAGCGTTTTAAATGTCTCCGGTTTAAGTGATTGTGCCCCGTCCGAGAGTGCTTCTTCAGGATTATCATGAACTTCGATCATTAAGCCATCACAGCCGGCCGCAACGGCAGCCTTGGCCACACTCGGCACCAAATCCCATTTGCCCACGCCATGACTTGGATCAACAACGACCGGTAAATGGGCGAGCTCTTTGACAACGGGAACAGCGTTGATATCTAAAGTATTTCGCGTGATGGTCTCAAAGGTGCGGATCCCGCGCTCGCACATCATCACGCTGAAGTTCCCTTCGGAGAGAATATATTCCGCTGACATCAACCATTCTTTGATGGTGGCGCTGATCCCGCGTTTTAACAAGATCGGCTTTTTGATCATGCCGACCTCTTTTAAGAGGACAAAATTATGCATATTGCGCGCGCCGATTTGCAAGATATCCGCGTATTTGGAAACAAGTTCGACGTGCCGGGTATCCATGACCTCGGTCACAGTCAAAAGCCCGGTGGCGTCACTCGCCTCTTTTAAGTATTTCAATCCCTCTTCGCCCAACCCCTGAAAATCATAAGGTGAGGTTCTGGGTTTAAAAGCGCCGCCGCGTAAAACACTGGCGCCAAGCCCTTTGACCTTTTTGGCAATCGACAGAAGTGAATCGCGACTTTCGACCGAGCAAGGACCGGCCATCACGATAATCTTCTCGCCTCCGATTTTGACGCCGTGACCCAAATCAATGACGGAATTTTCTTTTTTGAATTCCCGGGAAACCAGTTTAAACGGCGATAAAACCGGCATCACGGACTCAACGCCTGGAAACACCTCTAAGGGCGTGACCCGCAAGACATCCTCAGGCCCGATAAAACCGATGATGGTCCGTTCGACACCGCGCGAAATATGCGCTTTGAGGCCGAGCTGTTCGGCTTTTTTGACGATATGCTGAATCTGTTCTTCCGTCGCTTCTTTTTTTAAGATGACAATCATGAGATTAAGTCCTTCAAGGCTCTAATGAGTTTTTTATTTTCTTTTTCGCTTCCGATCGTGATGCGGATAAAGGTGTCGAGTCCCCAGAAGCCCATATCACGCACGATGATGCCTTTACGCAACAAGGACTGAGAAAACTTCAAACTGTCTTGTCCCGTATCGAGCAGCACAAAGTTGGTCGCTGTTTTGACAAAATGCAATCCGAGTCGTTGAAAACTTTTGTAAAGATATCGGCGTTGATTCTCCAGTCGCTTGAGGATATTCTGATAATACCTCTTATCCTGAAGGCACGCCACGGCCGCGGCCTGGGCCAGCGAATTGACGTTAAAAGGTTCGCGCACGCGCTCGAAAATATCAATGACGGACGAATCGGCAACACCATAACCAACGCGTAAACCCGCCAAACCGTACATCTTCGAGAACGTCCTTGTCACAATCATATTCTTGTGGGATTCTAATAGCTTGATAGAATCTGGATAGCCTTTTTTTCCCTGCGCAAATTCGAAATACGCCTCATCCATAAATACAAGAATATTTTTGCGGATTTTTCTTAAGAATTTTTTTAACTCGGTCTCCGTGATATACGTTCCGGCCGGATTATCCGGATTGCCGATAAAAATAATTTTTGTCTTTTTGGTTACCGCTTTGGCCATCGCGTCCAGATCATAGCGGAAATTCTTTAAAGAAACGAATTTCAGTTTTGATCCGGCGATCCTTGCGGCGATTTCGTAAATCAAAAAAGATGGCCGGGCCACAATGACTTCATCGCCAGGTCCCGTAAACACCCGCGTAGCCAAAACAATAATCTCATCAGAGCCGTTGCCAAAAATAAGCTGGTTGGGCTTCACGTTAAGCTGTCGTGACAGTTCTTCGCGTAAATAAAAACAACTGGATTCGGGATAACGATTGATGGTTTTGGCCTTCTGGCTGATGGCCTTCAAGACCTGGGGCGACGGCCCAAAGGGATTCTCATTGGATGCCAGCTTAACAACATCTTTCAAGCCAAGCTCCCGTTGAACCTCCTCAATGGGCTTACCGGGAACATACGGTTTAATTTCTAGTATTCTCTTATTGACAATTTTTTTCATTTCAATGAGGCCCGTACTTATGGATCCGCCACGAATTATGGCGGAGAACATAAGTGCGAGGCCGAATTAACCCAGCGCTAATTTTGTACGTTATGAGTGATTCAAAATTAGTGCTGGGACAAGACATAGACAATTATACTATTTCCTTCATTCATTTACGCCGGATAAGAACCGAGGATCTTTAAATACTTACATCTTCCCTCAAGTTCATCCAGCGCCTTTTTCACTTTTTGATCACACCTGTGCCCGTCTAAATCAACGAAGAAGTAGTAATCCCAGGCTTTTTTCTTCGATGGACGCGATTCGATTTTTGTCAGATTGATCTTATTGCGGTAAAACGGCATCAGCATATCGTGCAGGGCGCCCACCTTATCTTTGATGGAAAAAACAAGGGACGTCCGGTCCTTGCCTGTCGCGGAGGCGTCTTCCGGGCCGATAATCAAGAACCG
Organism: Candidatus Omnitrophota bacterium; assembly: GCA_043812495.1. Lineage (GTDB taxonomy): Bacteria > Omnitrophota > Gorgyraeia > Zapsychrales > JBDRMG01 > JBDRMG01. The sequence goes on along the minus strand of JBDRMG010000029.1, from coordinate 18,796 downwards.
CGTTGCGTTGTGCGCAATATCCTGGATGTTTTTCTTGACGACCTTTAACTTATAAAGATCCGCGGCTTCTTGCGAACAAATGGCCGCGGCATTTTTTTCTTTACCGGCCATTTGCGCAGCGAGCGTTGTGGACGGCACCCAGATTTGCCCGACTTGCGCGAGATGCGTCTGCAGCCAATGACGGCACTGACCGAAAACCTGCGGATTCGAATAAATCTTTCTTATTCTGTTGAGCGAGGCGTGCGAACACAAGCAGTGGCTGACACGCACCATCACTTGCGAACAGATCTTTAATTCCGAATCCACCAAAAGATCAAAGGTCGGCGTCACCGCGCCTTCTGTCGAATTCTCGATGGGCACCACGCCGTAATCGCAATCTCCCTGCTCGACTTTCTCGAAAACCTCAGGGATGCTGCTGCAGGAAATATAACTGATTTGATTGCCGAATTTCTGGCGGGCCGCGATCGAAGTGAACGAGCCCCGGCTGCCGAGATTGGCGATATTCAAAGGCTTTTCCAAAGCGATGCAGCTCGACATGATTTCCCGGTAAATCGCTTCAAAGGCCGTCGGTTTCATTGGACCCTGATTGAGTCTTTTGATTTTGTTGAGGACCTCTTTTTCGCGCTCGGGCGCATAGATATTTTTCTTATTCTTCAATTTTTCCTGTCCGATTTTCTGACTGGCCGCCGCCCGCTCATTGAGAAGGCTCACAATTTTCTCATCGAGAGTATCAATCTTATTTCTGTATTTTTTTAAATTCATCATCCCATCTCCTTATTGGTTTTGGGAAATTTTTAACTGCTTTCCTTGGTTGCCTCTTCAGGTGGCATTGTTGGTTCGGTCTTTTCCTCTCCTTGGTCTTCGGGTTGCTCTTGGTCTTGGGACGCAACATCCGGTAATTCCTGCGCAGGCTGCAAGGAAGAAAAATCTTCAAGCTTGGGTAAATCACTCAATGTCTTTAAACCAAAATATTCCAAAAATTGTTTTGTCGTTCCGTAGAGATACGGACGCCCGGGAATATCTTTACGACCGGCGATCTTGATGAGTCCTTTTTCACAAAGATGATTTACGACACCGTCGGAATTGACACCCCGAATCAATTCGATGTCTAGGCGCGTGACCGGTTGTTTATAGGCGACAATCGCCATCGTCTCTAAGGATGGTTTGGATAAACGCTCTTTATGGCGCGTCCGGTAAAACTTCTTGATGTACATGGCATAATCGGGGTTGGTCAGCATCTGATAACCGCCGGCAATCTCAACAATCGAAATCCCGCTTTTGCGGTCTTTGTATTCTTGCTGCAAGTCATTGATCAACAGACGTATATCGCTTGTGCTGACCCCTTCGATGACATCCTTGATTTGTTCGAGCATGACGGGTTTTTCGCCAATAAATAATAAAGCCTCAATAATGCCTTTGATGTGATTGTGTGCCGCATCCATTACATCTTCACCTTTTGTTTATAGATTTCATTTAAGAGTTCTTCCGTTGTTTTTATGTCTTTGGACCGCTCCAAAGCCTTTTTGATCATATCCATGGCTTCTTGTTTCTTGTATTGCAACTGCAGCAAAACCGCAAGAGCTTCTTGCTGCCAATCCGGTTCCTGTGTTGAGCTCGGGGCTTTAACGGCGCCTTGATCTTGAATCAGCCCAAATTTTCCGATTTTTCCCTGAAGCTTGGCAATAATTTCCTTGGCCCTTTGCGCTCCAATACCGGGTAGACCTTTGAGAAAATGAATATCACCTTTGTCGATGGCTCTGGCGATTTCAGAAATCGGTTTATCCATGGCCTTCACGGCCGCGCGGGGCCCGATTCCTGAGACTTTAATAAATTGCTGAAAGAAATCCCGTTCAACCTCGTTGGTAAAACCCACCAAAGTCGGAAACGCCCGCGACGGGTCAACCTGCAAATAATGATAGGTGATCAATTGAATATTTCCGTTGCTTGTAATCATGTCGTCGATACGGTTGATGACCGATGAGGGCACGATCACTTCATAACAGAGCCCTTGCACGTCAATGATCAGTGTATTGTCATGGCGTTCAACAATTTTTCCGTGTAAGCGAACAATCATCTTTAGTATCTCTTGATGCCGATATAACCCAAAGCGAGCGCCAGGGCATCACTGGCATCGGTCGCGAGTTTATCCGGGCTGATGCCCAGTGTGTGGGCCACCATCTTTTTTGTTTGTTCTTTGGAGGCCCGGCCGCTTCCTGTGACGGCCTTACGGATGCGCTTCACGCTATGTTCCGCAAGTTTAACATTTTGCTGCGCGCATAATAAACAAATCACGCCGCGGACATGCCCCAGGAGACTCGCCGTCACCGGATGGCGATAATGCGCATATAATTTTTCAATGACCATAATATCCGGTTGGTACTGGATAATTAAATTCTCAAGGTTAAGATAAATTTTGTTGATCCTGTTTTCAAGCGAATCTTTTACGTTAGGGTTAATGGTCCCTGTTTCAATAAGCTTGACGTTATGCCCGTCGTGCTGGATAAGGCCATATCCTGTGATTTGCAAGCCGGGATCGATACCGAGAATTTTCATCATTTTTATTCGGAAGCCTGCTCGATCTCTTCGTCAGGAATATCGAAGTTGGCATAAACGGCTTGAACGTCTTCCTGTTCTTCGAGAGCTTCCATGAGTTCCAACACTTGCTTGGCCGCCGGACCGGTGACTTTGACGGTTGATCCGGGCAGCATGGTCAAATCGGCCGATTGCGTTTCGATATTTTTCTGATCAAGGGCGTTTTTCACGGCTTCAAAACTTGAAGGATCGCACGTGACCTCAAAAGCATCCTCTTCGGATTTCAAATCATCGGCTCCGGCCTCAAGCACGATATCCATCAATTCTTCCTCCTTGATTTTGCTCTTATCAATCGAAATGAATCCCTTCTTCGTGAACATCCAGGCTGTGCTGCCTGCGCCGGCCAGACTGCCGTTTTTCTTGCTTAATATATTTCTTATTTCGGCCACGGTTCGATTCTTATTATCCGTGAGCGCTTCGATCATCAAGGCAACGCCACCGGAGGCATATCCTTCTAAAATGGCTGTTTCGTAAACGACACCGGGTAATTCGCCGGTTCCTTTTTTGATGGCATTGTCGACATTATTGGCAGGCATATTGATGAACTTGGCCCGCCCCATGGCCGTCCTCAGGCGTGGATTTGTATCTGCGTTGCCTCCGCCGGCTTTTGCGGCCGCCGTAATTTCGCGTATGATTTTGGTAAAAGCAGCCCCTCTCTTCTTATCCGTTGCTGCCTTCTTGTGCTTGATACTTGCCCATTTTGAATGTCCTGACATTATCGATCCCCTTTCAATGAGGCCGCAACTTACGGAACGCAAGTTGCGAGCCGAATTGAACCCCCACACCAATTTTATTAAACAGTGTTGAGTTCAGATAAAACGTTTGAATTATACTTAAACCATATTTTTTGTTCTTGTCCACACATAAAATTGGTGTGGGGGTAAATTCGGATAGCGACTTACGTCGCCCGCCACAGAAACAATGGCGGGCTCCGTAAGTCGCATCCTCATTTACAGGCCAATAAGCCGAGTTCTGTACCTCTCGTCCGGCTTCGCTGAAATATCCTTCGACCTTGCTCAGGATGCTTCGAAAGATGCTGAGCCTTGTCGAAGCACTTTCGTGTTCAGCTACGCCGGATTTCAATTTTTTCTGAACTTGTCAGAATCTTTTCATCCGGCGAAGTCAAACACGTTAAGTGTTTGACGGAGACGGAGCGAGATGGATGGTCATTTGACTGACTCCGAAAATTGCTTTTCGGACTCTTGCAGCCTACCCGAGAATCCAAACGAAGCGGATCACTTCGTTCTTATCTTGCGATAAGAATCTTCTCCTATTTGGCCTTGCTCCATGCAGAGATTGCCTCGTTTCACCCCTGCAACCGCAGATTCCGCAGATATCGCGATCGCAGATGACACAGATATTGATCTGCGACATCGGCGGTTACAATTTGCGTTATCTGCGGTTGCCGTCCTGAATTACCAGGATGCATCATCCTTTGGAGCTCGGACTTTCCTCCCCGATGCTGGACAACGGGTCCCGACTTTTCCTCAAAATAAATTTGAGAAGGAAGTCGGAACTCCGATGTCAATTATTTATTCTTTATTTGAATCAAACAATTGGAGCATCGGAGCGACCATCTTGGCCTGCTCATTTTTAATAGCTTCGGAGGCGAGTTTGTCGGCCTCCTGATTTTTTTCCCGAGGAATCTGCTTGAATTCTATTCTTTCAAATCCCTTGCACAGATGCATAATCATCGCATGTAAGAATTTCAAATTCGGATTATTGATTTTATAGCGACCCACAATCTGCTGATAAAGCAGTTCGCTGTCCGTAAAGACCTTTATGTTCTGTGCGCCCAGCATCAGGGCCTCTTGTAATCCATAGATACAAGCCGTGTATTCGGCGATATTATTGGTGACTTGGCCAATATATTGGGAAATTGTTCTAACGATTTTTTTGTTTTGGCGGATGCAAACACCGATCGCGGCGATGCCCGGATTACCGCTTGATCCACCATCCACAAAGATTTGAAACTCTTGACTCAAAGATCCTCCTCGATAAACAAAATCCTCGCGCACATCCCGCAATAAATAAAATGTTCATGCATCTTGATTTCATTGGTCACCTGCGGAGTGACATTCATATAACAGCCGCCACAGGCCTCATTCTTGACCGGGACCAAAGCTAATCCGTCTTTATTAGCCAGGATCCTTTCATAACGGCTTAGAATCGTCTTATCCACCTCAGGAGTAATCTGATTGCGCTTATTGTCCAGAACCTTGACTTTGTCCTGGAGTTCCCGCACAGAATCATCGACTTCTTTTTTTTGCGCCAGATATTTTTTCTCTTCTTGGACTAAAATCTCTTTTTCTTTGGCGATGTCTGCGTTGATCGCGTCGATCTCGTCAAAAGACAAAAGAATTTTCTCCTCGATAATCGATTTATCGGCCTTCAGATGCTCGATTTCGGAAGTCTTGGCTTGATATTCTTTATTGGTCTTCAGCTGGGGCAGTTGACTATTGGCCTTTGCGATGTCGCTTTCCTTGGATTGCAGCTCACCTTCCTGAGTTTTATGATTGACTTGAAGAGTCTTGAGTTTTCCTTCACATTCCTGTAAATGAGCTTTTTTTGTTTCAAACTGTTTTCTAAGCTCTTCGACGGCTAACGGTTTTTCTCTCAATTCAACGCGATGTTCATAGATCTGCGAATCGATATCTTGTAATTCTTTGAGCTTTTTCAGTTGATCTTTAATGGATACTTCGGACACGATGCTTGACCTTTACTTGTTTTGTCATATGAAATTTATTTTTCACATCTATTGGTGTTCTACTTCGCCAAATTACTTTCGTGTTTGGCTTCGTAGAACATTCTGCTTCGCTTGTTCTGCGAAGCTCCCAAACGAAAGTTTTGGAGCGAAGCAGAATGGGCGCAGAAGGACTTGCGAGCCCTGAGCCGCTCTAAAGTTCATTTTAGCGGCGAGGGACGAAGTCCCGAGGCTCCTTTGTTAAATTCTTGAGCCGAGGGAAACCTCAATCCAGACCCAAATTCAATTAATCTCTCTTTGTTTAATACGCTAAACTTTTTAATTTCAATTTCTCGCCTAGAAGCCTGGTGTTTGGTGCTAAAACTTTCTTGATAAACCAATGCTACAGGCCTTCTTGATCTGGTATATTTTGAACCTTTACTTTGATTGTGCTTAGCGACACGATTTTCTACGTTCGTTGAAATTCCTGTATAAAAAGTATCGTCCTTGCATTTAAGAATATACACGTACCACATATTTGCAGTGATATCCCTCGCAACGTATAGCTTATCCAGGGTTGCTCGGGACAACATTCCGCCTCCTCCTCAAAATGAATTATTGAAGGCGGAATGGTGGGCGCAGAAGGACTTGCGAGCCCCGAGTCATCTTTTCTAAGTATTTATTACGAGGGGCGACGTCCCGAGTCACTCTTGCTTAAGTGTCCGTGACGAGGGAAAACTTCTTGCTTTTCAATGATCTTCATCCCTCGCGACAAAATTACTTGTGACGGTCGCTCGGGACGCATTTGACTTTTTCTAAAAAATTACATAATGGAAAGTCAAATGGTGGGCGCAGAAGGACTTGAACCTTCGACCTCTGCCATGTGAGGGCAGCGCTCTAACCAGCTGAGCTATGCGCCCGTCAATTTTCACTGTAAAATAAGCAGAGGAAAATTGACGAGGCTCGGCATCTCCATAAAGGATATCTGACGGCCCGAAAATTTTCCGCAGGAAAATTTTCGTTGAATTTGTATTCGTTGGCGCTCTATTCAGAACGAGCTTCGCTCCCTCGTGACTTGACATAAAATCATGGTCACTCGGGATAAATTCGGCCTGACAACTTAGCTCGTCATTTGACTCGCTAAGTTGTGGCCTCATTTATGGGCCCACCAGGACTCGAACCTGGGACCAATTGATTATGAGTCAACTGCTCTGACCGACTGAGCTATGGGCCCGTCGTTTTCCAAAATTTACGAATCCAGACAAATCGCCGAGGCCAATTCTGCGAAGTCCGCCAATGCATCAATGGCGGACGAAGCAGAATAGGCCCGGAAGTACAAATATTTAATTTCCAGAAACTTATACCTTCAAGCTCTTTTGATTTCTTTTCGTCATTAGCTCAGGTGTCGAAATAGTGTCTAACCGTTTCAAAAAACGTCAATTATGCAATACTATTCCCTGTCTTCTTTTCCTAATTGTTTTTGCAGATTTTCTAGAAAACTTTCGTCTTTTTTTCCCATTTCGGAAGGATCTAAATCAAAAGCTTTTTCCATATATTCGAGAGCGTCACTTAATTTTGCCATATCTTTGCTCTCGGTTGCATCCTGCGCAGAAATATAAGCAAGCATCTTGTATGCTTCTGAATCATAGGGATTGACGCTGAGAATTTTTTTGTATGAATCTATTGCCGCACTATTTTGCCCTAACCTGATATAGGCTGCGGCGCGAACATGAGCTTGGCGGTATTCCGAAAGCGTCCATTTGGGTTCAATCGGTTTAATAGGTTCTCTTATTTCTTTATTACTTACTAGACTTAAAGCGGAAGTCTTTTTATAAGTTAGAACAGAAAAATTAGCCGTAACGACACTTGAAACGCTGATTACGATTATACTAATAACAAAAAATATTTTCTTACCCATCTTTTCTCTCCCTCTCTTTTTATTTTCTTTCCTTAGAAAAATTGACCTCACATCGACTTCGGTGAAGCCGAGGCGAGCGAGTCTTGTCACCCCTCCTTTGTCAGATTCCTGGCCCCGTCCATTTTCTATTAACTTATACTAATATAAATGAACTGGTCGTATATTGTACTATCATTCATTATTTTCCGCAAGTGAAACTCTGTGGTCTTACGACTACGACTACCATCATTCTCATAGTTCCGACGCTCCTTTGGAGGTCGGCCCTTCGACTTGCGCTCAGGATCCCTCGAAGGTGTCCCGAGCGAAGTCGAGGGAAATCCCGACCCAGTCCGCCAAAAAGATTGCGGCGGACTGGCGTCGGGAAAAAAACAGGGGCTTACCGCGAAGCGGTAAGCCCCTATATTTCAAGAACATATCAGGATTCTTGGAAGCTTTAAAGCTATAATATGCCCTCTCCCTCTTTAGCCGCAACATCCAAGAAAGATTTCAGTCTTCGCGAGCGTGTCGGATGTCTGAGCTTTCGTAAGGCCTTGGATTCAATTTGCCTGACTCTTTCCCGGGTGACGTCAAATTCACTTCCGACTTCTTCTAAGGTCCGGCTCGATCCATCCGTGATACCAAAGCGCAACTCAAGGATTTTCTTTTCGCGATCATCCAGCGTTTCCAAAACATCGCCGATTTCCTCTTTGAGCATAGACTGCAAAGTGGCGTTGGCCGGAGAAATCGCCTTTTTATCCTCAATGAAGTCTCCAAAATGCGTATCGCCCTCATCTCCGATCGGCGTCTGGAGAGAAATCGGGACTTGGGAAATCTTCAGGATTTCCTTTACTTTGCTGATGGGGATCCTCATTTGCCTCGCGATTTCCTGAGCCGCAGGCTCGCGTCCGTATTCTTGAACAAACAACCGCGAAACGCGAATAATCTTATTAATCGTTTCCGTCATATGAACCGGGATGCGGATCGTCCTCGCCTGATCAGCAATCGAGCGAGTGATCGCTTGCCGGATCCACCACGTGGCATAGGTGGAAAATTTATACCCGCGCTGATATTCGAATTTTTCCACCGCGCGAATCAGACCCATATTGCCTTCTTGGATAAGATCCAGAAAGGACAGCCCGCGATTAATATATTTCTTAGCAATGCTGACGACCAAGCGCAGATTAGCTTCCACCAGCAATTTTTTGGCTTTATTAAATTTCGACTGGCGCAGCTTAACAACCCTCAATTGTTCTTTGACGCGTTTGACAGACTCGCCTAATTCCCGCAGGAATTTTCTTTTGTTTTGACGTGCGCGCGCAATGTCCGCAGCCTTCTTTTTTGTTTTCAGATTCTTATCGATACGCTCAATACGATCAACCAGATGGTTAATTTGAGAGACGATTTTTTCATTTTCCGTCGATGTCATTTTAAATTCAGCCAATAGCTTGGCCGCCTTATCCGATCCAACGCGGGTATGGCGAATCTTACGGATGAGTTTATTCAAATCCTTAATGAGTTTCGGACGACGCTCGAGCTCATCTTTAATCACATCCTCCACGTTGATTTCTTCTTTGAGCACCTTGTTGATGATCTCCAGAGCCTTCTTGCGGGCATAAGCGGTCTTGAAAAGGGCCCGCGCAAATTTTGTTTCCGTGTCTTCGATCTGCATCGCCAGGCGAATTTCATCTTCCCGGGATAACAGAGAAATCGAACCCATCTGTTTGAGATACATTTTAACAGGATCATCTAAGGGGATAAATTTCTCCGAATAGATGTTATCTTCCTTAACCTGCTCGTCTTTGTAGGAAGGTGATTCTTTTTCTTCGTCTGCCTCCGCAGGCCCCTTCACGTCATCTCCCGACTCGATGATCTTGATATCTTTCCCGTCGAGGATGTCGAACACCTGGTCAATGTCTTCGGAGGAGTCAATATCCTTAGAAAGCGCATTGTTGACTTCATCATAGGTGAGATACCCCTTGGACTTTCCCAGTAAAATCAGCTTGCGGACATCCGTTTCGAAATCATTGCTCTTTTTTTGTTCCTTGATACTTTTCTTTAACATGTCCTTACCTCGATTTGATTAATTGGTTATACTGCCGTCGAAAATCATCCAACCGATGAGCATCACCGGTTTCTTCGGCTTGCTTAATATGAAGGCTGAGACTTTTGAGTTCTCGTTTTAGGCAATTTTTCTTGATAACGCTGATATAGTCTTGGAGCATTCTTTCCTTGTTGTCCGTCAAGGGGTGTTCAAGGGCCACCAGCTGTGCAATCATCTGGGCCAAGTGTTCATCCTGGATACAGGACATCAAGTTATTGACTGTGATGTCCTTGCCTTTTTCGGCCAACTCAAACATGGTGGCCATAACGCATCGGATCTCTTCGTCTTGAAAATCAGATAGGCTCAAACATTCCCTGACGGTGGCCATGCACGATTCATCATGCAAAATCAAACGCAACAGATCGCGTTCAACCGCTTGCGTGTGTTTTAATAAAATCGACTGCGTTAGCGCCGGTTGATCTGTTGTTTGCGCGCCCTTGAGTGTTTTGTTCATCTCCAAAAACAGCGCTTCTTCGGGAACGGATAACACCTCCGCAAGCTGTTTGATATAGCTAAATTTTACGACGGCATTTTTAAATTTGGCAATCGTCGGCAAAAGGCCGGCCGCGATCCTTTCTTTTCCTTCGATCGTTTTATGGCTGTAGTGCCCCATGAGGACATTCAATTTATAATCAAATAGCGATTTGGCTTGATTGAGGCGATCACAAAATTCCTTTACGCCGAATTTGCGCACAAAAGAATCCGGATCTTCGCCTGCCTTAAGAAGAGTCACTTTGACATTCATCCCTTCGTCAATGAGAAGATCCAGGCTTCTAACCATGGCCGACTCTCCCGCCTTATCCGTATCAAAAAGCATAATGATATTTTTTGTATAACGACGCAAGAGGCGGATTTGCTCGACTGTCAACGCCGTCCCTTGGGAGGCCACGATATTCTCCACGCCGGCTTGACAGGGGATGAGAAAATCCATATACCCCTCAACGACAATCACGCTGTCTTTTTCTTGGATCGCATTTTTGGCCAAATGCAAACCGTAGAGATGCTGTCCCTTGGTGTAAAGGATGGTCTCGGGCGAATTGATATATTTGGCTATGCCCTCTTTCATCGCGCGTGCCCCGAAGGCTACACAACGCAATCTGACATCAAAGATCGGAAAAATAATACGATGGCGAAAGCGATCGTAAAAGCCGTTGCCGCGCTCCTGAGGAACAATGAGCCCGGCTTTTTCAATAAAACTTAAGGAAATCTTTTGTGCCTGCAAATGATTCAGCAGCCGATCCCATTGATCAAGGGCAAAACCGATTTTGCATTTCTTAACGGTTTCCAGGCTCAGGCCGCGGTTTTTCAAATATTCTCTGGCCAAAACGGCCGACGGTTCTTTTGAGGAAATCAAATTTTCATGAAAAAAGCGAACCGCGCAATCATTCGTTGAATACAGGACTTCTTTGAGGCTCAACGTCTGACGGTCCGCCGGGCTTGCGTCGGGAATTTCAATATTAACTTTTCGTGCCAGCAAGCGCAGGGCCTCGGGAAATTCGATGCGCTCTTGCTTCATGACAAAAGTCACAACATTGCCGCCGACACCACAGCCGAAACAATGAAAAATTTGTTTCTGCACATTGACAACGAACGAAGGCGTTTTCTCGTTATGAAAAGGACAGCAGGCCTTAAAATTGCGTCCGGCCCGTTTCAGAGGTATATAGCTTCCTACGGTCTCCGCGATATCCGAGCGGTCCAGAACCTGCGCGATAATCTCTTCAGAGATTAATCCCATGAATGCCTTATTCTTAAAAATTCTTCAAAGATGAATTTCCTAAGCATTGCTCAGCACAAAGTTCCTGTTGCTGATCAATCGTTTCTTACTTTAAAGATTTAACGTTTAAATCTCTTAAATCCCGAACACTCGATCACATCCAAGCGTTCTTTTTTCTCAAGCTTATCCAAAAGAAGATTTAATCCGATGTTATCGCTTGAAATATGCCCGGCGATAATCACATGGATGTGTTCATTCTTTACTTTCTCGAAATGTTGATCTGAAAGATGCATGCACAATAACGTTTTAATGCCGGCCTGGGATAGTCGCGCAAAAACCTCTTTTGAGCCTTCCGTACCGCCGGTCATATCCACCATGATTTTTCCGGCTTTATCCTCGGGTTTCCCAACTAAAATCCGCGGGCCGACATTGTTGCGTGTCGCGTCTCGATACTCGGGCTCTTTCATGAGCAAATCCAAAACGTTTTTAAGATTTTTTGGCTTTTTGCGATCCATGGTTTTCTGCAAATACCGGGCGACATGATTATCCGAAGGCGTATGACAACACATAAACGGAATATTTAATAATCGTGCGGCATCTACGGCGCGAGCATAATTTCCCGCATGTAGACGCCGACTCACTTCTTTCATTCTTTTCTCCATCAAATCCTTAGCGATGGAATAATTTAAGCCCTTTTGAGAAAGAATGTCCACCTGCAATCCCATGACATCATCCAGGGCGGCCAAAGCCCTTCCTTCGGGATGATGCGATAGAATAAGATCAATCGCTTTGCCTTTCTTGGCAAGCTCCTGCGCCAAAAGAATTTCGCCGACTTCCATGTCAATACCGACCAGCAAGCGCTCTATGTTTATCGTCGGTGAACCGTAAAGAATGCGTGTATCCGCATAGGGATTAGCGAGTTGTTCGGCATCAAAAAGCTTTTTTTCTATGCCTTTACACTTTTGATAGCGTCGTTTAGCGTCCAAGAGCTTCTTATGGATTTCGTTCTTTTTCCTAAAATCCTCATGCATCCCTTCGCGGACAATAAATCTGTATATCTCGTTGAGTTTCATGGATTGATCCCTTTCATCCTAACGGATAGACGCAGATTACGGTTTTTCTTTCTGCTTCTCTTTTTCTTCTGAAGATTTTTTGAACGGAAAAGCCTCTTTGTTTAACTCTTCTGCCGGAAAAAACTTGCTGATGAACCCAAAAAACGTCCCTTCATAAACTCTTGGCGCAACCGTCACAAGGCGAGAGCCCAAAAATGATTTCTCTGTATTCCGACTAAAATACCCGATATCAAGAACACGAAGGAAAACCATCAGCAGGCTGCAAAGCAAAAGGGCCCGCAAAAAAGAGAGGACAAGTCCGCCCCAATGATCGAAGACGGAGTGTGCTTCGATGCGAAAGAGCGTCATAAATGTATCGCGGGCAAATTTAAAGACAAGGATCGTGATCCCCCCCAAGGCAAGATAGGCGACAAAATGACTTGCGCCTTTGGGCAATTGAATACTCTTCTCTAAGAAACTCGCAAGAGACCCGAAAAAATGAAGCGTAATCAATAGGCCGAAGAAAACACCGATAAGCTTAAAGATTTCTACAATAAATCCGCGCTTAGTCCCTACGTAAATCGCCCGCGCGAAGATACTTACGATAATCAGATCAACCCAATTAAGGCTGTTTAATAAGTCCATTAAAATATATTATTCTACTTCACATAAGTCTTGAAAAAGATAGCATATGCTTCGTAGAATATTCTCATCTGAATGATTCTCCGAAGCCTATACCATTGCTTTCCATTGGTAAGACGAAGGAGAATAGTATTATAAATTCGCTAAAGTATAACATAAGCCTCATATGATGTCAAGAAACCGCTTTCTTTGGGAATATTTCATTGACAGAGCGTAACTTACTTATTATCAGTAAGTTGCAACATCTTAGTTTTCCTCAAAAATTAAACTCATCTTGACTTTTTGGTGCGATCATGCTATCTTTCAAATCATGAGCGAGAACATTATCAAAGACGAAAACAATCTGCAGAAAGAGCTTGCATGTTCGCGCAGAGAGCTTGAGATTTTCTATGAAATCAGCAATCTGATGCGCACAACGCTTGATCTGAACCATATCCTGCATATTATTTTGACAGGAGTGACCTCGGATATCGGTCTGGGATTCAACCGAGCCATTCTCTTCTTAGTCAACAGCAACGAGCGCTCCCTGGAGGGAAAAATGGTCATCGGCCCCGAGTCCGGGGAGGAAGCACATAAAATCTGGAGAAACCTTGAGGATGAAAACCCGACGCTCGAAAAACTCAGCGCAGCCTATAAGGTCACAGAAAATTTAAATACCCCCTTGAATAAAGCAATGCGAAAGCTACGGATTTCTTTAAATGCGGATGATGGCGGCCTTTTGGCCAAAGCCTATTTTCATGGGATGCCCATGCACATTCAGAAAAATGAAATTCATCAGTATCATAACGACCCGCTTCTACGCGCTTTTAAAACCAGCGAGCTAGTCATTATGCCCCTCAAAGCAAAAGACAAAGTCAACGGTCTGATCGTAGCGGATAATCTGTTTACCCAGAAAACCATTACGCCGGAAGATTTTAAAATTTTTGTGATGCTCGCAAACCAAGCCGGATTGGCCGTGGAGAATTCGCGTCTACACGAAATGTTCGTCCATAAAAGCCATACGGATTCTTTAACGACTCTCTGGAATCATGGTTTTTTTCAAGATACGCTTGCTGCCAAAATCGAAGAAACCAAGCAAAGCAAATCATTTTTGAGCTTAGCGATCATCGATATCGACAATTTTAAAATGTTCAATGATTCGTGGGGCCATCAAAACGGCGATATTGTTTTGCAGGAGTTAGCGAGAGTTCTCAAGGAATCATCCCGGGATAACGACTATGTTTGTCGTTATGGCGGAGAGGAATTTTCGATTATTTTGACCCAGACCAATAAAGAACAGGCTTATGTTTCTGCAGAACGCTTACGTGAAAAGATCGCTCAATTCGATTTTCCGAAATTCTCTTCGGAACATTTTTTGAAACTCACCGTCAGTATCGGCATTGCCGAATTTCCGGATGATACCCAAACCAAAGAAGAACTCATCACTAAAGCCGACCAGGCGATGTACACCGCAAAATTTATCGGGAAAAATAAAACCTGCGTGGCTTAAACTCACTTAAAAACTTACGAAACTCCCGCCGGAACCTCGGCCTCTTTCATCTCTTCTTCTTGATTCGCCAACTTCACCGAGACAATGCGAGAAACGCCGGATTCCTGCATCGTGATCCCATACATGACATTGGCATTGACAATAGTCTTTTTATTATGGGTGATCACGATGAATTGGGCAATCTTGCAGAAGTCTTTTAAGAGATAGCTAAAACGCCCCACATTGGCTTCGTCCAAGGCCGCATCAATTTCATCCAAAATACAGAAGGGGCTCGGGTTGACCTTGAAGACACCGAAGATCAAGGCGATCGCCGCCAAGGATTTCTCTCCGCCGGAGAGAAGCATGATATTCTGAAGCTTCTTTCCGGGAGGCCGCGCGATAATTTCGATTCCGGATTCCAAGACGTTTTCCGGATCGACAAGAATCAACTGTGCCTCGCCGCCGCCAAAAAGCATCCGGAAATAGATACGGAATTCCTCGCTCACCTTGATGAACGTATCCATAAACATCTGCCGCGTTGTGCGATTGATCTTGCTAATAGTTTTATGCAGGGATTCTTGGGCCGTGATCAAATCACACTGTTGCTTGGTCAAGAATTCAAACCGTTCCCTGAGGGCATCAAATTCATCAATAGCCACGAGATTCACGGCGCCGTAATTCTCGCATCGTTTTTGAAGCGCCTCAATCTCTTGCTGACATTCCTCCGGATTAAATTCCTTTGCAGCATCTTCCGTGCCCGCCGAACAAACGGTTTGCTCTTGATCTTGCGCCGGGCTTGGTTGAGCGACTTTTTCACAAGATTGCGGCCATTCATCCACATTGATCTTATAAGTTTGCACGAGCCGATCCTTGATACTTTTTTCCTGGAAAAGCGTCTCTTGCGATTTCAATGCCTGGCCGTGAATACTCTCCTGGATCTTTCTTAATCCTTCCTCAAGCTGCGCACTTTTTTGATTCATCTCGTGGAGGGTGCGCACAATATCCGCTTTTTTCTGTTCATAATCCGCAAACGCGTGTTTGAGGGATTCTCTTTTATGTCCGAGTTCCCGGAAGGATGAGCGCAAGTTAATAATATTTTGCTCTAGCTCCAGCTTCTTCTGATCATGCCCGAGCATCTCTTGATCGATTCTCTGGATATCTTGCGCGTTATCCGTCTTGGCATCCTGAAACATCTGAAGATTTTCGTTCAGCGATTTCTCCTGGTCGCCAGCGCTTTCCAATTCCGTTTCAAGCTGAGCAATCGTAACGGTCGCTTCTTCCTTTTCCTGGGCCTTTTGGCTGATCAGATTGCGTTTTTCTTTAATGCCTTCTTGACATACTTCAATACCCTCCTCGATGACAGTCAATCGCGCTATCAATTCATCTTCTTTCCTTTTGAGCGTGCGCATCGACTCTTTAGCCTCTGACAATTCCTGATTCGCCAAATCTAATTCATTGTTGAGCTTATTGACTTCGCTGAGGATATCGTTTTTGATTGCCTCAAAACTCGACAGAATTTTCTCGACGTCATGAACCGAATGTGTCAGACTCGCAATCACATCCTCTTTTTCTTTAACGTCCTGGACCAAGATCTCTTTTTGGCTAACGGCTTGCTCGATGCCTTGCGTTAATTCATCCATCTTGGCGATAATGTGCTGCGGATCCAGCTCAATAAACTTTGACTCGCATATAATTTCATAAAGATTGGCGCCGTTATAATGGGGAAAATGGCTCTTGAGCAGATTGAGTTTGTCTTGATTAAGCACCGTCACATTTTTAACCTTGCCGATAATGCCTGTATGGTTTTCCTGCGGAGGATGAGTCGTTAGCAGTGTTCCGTCGATCACGGGATCCGGGATATCTTGATACTGCACGCGCAATTCCTCGATAAATTCTTTCTGAGATTTAAGAAATAACCGGCGTTTTTCAAGCTCACGGATATTGTCTTCAATGGTCATTAGGTGATCCTTGAGCTCGCCCACTTCTGCAATCTTGATTTCTTTTTTTCCTTTGAGGTCATCGATCTTCGATTGATAGCGGTCGATATCTTCATTGACGGTCTTGAGACGATTGTCGCTTTCTGCTTTTTCACAGGAGACCTTCTCGAATTCCATCTCCAGACGGCGCTTGCGGGCCAGGCACCCTTGAAATTCCTTCATCACTTCGGTCTGCTCGTTTTTCAAATTGACCTGATCTGTTGTGAGATTAAAAATTTGTTCTTCGTGATGACGAATTGCGTCTTTGGCTTCTCGATTGTCCTGAGCGATTTTGTTCAACAACAGCCTTTTTTCTTCCACAAGAATATTATTATTCCGGGTTGTTTCGCCAAGAGCCATCAAGGCCTCTTGGAGAGATTTGATTTTCTCTTCTTGCATCAGGGACTGTTGGGTGAGCTGAGCCTTTTGTTGTTCGAGACGCGCTTTTTGATTTCTTAATTCTTCGATACGTTCTTCATCAAATTGAATCTGCCGTGTATTGATTTCTATTTGATTTTCTATTTTTAAATCCTCGGACGTGATTTCATTGCCTTTGTGCTCAAGCGCTTGGGCGGCTTCACTTTCCTTGGCAAAGTCTTCATTCAACTGTTGCGCTTGCGTTTGATAGTCAGCCTCTTGATCTTTGTAAGAATTTAAACTTCTCTGAATTTCGTCTTCCTGGTTGCGATAAAGTCCCAGCTGATAACGGGCGAGATGAACCTCAGCGTCCTTCAACTTTTCAAACGTTTCTTTGTAACGTCTGGCCTTCGTGGCTTGACGCTCCAGGGAAGAGATTTGACGCTTGACTTCCAGAATAATATCATTGATGCGCAGAAGATTATTCTCGGTGTCTTTTAATTTATTTAAGGCCTCTTTCTTTTTTGATTTGTACTTTGTGATCCCCGCGGCCTCATCGATGATGATGCGTCGGTCTTCGGGCCGGGCGCTCACGATCAAATCTACGCGCCCCTGCTGGACCAGCGAATAGGCCTCGGAGCCAATCCCCGTGCCCATCAATAATTCCAGAATATCCTTCAGGCGCACGACTGTTTTATTGAGAAGATATTCGCTTTCACCCGAACGAAACAGTCTGCGGGTAATCGTGACTTCATCGTATTCTATGGGAAGGACTCTGGATTCGTTGGAGAACGTACAGCTGACTTCAGCAAAACCTAAGGCAGGTTTCTTGTCGGTGCCGTTGAAGATCACATCCTCCATGGCCGAACCGCGAAGTTCCTTGATGCTTTGTTCTCCCAAGACCCAGCGAATGGCGTCAAAGATATTGCTTTTTCCGCACCCATTGGGTCCGACGACGGCCGTGATCCCCGGCTCAAAATTTAGCACCGTCTTATCGGCAAATGATTTAAATCCAAAAATCTCTAATCTCTTAAAATACATGAAAAACTCCTCTCCTGTTGTCTTTAAGATTTCTGATCTTTGACGATGCCTTGAACGATTCTGATCGTTTCATTGAGCGTCGTAAATTTCGGCAATGTTTCTTCGGGTATGGTGATGCGATATTTTTTCTCGATCCCGGCCAAGATCTCGAGCGCCATCATGGAATCCATTCCCAAATCCTTAACAAATTGCGCATCCCCATTGATTTCGCTAGGTTCCGTTTCCAGTATTTCAGCCACCAGTTCTCGAATATCTTTTTCTACGCTGAAACCCTTTAATTGGTCAGCCATATTGCCTCCCTTGCCTATTCAATTTATCAACAAAAAACCCTTATCGCCCGCAGAATCACTGCAGACTGTCTAACCAGGAATCAATCTTTTCCTTTTTAAATCTCCATTGTCCTATTGTTTTGATTGCAGGGATTTTCCCTTTCTTGACCCACTCATAAATAGTGCGCTTTTGCACCTTAAGGTACTTCGCGACTTCTTCAATTGTCATTAAGGGTTCAAATGCCATATTATCTATTTAAGGGATTAAATTGAATCAGCAATTAAATTCAAATGCAGTTTATTACATATTCTTACATTCGTCAATTAATTTTACATCTTTTTATATAATCTAACTTATTTCTTACTTTTCGGACATTCTGATGCTGTCTATTGCCTATCCATTCATTCTTATGCTTTCCGACAACATAATGTGTATATTTGATGCAAAATTTGCTAATTTAATTCATTCTTTAATCTATTAAATTGTGATTTCCCTCCGCTTCATTATTCCCTGAGAAATCATATATTTCTTCAACATATTAAAAGTTCTCTTATTTTTTATTTTTATTTTTAGGCGAATTAACTAATTCAAAAATATTTTCTCTTTTTCTTTCGTACATCCTGAATCTCTGATATTTTCTTCATATGTCTCTTTGCATTCATTTGCAATCTTAAAAAATAATACTTTCTGAAGAGAATGAAAAAAATTATTGCCTCTTAGCTATGTCCTGTGGTAGGATGGACAAAGTTTTATCAAATGAAAACTCAACTTATGGAACGAAGTGACATAAGTTGACTGTTTGAATTTGATCCCCCACCACTTTTTTGAAATAACAGCTTGGCTAACAGTGGGTTATTAATAAGCAGGACTTTGTTAATTTTTGAGCCGTTCTTTAAACCTTTGTGATTTAATCTTGAGGATTTCAGCCGCTTTAGGGTTCTTTGATAACAAGCAAGTAGAGTCGATGATGATAAGAGACGCGACAGCTTCTTTACATTGTCCG
>JBDRMG010000028.1:0-4885 GCA_043812495.1 Candidatus Omnitrophota bacterium | reverse complement strand
CGAAGGTGGATTGGCGGGACGAGGCGGGCAGGTTCAAGTTTATTAATAATGACTACGAAATACGTTACCGTTAAACAAGTTCAGCAACTTGATCGACTAGCTATTGAAAAATATGGAGTCCCGTCTCTAATATTAATGGAGAATGCGGGTCGATCAGTCGCTAAGGAGATTCTGCGTGACCTCAAGAATCCGGAAAAATCTATTGTCTCGATCGTTTGCGGACTTGGCAATAATGCCGGCGACGGATTTGTCGTGGCGCGGTACCTTTCTTATGCGAGGATGAAAGTTAATGTATTTCTTATGGCGGATCCTGCGAAGCTCAAGACAGACACGGCCGTTAATTATCAAATCTTAAAGAAATTAAAAATATCTGTGCGGCGATTAAAGCGGATGAATAGTCAGTTTAAGGACGCGATTAACCGATCTCAAGTCATTGTCGATGCGGTTTTCGGGGTCGGACTTAACCGGAAGATTGAAGAGCCGTTTAAGAGCATTATTCTGGCCATGAATGAATCAGGAAAGAGGATCGTTTCCGTGGATGTTCCATCAGGCTTGGACGGAACAACCGGAAAGGTCTACGGAGTTTGCGTAAAGGCTTCCAAGACAATAACTTTTAGCTGTCGCAAAAAAGGTTTTGTAAGAAACCAGGGCCCAAAATACACCGGTCGAGTCATTGTAGCTGATATCGGTATACCCCCAAAACTAATTGAATCGGTTTAATATGATGGACTCCCAAAAAAGAATCGCGCAGATTATTCACATCTTAAGAAAATCCGTGAAAAACCTTAAAGATCCTGCCGTAACGCTTGTGGGAAAAAAATACAAAAGCCCGTTTCTGGTTTTAATATCATGCATTTTGAGTTTACGCACGCAGGATCGCACCACCTTAGAGGCATCCCAACGGCTCTTTCGTTTAGCCATGACACCCAAGGCCACGCTGGCTTTATCCACCGGAAAAATAGAAAAAACCATTTATCCGGTCGGATTCTACAAAACCAAGGCCCGCAATATCAAATCGATTTGTCATGATTTGATTGAACGTTTTGGCGGACAAGTCCCCGATGACATTGATCAACTTTTGACTCTCCGCGGGGTGGGTCGGAAAACAGCGAATTTGGTCCTCACCGAAGGATTCGGGAAATTGGGCGTGTGCGTGGACACGCACGTGCATCGGATTTCCAACCGCCTGGGTTACGTCAAAACAAAAACGCCCGAAGAAACCGAATGGGCCTTAAGAAAAAAATTGCCCAAACGTTTTTGGATTGAGTATAATGCCCTGCTTGTCACCTGGGGACAGAATATTTGCAAACCGATTTCACCGTTTTGTTCGCGCTGTGCGGTGAATCATTTTTGTCCGAAATGTCATGTCAAAGTTTCTCGCTAACTTAAATAATCTGTAAAACTCTGCGGTCTAACCTGCCTCGCCGGCTCGGCCCGCTTCGTCCGCAAAGCGAGGCGAGCAAGACGGGCGGCTGCAGCATCTTCTTTTAAGGTTCCGACGCTTCTTCAAAGGTCGGGTCTTCGACTTGCGCTCGGGATCCCTCGAAGGACAAAATCGAGGAAATCACCATTTGTTCTCATCTTCATGCTTATGCTCATCAATAACAAAGACATCATGGGCACATTCACCAACAGCCGCGTTTTTAATTGGATTTCCTGGCTTACCGTGGTCATTGTGGTCGTTTTGACCGTGTTGATGTGCATTTTTACCCTTTTTATCCCTAATTAATCTCTTTCTCGCCAATATCTTTGCGCAAAATCCTTTTGGATGAAAAAATTTCATTTTCTCGACTTAATTTCTGCGGAAAAAATTTTCAGAAAATGAAAAAAGTGATGAAAAAATCTTGACATGGCTCTGTGCATATGATAAAAAAAATATAGTAATAAAATTTTTCATAGTGATATTATATCGATTTGCGCGATGCGCTTTACTCGTCGGGCTGAAATCAGCGGAAGTGGTTTTACGTAAGTGCAGATGCACATAAGGAGAATAGAGCCGTTGAAATGAAATAAAAGGGATGGAGACCTCGCGAAGTGTGAAGAGGTCTTTTTTTTGTAAACGATGAAAAAAATAATCGGTTTGACGTATGATGCAAAGGATGAATGGCAGCCCCAAGAAGGCGACCCCAAGGATTTGAACGCGGAATTTGATCCGGCGCACGCCATTGATCAAATTGTCGGCGCCTTAGAATCCAATGGATACGAGGTCAAAAAAATCGGCAACGTCCATAGTCTTTTACGCCAAATAGATCATCTGGGGGTTGATATTGTTTTTAATATCGCCGAAGGCCGGCATGGTCGCAATCGCGAATCACAGGTGCCTATGCTTCTGGAGATGAAAAATATTCCCTTTGTCGGCTCGGATGCCTTGACGCTGGGCTTGACATTAGACAAGCTTATGACAAAAAAGTTGTTTATGGCCGAAGGAATCCCCACGCCAAGATTTTTTGAGGCCAAAAGCGCGGATGATTTGAAAGAATTGAATCACATCGGATTTCCTCTTTTTGTGAAAACCCGCCACGAAGGTTCCTCCAAAGGTATTAATCAGCAATCCAGAGTCAACAATGATGAAGAGTTCAAGTGTCAGGTGGATTTTGTCGAGCAAACCTATCATCAGCCCGCCTTGGTCGAGGAATTTATCCGGGGAACGGAATTTACCGTAGCTGTCTTAGGCAACGAGGATCCTCAGGCCATGCCCGTTGTGCAATACAAGATCGACGGGTCGCTTGATCTCAATGAAAAAATCTATACGTTTGCCCATATTTTTAATAATCAGGTGGAATATGTTTGTCCGGCTCCCATTTCTGAGGATTTGGCTAAAAAATTACAAGAAATTGCCCTCAAGGTCTATAAACTTGTCGACTGCCGGGATCTCGGGCGCGTGGATTTCCGCGTTGATGATCAAGGACATCCGTATGTGTTAGAAATTAACCCCTTACCCTGTTTAAGTAAAGACGATACATTCTTTTACATTGCCCAGGTTTTGGGTATCAGTTATGAGGAGATCATCGGCCGCGTTTTAAACTATGGTCTTGAACGATACGGGCTTAATAACGGAAAATTACTTAATGAGGCCGCAACTTATGGAGTCCGCCATTGATTCAGTGGCGGATGACGTAAGATGCTGGCCGATAAATGAGGTCTGCGCTTATGGATTGAAAGTGAATGTCCGCCAGATTGCCTTGCGGCAATCTGGCGATATCTCGCCGAAATTTTTTATTTCGGCGGAAACATAAGTGCATGACCGATTTTACCTCGAGCGATTGAGAATGTGCGAGAGGCCCCACCATTGATTCAGTGGCGGGTGGGGGATCAAACAAATAAAGCGATGCTATTTCTTTACCAGTTAAAATGAAACCAACGGAAAACATAGCCAAAGAAGAAACTCAGGTGCAGGTTCCCCAGACCCAAGCGGCCCAGGCGCAGACTCAGCCTGTGATCAACCTCACGCGAAAAGAAAACCGCGTGATCAACTTCTTTGAAGACGCCACACCGATGGACTGGGAAGATTGGCGTTGGCAGCTGCGTCATCGTATCCGCACCAAAGACGTCCTGGAAAAATTTATCAATCTGACCGAAGACGAAGCAAAAGGCGTAGACGGTTGCGGCCAAAAACTGACGATGTCTATTCCTCCGTATTTTGCGTCGCTGATAGATCCGGATGATCCCAAATGTCCGATTCGCCTGCAGTGCATCCCGCGTGTTCAGGAACTTCAGGAATCACCCTATGAAATGAAGGATCCGTGCGCGGAGGATCAGCATTCTCCGGTGTTCGGTTTGGTGCACCGGTATCCCGACCGGGTTCTTTTTCTCGCGAATGATATGTGCGCCATGTACTGCCGGCATTGCACGCGCTCCCGCATGGTCGGGGATGGCCGGCATAAACTCACGCCCAGCCGCTATCAGGCTGTCTACGACTATATCCGCTCCAACAAGAAAATCCGCGATGTGTTGATTTCCGGCGGAGAGCCTTTGATTCTGGGCGATGAAATGCTCGAGGATATTATCAAGAATATTAAATCCATTCCCCATGTGGAATTTGTGCGCATCGGAACCCGAGCGCCTGTCACATTACCGCAGCGCATCACTACGAATTTTGTCAATATGCTCAAAAAATACAGCCCCATTTGGATGAGCATCCATTTTAATCATCCCAAGGAAATCACCAAGCGCGTTCGCTTTGCCTGTGAATTATTAGCAGATAGCGGGATTCCCATGGGAAGCCAGACTGTGCTTTTGAAGGACATCAATGATAAGGCTTGGATCATGAAGAAACTGATGCATGAGCTCTTGAAGATCCGCGTTAAACCGTATTATATCTATCAATGCGATCCTATTGTCGGCTCGAGCCATTTTCGCACACCCTTATCCGTGGGTTTGAATATTATTGAGAAATTACGCGGCCACACAAGCGGTTACGCCGTTCCTACTTTTGTCGTGGATGCTCCCGGCGGCGGAGGAAAGGTCCCCATCGGACCCAACTACATCGCGGCCCAGGAGAACGGACTTTATACCCTACGCAATTTCACGAATCAAGAATACATCCACCGCGACCCGGAAGGATAAACCCCCCCTCAATGAGGCCATGACTTATGGAGTCCGCCATTGATTCAGTGGCGGACGACATAAATCATAAGGCCGAATTGACCTCGCCCACCAAAATGGTTCACAATTTTGGTGAGGTGGGGAATTAAACAAATACAGCCATAATATTTCATCTTTTCTCAAAAAATTTACCCATTATTTATCGAGTGATTACAATTTGACGCTAGGATAAAGCGATGGTATTATATGTCTTGTCGTATCGGAATTTGAACTTGATTATTCCCTGTGGTCTTGCCACAGGGATACCATATGGAGGGAAAGTTTGAAAACCGTAGGTTTT
>JBDRMG010000027.1:0-6470 GCA_043812495.1 Candidatus Omnitrophota bacterium | reverse complement strand
AAAGGGATCGACCTTGCTTTATTGAAGAAAGCGACTCTTCAGTCCCGGGAAGCTCGCTTAGCCATCTTGGATAAAATGCATGCCGTGATTGGTAAGCCACGCGAAGAGATTTCTAATTATGCTCCTCGTATTATTACGCTTCACATCAATCAGCAGAAAATCGGAGACTTGATCGGTCCCGGCGGTAAGAACATCCGTAGGATCATCGAGGATACAGGCTGTACGATTGATATCGAAGATGACGGTGCCGTTTTGATTGCCTCCACCGACTCGGAAGGAGCCAAAAGAGCTCAGGCCATTATTACAGGCATGATGGAAGAGGCGGTCGTCGGCAAGACCTATCACGGAAAAGTCACCCGCGTGATGAATTTCGGAGCCTTCTGTGAATTCTTGCCGGGTAAGGAAGGCTTGGTGCATATTTCCGAATTAACTCAGGAATATATCAAGGAAATCAATAAGGCCGTGAAAGTCGGCGATGAATTCAAAGTCAAAGTGATTGAGATTGACGAAAAAAATCGAGTCAATTTAAGTAAAAAACAAGCTGAATGAAAAGGCAATATATTGATGAAATAAAAGCGATTGTCATCTTCGCTTGCGCAGTGATTCTATTTGCCAGCCTCATCTCCTTTGCCCCCGAAGATCTTCCGTGGCATACCTCCCAGCCAAATCTGAAAGCTAAAAATCTGATCTCAGTCTTTGGCGCCTATATGGCGGGCTCTTTATTTTTTGTCTGGGGCTACGCGGGTTATTTTGTTGTTGTGTTTCTCTTGTTGTGGGGATGGGAAAAACTTAATTCCCGGGACATCAAATTCTCACTTTCCAAGGGCATCAGCTTGCTTGTTCTTTTTTGTGTTCTGAGCGCTTTGCTGAGCATGATGGGGTCGCTGTCGGAAACGGCCCGATTTCAGAGAGCTGGGTTGGCGGGTCTCGTGATTGCCGATTTTCTGATCAAGTACTTTGGCCGTATCGGGAGCTGGATTATCCTGATTACACTTGGCGTCTTGGCTATGATTTTGACGGGCGAATTTCTTGTCTCGCCTCTTTTGTTTAGGCTTTCATTAAATTTTAGAAATTTCTTGACTGATCTTAAAGAGGCACGGCAAAAGAAAAGAGAAAGAACGCTCAAGCCGCAACCCTCCGCTTTGACCCAAGCCAAAATTTCTTCCCTGCTTAGTGAAAAAATCAAGAAAATGACACAGCCTGCAAAGGCTCAAATCCCTTTAGAAAAACAGGAAAAGAAACCTCTATTAGAAAAGACGGTCAAGCCCAAGGATGGGCCTTTCCCTGCGATTCGCGTCATAGAAAAAGAGAAGGAAGTACCCTCTATCAAAGAGCCGCCGCCGGTGGTCGGAGATTATCACCTCCCGGATTTGGACTTGTTGAGCGACCCTCCGAGTGTCTCCTCGCGCAAGATTCAAGGGGATTTAATGGATGGCGCGAAGGTTTTAGAGTCCACCTTGTCTGATTTTGGGGTTAACGCGAGAGTCGCGGATATCGAACGGGGCCCGGTCATTACGCGTTATGAATTGGAACCCGCACCGGGCGTTAAAGTCCAAAGGATCACCACGCTTTCGGATGATATTGCCCTGGCTATGCGCGCCCAAACCGTTCGGATTGTTGCGCCGATTCCCGGTAAGAATCGCGTCGGTATTGAAGTTCCCAATATATCATCCAGTCTTGTCTTTTTGAAAGATGTCCTTTCTGAAAATGTGTTCAGGAGCGCAACCTCAAAATTAACTCTTGCGCTTGGCAAAGACATCGCGGGAAAAATCATGATCGCGAATCTAGCGGACATGCCGCATTTATTAATTGCCGGAACAACAGGATCCGGAAAGACGGTGTGTCTCAACAGCCTCATCATGTCCATGTTGTTCAAGGCACCCCCCGATGAAGTTAAATTTCTCATGGTAGATCCCAAATTAGTTGAATTATCGATTTATAATGAATTGCCTCACGCTCTTATTCCTGCTGTTACGGATGCAAAAAAGGTTTCCGCTGCTCTCAATGGAGTCGTGGCCGAGATGGAAGAGCGCTACAGGCTTCTTGCGCAAAGAGGTGTGCGCAACATCCGCGAGTACAATAAGAGCGTTGGGCGGATGCACTACATCGTCGTCATCGTAGATGAGCTGGCGGATTTGATGCAAGTGGCTTCCAAACAAATCGAACATGCGATTACGCGCTTGGCACAGCTCTCCCGCGCCGTTGGTATCCATTTGATTCTGGCGACGCAGCGGCCCTCTGTGGATGTCATCACGGGCGTTATCAAAGCGAATTTTCCGGCTAGGATCTCTTTTAAAGTCGCCTCCAAAGTCGATTCTCGCACTGTTCTGGATATGAATGGCGCCGAAGCCCTTCTGGGCAAAGGCGATATGCTTTTTATCAAGCCCGGTGAAGCCAAGCCCACAAGAGGCCAATGCACTCTTGTGTCCGATGAAGAAATTCGAAAGGTCATTCAATTTATTCAGAATCAACAAAGCCCTGTCTATGATGAGTCTATTTTGAAGAAACAAACGACCGGTGCGTCCGGGGGCGCAGACGATAAAGATGAACTCTATGAAGAGGCTGTCCGTACGGTGGTCGAAACCGGCCAGGCGTCCGTATCGACGCTGCAATTTCGCCTCAACGTCGGGTGGATGAGGGCAAGACGTTTGATCGAAGCCATGGAGCAGGATGGGATCATCGGGCCCTATTGCGGAAGCAAGTCCCGCGAGATTCTGGTGAATCGAGAAGAGTGGCTGATGAGAGAGATGAACGAAGAGACCTAGGAAAAAAGTTTATGGCAGATCAAATCAACAAAGGCGAATTCTTAAAAAAGACCCGTGAGACCAAGGGCATCAGCCTGCAGACGGTTCACGAGGCGACAAAGATTCCCCTGGATGCCCTTAAATCGATCGAAGAAGGATACACGATTCGCACGCTATCTTCTTTTTATATTAAGGGATTTATGAAGCTCTACGCGAAATATCTCGGAGTCGATATTTCCCAAGTGATCGAGGATTATCACACGGAAAAGCTTCCCGAACATATCGCAGACAACAAAGAAGAAAACATCCAGTTTAAGGTGGCCGTTATTCTCTCCAACAGTAAAGTTCAAACCGTCATCAGGCTTTTTGTTATTTTTATTTTTGTTTTTGCGCTGTCCCGCGCGGCCGGTTGTTTAATCCAGAGAATCAGGCGGGGATCTCAAAAAACGGCAGCGGTCTCCGTGAAAAAGAGTCCTGCTCCTATCGTCAAGAAATCAATAGATCAAAAGAAAAAGCTATCAACAAAGAAACAGCCGGTACCGGCAAAAAAAGAAGAGCCCAAAGCTCTTCCCAGGGCGCCTGCGACAGCAACGAGAATTTCTGACAGTTCACCAAAAACAGAAAAAAAGATCAACCTCTCCGTGCGCGCAAAAAAAAGTACATGGCTTCAGGTTAAAGTGGACAATATGATTGTTTTTCAATCGGAATTTAAACGCGGTGTTGTCGAAACCTGGTCGGCCGATGAAAGCATCGAAATAGCCGGAAAAAATATCTATGAGCTGGAATTTGAGCTCAACGGAAAAATGATCGGCTCTCTTGGCCGAGAGGACCGCCGCGCGCGTAAAGTCGTTGTGACGAAAAATGGATTGTCCGTTAAGCGATGAATCCCCAAGGACAAGATATCCAATCAGAACCCGCCTGTCCGTCTCGCTTAGAAAAAATCAGCACATCTCATTCTGTCGCCGTTATTAACTTAGGGTGCGCGCGCAATACCGTCGATTCACAGATCATTTTAGGAGGTCTTCGTCAAAAAGGTTTTATGATTGGCGATCCAAACGGTGCGCACACCGTTATCGTGAATACCTGCGCATTCATTGATGAAGCGAAAAAAGAATCGATCGATACGATTTTAGATCTTATCGAACTCAAGAAAAAAGGGACAATCAAGAAAATTATTATCGCAGGCTGCATGGGCGAACGTTATGGTGCCGCTTTGACCAAAGAGCTGAAAGAGATCGATGCGGTCTGCGGAGTCCTCTCTTTAGAGAAAGAGAAAAATCTTACGCAGGTCGCTCTAACGCCTTTGCATTATGCCTATGTGAAAATTTGTGAAAGCTGCTTCCATCGATGCAGTTTCTGCATTATTCCAAAAATCAAAGGCCCTTTTGCGTCGAGAACCATGCCGTCGGTTTTGCAAGAAATACAAGTGCTAGATCAGAAAGGCATTCAAGAAATCAACATGATCGGGCAGGACATTACCTCATACGGTTTGGACCTTTATGGAAAGAAGTGCCTGGATGAATTATTAAAAAAAATATGCTCCGTAACTCAGCATATTCGCTGGATCCGTTTATTGTATTTGCATCCTTTGCACATCACAGACGAATTGATCCGTCTGATTGCGTGCGAAGCAAAAATATGCTCTTATGTGGATATTCCGCTTCAACATATCAATGATCGCATTCTCAAGAGAATGAACAGGGGGTTTGCCAAACGGCAGACTTTGGCTTTGATCAAAAAGATTCGAGACCGCATTCCGGGCGTAACTTTGCGCACAACCCTGATTGTTGGTTTTCCGGGAGAGACACAAGACGAATTCAAGGAGTTGGTTGAATTCGTCGAGCAGACTCAGTTTGATCGCCTGGGGGTCTTCATGTATTCCCGGGAAGAAGGGACCCTGGCCTACGATTTCCCGGACCAAATTCCCGATCGCATCAAAGAAGAACGATTTAATATTTTGATGAGCAAGCAACGCAAGATTTCCGAAGGAATCCAGAAAAAATATGGTGGAAAAATGATTGATGTGCTAATCGATGATCGTGATAAAGAATCGAACAATACATATCTCGGTCGCAGCGCGCATGATGCGCCAGACGTGGACGGTTGTGTCTATGTGCGATCCAGCAGGGAGCTGCATCCCGGAGATTTACTCCGGGTACAAATCAACGATACCCTTGAATATGATTTGGTCGGGGAGGCCCGATGAACTTACCCAATCGGTTAACGATTTCAAGAATTATCTTAACCTTTATTTTTGTTTATTTCATTTCCCAAGTGGGGTTAGCGGCCATGACCATTGCCACGGTTATCTTCACGCTGGCTTCCTTAACGGATTATTGGGATGGTTATTTTGCCAAGAAATATAATATGGTCACTGATTTCGGAAAACTGATGGATCCGATTGCGGATAAATTCTTGATTCTCGCGGCCTTTATTGCTTTTGTGCGTATGCAAATTGTTGAGGATTGGATGGTCGTTCTTATCCTGGGCCGGGAAATCCTTATTACGGGTTTTCGCCTTTTTGCCTTATCCCGTAAAAATATCTTGGCCGCGGAAAAGGCCGGTAAGCATAAAACCGTTTCGCAGATCGTGGCTATCTTTTCGATCCTTGGCTTTCTCATGTTTAAAGAATCGCTGACGGTATTTTCCGGCTGGAGCCGCACGATTGAGATTTGGTGGCAGTATGGAATTGATATTTTGATGTTAGTAACCGTTGCCTTAACCCTGATATCCGGTTCTTCTTTTATCTGGAGCAACAGAAAGCTGATTCATGTTCAATAAATTTGTTAAACTCATTTGCACATTTTTTTATGTCGGCTATTTCCCTTTTGCGTCCGGAACCGTGGCCAGCGCCGTAGGCCTGCTGATCTATGTCTTGTACCATGATCTTCCAATCGTCTATATTTCTCTTTTTCTTCTCATTACCTTAATCGGATTTCTTTATTCCGGCCGCATGGAGATCATGCTGAATCGAAAAGATCCTTCTTGTGTTGTTATCGATGAAGTGTCCGGGATGATGATTGCCTGTTTTTTGCTTCCCGTCAAAGCATCTGTCCTAATCACTGCTTTCTTCGTTTTCCGCGCATTTGACATGTTTAAAATTTATCCCGCGCAGAAATTCGAGAAATTGCACGGTAGTGCAGGCATTATGCTTGATGATATCATGGCCGGTATTTACACAAATATCATCATGCATTCAGCAATCAGGATTATAGGCTGCTAGATAAACATAACTGAGTTACTCGAACTTACTTAGGTTTACTTATAACATAATTAAATTATTAACAATGTCAGAATACAACATAATTAACCATAACATAAAAGGACAAGCCCTATGAGAACTTTTCTGATCGTGCTTATTGTTATTTTTATCATTGCTTTTATTGGTCAGCAAAGCCATTTCATTCAGAAGAAAACCGTCCTTGACAGATCGTTAGCGACACAAAAAGATGAATACCACGTCAATTGGAATAATTTGAAAGCCTATCTTGCCAGTATTCCCGATAAAATCATGTCTATTCCGGATCAGCTGAAAAAGAAACCCTCGCGGAAACGTCCCAGGCGTTAACTATGGTTCTTTTTTATTTAACAGGACTTTGTTAATTTTTGAGCCGTTCTTTAAACCTTTGTGATTTAATCTTGAGGATTTCAGCCGCTTTAGGGTTCTTTGATAACAAGCAAGTAGAGTCGATGATGATAAGAGACGCGACAGCTTCTTTACATTGT
>JBDRMG010000026.1:0-49284 GCA_043812495.1 Candidatus Omnitrophota bacterium | reverse complement strand
AATCAAGGGGAAATGAAGAAAATTTGACGCAACGCATTGAAATGACGTAAGTTATGATTCCGCAAATTTTACGTAAAGACAGTTTTTCAAAATAAACGTAAAAAAATTATTTTAAAATATTTTTTAACAAAGTACTGTTATTTTGTATATAGAATAATAAAAAGGGTTTTTTATTTCTATTGATATTAATATATTATGGCGCAAATAAATCTATTATTACCTGGTTACGGGTCTGGGAAAACTGAAGCTAGAAAAGTTACTTTCAAAGATCCAAAAGCTGAATTCCTAAATATCAGCAAACCGCTTATTGTTTATTCTTGCATAAGCTTAGGGTTAGTTCTCGTCGTGGGAATTTTCCTTTCTTTTAATTTATCTTCAAAGACAAAAATCCTCAACAATCTTAAGGAACAGGAAAAGGCTCTTAAAATTAACCCCAAAGAGATCGAGAAGATCAAAAACGAAAGAGCCTTTTTAGAAAGGAAAGTTCATCTCATCGACGCTCTGTCGTCACGCGATTTTTATTATTATGAAAAATTGCAATTGATCGCTGATTTAATTCCTGACGGCGTTTGGTTAACGGAAATTTATTCAAGAAAAGAGGGATCCGCCTCGGCTGGCCGGTCGGCCGATAAAAAATCACTCGGACTCGAAAAGAATGTTTTTACGATCAAAGGGATCGCCGTATCCGAAAAACTCGATGATGCTGTCACGTTGATTGAAAAATACATTGAGCTTTTGAGGAGCAATCAAGAGTTTTCTAAAGATTTTGGTGAAATTAAACTGAACAACAGCAATCTCGGCTCCGTTGGAAAGCAGGACGTCATGAATTTCGATATTATATGTGAAGTGAAAGCTCGGTAGGTCGATGGTTAGAAAAGTCAAAAAAACAACTCCCAAAATTAAAATTGACACGCGTTTGTATACGGCCTTATGCATTCGTTATGCGCCTCTTTTTGTTCCAATCCTTATTTTATTGATTTCTTTATTAGGTTATGTTAAGCCATCCGTTGGAAAAATCAGAAGATATAACAAAGAAATTGATGAAAAAAGAAGGATAATAACGATTGTCAATCGAAGTGAGTTTGATGTTAAGCGTATGAGAGAAGAGCTTGAGAATTTCAAAATTAAAGCCGCTGATTTTGAAAAAAGACTTCCACTGCGGCCTAAAACAAGATTGACGATTGAGACCTTACGCGAGATCACAAAAAGAACGCAGCTAAAATTTACGTCCCTTAAGCCCGCCTCAATACAAAAGCATGAATTGAAAGAGACAGGTGATGTCTTTGTGGAGCTGCCTGTGAGGGCAAAGTTACGTTGCGGTTATGATGACCTCATTGATTTTTTTAAGAAAATTGAGCAAGCCGAACAATTTATGAAAATTACAGATCTTAGCATTAAGAATGATCCAAGCAGCGAGTGGCAGCATCCCGTTGAATTCACCATTAGCGCCTATTCAAAAGGGGAAAATGAAGAATAGCTTAAAATTTTCCTGGTTATTTCTCTTTTCCTTAATATGGGTCTATTATATCCAAACCGGAATTTGTTTTGGCCAAATCAAAGAACCTAATTCTGAGCAAGGAACAAAAAAAAGAGATCCTTTTGTTGCATTAGTTGATCCAAATGGTAATATAAGGTCATGGGAGGAATTGTTTCCTCGTCAAGTAACAACGCCCATTAACACGACGGTAAATCTTTCAGCAATTCTTTGGGATGAAAAAAGACCATTGGCCTTAATCAATGGAAAGATTTTCTCCGAGGGGCAAGAAATCACAAAAGGTATACGCCTAGAGAAAATTAATCCAAATAGTATTGAATTGAACAATAATGGTGCGCCTATGACAATTGTGCTTAGGAAAATAAAGAAAGAATGGATCAGATGAGAAGAAACCTCCTTTTGTTTCTTCTGTCATTGATATTTTTGTTTGTTCCTTTGGCTTTATCCATGGCTCAAGAGTTTGAGCTATTTGACTTAAGGGATACAGCCGAAGAAAGCCCTTATGAGAATGAGGGCGGAAGTCCCTTTGACGAGCCAAAGGCGCTTGAAGAAACGGTTGCGAACATGGGTCAAGAAGATGAGCTCGAAGGAGAACCTTTTGTCGAGGTGTTGCCTCAAGAAGAGGAAAAGGAATTGAAGGTAGTAGGCGATCAAACGCCTGCCCCAGACGTGTCATCACAAGAAGAGCAAACAGATCTCATCAGCATTAACTTTGAAAATGTTGACATCCGGGATGTCATGAGGATTTTAGCCAACAAGGCCCAAATCAACATGGTCATGTCGCCGGATATTTCAGCCAACGTCAATATTCAGCTCAATAATGTATCATGGGAGCAGGCTCTCAATGTCATATTGAGCACCTATGGCTTGACGTACAGAGAAGAAGACGGGTTGATTCGCATTATGACCAGGGATCAATTCCAAATAGAGCAGGAAAAAGTTCCGTTAACCACAAAAATAATTGTAATGAATTTTGCAAGAGCAAGTGAGATTCAAGGTAATTTCAAGAATATGTTAAGTTCTCGCGGAAAAATTGATGTGAATGCGCGTACAAATAGTTTGATCATTACGGATATTCCTGATGTGATTGCCGAAATCGAAGAAGTTTCTCAACTTTTGGATTTGCGTACTCCTCAGGTCATGATTGAAACCTTAGTGGCTGATGTCAAAATTACTCAAGATGATCAATTGGGCGTTGATTGGGACGTCTTTTGGCCGGACACTTCGACGGGTTCCAAGCAGCGAGAGTTTAATATTACTCCCGGACTTCCCGGCAGTTCCATTTTTGATTTTAAGTTTGGGACAACGATCTTGACGGATAAAGATTTGTCAGCCATTATTCAGGCTATGCAATCCCAGTCCCGGGTTAATATTCTCGCGCATCCTAAGATTTTAACGCTCGATAATTTGGCGGCGACCGTTTCTTTAACGGAAGAAATTCCTTATCAGCAGCAGACAGAAAGCACGCAAGGCGGCGCGGTCGTTAGCACCTCATTTAAAACTGCAGGGATAGATATTAACGTAACACCGCAAATTACCAAAAAGGATAACTATATTTACCTTAAACTTTCCGTGAATCAAAGTTTTCGAGGACAAGACACCGCAGACGGTCAGCCGACCATCGATTCGCGAGCCGCTTCCACAAACCTTCTTGTTAAAAACGGAAACACGGCTGTGATTGCCGGCTTAAGGAGGAAGAATAATACGTTCTCGATCTTTAAGGTTCCACTTCTCGGCGACATTCCGATGTTCGGCTCTCTGTTTCGCAAGAGGTCGGAGTCTCTGGTTGAAACAGACTTAATGATTTTTGTTACTCCGCGCGTCATTGAGGAACAGCCTCTAACAGGAAAAGAAAGAGATCGATTGGAGTTATTTGACGAAGAAACAGAAGATTGGTCCGGTCAGTTTAATATTTCAAAGAAAAGAAAACTCAAAGCCAAAAAGGCGCAACAAAAACAAGAACCGATTATTCAGTATCAAATTCAAGAATGGAACCCAGAAGAAACGATCTACCTTAGACCTCCTGCACTCAATGAGGAAAGTCCATGAGTCGCGCTCTATCCGTGATTTCCTTATTTGTTTTCTTGTTTCTTTCTCTGCCCAAGCAAGTTTTAGCTCGAGATTTGCAAATTCCTCTCTCTTCCTCTGAGCCCTCCGAGGCTGCGGAAATTGATCAAGAATGGGTCGAAAGCATTGGTGAACTCAAAGACAGCATGAGTTCTGTTCTCAAGCAGAATGATTCGCTTTTATCGGAAAACAATCTATTACGCGAAAAAGTGTTACAGCTTCAAAATGAGCTGAATCTGCTCAAGGATAAGAAGAAAGAACTTTCGAAAGAGCCGGATCACCTCAATGAATTATTGGAAGACAAGAAAAAGGAAGTGATAACTCTCGAGAAGAATTTCCAAGATCTTGAGCGGTCCATCGCCCAGCTTCAAAATGAGAATACGGTTTTAGGAAAAAGCATTGAGGTTAAAAAGCAGGAAAAGGATTCCTTGTCCAAAGAAGCGGATGATCTTAAAGGCCGCATTGCTGAGCTGAAGGCTAATATCGAGAAATCGAAGGGGGAGAAAAACAAGGCCGTAAAGGATTTTGAAGCGGAGACAAAAAGACTCAATCAGATGCTTAATCAGACTGCTAAAGAAAAAGAAAAGGCCGAAGAAGAGCTGATTCAATTAAAAAAGAAATTAGCTAAGCCTCAAGAGAAACTCGAAGGCCTCAAAGAAGATCAAAATCGACTAGAAACAGAGTTAGCCGAAATCGAAAAAAATTTGCAGACGAGCATCAAAGAAAAACAAAAATTGCAAGAAGAAAATGTTCGCTTGAAAGAACGAAAAGAAAAAGAGCTGACAGAAACTCAAAAGAAGATCGAGGATCTTGAAGGGAAGAATAAAGAACTTAAGGATAGCTTAGCACAGTTGAAGAAACAAGCTGGCCAGCGGTCATCAAAGGTTTCTCAGTATTCTCAGAAAGAAGAAGAATTAGAAAACAAGCTGAAGGCTCTAGAGAAAGAAAAAGTCTTGCTCAAAGAAGAGATTTCTCGACTGACGGACAAAATCGTTGGGTTGAATCGCGAGAAAACTATGATTGAATCTTTGCTGGATGCTCAAGTCAAGCAGACCAAGAAGGTTGTCCAAGCAAGTCCTCAGGAAGACCGCGCGATCAACCATGAGCTTCTGGCTTATCAATATGCAGCAAGTGGACAATTTAACAAGGCCATTGAGGAATACAAGGGCGTCTTAAAGGAAAAACCTAAGAAAAAAGACATTTACTATAATCTAGGATTTATTTACACAAAAATGAAGAAGTATGATGAAGCGATCTTAAGTTTTAAACGTGTCTTAGAACTAGACCCCGAAGACAAAGAAGCTAATTACAACCTTTCCCAGATCTATAAAGAACTCTCCAACCCCGATACGTCGAAATTTTATTACGACCGCTATCTTGAATTAAAAGAGAAATAATATATCCAGGAGATTCATCGTGTTTGGAATGAAGAAAAGTGCGCAAAAAGCAGAAATGGCATCGGGAATCGATATCGGTAATTTCTCCGTTAAGATTGCCCAAATGAGCAAGAAAGAAGATGTCTTTACGTTGGAGGCGGTCGGATATAGTCGGATTAATGTCAATAAACTGAACGGACTGATGGATGCTATTAAGGTCGCCTGCGAAGCCATTGATCTGTCGCACAAGAAAGTCAACACGTCCTTAAATCCCGAAAATGTTATTGTTCGATATCTGGTTCTCCCTCAAATGACCAAGGAGGACTTAAAGGGCGCGATGGAATTTGAAATCGACCGATATGTTCCGTTCGATAAAAGCGATATCGTATGTGACTATATGGTCATTAACAACAAGCCCGAAGCGAAGAATATGAAGGTCCTTTTGGTTGCAGCCAAAAAGCAGGATATTGAAGAAAGAATAAAAATCTTAAAGGATATCGGGCTTGACCCGGAGGTTCTGACCATCGATTCCATAGTCCTTAAGAACGCCTTTCAGCTGAATTATCCCGAGAAAGAGGAAAAAACGATTGGTCTTATTAATATTGGTTCCAGGATTACAAATATCAATATTATTAAAGAGTTTTCTTCCTATTTTATGCGGGATGTCCAAATCGGGGGCGATAACATTACGCATCTGTTGAAAGAGAAGCTAGAAGTCAATCTGGACGAAGCTGAGCAGTTGAAGTACACCCTTGATTCCCAGGATAAGGAAAAGTTTAAGATTGTTGAGCCGGTTCTGGGCAATCTGTTAAACGAAATTTACTTGTCTTTTGATTATTATGAAAGTGAATTTGGTATGGTCGTGGATGAGATATTCTTGAGTGGCGGAACATCCCACCTGGTTTGGCTGGCCGACTTTCTTAAGGAAAATCTTAATCGTGAAATCGCCATTTTTAAGCCTACCGATAAGATTTTGTACGCCCCAACCATTGAAAAGAACAAAATAGAGACCCTGAGTTCTTCTTTAGTTGTCCCTATTGGTCTTGCCCTAGAAAGTTTTAACTGATTGATATATTTAATTTTAAGTGAATTACCTCGTCAAAATGACCAAAAAGGATACTTTGAGAGACGACGATTTGACAATGGTAATTTCTCATGCTATACTTTAATTGAATTTGTAGCTTTGAAAAAGGTAAACCATTCGTAAGGATGGGGCACAAAACTACAGGGTCCTGACTAACGGTTAGGATAGCCAGTTGCCAAGAGCGTATTTGTGTACCTATTCTTCGAATGAGGAATAGGTTTTTTGTTTGAAATATCTTGACAAGGAAAGGAGGTATTGATAACATAAATATAATAAAGGGATTAGGCTGAAAGCTCACTGAGCAGATGCCAGGAGAGCAAGAGATAGAATGACTGGTATAATTCGTAAATTCATTGATCTCTTTCTTCTGGGGTCCTTAAGAAAGTTTGAAGCCAATCTGAATCCGGGAAGGAGGTCAATGAAAATGAATAGAAAAGGTTTTACACTCGTTGAAATCATGATCGTTGTGGCCATTATCGCTTTATTGGCTGCCATCGCTATCCCTAACCTACTTCGTGCTCGTCTTTCAGCAAATGACGCCTTAGCGCAAAGTACGTTGAGGACTATTTCTACGGCGATTGAAACATACGCAACAGCTAATAGCGGTAATTACCCAACAGCTGAAGCCGACTTGACTGGTGCTAATCCTGCATATCTCAATAAAGCTTATGAAGGGTCAACTTCCTCAGGTTTCACGTATGCCTATACATTACCTGGAAATGCAACCTATACTGTCATAGCAACACCTCAAACTTTGCATTCTTCCGGTTCTGATACTTACACAATCGAGACTGGTGGTGTTCTGAATCCTGACTAATAGGGCTGTTAGTAGAAATAAAAAAAGGGGGCTTAATAAGCCCCCTTTTTTTATTCCTGCTTCAAAAACTGCGGCCGTAAAGCCGTAGAATGAAAAGGGTCCGATTTGAGCCTAAGGTGAAAATCGGACAAACGAAGTACGAAGTCAATAATACTACGGCCGTGAGACCGGAGAAATTTACTGTCTGAGAAGTAGCGCTATGGACAGAAGAGCCGTAGAATGTGGGAATCCAATTTTCTTAATATAAAGATTAATAATTATATTTATATCCATTTTGAAATTAAAGTTACTTTAATAAATTGACTTTTCCATTTCTTGAACTACAATGACTATCAGGAGAAAAAGTGTCCAAACTGTTATTATCAAAAAGGAAGAAATTAGCCGATAACAAAGGATTAACGCTGCCGGAATTAATGGTTTCCGCGGGAATCCTAGTCCTCGTTATTGGGGGCATCTTATTTAGCTATATTACCTGTCTTGATCTAAGCCAATTTGCCAGAAACTCTTCATTGGCTGTTCGTTCTTCCAAGGCCCGGATGGAAAAAATTAAGAATACACCATTCGCGCAGATCAAAGCCAATTATGATGGTGTCACATTTACGGCAACAGGTCTTAACGGTATTGGTGTCAGCTACGTCGATGATTCTAATGCAAATTTATTGCTTATTACAACTTCCTTTTGCTGGCGGCAACCCAATGGCCGTATCATTGGCGAAGACTTAAATCTTGATGGACAGTATCTGGGGGAAGATGTCAACGGAAATGAGATGCTCGATTCCATTGTCCAATTAACAAGTTATATTTATAACGGATAATCCTATGCCGACAATTATTCATAACAAAAGCGGATTAAGTTTGATGGAAATCATGGTGGTTACAGCCATTTTTTCTATTGTGGTGCTTGGGATATATGTTGCTCTGTCCGTGGGTCAATCATCGTGGTTTAACACAGATGCCAATATTGAAATACAGCAGAATTTAAGAAAAGCCTTGCAGCGCATGACAAGAGAGCTGCAAGAATCGGGTTTCGATAAAGATAGTGTTTTGCAGGTCACTATTGATAATGGCACAGGGGTTAACGGAAGTGATATCTTAAGATTTTCTCTCCCTATTATATGTCAAAGCACAGAGAGCTTAGTGAATGATGATGGCGATATTGCTCATTGGGGGGCAACCCTCACGTGGGGGTGCACAGAATCAAGCTGTATGGATGCCGATGATGATT
Organism: Candidatus Omnitrophota bacterium; assembly: GCA_043812495.1. GTDB lineage: Bacteria > Omnitrophota > Gorgyraeia > Zapsychrales > JBDRMG01 > JBDRMG01. Next base: position 41,220 of record JBDRMG010000026.1, on the reverse strand, counting down.
GTGATACAGTCGACTATAAATATATTAGCTACCTTCTTGATGATTCCAATCGCTTGATTCGCAGGGTCCTTGATGCGGATCAAGTCACGGTGCGGGAGGATAAGATCGCCAATGATATCTCGGACTTTCAAATCAGCAGTAGCGTGGATAGCCGAATTTATACCATCAGCCTGACGGCACAAAGAAAATCTGCTTTAAACCGTCAGTTAACTTCTTCGGCCACCACAGAAGTCAGTGTCAGGAATAGGGGATGAGACCGATGTTTCTAAAAAACAAGAAAGGAATTGTGCTTATTCTTTCCTTGACGACCATCATGGTTCTTCTGATTTTCGGAAGCATCTTTATTTTCCGAACCATTACAGAGAAAAATTTTGCGGATCGCGAGCGCCTCTTGGAGCAAGCCTTCTATCTGGCGGATGGGGGCTGCCAGGAGGGCTTGAATCAAATTGACACTTTTATTAATACGGATTTGATGACAACAGTCAACGATACCAATCCTCAAGTCGTTGCCGCTGATGCTCAAAGCTATGTGACCTCATCGGATGGACTCGGCTTTCTTATTGAATACGCCAAAAACACTGGGACTAGCCAATTTACCCTGGATGGGAATGAAGCCATCTATGAAAGCAGTTCCATGAATCTGGGAAATGGAACATATCAATACCAGATCAAAGTTTGGGAAAAAGGAAACCCCATCCTAGTCAATGTCGATACATGGGATTTTCCTTACTTTTATCGTATTGAGACGACAGGGTTAATTTCAGGAGTGAAACGGACGATTTCTTTATTGGGCGATTTTACCGTCCGCGTTCAAAGGGACAATTTTGCCAAATTCGCTCTTTTTACGGACATCCATACCTTAAAGCCGGAAGACGGCGGTAATAATGTTTGGTTTACGGATAAAACAAATTTTGCCGGCCCTCTACATACCAATCAACGGTATAATTTTGCTTTTAACCCGGGGGCGATATTCGACGGTGCCGTTACGCAGCATTATGACACAGCAAGATTTTATAATCTTGGCTCTCCGGTGCTTCGCAATGATGACCATAATTCAGACAGAGATGTCCCCACATTCAATGCCGGTTTTACCCGGAGCGCTGATGAGATCACCCTCGCTTCTTCCGTCCAGAAAGAAGACCTTATTGATCAGGCAACGGGAAGTCAGAATTTTTCAGGCAATGGGATATTTATCGCCAACAACGGAACAGCTTTGACAGGAGGTATTTTTATCAGAGGAAATGCAAGCATTAGCATGAGCGTTGACGGTGGCAATCACGCTGTTTACGCTATTACCGAAGGCGCCACAACAAAAATTATTACGGTCGATAAGGACAATGACCAAACAACCATTCTGACCGTAGGCTCGGGAACAGAAACATTTAGCGGAATCCCTGACGGCCTCGATGATCTCGGAACGATTATGCATGTTGAAGGATCGGTGACAAGCCTCGGAGGAACTGTCCAAAACGGCACGGAATTAACGATTTCTACGGAAAATGACTTGATCATAACGGATCATATTCTCTATTCCAATTATACGCCTGCCGTTGGAAATCCCGGTGATGCGGGCTATGTTCCTCCGAACGCGCAAGGTGCAACCAACTTGCTCGGTCTTATTTCATGGGATGATGATGTACGAATTGCTACGACGGCGCCGGATGATATCAATGTGCATGGGATTATTATGGCGAGAGATGGCGTTCTTCAAGTCGATGATTATGATGACACGGGAGTGGGGAGCCGTGGCGTGGCAACGCTTTTGGGCGGAGTGATTACCGAATATTATGGCGGTTTCGGATTATTTAACGGCAATACGGGCCAACAAATAGCAGGGTACGGGCGAAACTTTGTTTATGATAGCCGAACGCTTCTTGGGAAATCACCGCCTTACTATCCCAGCATGCAAACGTTTGTTGCCTTCACAAATGATATTACGGATAAATTGGCATGGAAAGAAGGGAGTTTTTGAAGTGAAACGCCTATTTTCTTCTGGAAGTCAACAGGGAGCTACCGTTGCTGCTTTTGTCATGATTGTTTTTCTTGCGCTCATCGTATTCGCTCTTGTTTTCATCAACAGACGCATTAATAAATCATTTGATAAGGATAATCCATCCCAATCGGTTAGAGCCCAAGTTAAAAGTGATCCTCAAAAAGAATCCTTTTCTATCCGTACGCAACCCTCGCTATCCTTTCAGCAAGATAACGACGAGAATTATAGAACAACAGCTAAGAAGAAAGATTTAAAGGATGAAAAAGAGAGGAAAACTGATCCTAATGAAATTATATTTGAGCCTTCAATAAAAAGTCATCTTTTGATACAATAAGGTTATCTATGATAGACGTATTTTTAGAAAAGTATTTCTCCGTTATTAGAGAATTCCTCCCAGAGAAAGGCATCAAGCCTAGCATCGGGCTTGATATCGGTTCTGATTCACTCAAGGCGATTGAAGTGGTGGGGCGCGAAGGGACTTTTGAAATATCGAATTGGATTACTGAACCAGCAAACCCACTCAATACCAACAATTTGTTAAGAAAAATATTGGGCAAATTAGACGCTTCTTCAAAGAATGTCTCCACATCCGTTTCAGGGAAAGGAACGCTGATTCGCTATATTGATATGCCACGAATGCCCATTGAAGATCTTCGCAATTCCATTAATATTGAAGCCGACAAACATTTTCCTTTCCCCCGTGATCAAATCAATACGGATTGTTTTATTCTTGACCCAAAGAACAAAGATAGCAAGATGCATGTTTTAGTCGCTGCTGCAAAGAAGGACGTTATCGAGCAACGGATGCGATTATTGACCAGTCTTGAGATTAAACCCGAATTTATTGGTATCAACTCTTTAGCGATTGCCAATATTCTTAATGTTTCAGGCCTCAAAGCGATGAATCAAATTAATGCGTCTCAGAGCAATAGTAAAGACGAAGTGATCGCCATCCTCGATATCGGTCATTGCATAAGCAGTTTAATTATTATTAAAGGTGCCATGCCGTATTTCACCAGAGATATTTTCTTAGGCGGTCAAGACCTTAATAAAAGAATCGCTAATGTTCTTTCTTTGGAGGGCGATGAGGCCCAGAGACTTAAGTGCGAACCTGGGGATAGGCTGGAAGAAATTCAGCGTGCGTGTGAATCTATCCTAACCAACCTTATTTCGGAAATCAGGCTTTCCTTTGATTATTTTGTGACAGAAAAGAACATACCGATTAGCAAACTCCTTCTGACGGGAGGAAGTTCAAAGCTCAAAGGGATCGTGGAGTTTTTTGGTAGGAATCTCGATTTACCTGTTGAAGAATGGAATCCTTTGGATGGTTTTGAGATATCTCCCCATTTGAGTAACAAAAATGAATTGTTGAACGATAGCCATCGATTAGGAGTGGCCTTGGGTTTAGCTCTCTATAATCATGATTGATATAAACTTAATTCCTCAGCATTTACGTAGAAAAAAGAAGAAATCAACCGTTATGGGCATGACAAGCATACCGATGGAAGCGATTATTGGCCTGATCGGAGGATTGGTGATTTTGTTAGTCCTTGTCCATATCCTTCTGACAGCCATTTTGGTTCTTAAATTTACACAAAAATCTAAGGTCGAGAATGATTTAAAATCAATAGAAAAAGAATGGAAGGCCGCCAAAGACATTAAACAACAACTCCAGACGATACGAAATAAAATCAATGCTGTGGAAAAGGTTACGACGGAAAATAGAATATCTTGGGCGCAGAAACTCAATGATATTAGCGATAGTCTTCCTAAAGGAGTTTGGCTTAATAAATTATCTTTGGACCGGAATTTTCTACTCATAGACGGAAGCGCGGTGTCCAAGGAAGGGATTGAAATGCAAAGTCCCCAGACTTTTATTTTGAATTTAAAAAACCGCCAGAGTTTCGTGAAAGGCGTTGAAAATATAGATATCGGTTCCATCCAAAGACGACAGATTAAATCAGTCCAAATCGCCGATTTTCTTATTACCGTGAAGTTGCAATAACGAGAGGGGATTAGAGGTTTTTAGTAATGGAAATTAAATTTAAGGATAAATTTTCGTTCAAAATTCCTTCCTTGCCGCCGATTGATGACAAGAACCGCAATTGGATTCTTGGAGGAGCTATGCTGGCCATCTTTTTGTTTGATTATTTTGTGATTATGCAGCCGTTTCAGCTTGCCCCTCTTCTGAAAATGAATCCCAAAATCGATATTGCTAAGAAAAACCATAAAAAAGCCCTATTTGACATCAAGAATGTTGATCAATACAAAAAAGATCTTGAGGGGGCAAAAGAGAAGATGGGAGAAGTGGGGACGCGTATTCTTTCGAAAGAGGAAATACCAAAAATCCTTGATAATATCTCTCGCTTGGCGATGGAATCCAATATCCTGATTAATCAAATCATGCCCTTGAAAGATTCGCAAAAAAAAGTTTTACAGAATGACGAAGGAGAATATTACTCTATTTCTATTTTGATTAGCGTCCGTGGCGGCTATCATGAATTGGGGCATTTTATCAACCGCGTGGAAACAGATGAAATATTTATGACGATTAATGATTTCGATGTTGTAGCAAACAGCAATGATTCCATGCGCCATTCGGTTAAATTAACCATCAATGCCTTCATTTTAAAGAAGACGGAAAAAGAGAAAAGCTGATGAAGAAAATCATTGTTTTGATGATTTTATTGTTCACTTCCAATGCTTTTGCTCAAAAAGAGGCGTTGAGTTACGATAGCCATGGAAGGCGAGATCCGTTCTGGCGTTTAGTCTCACCCGCGGGTGTCATTATCAACTATGACGAAGAACTCTTAATCTCTGAGATGATTTTGGAAGGCATTATTTATGATCCCACAGGAAGCAACCTAGCCATTATTAACGGTACTGTCGTGCGAAGAGGAGACAAGGTGGGTCTTTATTTTATTCAGAAGATTGAACGTAATAGAGCGATATTAAGCAAAGATAAAGAAAAATATATAATGGAATTAAAAAAGGAGGAATAAGATGGTACCAAAAATAACCTGGTCCATTATTTTTATTTTGCTTCTTATCTTAACCCCTGTTTATTCACAAGGGGTTCAAGAAAAAGACACGAAATCGCCTGGAGCCATGGAAGATTCCCTCGAATCCTCTGCTTCGGAAATTGAATCTAGCCAAGAACAAGATGTCCAAGAAGTTTTGAATGAAGATATGGCTTCTGAAGACATGAGAGAGGCCGAGCTTTTTGATTTATCTGAAGAAGACACAGAAGAGCCTATTGAGGGAGAGCCACGCGTTATCCAGGAGGGAAATGTCACTTTGGATTTCCGCGATGCAGATATCCGAAACGTGCTGAAAATCCTTGCGTATAAAAGCGGCATGAATATTGTTCCCGGCCCTGATGTTACGGGTTTGGTTACCATTCAGCTAACGGATGTTCCTTGGAAGCAAGCTCTCGAAGTCATTCTCGAGAACTATGGATATAGTTATGAGCGAAAAGGCAATATCATTATGGTGACGACGATTGATAATCTCAAGAAACGGCGAGAAGACGCCCTTCTTCTAGCGGAACAAGAACCTTTGGAAACAAGAAGTTTTATCCTTAATTTTGCCAGAGCTTCGATTGTTATCACCTCTGTCGAAAAATTAAAAACAGGGCGCGGCAACGTTCATTACGATGAGCGGACCAATACCATTATTATCCGCGATACGGTTAGCAATATGGAATTAATCGAGAAGATTGTAAAAGAACTCGACGCCACTACTCCGCAGGTTTTGATTGAAGCAAAGATCATTGAAACGACTTTGAGCGATACGGAAAATCTCGGTATCGATTGGGTGGCCCAGGCTCAGGCATCGGCCGCCGGGCGACCCATCACCTGGCCTTTTATTCAGTCGGACGATAATAAATTTCTAACAACCAATTTTCCAGCTGCTTCCGGTGCTGGAAGTATTGACGATTCGACCTCAAATTTTACATTCGGTACTCTCAATCTGTCTCAGCTATCCGCTGTTCTGGAATTACTGAAATCTCGAACTGATACCAATATCATTTCCAATCCTCGTATTGTGACTTTGGATAATGAGACTGCTACGATCAATGTCGGCAGCCAATATCCGCTACCGCAGTATACCTATAATGAAGAACAAGCAAGATTGCAGGTATCCGGGTGGGAATATAAAGATATCGGCGTAATTTTTAAAGTCACACCCCATGTCAATAGGGCTGGTTTTGTTACTTTAGATGTCGAACCGACCGTCACTGATATTCTAGAAAAAGTAACAGTAGAGAATACTCAAGTCCCTCGCTTGAGCAATGAAGCGGTCAAGACGCGCGTTATGATCAAAGAAAGCGAAACTCTTGTCATAGCCGGTTTAATTAAAAATTCTGAATCCGACACAAGAAAGAAGCTGCCCTTCTTAGGCGATATTCCGGGCTTAGGACTATTATTCCAGAAAAAAGAGAAAACGATCTCCAAAACAGACCTTCTGATATTTATCACTCCTCATATTATTACAGCGCAAATTGAGGATGAGTCTTAGAGAGTCAATATTTCAACTTACAGAGAAGAACCTTAAAAATTGTCAAAAGAAATCCTTGTTCATATTCAGCAGAATGAAAAACGTGTTGCGATCGTTGAAAACGGTAAACTCGATGATTTTTACATTGAGATCCATCACGATCAAGCCCTCCTAGGAAATGTCTATAAAGGCAAAGTCGAGAGCGTCCTTCCCTCCATCAACGGGGCGTTTATCAATATCGGCCATGAGAGAAACGGTTTTCTCTATCTTACAGATACCGTAAGCCCTCTGGTGGAAGACGACATTTCCGGTCCGGCCAAGTTTTTGGGTAAATTCCTCAAAAGAAAAGATAAGAAAAAAGATAAGAAGCAGACCCCCGGTCCCGTTGCCTTTAAGAAAGGAGACGAGGTTCTGGTCCAAGTCGTCAAGGAACCTTTTGGAACGAAGGGAGCCCGACTGACCACGCATATCACTTTGCCGGGTCGTTTTGTCGTGTTCATGCCATTTGATAGGCATTTTGGTGTATCCAAAAGAATAGAAGACATTCAGGAGCGCCAACGTCTGAAGGAAATATCAAAAGATTTAGATTCCTTCAAGAATTCAGGGTTTATTATCCGAACAGTTTCTTCTAAGAAAAGCAGGAATGAAATTCTCCGCGATGCCAAGTTTCTTCTTAATATGTGGCAGAAAATCAAGAAAATGTCTGAGCAAAACAAAGCGCCGGCGCTCATCTGGAAAGAATATGATCTGTTGTGGCGCATCGTGCGCGATCTTTTGACGGAGGATGTCGACAAACTTATTGTTGATTCTCACGAAGAGTATGTTAAAATACGTCGCTTTGTTCAGACCCTCATCGGGCGCAGCATGGTCCATAAGATCATTTACGCCAAAGAGGATGTGTCGCTTTTTGATTCAAAAAATATTTCCGGAGAGTTGAATAAAATTTTTGATAAACGCGTCTTTCTAAAATCCGGGGCCTATGTTGTGATTGAACCGACCGAGGGCTTGATTGTGGTGGATGTCAACAGCGGAAAGTTCAAGACCCATGCGTCCCCTGAGGAAGCGGCCTTCATGGTGAACATGGAAGCCGCTCCGGAAATTGCCCGGCAATTGCGCCTGCGGGACCTTGGCGGCATTATTGTGATCGATTTTATTGATATGTCCAGGGAGGCGCATAAGCGTCAGGTGTTGGACCATTTAGAAAAGGCCTTGAGCCGGGATCATGAAAAGACGGAAGTATCCAAGATTTCCTCTCTCGGACTCGTGGAGATGACAAGAGCACGTACGGGTAAAACCATTGAATCGATCTCATTTGTCGATTGTCCTTATTGCGAAGGACGTGGTCGTGTTAAGATCGACTAAAAGTGAAATGATGAAGGAGGCGTAAAAGGATGTTTGCGATTGTTCAAATAGGTTCGCATCAATATAAGATTGCCGAAGGCGATGTTATTTCTGTTCAGCGTTGGGACGAGAAAGATGGAAAGACCTTGAATTTGGACCAGATATTGCTTCTCTCCGACGGGAAAACAGTCGAAGTCGGTCAGCCGTTCTTAAAAGACGTCAAAGTGTCCGCTAAGGTCGTTGGCCAGACGCTGGCGCCAAAGGTTGTGTCTTATCGATATCGACGCCGGAAAGATTGGGACTGGAAAAAAGGACACCGCCAAAAACTTACCACCCTGAATATTACAAAAATCTCCCCAAGCTAATCTCATAAATCATGGCCTTTATAGATGAAGCTAGGATTTTTGTCAAAGCCGGCGATGGCGGTAAAGGTTGTGAAAGTTTCTACTCCGATAAGTTGACTAGGCATCCTCGGCCTGATGGCGGGGATGGCGGCAATGGCGGCGATATCGTTTTTGTTGCTGACCGAAGAATACAGACACTCCTTGATTTTAAATTTAGACAGCATTATAAGGGTGAGCGCGGAGGTCATGCCAGCAGCAAGGGCAAAAGCGGTCGAACCGGTGAAGATTGTATTTTGAAGGTTCCGGTTGGGACGATCCTTCGGGATGATGAGTCTAAACTTGTTCTCAAGGATTTGCTTTTTGACGGACAAAGGGTTAATGTGGCCAAAGGCGGCCGCGGGGGTCTCGGGAATGGTCGACATAAAAGAACGGCTTTGCCCACAGAAGGCGAATCAAAAGTTGTTTATCTTGAATTAAAGCTAATCGCCGATGTCGGTCTTATCGGATTTCCCAACGCGGGAAAGTCATCTCTGATTTCTGCGATTTCAAGCGTGCGTCCAAAAATTGCCTGCTATCCGTTTACGACCAAACAGCCCGTTCTGGGGATTGTGAAAGGCGAAGAATCTGATTTTATTGTAGCGGATATGCCAGGCCTGATCGAAGGGGCGCATGAAGGCCGGGGTTTAGGGGATCGTTTCTTGAAGCATATTGAGCGAACGACTCTCCTGGTGCATGTGATTGATATGGCGGCCACCGAAGGCCGTGATCCCTTTGAAGATTATCAGAAAATTAACCACGAATTGTATGAATACAAGCATCTTCTCATCAGAAAACAAAAGATTCTCGTAGCTAACAAAATGGATTTGGATCAAAGTAAGGACAATCTTAAGAAATTTAGAGAAAAATGCAAAGAACCTATCCTAGCCATATCGGCTTTAGAAAAAACAGGATGCGATCGGCTCGTTGAAGAAATAACCGAGGCCTTGTGTCGAGAAAATTTCCGAGAAAAATCAAGCGTTTAGTTATTAAAATTGGCTCAACCGTTATAGCGACGTATCGGATGAAGCCCAAGAAGGCACGTCTGTCTTCTCTTGCGCAAGAGATCGCTAGCGTCAGCAAAAACGGCGTCGAAGTTGTTTTGGTCAGCTCAGGAGCCATTGTCCTGGGGATGGGCGAGCTCAATCGAAGCTTACGGCCGACGGACTTAGCGACGTTACAAGCGACCGCCGCGGTGGGGCAGAATGTTTTGATGCAGACCTACTCGCAGCTCTTTAAGAAGAATAAAATAAAATGCGCGCAAATTCTTCTGACGTGGGATGATTTTGACAATCGCCACCGCTTTAATAATGCCCGCAATACTCTGCAGGCTATCTTAGAAAACGGTATTGTGCCGATCGTCAACGAGAACGATACCATCTCAACCGATGAAATTAAATTCGGTGATAATGATCGGCTCTCGGCTTTGGTTGCGAGCATGATTCAGGCCGACTTGCTTCTCATTCTTTCTGACGTCGAAGGTCTTTACGATATAAAAAACGGCAAGAAGAAACTCTTTCGAGAAATTAAAGAGATCACCAAAGAGATCGAAGGCATGGTTTGCGCGGATCCTTCGAAGAAACATATTTCTCAAGGGGGCATGGCCGCTAAACTTGAAGCCGTGAAAGTGGCGGCGCACGCCAAGATTCCCTGCATTATCGCTAACGGAGAAACGCCGCAGGTCTTAACGCGCATTCTCAAAGGCGAACGGATCGGAACATTTTTCATGGAGAAAGAAGACAAATTGCTTTCGCGCAAACATTGGATCTCCTTCGGCGCTAAGCCCAAGGGAGTGATTACCATTGATGATGGAGCCAAAGAAGCGCTCCTTTTAAGAGGAAAGAGCCTTCTTCTACCCGGGATTATTCGATGGGACGGCAATTTTAAAGTGGACGATGTCGTTATTGTTAATGACAAAGAGGGCCAGGAGATCGCCCGCGGAATTGTGCATTATTCCATTGTGGATCTCTACAAAGCAGAAGATAAGCACAGAAAGCAGGAAGTGATCCATTGCGATAATCTTGTTTTCTGCCAAAGATAAAAATCAAGAAACTCGGTTTAAAGAATATGAGCATTCACGATCAAATTTGCCGATGTGCCCAAGAAGCCAGAAAGACTTCGCGGATCATTGCTTTATTGTCGACTCAGACAAAAAATAAAGCGATTCAAAAAATGGCTCGGTGTCTTTTGCGAGAATCCAAATATCTTCTGAGAGAAAATAAAAAGGATCTGAATATCGCAATACGCAAAGGATATTCAAAAGCCCTGATCGACCGGCTCACGCTCAACAAAGGACGCATTAAAGAAATGGCTCAATGTCTAAGGGATACGGCCAAGCTCAAAGATCCGGTTGGCGAGATATTGAGAACCATCCGAAGACCCAACGGTCTTGTGATTAAAAAAGTCCGCGTTCCGATCGGTGTGATTGGAATCATCTATGAATCTCGTCCGAATGTGGCGAGCGATTGTATCGGCTTATGTCTCAAATCGGGTAATGTCGCCATTTTAAAAGGCGGCAAAGAAGCCTTTTACTCTAACAAAGCCATTTTTAAGGTATTGCAGCGGGCCCTCAAAGGGACCGGCATTCCTTCTAGCGCTTTTTATCTCATTAGTTCAGTGGACCGGCGGGCGGTTCATGCTCTTTTATCTTTGGACAAATACGTTGATTTGATTATTCCGCGTGGCGGAGAGGGGCTGATTCGTTTTGTCGCGAAAAATTCAAGCATCCCTGTGATCAAACACTATAAAGGTGTTTGTCATACTTATGTGAGCCATCGAGCCAATCTCAAGATGGCTCAGAAGATCTGTTTTAATGCTAAAGTGCAGCGGCCCGGCGTTTGTAACGCCATGGAGACTTTGCTTGTCCATGAAAAAGTTGCCTCCTTGTTCTTGCCGGACATGATCAAAAAATTTCAAAAAGCTGGAGTCGAAATCCGCGGATGTGATCAAACAAGAAAAATTGCCAAGGAAGGTATTCAAAGAGCCAAGCCCAAAGATTGGGATGAGGAATATTTGGACCTGATCTTATCTGTGAAGGTTGTCGGCCATCTCAAAGAGGCCATCGATCATATCGATACCCACGGTTCTCAACACTCCGATGCGATCATCACCGATGACAAGAAAGAGGCTGAACAATTCATGAAGTCGGTTGATTCCGCGTGTCTTTATGTGAATGCGTCAACCCGCTTTACGGATGGATATCAATTTGGCCTAGGCGCCGAGATTGGCGTGAGCACGGATAAATTGCATGCCCGCGGACCCATGGCCTTGGAAGAGTTAACGACTTACAAATACACGGTCTTTGGAAACGGGCAGGTTCGCTCATGAAACGCATCGGTGTTCTTGGCGGAACATTCAATCCCATTCATATCGGACACTTGGCAGTCGCTGAAATGGCCAAAGAACGCTTGCAGCTTGAGAAAGTGATTTTTGTCCCTTCGTATCTGCCTGTGCATAAAAATCCAAAAATTGTTGCACCCTCGAAAGACCGTCATCGGATGGTGCGTTTGGCGATTCAAAATAATCCGGATTTTGACATTTCTGATTTTGAGATCAAGAAAAAGGGAAAATCCTATACGGTGGATACGATGTGGTATTTCAGGCGGCTTTACCCCGAAAATGCCGAGCTTTTCTTCATTATCGGAGGAGATACTTTGCCCCAAGTGAAGAAGTGGAAATACATCGAAGATATTCTCAAAGTGGCCACCTTTATTGTTGTCAATCGACCCGGACAATTTAAGAAAACGAACAATATTCGGCATTATTCTGTGTCCATGCCGGGTATCGATATCTCATCGAGTTATGTCCGCAGACGCATAGCCATTGGTAAGAGCGTTAAATATTTTGTGCCGGATAAGGTTATCCAGTATATAAAAAGAAATAAATTATATGGATGCAAATCATAAGTCAGGAGGGTTTTTGAGAATGGTTGAAAATCATGTCAGTGAAATAAAATTTGGAACCGACGGCTGGAGAGCCGTTATTTCGGATAAATTTACATTCAAAAATGTCGCCATTGTGAGTCAGGCAATCAGCGAATGGATTAACAAGTACCTAAAGAAGAAGGAAGGTGTCAAGCGCGTGGCCATTGGTTTTGATACGCGATTTCTATCAGAGGAATATGCAAAGATTGTGGCGTGCGTTCTTGCTGCCAACCGTATTGAAGCCATTTTGTCGAACGCGAGTATTCCGACACCAGCCCTTAGCTTTGGGGTGACGCGCAATCATTGCGTGGCGGGTATCATGATTACCGCGAGCCACAATCCGGGAAAATTCAACGGTATTAAGATTAAAACAGGTTTGGGCGGTGCCGCATCCCGCGAGGTGACTAATATAGTGGAAGGATACCTCGAAAAAACTGAGGTTAAGAAGCTTGATTTCCAGCAGGCTGTTGATGATCGATTGATTGTGATCCATGATTTCCGGGAAGATTATGTCCGATTCTTAAGAAATTATCTTGATTTGAAGCGTATCCGGCCATCAAAATATAAAGTGATTACGGACGTCATGCATGGAAGCGGAGGAACGCTGATCAAAGATATTCTCAAAGGAACAAATATCCGATGCAGCTATATGAGGGAAGATGTCAACCCGACTTTTGACGGCGCAAAACCAGAACCTGTCGAAGAGTACGTGGGAGATTTGTTAAAGAAAATCAAAAAAGAAAAATTTGATCTGGGTCTTATTTTAGATGGGGATGCAGACCGGATTGCGGCCGTTACGGCCGATGGTGAATATGTGAGTCCGCAGAAGATCTTGGGTCTATTGATTCTTCATTTGGTTAGAAACAGGAATCGCAAAGGGGGAATCGTAAAAACCATTTGCGGGACCACCATGCTCGACAACATCGCTGCCAAACTGAACCGTAAACTTTATGAAACACCGGTGGGTTTTAAGTACATTTCGGATCTGATGATTTCGGAATTTATTTTGATAGGCGGTGAAGAAGCCGGAGGAATTGGCCTTCAGAATTATATTCCGGAACGCGACGGGAGTTTGGCTGGCCTGCTTCTTTTAGAAATGATGGTCTACCAGAAAAAAAGCCTTAAGAAGTTGATCAAAGATATGGAAAAGGAATTTGGTCGCTATTATTATGAGCGTTTGGATTTAGAAATAAGTAAAAAGGCTTTTAATCAGGACAAAATCAAAAAGGTCAAGAAGATTCTCAATAAAAAGGTTGTCGAAATTAAAGATTTCGACGGAATCAAACTGATCTGCGAGGACGAAAGCTGGTTGATGTTCCGTCCTTCGGGTACAGAACCTCTGGTGCGTGTTTATTCAGAAGCGACATCCTCGACCAAAGCCAAGAAATTGATCAAATTTGGCGAGGCCTTGCTCAAAAAGCGATGACGTATGGTTTATTGGATCGCGCATTATATTATTGTCCTCATCACGAAGATTTTTTGTCCAGTCGTTGTTCATGGTATTGAACATGTTCCCAAAAAGAGCGGATATATTCTGGCGAGCAATCATTTAAGCAATCTCGATCCGATGCTTTTAGGCGTAGCATGCGGTCAGCGCCTCAGTTACGTCGCTAAAGACTCTCTTTTTAAGAATAAAATTCTTAAAATTCTTCTTCCTCAGGTTGGCGCCTTTCCTATCCGAAGAAATCGTTTTGATATTGGGGCCATAAAAGAAGCCCTGAGACGATTAAATAAAGGCGGAGGAACGGTTATCTTTCCGGAAGGAACAAGACTAGCCGGGGAAGGGAAGAAGAGAGTCCAGCCCGGCATTGGTCTTTTAGCTGTCAAAGGCCATGTTCCGATAATTCCAGCCCATATTGAGGGTTCGGAAAAAGTCCTTCCTCCCGGTGCGAATTTTCTGCGATGTTTTCGGCACAGAATCCATATTGCGTTTGGAGAACCCCTGTTCTTCTTACCCGATAAGACTTATCCTGAAATTGCCGTTGAAGTGGTTCAGAAGATCAAATCCCTTTCTAGATAATCGAGTCTCCGGAAGTCCCTTACGCGCGGAATTCATTTTCTAGGCGTAAAATTTTAGTTGACAAAGAACTCCATTTCAACGATAATCTTATACTTTGGGTTCACCTGCAAGACGGAAAAACCCAAAAAATTCATGAAAAGGAGTGTATTGAAAAAAATGAGTGAAGATAAGCGCTCAAGCATGACGCAGATGTATGAAAACACCTTGAAAGAGGTCCGGGAAGGCGAGGTGGTGATAGGAACCGTCGTCGAGATTACAAAAAAAGAAGCCGTGATCGACATTGGCTTTAAATCAGAAGGATTTATCCCGATTGAAGAATTTCGTAATCTCGATGAGCTCAAGATTGGTCAAAAAGTCGACATCCTCATTGAATCCATAGAAGACGAAGACGGGCGGCTCATTCTTTCGCACGAAAAAGCTGAAAAGATGAAAGGCTGGCAAAGAATTTCCAATGATGTCAACGAGCTAGATGTGGTTGAAGGGCGCGTTGTTCGTCAGGTCAAAGGCGGTTATATTGTTGATGTAGAGGGCGTTGAGGCCTTCTTACCGATGTCCTTGTCTTCGTTTCGAGGTATTGCGCCGCAGGAGATACTAGCCAATAAATACAAATTTCAAGTTGCCAAGATTAACAAGCAGCGAAGGAGTCTTATTGTCTCTCGCCGGGATGTTGTACAGAAGGAACGAGAAACGGCGCGCAACAAGCTATGGGATCAATTGGAGAAAGGCCAACGCCGCATGGGAATCGTTAAAAGCATTACAGACTTTGGCGCTTTTATTGACTTAGGTGGCGTGGACGGACTTTTGCATATTACAGATATGAGCTGGTCCCGCATTAATCATCCTTCCGAAGTTGTGGCCATGGGAGATAAGATAGAAATCTTGATACTTGATTTCGATCGTGAGAATTCAAAAGTGTCCTTGGGATTGAAGCAAATTATTACTAATCCTTGGAGCAATATCGAAGAGAAGTATCCCGTTCGATCAAAAGTCAAAGGAAAGATCGTGAATATCATGCCCTATGGTGTATTTATCGAAATTGAAAAAGGCATTGAGGGGCTTCTCCATTCATCGGAAATCACTTGGCAGAAAAAATTGATTAACCCCCAAGAGCTTTTTGCTATCGGAGATATGATTGAAGTCCAAATTGTCCACGTTGATAAAGATGCCCGACGGATTTCTCTGAGCATGAAGCAGCTTGAGGCCAACCCCTGGCTTGAGGCTGACAAAAAATTTCTAGCTCAATCCAAAACCGTTGGCCGCGTGAAGGGTTTCACGGACTACGGAGCCTTTGTCGAGCTGGATGCTAATCTGGAAGGCATGATTCATGTCTCGGATATGTCCTGGACCAAGAAGATTAACCATCCCCAGGAAATTCTCAAAAAAGGGCAAAACGTGGAAGTGATGATCTTGGCCGTTGATGGAGAAAATAGAAAAATCACCCTGGGCTTAAAGCAGCTTCAGGAAAATCCTTGGCCAAAGATCGCTGAGAAGTATCCGATCGAAACTGAGATGGAGGCCGAGGTTGTGTTGAATTCAAACTACGGGGTCTTTGTCAAGCTCGAGGACGATGTCGAGGCTTTGGTTTATTCTTCGGAGATTGAGAAAACAGAGGCAGAGAAGCTCAAGCCCGGAGATAAACTGAAAGTCCGCGTCATCAAGGTCGATATCGATCAAATGAAAATTGGCGTTAGCGCCAAGTTATCGTAACGTCGATCATGAAAGCCCATCCGGTTGATTCCATACTCAAGATGTTGACTCGGGGAACAACCGAAGTTATCAACATCGAAGCATTTGAAGAGAAGTTGCGCAAGAGCAAGAAAAACGGAAAACCTCTTCGCATCAAAGCCGGCTTTGATCCAACCGCGCCGGATATTCATCTCGGTCACGTCGTTTTACTCAATAAACTCCGTCAGTTTCAAGATGCCGGACATGTTGTTTATTTTCTGATTGGTGATTTTACCGCACAAATCGGTGATCCCTCCGGGCGCGACCAGCTACGCCCTAAGATGACGACGCAGCAAATCGCGCAAAACGCAAAAAGCTACAAAAAACAAGTTTTTAAAATTCTAGACAAAAGGAAAACAAAGGTTGTCTTTAATAGCGCATGGTTAAGCCAGCTAACGGCTCAAGACATTCTTGCATTAGCCGCACGGGCAACGGTTGCGCAGATGTTAGCGAGAGCGGACTTTAAGAAACGCTATGAACAAAAGAAAGAAATTAGCATTCTGGAATTTATTTATCCACTTTTGCAAGGTTACGATTCTGTCTATCTGAAAGCTGATGTAGAACTGGGAGGCTCAGACCAGAAATTCAACCTCCTCATGGGTCGACAGTTGCAGGAATCCTTTGGGCAAGATCCACAGGTTGTTCTGATGACGCCTTTGTTAGAAGGAACAGACGGCATCCAAAAGATGAGTAAGTCTCTTGGAAATTACATTGGGATAGAAGAGAATCCCAAGGATATTTTCGGCAAGACCATGTCCATTGATGATAGCTTGATGGCTAAATATTATGAACTTTTGACGGATGTGAATCTCAATGGCGTCAAGGCGATGCATCCGAAGGAAGCAAAATTACAATTAGGCCAAATATTGGTCGAGCGGTTTTATGGGTCCCAAGAGGCCGCTTATCAAAGAAGTGAGTTTGACAAAACATTTGGCCAGAAGCAGACCCCTGAAGATATGGCTGAATTTACCTGGACTGGCCCGAAGGCTCCATCGCTTATGGATGCGATGATCCAGGCCAAGCTTGTCGGGTCTAAGAATGAGGCCAGACGGCTGATTAAGCAAGGCGCAGTTTCCCACAACAATAAAAAGATTTCTAGCGAGAATTGGGAGCTCAAAGAGGGTGTTTTGAAGGTCGGAAAAAGGCGATTTCTGAAGCTTATGGGCGCCCCACCCAATCTGCTTTAACCCAAGCAATTTGAGTAAATTGCATTCCAAAAATAGCTAATAAAAAACTTGACAAAAAAAAGTTCAGAGGCTATACTTAAGCATTTGAAATTCCGCCCCTGTAGCTCAGCCGGTAGAGCACGTCCTTGGTAAGGACGAGGTCACCGGTTCAAGACCGGTCGGGGGCTTAAATGAGAATAAATATTTGAAAGAATATTAATGTTATGCGCGAGAAAATTCGTTTTGAATGTACAGTTTGTCATCAGATCAATTATACTGGCACCAAGGATAAAAAACAACATCCTGATCGCCTCGAATTAAAAAAATACTGCCGATTTGATCGCAAGCATACAATCCATAAAGAGTTAAAAAAATAATGGTTCTATAGGCCTGTAGCTCCAATTGGTAGAGCGACGGTCTCCAAAACCGAAGGTTGCAGGTTCGAATCCTGCCAGGCCTGCAACGAATAAAAAGAATATGATTGGCAAAACAAAAAAATTTATCAGCGAAGTCATTGTCGAACTCAAAAAGGTTTCTTGGTCTACACGCAAAGAACTCATGGAAGCGACTTGGCTTGTGCTGTTGAGCTCCGCGATGCTTGGTGTTTTTATCGGTGTTTGTGATTTTGCTCTTTCAAAATTCTTAGGATTAATCATAAAATAATTATGAAGTGGTACGTTGTCCATACGCAAACAGGTTCTGAAGAAAAGGCCAAAGCAGGCCTCGAAAGTCGTTTGGCAACGACCAATTTAAAAGATTATGTTGAAGAGATCGTTGTCCCGACCGAACAGGTTTCTGAGATCAGAAGCGGAAAAAAACGCATCTCAACAAGAAAGTTTTTTCCGGGATATCTGCTGATCAAGATGGAGATGAACAAAGAAAGCTGGTATCTGGTTAAGACAACTCCCGGGATAACGGGTTTTATCGGTCCCGGTCGAAAACCTGCACCTCTTTCGGAAGAAGAAGTCGATAACATCCTTAAGCGTACCAAAGAAACGGAAGTCAAGCCCAGCCCAAAAGTTACATTCGATACAGGGGAACCTATCCGCATCGCCCAAGGACCTTTCGCCAATTTCAATGGTTCGGTTGTCGAATTGTATCCTGAACGAGGAAAACTCAAGGTGAGTGTTTCTATTTTCGGGCGCTCCACCCTTGTCGAATTAGAGTATTGGCAAGTTGAAAAAATATAACATTTAAGAGGTTATTAGTGGCTAAAGAAGCTGTTGCACAAATCAAATTGTATGTTCCTGCAGGGCAGGCCAATCCCGCGCCGCCTGTTGGTCCGGCTCTTGGTCAACATGGCGTCAATATTATGATGTTCTGCAAGCAGTTTAATGAAAAGACCAAAGGCCGAGAAGGCTTGATTTTACCGGCCGTGATCACGGTCTACAAGGATCGGTCTTTTGATTTTATTATTAAGACTCCTCCCAGTTCTGTGCTGATCAAAAAAGCGGCCAATTTGGCCAAGGCATCCGGAACGGCAGGAAAAGAGAAGATCGGAAGTTTAACGAGAAAACAAATCGAAAAAATTGCGGTCCAGAAAATGGAAGATTTGAATACCATTGATCTTAAAGAGGCCGTTAAAACGATTGAAGGGACGGCCCGCAGCATGGGCGTTGAGGTGATCGACTGATGGTTCGTATCAGCAAACGGATGCAGCAGGCCGGTAAAGCGGTGGACAAAAACCAGACGTATCCTCTTGCGGAGGCGATCCAGCAAATTGCCAAATTCCCAACCGTGAAGTTTGACGAAACAGTAGAATTGCATTTTCGTTTAAATGTCGATCCCAAAAGTTCGGATCAGCTGATCCGCGGTACGGTGATTCTGCCGCATGGGACGGGAAAAAAAGTTAAAGTGGCCGTATTCTGCAAAGGAGACAATCTGAAGAAGGCCACCGAAAGCGGGGCGGATATTGTGGGAGCCGAAGATTTGATTGATAAAGTGGCCAAAGGTTTTCTTGATTTTGATCGGGCCATCGCGACCCCGGATATGATGCGCGATCTTAGTAAGCTAGGAAAAATTCTTGGACCGAGGGGGCTTATGCCGTCTCCGAAATCCGGAACGGTCACGACAGATATTGAAAAGGCTATTAAGGAAGTCAAAAAAGGAAAAATAGAATTCAAAACGGATAAGCTTGCCGGAATTCACGTTGGGATCGGCAAGCGTTCGTTTTCGCAAGATCAATTATTAGACAATGCCAATTGCGTTATGGAGGCTATTCTTCAGGTCAAACCGGCGTCTATCAAAGGAAATCTTCTAAAAAGCGCTTTTTTGGCGACCACCATGGGGCCGGGAGTTAAGATTGCCATATGAAAAAAGCAGGATTATTAGTTCGCGAAAGCGCCAGTCAGCATATCAAAAGTAACGTAGAGAGCCACAGCAACGTTTTTTTGATGAGTTATACCCAGGTCTCCAGCGGCCAGATGGATACCTTGCGCAAGAACCTTAAAAAGATCGGTGCCAGTGTTCATGTGACAAAAAACAGCATTGCCCAGCGCGTCCTTAAAGATTTAGAAAAGGAAAAGCTCATCGAATGGCTTGAAGGCCAGATGGCATTCATTTTTAGCGGGGCCGATTCCGCTGAAATTTCAAAAACCTTGATCAATTTCTCCAAGGGTTGCGAAGGCGTTCTTGTCCGAGGCGGTCTTTGCGAGGGCAAGTTATTAACCAAAGAGGATGTGAAGAGATTATCCGAGCTACCCTCGAAAGAAGTTTTATTGTCTATTCTATTGGGAACCATTCAGGCACCGTTAACACGTTTGGCCAGTGCCTTAAATGCCAAAACGCGTGATTTGATATATATCCTAAAACAATTAAGCGAAAAAAAGGGAGGTAACTAGAAATGTCAGAGAATACTGTAGAGGAAAAAGCTGAGAGCAAACAGCTTTCACCCAAGCTGGAAGAGATTGTTAAGCAGATTGAAGTTTTAACAGCTCTTGAATTATCTGACCTTGTCAAAGGCCTAGAAGACAAATTCGGCATTCAGGCTGCCGCAGCTATGATGGCCGGCCCCATGATGATGGGATCTGGTGCAGGTGGCGCAGGGAGCGCTCCGGTTGAGGAAAAAACAACGTTTGATGTTGTTTTGGCCGAAATCGGCAGCAACAAAATCTCTGTGATTAAAGAAGTTAGAGCAGCGACGAATTTAGGCTTAAAAGAAGCCAAGGACCTTGTTGAAGCGGCCCCGAAGACAGTCAAGGAAGGCGCTACAAAAGAAGAAGCCGAAGATCTGAAAAAGAAACTGACAGCGGCTGGCGCAAAAGTCGAATTAAAATAATTCATTGCTGGCTCGGTTTTCTTGATGAAAGGAATTCCGATTCAAAGAAGGAAAAGACTAATCTATGAAGGGCACAAAAATCAAAGATTTTAGTAAAATCCAAGACACCTTCGGATTGCCTCATCTTTTGGATATTCAGGTAGAGTCGTACGAAATCTTCCTGCAAAGAGAATGTCCGGAAGACAAGCGTAAGGAGCAGGGACTCGAAGAAGTCTTTCGGGAAGTATTCCCTCTGGAAAGTTATGATGGGCAAATTCGCCTTGAATATGTCACTTATTCATTAGGGAAAGAAAAATATTCCCGCTATGAATGTCAACGACGCGGAATGACGTATTCAGCTCCCTTAAAAGTCAAATTGCGTCTGATTTCTCCCATCGACATCAAAGAGCAAGAGGTGTATTTCGGGGAATTTCCTCTGATGACCGATACCGGAACATTTATCATCAATGGCGATGAGCGCGTTGTTGTTTCTCAGATCCAGCGTTCACCCGGCGTTTCTTTCGAAGAAGAAGTTCATCCTACGGGCAAAAGCATCTATTATGGAAGGATTATTCCCTCCCGCGGCGCCTGGTTTGAAGTCAAGTATGACTTAAATGACATTTTGATCGCTTACGTGGATCGAAGACGGAATTTCACTGCCACTCAAATTTTAAGGATTATGGGATTGTCGAACGAAGAGGACATGGTCAAGATGTTCGGGAGCCATTTTGAAAAGATCAAGCCCACTTTAGAGAAAGATCATACCAAGAGCAAAGAAGAAGCCTTGCTTGATTTCTACCGCAAGATGAGACCGACGGAACCGGCAACCATTGAAGTGGCTGACGCTTTGTTCTTCAGATTATTTTTTGACACAAAACGTTATGACTTAAGCAAAGTCGGACGTCATATTGCCAACCGAAAACTTGGGACTAGCACGCCAATCGATAATCGCATCTTGGATATCGCCACGGTGGTTGAGGTCATGCGTTATCTGATCAATTTACGAGAAGGACAAGGCGAGATTGATGATATCGATCACTTAGGCAACAGACGCGTCAAATCCATCGGCGAATTGGTGCAAAATCAAGTCCGTATTGGTTTAGCGCGCCTGGAACGTTCCATTAAGGAACGGCTTGTGATTATGAGCAATTTTGAGAATCTCACCGCCCACCACCTAATCAATTCCAGACTTTTTTCCAATCAAATTCAAGATTTCTTTGCCCGCAGTCAATTGTCTCAATTTATGGATCAGGTTAATCCGATGGCCGAAATGACCCATAAGCGCAGAATCAGCGCTATCGGTCCGGGTGGTTTATCTCGCGAACGCGCGGGTTTTGAAGTTCGTGACGTTCATCCCACGCATTATGGCCGCGTTTGTCCGATTGAAACGCCAGAAGGTCCCAATATCGGTCTCATCGCGTCCTTAACCACTTGCGCCCGCATCAATCTCTTAGGATTTATCGAAACACCCTATCGAAAAGTCGAAGACGGCCGCGTGACGAAGAAAATTGAATATCTCACCGCTGACATTGATCAACTCAAATATATTGCACAAGCCGACACCCCTTTAGACAAAGACGGAACCATGCTTGAAAAAACGGTCATGTGCCGGTATAAAACGGATTTTCCAAAGGTTCCTACGCACAAAGTCGAGTATATGGATGTTTCTCCCAAGCAGTTGGTTTCCGTGGCGGCTTCGTTGATTCCGTTCTTAGAACATGATGATGCCAACCGTGCCCTCATGGGATCCAATATGCAACGCCAAGCGGTCCCTTTGATGGATCCGGAAGTTGCGCTTGTCGGAACAGGTATGGAAGAAAAAGTAGCAAGAGACTCTGGTGTCGTATGCATTGCTACAGAATCGGGCAAAGTCACGAAGGTGGACGCCAAAGAAATCGTGATCGGCAAGAATACTTATCCCTTAAAGAGTTTTATGCGTACGAATGCCAATACATGCATTATCCAAAAACCCCTTGTGAAATTAGGTGATACGATTGAAGCTGGTCAGATTATCGCTGATGGGATCGGCACAAAGGACGGGCAAATCGGCTTGGGAAGAAACATTTTGGCTGCTTTTATGCCGTGGCGCGGTTTTAATTTTGAAGATGCGATTATCATCAGCGAAAAGGTTGTCCGCGAAGATCGATTCACCTCCATTCATGTTGAGAAATTTGAAGTCGAAGCACGCGAAACAAGACTTGGCAACGAAGAAATCACAAGAGATATTCCCAATGTCGGAGAGGATGCCCTAAAGGATTTAACGGAAGACGGTATTGTTTGCATAGGGGCGGAGGTCAAAGCAGGAGACATTCTAGTCGGAAAAGTCACGCCCAAAAGCGAGAAAGAACTTTCTCCGGAAGAGCGATTGCTCCGGGCGATTTTCGGCGAGAAGGCTGCGGATATCCGCGATACATCGTTGACTCTTCCTCCCGGCATTGAGGGTGTAATTGTCAATGTTGAATTATTTCAACGTAGCGAACGCGGGCGTAAAACCAAGGCCGATAAATCCAAGGAATTGGCTGCCATTAAGAAAATCAAGGAATACTACAAGCAAGAGATGGCTTTCTTAGAAGAAGAGAAGGAGAAGAAGCTTTGCCGAGTGCTTGGCATAGACAAAAAGAAGTTTGAGAAACTCAATCTCAGCGATTTTAGCAATAATGATGAAGCGCGCGAGACACTTGACTTTTTTAACGATAAAATTAAAGAATTGGCCGAAGATCAGGCTCAGGAAACCGATCGCGTCAAGCGGGGAGATGAATTACCTGCCGGGGTTCTCAAGCGCGTGATCGTCTATGTCGCCACCAAAAGAAAAATTGCAGAGGGTGATAAAATGGCCGGACGCCACGGCAACAAAGGTGTGATCGCCCGCATTTTGCCGGAAGAGGACATGCCGTTTCTAGAAGACGGTACTTCTTTAGAATTAGTATTAAACCCCTTGGGCGTTCCCTCCCGCATGAATGTTGGCCAGTTGCTGGAAACGCATTTGGGTTGGGCAGCCAAGGCTCTTGGTTTTCAAGCCATGACGCCTGTTTTTAACGGCGCTTCGGAAAAAGAGATTCGAGAATTACTCAAAGAAGCCGGTTTACCAGAAAATGGCAAGGCGACGGTTTTTGATGGTTTTTCCGGGCGACCTTTTGATCAGAAAATTACGATCGGCTTTATTTACATGATGAAATTGAATCACTTGGTCGATGAAAAGATTCATGCGCGCTCCATCGGGCCCTATTCTCTCGTGACTCAGCAGCCTCTGGGCGGAAAAGCGCACTTTGGCGGACAGCGTTTTGGCGAGATGGAAGTCTGGGCTCTTGAGGCCTATGGCGCGGCGTACACATTACAAGAAATGTTAACCGTTAAAAGCGATGACGTGAACGGCCGAAGTCGCATTTACGAAGCTATTGTTAAAGGAGAGCAGAAGCTTTCGCCGGGTACGCCGGAATCATTCAATGTTCTTGTAAAAGAATTACAGGGTCTATGTTTGGATATTCGCGTTGAAAATAGCGGGATGGAAACGAGAAGAGATGCAAGAAAAGATAAAGAGAAAGAGAAAGGGAAAGGGAAATAGGGCCTCTGATGAGCGAATTTAAAGAATACGATAGCCTTAGCATACGCATTGCCTCACCGCAGGTGATTCGTTCGTGGTCAAGTGGTATCGTAAAAAAAGCCGAGACCCTGAATTACCGAACTCTCAAGCCAGAAAAAGATGGCCTTTTTTGCGAGCGTATCTTTGGCCCTGTGCGCGACTGGGAATGCAATTGCGGTAAATACAAAGGAATCAAGTTTAAGGGTATCACTTGCGATCGTTGCGGTGTCTTGGTCACGCGATCAAATGTGCGCAGAGAACGGATGGGCCATATTGAACTCGCCTGCGCTGTGACGCATATTTGGTTTTACAAAGCTGTCCCCAGTCGTTTATCGGCGTTGCTTTCGATCACCTTACGAGATTTAGAAAAAATTATTTATTATGAAGAGTATATTGTTATAGACCCCGGGGAAACACCTTTGAAAAAGAAAGAACTTCTCTCGGAAGACGAGTACCAAGAATGCGTCGTCAAATACGGGGGTGCTTTTAAGGCCAAGATCGGCGCCGAGGCGATCAACGATCTTCTCAAAGAGCTTGATCTCAATGCCCTCTGCAAAAAATTACGCAAGGATTTAGAAAAGTCTAATCCAGCCGGTACGAACGCCAGAAAGATTGCCAAAATGTTGAAAGTGGCAGAAGACTTCAAGGCGTCCGGTAATTCTCCGGATTGGATGATCCTCGAAACCTTACCGGTCATTCCACCCGACCTTCGACCGCTTGTTCCTCTGGAAGGCGGCCGTTTTGCCACATCAGATTTAAATGATTTATACAGAAGAGTCATCAACCGAAATAATCGACTGAAGAAATTGCTTGATCTCAAAGCCCCTGAAATTATTATCCGCAATGAAAAACGCATGCTTCAGGAATCCGTGGACGCGCTTCTGGATAACGGCCGTCATGGGCGGCCTGTTTTGGGATCCGGTAACCGGCCACTCAAATCTCTTTCAGATATGCTCAAAGGCAAGCAAGGGCGTTTCCGTATGAATCTTCTAGGAAAGCGCGTTGATTATTCCGGCCGTTCCGTTATTGTGGTTGGACCTGAACTAAAATTGCACCAATGCGGTTTACCAAAAAAAATGGCCTTGGAGCTTTTTGAACCATTTATTATCCGCAAACTTAGAGAAAAAGGATTTGTCCATACGATTAAGGGCGCGAAAAGAATGGTCGAACGCGCTAAAATCGAGGTCTGGGATATTTTGGATGAGGTCATTCATGACCACCCGGTGATGCTCAACCGCGCACCGACTCTCCACCGTTTGAGTGTTCAAGCTTTTCAACCTATTTTGATTGAAGGAAAAGCGATTAAACTTCATCCGCTTGTGTGCACCGCTTTTAATGCCGATTTTGACGGCGACCAGATGGCCGTGCATGTGCCCTTGTCCTTGGAAGCTCAGATGGAGTGCCGCGTTGAACTTTTATCGACGAATAACATCTTCTCCCCCGCCGATGGCCGGCCGATTCTGACCCCAACTCAGGACATTGTTTTGGGTTTGTATTATCTGACCAAGGATAAAGTGGGAGGAAAAGGGGAAGGTCACCTGTTTTCATCGGGCCACGAAGTGATGATTGCTTATAATGACGGATTGCTTGATCTTCATTCCAGAATTAAACTAAAATTAAAAGAAGACATTTGGGGTGAAGAAAAACCTTCCTTGATCATTTCCCAGGAAGAGATTCTCAAGGCCGATAGCAAGAAGAAGGAAAAAGCTGAGCATCTTCAAGTGCCCGTTATCGAAACGACGGTTGGACGGGTGATGCTCAATGAGCTTTTGCCGGAAACTTTCGGTTTTGTCAATGAAACGATGAATAAAAAGAAGGTCGGAGCGGTTATCACGGATTGTTATAAACGATATGGTCAGCATCGAACGATTATTCTACTTGACGCGCTGAAAGACCTTGGATTTGAGCAAGCCACGTTGGCCGGTATTTCGATCAGCATTGCCGACTTGACTGTTCCTGCGGAAAAAGCGGAGCTGATTAAGAATTCGAAACAAGAGATTGCCAAGGTCGAAGACCAATATCGAAAAGGCGTGATCACCGGACGAGAACGATATAACAAAGTGATTGACGTCTGGACGCATGCCACCGAGGCCCTATCTGATTTGGTCTTTAAACAGATGGATTCTTTTAACCCTGTCTTTATTATGGCGGATTCCGGTGCGCGCGGGTCTCGTTTACAAATACGGCAGCTTTCCGGTATGCGCGGATTAATGGCTAAACCTTCAGGGGAGATCATCGAAAATCCTATCACAGCGAGTTTTCGGGAAGGACTTTCGGTTCTGGAATATTTTATTTCGACACACGGTGCACGTAAAGGTTTAGCCGATACAGCCCTGAAGACAGCGGATGCAGGGTATTTGACGCGTCGCTTAGTCGATGTGGCTCAAGAGATGGTGATTACCGAAAAAGATTGCGGAACGCTCAACGGGATTACCGTTTCCGCGATCATCGAAGGCGATGAAGTCGTGGTTAGCCTTAAAGAGCGCATCGTAGGTCGCGTGGCCTTGGATAATATTGTTGATGTCATCACGGATCAGCTTGTTGTCGAAGCGGGCGACGAGATTACGGAAGAAAAGGCCGAAATCATCGAGCAATTAGGAATTGAAAAAGTACGTATCCGAAGCGTTTTGACATGCGAATCTGAGCGGGGTGTTTGTATCCGCTGCTATGGACGTAATTTAGCCACGCAACGATTAATAGAAATCGGCGAAGCGGTCGGTACCATTGCCGCTCAGAGCATCGGTGAGCCCGGAACGCAGCTGACGATGCGTACCTTCCACATCGGAGGAACCGCAAGCCGTGCCGTTGAGCAATCCTTTATCCGCTCCAAGAATAAAGGGATTGTCCGCTATCACAAATTGCGCGTGGTTGAGAAAGAAAAACAATATATTGTTCTTAATCGCAATGGATCCATCAGCATCAATGATGAATTAGGACGCGAATACGAACGACATCAGCTTCCTCAAGGGGCTGTCATTGCTGTAGCCGATAACGAAGAGACGAACAAGGATGTTATTTTTGTGACCTGGGATCCTTATACCGTTCCCATTATTTCCGAAGTCAAGGGTGTGGTTAATTTTGAGGATCTTAAGGAGGACGTCACCGTTCGCAAAGAGCAAAATCCCGTCACGGGAATTATCGAACGCGTGGTGGTTGAGCATAAGCAGGAATTTCATCCGCAGATTATTGTTACCGATGATAAGCAAGAGGTGTTAGGGATTTATTCTATCCCTGTAGGAGCCCATATCTTATTGAAAGACAAGCAGAATGTAGGGGCCGGTGAGTTATTAGCCAAGATTCCGCGCGGGGTCGGCAAAACAAGAGATATCACCGGCGGTTTGCCGCGCGTGGCTGAACTTTTTGAGGCCAGACGCCCGAAAGATCCTGCCGTCATCAGCGAAATCGACGGATTTGTGGAGTTCGGAGAAGATCAAAAAGGTCGTCGAAAAATTATTATTCGCAGTACAACGGGAATGGCCAAGGATTACCTTATTCCCCATGGCAAGCATCCCAATGTCTACAAAGGAGATCGTGTTTTTGCCGGCCAGCAACTGACGGATGGCCCTGTGGTTCCGCATGATATTTTGCGCGTGTGCGGAGATAAAATCTTACAAGAATATCTTCTTAATGAGATTCAGGAAGTCTATCGGTTGCAGGGTGTGCGCATTAATGATAAGCATATCGAGCTTATTATTTGTCAGATGCTTAAAAAAGTAAAAATCGAAGAGTCCGGAGATACGGAATTCTTAGTCGGGCAACAGGTGGATCGAGTTGCTTTTAAGAAAGCCAATCAGGCTGTTCTTAAAAAGAAAGGAAAACCGGCTTCTGCGACCCCACTTTTGTTAGGTATTACAAAGGTCTCTCTAACGACTGAGAGTTTTATTTCCGCTGCTAGCTTTCAAGAGACAACAAGAGTATTGACAGAGGCAGCGGCCAGCGGTAAAAAAGACTACCTGCGAGGCCTTAAAGAAAATGTAATCGTAGGCCATTTGATCCCTGCAGGAACAGGTTTCAAAGCCTATGACAATATCGAAATGGTGAAATATGCCGACAATATCCCAACTGATTAGGATACAAAGGAAACTGAAAAAAAAGAAGGGTAAATCCCCTGCGTTGACAAACTGCCCGCAGCGTCGAGGCGTTTGCCTCCAGGTTAAAACAATGACGCCCAAGAAGCCGAATTCGGCTTTGCGTAAAATCGCCAGGGTCCGTTTAACCAATCGCTATGAGGTGACCAGTTATATCCCCGGCGAGGGCCACAATCTCCAGGAGCACTCCATCGTTCTTGTCAGAGGTGGCCGGGTCAAAGATTTGCCAGGTGTTCGTTATCACATCGTGCGCGGAACCCTCGATACAGCCGGTGTGGCCAACAGAAAGAAATCAAGGTCCAAATACGGAACAAAGAGAGAGAAATAATGCGTAGACGTAAAGCCGACATAAGAGAAGTGATCCCTGATAAAAAATACAATAGCACGCTGGTTACCCGCTTTATTAGTGTGGTTATGATCGAGGGTAAGAAATCGGTAGCCGAAAACATTGTTTATGGATCCTTCGAAATTTTAAAGAAAAAAGCTTCTGAGGAAGATATCATGAAAGTTTTTAATAAAGCCATTGATAATGTTCGCCCCCGCCTGGAAGTTAAACCCAGGCGCGTCGGTGGAGCGACTTATCAGATTCCGTTGGAAGTAGCTCCCTTAAGAGGCAATTCGATTGCGCTACGCTGGATTAGAGATTTTGCGCGAACCAAAAAAGGAAAATCCATGAAAGACAAGCTCGCCGATGAGCTTTTCAATGCCTATAAAGCAGAAGGTCCGGCCATCAAAAAACGGGATGATCTTCATAAGATGGCTGATGCGAACAAAGCCTTTGCTCATTTGAGGTGGTAAGACCAATATGACAGATAAGACACCATTAGAAAAAGTCAGAAACATTGGTATTGTCGCCCATATCGATGCAGGAAAGACAACGACCACGGAGCGGGTTCTCTTTTACACGGGAGTCATCCATAGGATGGGAACCGTGGACGAAGGAACAGCCACTATGGACTGGATGCCTCAGGAGCAGGAGAGAGGCATAACCATTACCGCGGCCAATACAACGGTGACGTGGGGTGATTATCGAATCAATATTATTGATACGCCCGGTCATGTGGATTTTACCGTTGAAGTGGAGCGTTCCTTGAAAGTGCTCGATGGCGCGGTGGTTGTGGTTTGCGCCTGTAGCGGCGTTGAGCCGCAAACTGAGACCGTTTGGCGACAAGCGGACCGTTATAATGTCCCTCGGATTGCTTTTGTGAACAAGATGGATCGAATGGGCGCTAATTTCGATCATGTCCTTGAGCAAATGCATGATCGCTTAGGTGCTCATGCGGCGGCCATTCAAATGCCCGTTGGCGCCGAAGATAAATTTGCCGGTATCATCGATATTATTAACGAAAAGTACATAACCTATGAAGATGCTGAGGGGGTCAAGCGCATCAAGCAAGATATTCCCGCAGAGCACAAAGATAAAGTTGCGGCCTATCGTCATACCCTTATTGAGAAGTTAGCGGAAATCGATCACGATATTATGGAAAAATTTGTTGAAGGCAAGGAAATTTCCGTTGACGATATCATGTACGCGATACGTTGCGGCGTGATCAAAAATCAATTTATTCCTGTTTTGTGCGGCTCGTCTTTAAAGAATAAAGGGGTTCAGATGGTTATTGACGCAGCCTGCGATTATTTACCGTCACCTTTGGAAGTTCCTCCGGTTGCGGGCATGGTTCCCGGAACAGAAGAGTATGCAGAACGCATGGCTGATGAAAAAGAACCTTTTAGCGGTCTTTTGTTTAAAGTCGCTACTGACCCCTATGTCGGAAAACTTTTTTATACGAGAATCTATTCGGGAAAAATCAAGTCCGGAGATTCGGTATATAACTCAAGTCAGAAAAAAAGAGAGAAAATTTCTAAGATCGTTATGATGCATTCCAACAAACAAGAAATCGTTTCGGAGGTTGGGGCCGGTGAAATCGCGGCCTTTGTCGGCTTGAAAGAATCAAAATCCGGCGATTCACTTTGCGCAGAAAATGCCCCTATCGTCATTGAGAGTATGAACATCCCGGAGCCGGTTGTGTCTATGGCGATTGAGCCTAAAACAAGAGCCGATCAAGATAAGCTCGGGCTAACCTTAAGGAAATTCTTAGATGAAGATCCTTCGTTGCGCGTGAAATATGATCAAGAGACAGGTGAGACCATTATTTCCGGCATGGGAGAGTTGCATCTGGAAATTATCATCGATCGCATGCGTCGAGAATTTAATCTAGAAACAACCGTTGGCCGGCCCCAGGTCGCATACAAAGAAACGATTACGCACAAGGCCATGGGAGTTCAAGGGAAATTCATCTCGCAAACCGGCGGCCGCGGTCAGTATGGACATGTCATCATTGATGCCGAACCTGCCGAGGAAAAAGGTAAAGGAATTGTATTTATTGATCGCATTAGAGGAGGGGCTATTCCTCGAGAATATATCAGATCGGTTGAGCAAGGAATCAATGCAGGGGCCATGAGCGGTGTTTTGGCGGGTTATCCCGTCACTGATATCAATATAACTTTGGTGGATGGCTCTTATCATGAAGTTGACTCAAGTGATATCGCGTTTCAGTTGGCGGCTAAGATTGCTTTACGCGATGCGCTGCAGAAAGGAAAAAGTGTCTTTTTGGAGCCGATTATGGATATCGAAATAATTGTGCCTGAAGATTTTATGGGCACAGTCATTGGTGATTTGAATACAAGACGAGCAAAAATTGTTGCCATGGGAACCAGAGGAAAGCTCAAAACGGCGCGATGCGAAGTTCCTCTGGCCGAAATGTTTAACTATGCAAATGCCTTACGCTCCTTGACGCAAGGGCGCGCTAATTTCTCGATGGAACCGGCTTTTTATGCCGAGGTTCCGCATCATATTTCCGAGAAGATTATCGGACAGAGAACGACAGGGGCAGGGAGCAAGAGGTAATTAGATAGATGAAACAAAAAGGTCAACGAGCTTAAAGGGAGGGTAGATATATGGCAAAGGAAAAATTTGTACGCAACAAACCACACTTGAATATCGGAACCATCGGTCATGTGGACCACGGGAAAACTACTTTAAGTGCGGCTATCACCACAATTTTAGCTAAGCAGGGTCTTGCTCAAGTGCGCACCTTCGATTCCATCGATAATGCTCCCGAAGAGAAAGAACGCGGAGTTACCATTAATATTGCGCACCTTGAGTACGAAACCGAAAAAAGACACTATGCGCACATCGATTGCCCTGGGCACGCTGATTATATCAAGAACATGATTACGGGTGCCGCGCAAATGGACGGAGCCATACTCGTTGTTTCGGCTGCTGACGGCCCGATGCCTCAAACACGCGAGCATATTCTCTTGGCACGCCAAGTGAATGTTCCTCAAATTGTTGTTTATCTCAACAAGTGCGACCAAGTCGAAGACAAAGAGCTTCTGGAATTAGTTGAGCTTGAAATCCGTGATTTACTGACAAAGTATAAATTCCCGGGAGACAAAACACCGATCATCAAAGGAAGCGCCCTGGAGGCCCTCAATAATCCCGATGATGCAGCGAAAACGCAGTCTATTCTCGACCTCATGAAAGCTGTTGATGATTTTATCCCGGAACCTGTGAGAGAATTGGACAAACCATTTTCTATGGCGGTTGAGGATATTTTCTCGATTTCCGGCCGAGGAACCGTGGCCACAGGAAGAATTGAGCGCGGCGTGGTCAAAGTCGGCGAGGAAGTGGATGTCGTCGGACTTCGACCCCAAGTCAGCAAAACCGTTGTCACGGGCGTGGAAATGTTCAGAAAAGAATTAGATCAGGGTCAAGCCGGTGACAATGTTGGACTTTTGTTGCGTGGTGTTGATAAAGAAGCCATCGAGCGCGGTATGGTTTTGGCTAAACCCGGCTCGATTACGCCGCATACACGGTTTAAGTCGCAAGTCTATATTCTCACAAAAGAAGAAGGTGGTCGTCATACACCGTTTTTCAAAGGATATAGACCTC
Source organism: Candidatus Omnitrophota bacterium (assembly GCA_043812495.1). Classification (GTDB taxonomy): domain Bacteria; phylum Omnitrophota; class Gorgyraeia; order Zapsychrales; family JBDRMG01; genus JBDRMG01. The sequence continues at coordinate 9,296 of JBDRMG010000026.1, read as the reverse complement.
AGTTTTATTTCAGAACAACAGACGTGACCGGAACAGCTTTTCTTCCGGAAGGCGTTGAAATGTGTATGCCCGGCGATAACGTAGCTCTCGAAGCCGAACTCATTGTCCCCGTTGCGATGGAAAAAGAGTTGCGATTTGCTATCCGCGAAGGTGGACGTACGGTCGGAGCGGGCGTTATCTCTGAGGTTGTTAAGTAAACTGTTAAACAAATTCACAAAGAGAAAATATGCAGAAAATACGCATCAAATTAAAGGCCTACGATCATCGGCTGATTGATCAATCGACACAAGAAATTGTGGACACCGCCAAACGGACGGGAGCAAAAGTCTGCGGACCCGTTCCTCTTCCGACGAAGAAAGAGTTGTATACGGTTTTGCGGTCACCTGCGATCGATAAAAAGTCACGTGAGCAGTTTAGCCTCGCCACCCACAAGCGTTTGATTGATCTTGTGGACCCAACCGCCAAGACGGTTGAGGCCCTTCGCAAGCTTAATCTGCCGGCGGGCGTTGACGTGGAAATTAAGCAATAGGAAAAACAATGATCAGGGGTTTACTCGGGAAAAAAATTGGCATGACGCAAATCTTCAACAAGGACGGGTTTATTGTTCCCGTCACTGTTGTTGAGGTCGGGCCGTGCTTTGTCCTTGAGCTCAAAAACTCTCCCTTAAAGGTCAAGCTCGGCTTTGAACCCGCGAAGGAATTAAGACTTAAAAAGCCCCAAAGGGGATTCTTCAAGAAGATTGGAGTCTCTCCTTGCAAACTGATCAGAGAATTTCCTTCATCTGACAACAAGGACTATAAAGTGGGCCAAGAAATCAGAGCCGATTTCTTTAAAGCCGGTGATTATGTCGATGTTTGCGGTGTTTCCATCGGAAAAGGTTTTCAGGGCGGCATGAGGCGTTGGAATTGGAGCGGAGGTCCGGGTGGGCATGGTTCGATGCACCATCGTCGAGTTGGCTCCATCGGCGCAAGTGCGGATCCTTCGCGTGTTTATAAAGGAACGCATATGCCAGGCCATATGGGCGCACAGAGAGTCACCGTGCAAGGTCTTCGCGTGATGGCCGTGGACATAGACAGTAATCTCATATTGATCAAAGGAGCTGTTCCCGGACATAAGAATGGCTATATCAACGTCAACCGGTCTCAAAAGAAGGCTTATCGTTCTCTTGAAGAGAAAGTCGCCGTCACTCAAAAAACGCGCAATCCTTTGAAGCAAAGCAAGACAAAGGCCAGAGGAAAAGGAAAATAAAATGTCGTCTTTTCCCATACATAATATGGATGGAAAGAAAATTGAGGATTTTGATCTTCCGGAAAAAATTCTGGAGGGTCCCGTCAACCGAAGCATTCTGCATCAGGCGATTTTGATGTATCAGGCCAACAAGCGCCAGGGTACAGCTTCAACAAAGGAGCGCGGACAGGTTTCCGGCGGTGGGAAGAAACCTTATCGGCAAAAAGGCACGGGTCGTGCACGCGCCGGATCGATTCGTTCTCCGTTATGGCGCGGCGGCGGGACTGTTTTTGGTCCGAGTCCGCGGGATTTTGGTTATGAAGTACCCAAGAAAATAAAGAGTGTGGCTTTGCGCGAAAGTCTCAAGGCAAAATTATCAACCAATGATGTATTTTGCGTTGACCGAATAACCCTCAAGTCGACCAAGACTAAAGATTTTGCCAAGATATTAAAGAAGTTAAAGATGGAGGGGCGTATTCTAGCTCTTTCGGACGAATACGATAAGGATCTCTTGAGAGTAGCGAAAAATATTCGTTTACTCAGCCTTCTGCAGGCTCAAGAGGCTAATGCCTACGATATTTTGCGTAATAAGAAAATTCTGATCACAAAACCAGCTTTCAAGACATTGCTCAAGAGAATAAAATGATCACTTGCTATGATATCATCAAAACACTCATTCGCACAGAAAAAGGCACGTCCTTAGAGCCTGATCGCAAATACTTATTTCATGTGGACCGCAAGGCCTCTAAGATTGCAATCAAAGTCGCCGTAGAAGAAATTTATAATGTTAAGGTGCAGGATGTCAATACCATCCTTGTTCCGGGTAAAAAGAAAAGAGTGCGACAGGAATTGGGAATGACCCCCGATTGGAAAAAGGCTATTGTGACATTAAAAGAAGGTCAGAAAATTGAGGTTACGTAATGGGTATCCGCACGTTTAAACCGACAACCAATGGGCTTCGCCATGCGGCGCTTCCGGATTTTAGCGAAATAACAAAGAAGAAGCCCGAAAAGTCTTTATTGATGCCGTTAAAGAAATCCGGCGGTCGCAATAACTTCGGCCGCATCACTTCGCGTCATCGCGGAGGCGGCCACAAACGCAATTATCGCCTCATTGATTTCAAGCGCGATCGCATTGATATGCCGGCACAGGTCCTGGCGATCGAATATGACCCGAACCGTTCTGCGCGCATTGCCCTCATTCAATATGAAGATCAATTCAAGGCGTATATTCTGGCTCCTCTTGAATTGCGGGTTGGGGATAAAATTATCAGCTCAGATAGCGCGGATGTGGAAATTCGCGCTGGCAATTGCATGCCCATTAGCCGTGTTCCTTTAGGGACATTGATTCATAATATCGAATTAAAACCCGGTCGCGGCGGAAAAATTGTTCGTTCAGCCGGAACATCCGCCCAGGTCATGGCTAAAGAAGGGGACTATGCGCATGTGCGCTTACCATCCAATGAAATAAGAATGATTTCCGTTCGTTGTCGTGCGACCATTGGACAATTGGGAAATGTGGAACGAGAATCCGTATCCATCGGCAAGGCCGGTCGATCGCGCTGGCTGGGTCGGCGACCGCAATCACGAGGCGTGGCCATGAATCCTCATGATCACCCTCATGGTGGCGGTGAAGGAAAGGCTCCCCAGGGTAATCCGCACCCTGTGACGCCGTGGGGCAAGCCGACCAAAGGCTATAAAACAAGAAAGTTAAGAAAGTATTCAAATTCATTTATCGTTAAACGAAGGAAATAAAGTATGGCACGCTCACTAAAAAAAGGTCCGTATGTGGCCGATCATCTTCTGAAGAAACTGGAACGGATGCAAAGGTCGGGAAATAAGCAACCCATTAAGACATGGGCAAGGTCTTCGACGATCACGCCGGATTTTGTCGGCTATACCGTAGCCGTGCATGACGGACGTAAGCATATACCGATTTTTATTACAGAAAATATGGTGGGATATAAATTCGGTGAGTTCGCGTCAACGCGAACGTTTCGCAAGCACGGTGGCGTGAAGGCCAAGAAAGCTCCGCAAAAAACTTAAAAGAGAATAACGATGATAGCAAAAGCCAAAGTAAAATTTGTTCATGTTTCGCCCGTCAAGGTCAGGCAAGTGATTGATCTCATTCGAGGGCGGGACGTTGAAAGCTCTCTTATGATTCTGGCGCATACGCAGAAGAAGTCGACCGTGATGATTCAGAAAGTTCTTAACGCGGCAATCAGCAATGCTAAGAAAAAGGGTCTTATGGAAAATCAGCTGGTGATTTCAAAAATCGTTGCGGATAAGGGCCCCATGTGGAAAAGATTTAAGGCTGCTGCTTTTGGACGCGCATCACGGATTTTGAAAAGAACGACACATTTAACCATTGAGCTCGACGCAAAAACAAAATGAGGTAATTTATGGGGCAAAAAGTTAGTCCGATTATTCTGCGTATTCCGTATATCAAAAATTGGGGTAGTGTGTGGTTTGCGGACAAAAAGGATTACGCCAACAATATCATTGAAGATGTGAAAATTCGCAATTATATTAAGAAAAAATTCGCGCAAGCGGCCGTCTCTAAGATCATCATTGAGCGTCTTGCAGCGCAAGTCAAAATTAGAATTTGCTCGGCCAGACCCGGCGTGATCATTGGTCGGCGGGGCGCGGATATTGACCGATTAAGAGAAGATCTTTCGAAGATCACCACAAAAGAAATTTCTATTGATATTCAGGAAGTGAAAAAACCGGCCATTGATGCTCAGCTGGTTGCGCAAAGTGTTGCTTTTCAACTCGAGCGACGCATCGCTTTTCGAAGAGCCATGAAGCGTACGGTTGAGCAGGCAATGCAAGCCGGGGCGCAAGGAATTAAAATTGCCTGTTCGGGTCGTTTGGGCGGGATTGAAATGTCTCGCAGTGAAAAAACCAAGGCCGGAAAAATACCTCTTCAGACTTTTCGCGCGGATATCGATTATGGTTTTGCCGAATCCCATACGACGTATGGTGTCTTGGGTGTCAAGGTGTGGATTTATAAGGGTGATGCTATCTTGGATGATAAGTCCGTTGAAGCCGGTGAAGTGCAGGAAGTTACTTAAAGGAATCAATTAATGGCATTTATACCAAGACGAGTTAAATATCGAAAAGCACAAAGAGGAAAAACGCGGGGTAAAGCCAGCCGCGGCTCGACCTTAACTTTTGGTGAATTTGGCCTCAAGGCCATAGAGAACGGCCTGATACGCAATAATCATTTTGAAGCAGCGCGCGTGGGTATTGTGCGGAAATTAAGAGGAGCCGGGAAACTTTGGATCAAGGTTTTTCCCCATAAACCTGTTACTAAAAAACCCGCAGAAACGCGCATGGGCAAAGGTAAGGGTGATTTGGACCATTGGGTGGCCGTCGTGAAGCGCGGTACGATTATCTTAGAATTAAGCGGTGTTCCCGAAGAGCTGGCCCGTCAGGTTTTTCGGTTGGTTGCTTTTAAATTACCCGTCAAAACAAAATTTATTTCGAGAGCCTCGACTCATTAAGAGGGTAGAGTCATGAAAATCAAAGAACTGAGAGATTTAGGAATCGATGAATTACGCGATAAAGAGAAAGCGCTTAAAAAAGAATTATTTGATCTGAATTTTCAGAAGAAATTTGGACAGGTGGAAAAACCCGGTCGATTTCGAGTGATCCGGCGAGTTATTGCGCGTATCCAGACGATTTTAACAGAAAGAGCGAAGAATGAATCAACAAAAACCACTGCGTAAGACGTTTACGGGGACCGTCGTGAGCGATAAGATGAACAAAACCCGCGTGGTGCAGGTTCGATGGACAGCCAAGCATTCCATGTATGTAAAAAATATTCGGCACGCCTCCAAATTTAAGGCCCATGATGAGAAAAACGAATCAAAAGTCGGTGATTCTGTGCGTATCGAAGAAACACGGCCGTTGTCCAAGGATAAACGCTGGATTATCAGAGAGATTCAAAAGGCGTCATGATTTATTTAAGATCGATTTTAGATGTTGCAGATAATACCGGTGCACGCAAAGCTTCTTTTATCGGGGTCTTGAACCGCAAAGGAAGAGACTTTGGACAAGTCGGAGATATCGTGAGAGTCAACATCAAAGAATCGGCTCCTGACGCAGCCGTCAAAAAGGGTCAGATCGCCAAAGGCGTGATTGTGCGCACCAAGTTTCCTATCCGCCGGACGGACGGGACGTATGTGCGATTTGACACGAATGCCATTGTCATTATCGATGATGCGGGTAACCCCCGGGGAACGCGCGTCTTTGGTCCTGTGGCGAGGGAATTGCGCAATATGGAATTTATGAAAATCGTTTCGTTAGCTCCTGAGGTTGTCTAAGATGTTGAGAATAAAAAGAAATGATATGGTTTTTGTTTTGTCGGGAAAAGACCGAGGAAAACAAGGCAAGGTATTAAGAATTTTCCGAGAAAAAAATCGTGCTATTGTGGAAAATATCAATATGGTCAAGAAGGCCCGCCGAAAAACAAAGCAAGATGATAAAGGCGGTATTATCGAAGTCGAGGCCTCTATTGAGCTTTCCAATCTTGCCCTTGCCTGTAAGCAGTGCAACAAAGCATCTCGCTTTAAGGTGGCGGTATTGAAAGATCGCTCAAAAGTCCGGGAATGCACGCGATGCGGAGGCGTGGTTTGAAATGATCCCACGATTGTCAGAAAGATATAAAAAAGAAATTATTCCAGCTATGCAGGAGAAATTTCATATGGACAACGCCATGGCGGTGATCCGTCTAGAGAAAATCGTTGTCAATATGGGAGTCGGCGAGGCCATCGATGATCCGAAAATTTTGGAAAAAGCCGCGGAAGAACTCGCCATGATTACAGGTCAAAAACCGATTATTCGAAGAGCCAAACTGGCCATTTCAAATTTTAAATTGAAAGCCGGACAGGCCGTAGGCTGTAAGGTAACGCTTCGTCAGGCCAAGATGTATGAATTTATGGATCGCTTGATCAATGTCGCCTTACCTAGAATCCGCGATTTTAACGGTGTTTCGCGCAGGGCCTTTGACCGGGAGGGAAATTATACCTTAGGCCTTAACGAGCAAACCATTTTCCCAGAGGTTGAATTGGACAGAATTTCGAAAGCCCAAGGGATGGATATTACGTTTGTTTTTAACCATGGCCCCAAAGAACAGACACTGGAGTTGTTGAGTCTTTTTGGGATGCCTTTCGCAAAATCCTGAGAACAGAATCAATTATGGCTAAAAAAAGCTGTATAAACCGAACATTAAGAAAACCAAAATATCCTTCACGGGCCCATCACCGCTGTCGCTTATGCGGTCGGTCTAGAGGGTATTTGCGCCGCTTTGGTCTTTGCCGGATCTGCTTCCGAGAACTTGCCTGGAAGGGAGAAATTCCCGGTATTAGAAAAGCGAGCTGGTAACTTATTTAAAAGGACGATAACCTATGTCTTTAAATGATCCCATAAGCAATATGCTTACGAATATCCGTAACGCTCTTCAGGCCAAGAAAGAAACCTTAGATGTCCCTGCCACCAACTTGTCCCAGAAGATTCTTGAAATTTTCAAGAATGACGGATATATCGAGAACTACCGTCTCATGAAAGATAATGCTCAAGGTACCATCAAGATTTATCTGAAATATACGAAAGACAGAAAATCAGCCATCATAGGTCTTAAGCGTATTTCAAAACCAGGATTAAGAGTTTACGTTAAACAAGACAGAATTCCCCGCGTCCTCAACGGGCTTGGCACAGCTGTGATTTCGACACCCAAAGGTCTTTTGACAGATCGAGATGCCCGTAAAGATAAGATTGGCGGCGAGGTCCTGTGTCATATTTGGTAAAATCCTATGTCGCGCGTCGGTAAAGTACCCGTTATCATTCCAAAGGGCGTTAAGGTAGCGATCGAAGAACGTCAAATTCGCGCCGAAGGCCCAAAAGGCAAATTGGCTATCTGCATTCCTATGGATGTTAAGGTAGAAAATAAGGAGAATAAGCTTGTCGTGAACCGTCTTTCGGATTCAAAACAAGCGAGAGCTAATTTTGGAACCATCAGAGTCCTTTTAGCGAACATGATGATTGGCGTTACGGAAGGCCATAAAAAAAATCTTGAAATTCAGGGGGTCGGATTTCGGGCTCAACTGGAAGGAAAAAAACTAATCTTAAATTTGGGATTGAGCCACCCTGTTGACTTCCTGATTCCCGAGGGTGTATCCGTTAAGACGAAGAAACCGACAGAAATTGAAATCGAAGGAATTGACAAGGCCTTGGTGGGGAATGTGGCCTCGAAACTTCGTCAACTCAAACCCGCAGAACCTTATAAAGGAAAAGGGATCCGCTATCTTGGCGAAATCATTAGGCGCAAACAAGGAAAATCGGTTACAAAATAAATCTGGTCATGAAAAATATTCAAGAAACTAAAAGGTTTTACCGTCACAAAAGAATCCGCAAGAAGATCACCGGCTCAAGTGAACGACCGCGATTATGCGTTCATCGCAGTCTCAAAAATATGCAGGCGCATCTCATTGATGATATCGCCGGAAAGGTGTTATTCGGCCTTTCGACATTAGACAAAGAGTTGCGAACGAAAATCAAGAAAAGAGGAAATATTCAGGCAGCGGCACTTTTAGGAGAAACGTTGGCTAAAAAAGCCAAAGACAAAGGAGTGATCAAAGTGACCTTTGACCGGGGTGGTTATCTCTACCATGGTCGCATCAAGGCCTTTGCCGATGCCGCAAGAAAAGGTGGGCTCGAATTCTAATGGATACGCAAGATCAAAACGAGAAGACCGAGAATAAAGAGATGGTTCAAGATAAAAAGCCAAACGGAGGTCATCAACCGACACCAGAGACATCCGGTCAAAAGAGCCAAACGGGATATCAACAGAAAACCCCTTTTCGCTCAAAAGAAAGAAAGATGCGACCCAGAGCACCGGAGAGCAGTTCAGAATTTATCGAAAAGGTTATCAAGATTAGCCGCGTCGCTAAAGTGACCAAGGGAGGCAAGAAGATGTCTTTTAGTGCCTTGGTGGTTGTCGGTGACTCAAAAGGAAAGACCGGCTATCATCTTGGAAAAGCCAATGATGTGGCATCCGCTATCCGCAAAGCTCTCATAGGCGCCAAGAACAACATGGTTCATGTTCCTTTGCGCGGTTCAACGATTACGCACGAAATCATTGGCCGATGCGGGGCGGCTAAGGTTTTATTAAAACCTGCGGGTGAAGGGACGGGTGTCATCGCGGCAGGCCCGGTCCGTGCTGTCTGCGACGCTGCCGGCATTCGCAATATTTTGACCAAGTGTCATACAACCAATAATCCTTTGAATGTGGTCAAAGCGACCATGGAGGGGTTTAGTCGCCTCAAAAGCCCTCAAGTGAAACAAGAAGAAGTGAAATAAAATGTATATTCATGAATTAAAGTCACCTCAAGGCGCGCGAAAAAGAAGAAAGATCGTCGGTCGAGGCAGCGGTTCGGGTCACGGTAAGACGTCTGGACGCGGCCATAAAGGACAAAAAGCACGGTCTGGGCGCGGAATTCTCAATAGCCTCGAAGGCGGACAGGTTCCTTTGATTAGGCGCTTAGCGAAGTTTGGTTTCAGAAGCAAGAATCCGAAGATTCATCAACTTGTCAAGATTGAGAGCCTGTCTCGTTTTAAAGAAGGCACCATCATCGACGCTAATATACTAAAATCGCATGGCTTGATTAAAAGTGCCCGGCGAACCATCAAGGTTCTTGGAGACGGCGAAATTAAAAAGTCTCTCACGGTCTGCGCGCATTATTTCTCAAAAAGCGCGCAAGAAAAGATTAAGCAAGCCGGCGGAAAAGTTGAAATCATAAAGAAATAGATCAGCTCAATGAGGCCATGACTTATGGAGTCCGCCATTGATTCAGTGGCGGACGACATAAGTCATCAGGCCGAATCCTTCGACCTAGCTCAGGATGGTTCTCCCTCACTTTTCGCTCGGGATGGTGAGATTATATGATATAAAGTCAAGTTTTGTGACCTCTTTTTGTTAGACAGGTGATAGATTAAAAGAAAAACTCACCATCTAAACAAGGAGGTTACAAGTGACAGTATCTAAAAATGTTTCCACAATCGCTCCAT
>JBDRMG010000025.1:0-13508 GCA_043812495.1 Candidatus Omnitrophota bacterium | reverse complement strand
GTTTAGATGGTGAGTTTTTCTTTTAATCTATCACCTGTCTAACAAAAAGAGGTCACAAAACTTGACTTTATATCATATAATCTCACCATCCTTCGAACTCATTCAACCTGCGGAAGCTCTAGCTTTCTTTTGTTCATTTCTTGAATCAAGCGAATGCGATAGCGCAGCAAATTCTTGAAAGTCTCATAATCATCGGGTGTAAACCCCGAGCTATTATGAAGGGCTTTGGAGGCTTCGATCTCAACAACTATCTCGGTAAAAGCTTCCAACAGATTACTGTCCGATAATTTCTCAATATCTTCTTTCGCGAGAACTTTCATCCCTGATTGAACGGCCCATGCTTGTGTGCTTAAAAAAGCAGTGATCAACAGCAAGAAAATAGTTTTTTTCATTTTTTGCTCTCCTTTAAGAAAGAAATTCTTCCAATCAAGAATTCTCTTCATTGAACGTGGGTTGAAGTTTTTTCTTATGCTGAGCAATCAAGATCAGATTACGTACATAAACAAAGAGCCCTGTCGATTGCCCGAGGATAAAAACAGGATCCTTCCGGTAAATAGCGTACGCCAGAAGAATGATCCCTCCCGAAATGCTCAAGTACCAAAAAACCAAAGGAATATAGCTTTGTTTTTTTCGTTCCGAACAAATCCATTGAATGATAAACCTCAAGCCGAATAAAATCTGACCGAAAAGACCGAAAGCGATCCAGAGATTCATTGTCGTCCTTTCGAAAAAATAATTTTGAAGAAGTCGAGCATGACCTTAAAGATCCTCTTGTGGCTGTATTTGGAGTATCCATGCTGACGCTTACGATGATGCGAAATGATCTCACCTATTTTAAATCCCTTCTGTGCTAAAAGCAAAGGAATAAAACGGTGTTGTCCTTCCCAAGTCAAATGAAGCTGATCAATACATTCTTTTTTGTAGGCCCGCAGGGTGCAAGAAATGTCATGAATCTTCATCCCGGTAAACAGGCGTTGGAGAATATTACCCAGCTTGGATAAAGCCATTTTCAAAGGCGTGTCCATTCTGTTTTTTCTCCAGCCGCACACAACATCATAGCCTTCATCCATTTTCTTGATGAGGGCCGGAATATCAGCCGGATCATTTTGAAGATCCGCATCTAACGTTATGACAACGCGTCCTTGCGCAGCATAAAGACCTTCACATAAAGCCAGTGTTTGCTTTTTTCTTCCTGAAAGATTGATGATGCGAATGCACTCGGGATGATTCATCTGAAACCGTTCCAGAATAGTCAAGGAACGGTCCGATGATCCATCATTAACAAAAACAATCTCATAGGAGCCCTCGAGCCTTTGTATGTGCACTTCCAATTCTTGCATCAGAGGATCTAGTGATTCTTCTTCATTATAAACCGGAATCACAACCGAATAATCAATCATGCGCATCCTTTCTGAATAAAATCACGTCTTCCATAAAATAGCGCTTAACAGTCTTTTGGTCGAGTTTGGCCAAAGCCATAAAAAATTTTTTATCGATCTTGATGCGCCGCCTGAACATATCATCTTGCTGAATAACAGCGATATTCTTTTTGAAAGAATCGTCAATCAGCCTCTCATAATCACGGCGAGTTATCAAGCAATACACTTCCTGAGGGTTGTTTAAAAGTTCATGCAACCATTGCCTTGTCTGTTGATCATCGCTTGAAGCAGCCTTTACAATTTGTTGATCGAAATAGGCCTGAAATTCTTTCTCATGAATATCATGACTGCCGACTCCGATAATGATCGTTGCCTTGGCCTTTTGACGGATCGTTTGGGCGAAACTTTGCAGCGAAGAATGAGCCGTCAGTCTCGCCTGGGAAAGCAAGGCTGTTTGTGAGAAACAAAGGATAAGAAAAATTCCTAAAATTAAAGGTGCCGCCATTGGTTGTCTGTTTTTCATCGACAAAATAAGGCTTCCCAGAAAAATACTCAAGAAAACAATAATCCACATCTTGCTTGATCCCAATAGAAAAACTTTCACAAAAGAAATTCCGATCAAACCGCTCAAGAGAATCAAAATAATCAAAGTGACCCTGGCTCTGTCCAGCAACCTCAAGGACCAATGCGCATGATCAAAAGAAGTCAGAAAGAAATGGCTCAGAAGGATGGCGAAAGGTGTTGTCAGAATCAAAATCAAATGATTGATGCGATGGGCAATGACCGCAAAAAAACCAAAGACAACAAAAAACCATATCAACATGACCAATAATCCTTCGCGATGATCTGTTTTCTTGCGAAGCTCCCGGAAGCCAAGCGGAATCGCAATCAACCCAAAAACAGACCAAGGGGCAAAATAAGACAAAATTGTTTGCAAATAAAATAACGAATTCTTCCATATCATCGACATAAACTTTAAGAAGATATTCTGCCCTCCCTGAGTCACCAAGCGATCCATGGTTTCCACCTGAAGCATGTATTGGAGATAGCCCTGGCCGTGCAGATGAATCATGTAAAGAAACCAAGGCAAAATAAGAGCAACAAGGATCCCAAGGCCTGCCGGAAAGTTGATCGACTTGAGAAGTGAATATCTTTTTTGCGCAACCACCAGCGCGAAGAGTATCAGAAATGGGATTACAATAGCTGCAAAACCTTTGATCATAAAACCAAGCGCACAATTCACAAAGAAATAATATTTGAATCTCTTCTGTGAAGGGTCTTTAAAGAATTGAAGCATCCAATAGACGGCCAGAACAATAAACATGTTCAGCATCATATCCGGAACGGAATTCTTGGCGTGCCTAAAAAACATCGGGGTTGTGGCCAGAATAATCACACTCAAGATAGCAGTCTTCTGATGGAAATATTCCTTGGCCATCCGGTAGGTCAAGGCCACAGTAATGCTCGCAGCCACCACGGACGGTAATCGTGCCGCCAGCCAACTTACACCAAGGATCTGATAGCTGATGAGAATCAACCAATAAAACAGAATCGGTTTCTGAAAACGATTTTCGCCGAAATAGACGGGTGAAAGATAATTTCCCGTGACGAACATTTCCTTTGTGCTGTTGAAATAAAATATTTCGTCATCTCGGTATTCTATCCCATGGATATTTAACCCTTGGGAAAAAAAGATCACACCGAGTATAAAAATCAATATCAAAGTGGGGCTTTGACTGAATTCTTTCATGGCAGAGTTTTAGTTAACAACCATATCTTTTTAATGAGGTCTGCGCTTATGGATGCCGCGCCCGCCATTGATTCAGTGGCGGGCGGGGCAGAACATAAGCGCATGACCGAATTAACCTCCGCACCAATTATTTCATAATTGGTGCGGAGGCCAAGCAAATACAGTTATAATATTTCGACAATTGCGTGGCTTTCTCTTTCAAGCGAAGAACATCGTTTCTCATTATAATGGGCGTCCTGCATGATTTGGTAACATTTTTCGCTTAATGTTTTCCGTCCGACAGAGGTATTCTCCATACCACGCGTCGGAACTCTACGAATCATGGAAACCTTAATGGTGATGGTCCGAAAACCACAAAGATTCCAGAAATGACTAAAAAAGTTCATATCTCCGTACCAAAACAGTTGATCTTTATTTTTCTGATCGACTGGTTGCCCATCCACAGAATGATATTGCACGCGCAGAATAAGTACGTCCGCTTGAGCAACAATAGGAGATTGGAAAAACGGTGTTTGAAAAGAAAGAATGCTGTCGCCGTCGGTCGATGTTCCTTCGGGAAAGACAATGATATTTGTTTTATTCTTTAACAGCCTGCTGATTGTTTCTATGGAGGACACAGCTTTGATTCTTTCTTTTCGATTAATAAAAATTGTTCCCGATATCGCGATCACTTGGCCGATCAAAGGCCAGCTTTGAATTTCTTTCTTGGAAACAAAGATCGCGGGGCAAAGTCCGCCGAGAATCAAGCCATCCACATAGCTCACATGACGTGTGATCAAAAAATTGCCTTTTTCGCGCAAGAATTCTTTTTGTCCCTGAACCTCGATTTTTAACCCCAAAATCCGGCCGATCGACCGAATCAAAATATAGCTCAAGCTGCTCATGAGTTGCCATCGACGCGAAGGCCTCAACAAAGTCACCAGAACATGGAGAATGGCAGTAATGATCAGATAAAACAAAAAGCTCAGAGCTACCAGGCAAAGTTTAAGGATTCGCATAGAGCTTTCTTTCGGCCTTAGAGGAAGCACTATTCTCCTCAAGATAATTTCCGAAGAGACGTCTTTTATAGGAAGGATTCATGTGTTTAATATCTAAGATAACAAAGAAATCAGTGGTTTGAAATTCTCTATCGATCGCAGGGGTACCGCAGACCTTCAGCCCTAGATTCAAGTATCCTTTGAAAAGAGGAGGAAGCTCGTTGAAGATTTCTTCCGGATGTTCACAGGGAAGGTCTTCGTTAATAGAAATCCCATGCTCTTTGTCCTTGGGGTGAACATCCAGATCTGCAAAATATCTTTTCTTCTTAAGCATGCAAAAAGTTTGATTGACCTTCCTGGGGTCCACCGTAAAAATACTGGCACAGCCAAAAATATACCGCACATGATGCTCTATAGCATATTGAGCAATGCCCTGCCAAAGAAAACTTAAGATGGATTTTCGACGATAATCCTTGTGGATGCACGAACGACCCGCCTCCAAGAGTCCCCCTTCAAGACGCAAGAGTGGACTCAAATCAAATTCTTTTTCTGAATAGAATCCCTTGCGTTTCCTGGCCACTTGATCGAGAAGCATGCGGTACGTTCCGATCACGATATGATGTTTTGTATCCTCTATGATCACATGTTCGCAGTCTTCATCAAAGGCATCCTGATCAAGTCCGGTGGCATAAGAAGATTTGAGGCCGGAGTTCATCTCAAGATTAAAGACCTGAAATCTAAGCTTCTGCGCTTCGCTGAGTTCTTCAGGGCTACATCTGATTTTTATTTTTAAATTCGAGAGGTTCTGCATATTAAATTTTATTAGTTTTCCATGCTTTGAAAGTGAAATTATTATACGCTGATTGTTTTTCTCTGACAAGCGTATTTCTTAGAAGAAAAAACTTGTTCCTAGCTTAACTTATTCTTGCCCAATAAGTTAAGAATGCATGTTTGACAGCATAAAATTCAAATGCTAATATATCCGCTATGTTTAAGAAAATAAGCGACGGATTATTGGAATTAATCTATCCAAGTCATTGCGTTATTTGTCAGAAACACCTGGCGTCAAACGCCACTGAGCATTTTTTATGCCCCCGGTGTTTTGAAACGATTGAATTCAACCGTCCTCCTTTCTGCTTTCATTGTTCCCGGTATCTGTTTGACGATCCTTCCCAGGATGTATGTCCTCAATGCCGGAAAACACATTATCATTTTGACCGTGCTTGGTCCGCCACATTTTATAATGATGCCATGAAAAAATTGATTCACTCCTTCAAATACGGCCAGAAGACATTTTTAAGAAAAACCTTTACGAACTTTGTTTGTTCTTTTGTCTCAGCTTACCATATCGACATGACCGCCTATGATATGGCTATGTCCGTTCCCTTGCATCCTACGCGTTTTAGAGAAAGAGGGTATAATCAATCTGAATTGATCGCCCAAAGCATTTCCCAGATCTATCATATAAAATTCTCGCAACGAAATCTTACGCGTGTCAAAAATACACGGAATCAAGCTTTATTAAGCCAAAAGGAACGCTGGACAAATATCCACGGGGCCTTTAAAATAGAAAATTCCAGCGAAGTGCGCCAGAAATCCGTACTCCTGTTTGATGATCTCTTGACAACGGGAGCGACGACTTCCGAAGCGGCCTTTGTGATCAAGCAAGCCGGAGCCAAGAAAGTTAATGTGCTGACGCTATCCATTGCCCGTTAATATAGGATGATCGGATGAAAATCATAAGAAACTATATATTAAGAGAAAGCTTTCTTCCGTTTATCCTTTCCCTGGGCGTCTTAACGAGTGTTTTTTTATTGGGTAATCTGATTCGTTTGGCGAATCTGGTGATCAACAAGGGCGTCAGCCTCGCATCCGTCGGCCAAGTCTTTTTGCTTCATGTTCCTTTGCTTTTAGGCTATACGTTGCCTATCGCCTGTTTGACGACCGTAATCTTGACATTCAGCCGTCTTTCTAATGACAATGAGATTCTGGCATTGCGCGCAAGCGGCATTAATCTTAAGCGCATTTTGTTTCCCCTGATCATTCTTGGACTTATTTTGAGTCTCTTTTGCGTTGTTCTCAATGAACGCGTCATCCCTTATGCGCATTATGAACAAAGAAAGATCCTCAAAAATATCGGCGCCAAGAATCCGACGGCTGTTTTGGAAGCCGGCGCTTTTATCAATGCCTTCAAAGATCAGATCCTCTTTATCTATCGGATTGAGGGAAACAGACTTTATAATATCCGTATCTACCAGCCGCAACCGGACGGAAAGCCCACGCGCACCATTATCGCGAGAGAAGGAGAATTCACGCCTATCCCGGGCGAAAGCAAAATCAAACTCAAATTGATGAACGGGACCTCCGATGAGCCAAATTTTGATAATCCTAATAGCTTTTATAAGCTCAATTTCAAAAATTATTTTATGACGCTCGATTTATCCAAAGATAAAGATCAAAATGTCGAGAAGAAACCCAAAGGCATGACGCTCAGAGAACTCAAGGATAAAATTCGGGAATTGAATAAACTGTTTGTCGATACCTCTCCTTTGGTCACCGAATACCATCGCAAAATCACATGGTCGTTCTCTGTTCTTGTGTTCGTCTTGTTAGGTTTTCCGATTGCCGTTATCACGCATCGTCATGAAAAATCCGCCAATGTCCTTTTGGCGGTTTTGTGTGCGGCGTCGTATTATTTATTATCATTGGGTTGCGAAGCCTTAAGCATCCAAAACATTTCACCCGTCTACATCACGATGTGGATTCCCAACATCCTCGGAGGACTGGCGGCACTATTTCTCAATTATAAATTATGCGTATCTTAGACCGCTATATCTCAAATTCGGTGATCTCGATTTTTGTATCCACGATTCTGATTTTCTGCTTTCTGTACATCCTCATTGACGTGGCTAGTAATTTAAGCGAAATCATCGATCGAAAGGTTCCACTTAATATCTTACTTCTTTATTATTCCACGTTTCTTCCGGTTATTTTTATCCATACTTCACCCATCGCCTGTCTTTTGGCTGTTTTGCTCACATTCAGCCGCCTCAACAATAATAATGAAATCATCGCTTTGCGTTCAAGCGGGCTCAATTTCTGGCGCATCGCCAAGCCTGCGCTTTCTTTTGCCCTCATCGTGTCGGCTCTGGCCTTCTGGGTGAATGAACGTTATGTGCCTCAAGCTTCTGCAAATTCCGAAGATATCCGCAATGAAAACATCATTCTTCAAGTGGACACCGAGCGAAAGAAAAAGGCCGACATCAAAAATCTCACTTTCTATGGCCTAAAAAATCGTCTCTTTTTTATTGATTCCTTCGATCCCAATACCTACGAACTTAAAGGCATCACGATTATCGGTCAGGATGACCGCCAAAATATGCGCGAAAAGATTGTTGCTCTGGAAGGCGTCTGGACAGGCATCGCCTGGAAATTCCACCAGGTCCAAATGACCTCTTTTGAGGAATCCGACGGAGAATTAAAAGAAAAAATCAAATATTACGAGTTCAAATTGATGGACATCAAAGAAACTCCGAAGGATTTTCTACGACAACGACTGAATGTGACATCAATGAATATTCAGCAACTTTACAGTTATATTAATCGTTTCTCGCATAGCGGCGCGGTCAAGGCCTTGAACAATCTGAAGGTTGATTTTTATCAGAAAATCGCCTTTCCTTTCCGCAATATTGTCATTGTCCTTTTGGGACTTCCGTTGGTTTTCATGACAGAACGACGAAAGGCTGCGACATTCACGTCGATCGGGATTGCCATCGGGATAGGCTTTTTTTATTATGTCATTGAAGCCGTATCCATCGCTCTTGGCAAAGGCGGCGCGATTGCTCCTCTAGTCTCCGCTTGTTTTGCCCCTTTTATTTTCTGCTGTATAGCATTTTATCTGATCAGGACAAAATTCGCTTAATAATGAATTTTTGGTAAGAAGATTTACTTCTTATAAAGGCGGGGAAGCCGATTGCCCATCGCACAGACAATCTCATAATTGATTGTTTGCGCTTTCTGAGCCAATTCATCGGCGCTGATGCAGGATCCTTTTTGCCGGCCCAATAAAACAACTTCTGTCTCGATTTCTGCATTCTTGATATGCGTGACATCCACCATGGTCTGATCCATGGTGATACGCCCCACCACAGGACATCTTTTTCCGTCAACAAGAACAAAGGCTTTGTTGGATAAAAGACGCATGTAACCGTCATTATATCCGATGGGTAGAGTCGCGATTTTTCTTTTGCTTTTGGCGATGAAGGTACGGCCGTAGCTGACGCTTCGGCCTTTTGCGATCTCTTTAAGAAACATGATCTTGGATTTAACGGTCATGGCGGGCTTAAGCTTGATTGGAGCTTTAAGATTCTCCGTAGGAGATAATCCATAAAGCATAAGGCCGGGTCTTGCGCAATTAAAATTAGCTTGAGGATACGTCGTTAGACCCAAACTGTTAGCCGAGTGTATATATAAAAAGACAAGGCCTTTACGCATCAGCTGATGAGTCAGCCGTGAAAATCGTTTGATTTGGCTTAAGGTAAATGGACGATCGGAATCAGCCACGGGAAAATGGGTATAAATACCTTCCGTACGCAAGTACGTTAAGCGTACAATCTCTTGGACAAAAGCAAGGGCACCATCCTGCCAGACGCCCAGCCGCCCCATGCCGGTATCGATCTTAATATGAATATTGATTTCCTGATTGACTTTCTGAGCGTATTGATTGAGCGCCCTGGCCATTTCGAGCGTGCAAACGGTTGGCGTCAGTTGATAGCGAAAGACTTCTCTGATAAAACGTTTCTCAAAAAGACCAAAAATAAGAATAGGCTTGCGACAACCTGCGCGCCTTAAGGTGACGGCCTCTTTGATGCTGGTGACAGCAAAATAATCCACGCCTGTCCTTTCAAGTACTCGAGAGACCTCAACAGCGCCATGACCATAGGCATCAGCCTTGATGACACAGATCATTCTCATTTTCTTCTGAGCGATCTTCTTAAGCTGCCTGATGTTATGACGGATGACTCCAAGATCAATTTCAACCCATGTTGGCCGGCTCAGCGTCTCTTTGTTTAAATTTTTATTATTTTTCATCGTTTGATTTGACAGTCATCGGGATAAAGATAAAGTGGGATCAACTGATCCGCGCGATCGTATTGTTTCTTCTGAAACCGTTGGTGCGCAAGAAAGGCCAGATGTCGAGCTTGGGGATACCAATCTTTTTCTTTGGCAAATGTACAGGTCAGATTCCCATGACCTTGAGTCCTTCTGGCTTCCACGGCCTTTTTGATCTCTTCTTCAAATAGTTTAATACCATCTCCGATAAAGTGGGTATCTTTTTCTACTTTCTTCATAATTTCTTGAATATCCGCAAGCATATAATCGCTTGTGCGTTTGAGTTCGCCTTTTTGACATACATAAAAACAAGCATACAGGAGATTGCGTTTGGCATCACACAAAACACAGATTTGCTCATCGGATTTCACTTTTGCATTCATGGCGATCAAATCCAAACTACCTATCCCAACGACCGGTTTTTGCATAGCCAAACACAAACCCTTGACCGTGGCCAAGCCAACCCTGAGGCTTGTAAATGATCCCGGCCCCAGGCCAACGGCAAAACCATCCACGCAAGATAAGGGCACGCGAGCCTGATCAAGTAATTTTTTGATGGAAGGAATAATCGATGACGACAAGACTTTCTTGAGCTTCGTGTTTTTTGAAAGAAGAACTTTGTTGTCTTCGGCAATGGCCAAAGAAAATTTCTTTGTTGAGGTTTCCAGGGCCAATATTTTCATAATGCAAATTCTTTGAGAATGCGCTGAGCTCGCTTGCCTTTCCCTTTTATGACAATGGCTCTTTCATTCTCTTTTTTAAAGGACAAATCAATTTCAAGATATTCCCTGGGCCATAATCCTTCGAGTCTCTGCGCCCATTCGATCACAGCAATACCTTCTCCGTATAAATATTCTTCATAACCGATCGAAAATATCTCGCTTGGTTTCTTGATGCGGTAAAGATCAAAATGATAAAGCGGAAAACGACCGTCATAAATATTTAAGAAAACAAATGAGGGGCTGTGGACTTTGTTCGGATTGAACTTGAGCCCTTGAGCAATGCCTTTGGTCAAGGTCGTTTTTCCGCTTCCCAGCCCGCCCAAAAGGCAAATGATATCGCCTTTCTTCAGATATCGAGCCAATCGCTGCCCTAACAAAATCGTATCTTTTGGATCTTTTGAAAGAAATTCTTTCTTTGTCATCTAAAAGTGAGTAAAACCCTTCGCGCTAATCTGTTTTTCTTGACCGTCTTTCCGACGCAAGATCAATTGTCCTGCCCGTCCGGTGATTTCTCCGATAAGGTAGAATTTGAATCGTTTGTTCTTTGAGGCCATAAGTTTCTTGGCTTTTTGAGGCGAAAGGGTGAAGATCAGCTCAAAATCTTCACCGTCATACAGTGCTTGTTGAATCGAGCTACGGGCATTCAAGAGAATCATCTCTTTTCCAAGAATAGCTCCTACCCGACTTTCTTTTAGAATATGCGACAAATCCTGCGCAAGCCCATCCGAGATATCGATCATGGCCGAGGGTTTGAAGTTTTTGACAAGATATTGGGATTCTTCTAATCGAGGATTAAACCAAAGATGTTTACCGCTTTTTAGAGAATTCCCTAAAGGTCCTGTGACAAAAATTTGATCGCCTTTTTGGGCCCCCGAGCGCAAAACCACTTCTTGTTTCTTGGCCTGGCCCAGGCAAACCACATTGATAATGATTTTATCATTTTCAACGATATCTCCACCGATGATGGACGCGCTAAATTTCTTCGCCCAATAGTTCATGCCTTGATATATTTTTCTGACAAAATCAACCGAAAGATTTTTCGGTAATCCTAAAGAAACAAGGACCCATCGAGGCCTTGTGCCCATGGCCGCGATATCGCTTAAGCTGCAGGCCAGGGCCTTGCGGCCGATTGCAAACGCGCCCATCTGTTTTGTAAAATGAATTCTCTCGATGAGCATATCCGTGGTGAGAACAAGAACTCCTTCACGACTTGTCTCAACAACAGCCGCATCATCGCCGATTCCATGGATAAGCCCTTTTGTTTTAAACTGAAAATGAGACAGCAATTCAATCAGTCCAAATTCTCCGACTTTGGACAAGGTCTTTTTAAGTTCTTTTTTCATAACGTTTTAAGACGGCCTGAATTTTCTTAAGAAAAGGCGGCTTGAGGATCCCGTATTCGGTCACAATCGCCGTAATCAGGGTATGATCCGTAACATCAAAGGCCGGATTATAGACTTTTGTTTTCTTTGGGGCAATGCGCTGACCGGCAAAATGCGTCACCTCATCGGGATTTCTTTGTTCGATAGGAATATCTTTTCCTGTTTGGATGCGCGCATCAAAAGTTGAAAGTGGCGCCGCGATATAGAAAGGAATACGGTGATGGCGCGCTAAGACGGCCAAACTGTAGGTGCCGATTTTGTTGGCGGCATCCCCGTTTCGGGCAATGCGATCAGCTCCGGTTATGACAGCGTCGATCTTTCCCTGTTGCATCAAGGTCGCAGCCATGTTATCGCAAATCAACGTCGCATCAATTCCTTGACGTAATAGTTCCCAGGTCGTCAAACGCGCTCCCTGAAGAAGGGGCCGCGTTTCGCAAGAATAGACTTTGAATTTCTTTCCTTGGGCCTTGGCCGAATACATAACGCCAAGCGCTGTTCCATAATCAACCGTTGCCAAAGCCCCGGCATTACACGCGGTCAGAATTTGGCTGTTGTTTTTAATCAGCTTAGCTCCCTGCTGTCCCATTTGGCGGCAAACTCTTCGGTCTTCTTCAAAGATCATTAAGGCTTCCTTTTTAAGAAGCTGTCTTATTTCTCTAACGGAATGAAAAGGATTTTCACGTACAACTTTCTTCATCCGATCAAGGGCGTTGAATAAATTGACGGCTGTCGGACGGGAGGAACCCAGATATTGACAGGCCTGTAGGATTTTCTGATCAAAAAGTTTCCTTTTGTTACCCCTGAATTTTTCTGCCGCCAATAATACGCCAAAAGCGGCCGCGACACCGATTGCCGGCGCTCCGCGCACGGCCAGCGTTTTAATAGCATTCCAAAGTGTTTGAAGGTCCCGGCAGGATAGATATTTAAGTTCGCCGGGAAGTTTCCGTTGATCGATGATTTTAATCGAATTGTTAATCCAGCGGATTGTGTAAATGGCCATAAAGGAAACCACCTCTTAAATTTTTACTAATATCATAATGATATGTCCCCATAAACGCAAGAAAAACAGAAAGGCTCTTAAATATAAGCCGCCATTCATCGCAAAATGAACGCAAGAACAAGTGATCATAATAGAAAATAGAAGAATATCTGATCCAGCCTTTTCTCGGGCCGCCTTATTCATCATTCATTGACCTTTTTCAATCTTTCCTTGGAATAACCTGAAACTTTTCTCTGACTCATCAAAAAGATAATATTTTTTCATGCGCTCCTTCTTGACAAGAGCATCGTTGAGCTCCTCCGGGATCCAGAAAAGACGATTCTTAATCAATTCTCTTAATTCAAGATATCTTAAGTTATGGCCCCAAAACCCGTTGACAATAATGGGAACGTTGATATTGATACCTTTAAGCGCGTTTACCATCAGCGTGATATTCTCTTGAGGAGTATTTTCTTCATACCATTTCATCAAATGTTCTTTACGTTCTTGTTTGTTCAAGGCTGTCTGATGGATAAAAAGATAGCATCCCAAACGATGTGCAATGAGTTGATAGTCAGGATCCAATGCGACTTCTTCAAGGGTTAAGGCTTTCCCGATAGACATCTTCCCCTTTTCTAAATAGGAGAAGAAACAGATATCCGGCTTGCCGGGGGGATTTTCTTGAAAATTCCAAATTTTATTCTGCAACCGACTTCCGTAAAAAGGCGTAACCCAAAATGGCTGCCAAGAAGATGAGATAAAGCAATTTAGCCCTGAAGCGTTGGCTAAAGTTAGTGTATCAACTATTTCCCAAAAAAGTGCTAAATAACCCAAGTACCATGTCCCGTGCCTAAGATACTTATACCCGGAAGAAAATTTGCCCTGTAATCGATCTTCCAAGGCGTAATCTAGGCGATAAATCGGCCACACAGAAAAAGACATCAACAAAACCGACAAAAACGCCGATAATAAGCAAATAGTCTTAATCGTATGGATGTAAACTGTTTTGTTTTTCCACATTAACATGATTTTTCCAAGCGCCAAATATCCGATAGCCGCAATAAATAGAGTGTAACGTATAGTAAATTCAAATTGCGCCCGGCAAATTGGCAAGATAAAGAGTATTCCGAGGATCATTTGGATCCAAACAATGAGCTCATCTAATTTTCTTGGTTTTCTGAAAGACTTAAAGAATATGAACACCCAT
>JBDRMG010000024.1:0-40198 GCA_043812495.1 Candidatus Omnitrophota bacterium | reverse complement strand
ATATAAGGTCTTCTTTCTCGTATAGAGAAAATATTATTGACTGTTCCATTAATAAGGAAAAGACCAATAAGGTCGTGCGACTTTAAGATAAATGAATGAGAAAAAGGTGCGGGGTATTCAGTAGATACAATCATGATATTTTATCCTGAATACAAATTTTACTTTTTGAAGCCAGATGGCAAAGTCCCGCCAGACCAACCATGAGTCCGATCGTTAGAAAAGTGGAAGTCTTCCACCCGATCGTTGTATATCCGAATAAAATATAGGCGATCGCGCAGGAAACAAAAAACGCAATCAACATGCAATGCCCGCATTGACAGCCGATGCCCTTTTGCGGATGTTCAAAAATTAATTTTGGATTTAAAGAAATGATCGCAGGCAAAATTAACAACGTCGCAATGCTCGAGAATGCCATAATAGCAAACATAAAGAAACCGACGGTTTTGTAAGGCACTAACGGCGCGGCTAAAAGTGGCAGGAATCCGATCGCGACCACCAAAGCATTACGCACGATCGCGCGCCCGGGCCCGCCAAACATCCGCGTCGCTGTCTTGTCCCAGGATTTCTCCTCGTCGTTGACTTCGATTGCCCGCTGGATAAAATGAATCGCGAAATCAATAGATAATCCCAGCGTTAAGGCTGAGAGAACCGCAACCGGCATATCATAATCTTTCCCTAAAAATCCCAGAAGGCTGTAAATAAAAAGAATGGTGACCGTCAAAGGAACCATAGAAACTAAGGCCTTGATGGGTGAACGAAATAAAAAGAGCATCATGAACAAAACAATGATAAAGCTGCCTAAGAAATTCTTGAGCATCCCTACGACCATCTCATCCTGCCAGATCATGTTGATATATGTGAGTCCGGCCCAATCGGTTTTTATCTCATAAGGCGGAGGATTATTTTTCAAATAGCGGGCCACAAATTGAGCCACTTGACTCATGTCTTTGTTGTCGCCGCTTTTCAACTGAACCCAGAGATTGGCTTTGGAATAATCGGGCGTGGTCAGATGCCACAAATCGTCCGGCTTATGCGAGTTTTCAAAGGAAATAAAACACTGGGCCACAGCGGCCTTGGTTGGCGGAATCACATCATTGATTTTATCGCCGCCCAACAATTCATAATAAATCTTCTTAACGATATCGGCAAGCGATAGGGACTTACCCGCAAGATCGCTTTGCACCAGCTGCTTTTGAAGATTTTCAACGTAGGAGAGCATGGCCGGCTCCAGAAATATTTCACTCTCCCCGTCTTTGGCTTCCAGAACCAGATACGCCGTATAGGTTCCTGAAAAATGTTGATTCAGGACGCGATCAGCCACGCGGATCGGATGATTAGCTTCGAACCATCGCACTGGATTATCATTGACCTGAATATGGCTAATCCCATAAACGGATAAAGCGATGAGGATCACGGTTATGCTTAATACCATTTTGCTTTTTTCAACCGCTATCGTTCGCATCGTCACAAGAAAGCGATCGATCAGCGAAAATTTTTCTTCATGGCCTTTGGAACCGAAATTTCTCAAAGAGTTTTCGGGGATAAACATCACAAAGGCAGGGATAAAGGACATCGTTAGAATCCACGCGATGCCTACGCCCAGCGCCACATAAATACCGAAAATCTGGACAGGCGGAATAGGCGCAAACGAAAGCGAGAAAAATCCTGCCATAGACGTTAAAGACGTAAAGAGCATCGGCATAAAAAGTTCATCCATCACAAAGAGAATGGTCTTCTTTTTGTCCTTGAATCGTTGATACTTATCAAAAAATTCGCTCAAGATGTGAACGGAATCTAAAACCGCGATGGGCATCAGGAAAATGGGAATCATGGAGCTCATAATGTGGACCGGAAACCCGAAACCGATCAAGAGCCCCATCGTGATCAAAACCGTAGCCACCGCAAGAAGCATGGGCGCCACAATAAGTGTCGCAGATCTAAAAAAGAACCACATCAGAAGAAAGATCACAAGACCGGCCAAAGGCGCCGAAATGGCCATTTGCTTAAACATCTCAACGCCAAATTGATCCTCGGCCACAGGAAGGCCTGTGATGTGATATTTTTCATCTCCGGGATATTTTCGGACAATATCTTTGATGTCCTGAGCGATTTCATAGCTCAGATCCTTTTTTTCGATAGGGATATAAATCGCGATCGCACGTCCGTCCTGCGAAACAACGCTACCGGCAAACATAGGGTTGTCCATAGCCTTATCGCGAATTTTAAGAGCTTCATCGGCATTTTTGGGCGGTTGTTGCATGAGCCAATTAAAGCGAACGCTTCCCAATTCGGCTTGCTCGACATTGTCCTTGGTGGATAGGGCGATAATCTCCGGGCGAATTACGCCTTTTATTTTCTTGATTTCTTCCGTGATGTCATAAATGTGGGTCAATGTTCGAACATTAAAAACGCCCAAAGGATGAGTATTATTAACAACACCAAGCACGATCAAATCATAGAGAGCAAATTCTCTTTTCGTCTCATGATGAAAGACGCGCACCGGCGCATCTGCCGGGAGCATGTTCTCAGGATCCGTATCGACTTTGATACGGGGATACTGAGCTAAGGCCAAGAGAACCAAAAGACCTGTCAGAGCCGCAATGATTTTTGGATGATCAATGGAATATTGAATGAATCGCCGAAACATGAATTGTCTCCTTTTTAAGGTTTATTATTATACATGTTTTGTGAATCAACTTAAAGGGACTTGGCCGAGCAACAGCCTTGGACGCAATCAATGAGCTTAAGAACATTCTTATTCTTTAAATAATAGAAGCAGGCATTGGCTTTTTTTGTATAATCCACGATACCGATTTTCTTGAGTAAAGCTAAATGCTGTGAGGTCATGGATTGCGTAATCCCCAGGGATTGTTGAATTTCCCCGACCGCCAGCGATGACCGTTGCTTGAGGAGATTGATGATTTCGATGCGCGCAGGATGAGCGACGGTTCGCAGCATGAATGCGGCTTGTTCCAGGTTCTTAAGAATAGGCTGTTTCATGGGATATCCTCCGTTTAGAATATTAGAATATTAGAATATTAGAATATTAGCATATTAGAATATTAGCATATTCTAATATTCTGTCAATCATTTTTTTGATCCAAAAAGAAGCGGCGGCTGTCAAGAAAGACAGCCGCCGCTTTATTTTAAGGCTTCTCTTTATTCTTTTTTTGTGCTTATATATTCTTCAAGGGATTTTGATTGAATCCCCAGGGAATGATTTTTCTGAATATTGTAGAAATAGATAGCTCCGAAAACCATAACCCCAAGACCATAAATAACGAGGAGAACCTTGTAATTCATCCCTTTGCGTTTAAAGGTCAATTGGTATTCCTTAAAAATCCAATAGCCGGTGATGGGGATAAAGGCCACAATGGCGCCGCCAAAGATAAGAAGAAGGAGATGTTTGAGACAAGTAAGGATGAATGACATAAGAAATTCCGAGTTTCAAAGATTATATCACCTCTTCCTTACTTGTGAAGTCTATTTAAGAAAATTATTTGAGTTCATTGGCAAGTTTTTTAACCTCTTCCAGCATAGCCTTGCGCTGTTCATCGCTGGATCCGGAAACAAATGAAAAATATTTATGTCCCAAAGGCTGAATGCCTGCAAACAACAACGTAATTTTATCCCATATGAGATTCATGCTTTTAAAGAGTTCTTCTTTCTCATAGACCTCTTGAGGCGCATCAATCGTATTGATGGTAAAAACTTTCTTATCCGTCAAAAGACCTTTGGAGCCGCCTTCACTTTCCGTATAAGCAAAATTTTTACTTAAGACGCGATCCAGGTACCCTTTAAGAATCGCCGGAGGCCCGCCCCACCATATGGGAAAAACAAACGTTATGACGTTGGCCCACTTGATATGCTCATGTTCGGTCTGTACATCCACGGGTATTAAGTTTTTCTCAATATTTTCCATCTCAAGCTGACTCAGGTTGGGATTAAATTTTAAGGCACAAAGATCCCTCAGGCGCACCTCATGTTCTTTTTCTTCGAGAGCTGCCTTCAAGGTGTCCACAATAGCCCGATTAAAGCTTTTTGGGTTAGGATGACCATAAACGATGAGATGATTCATTGTATACCCCCATTCCTTGCATTTATTAAACTCTTAAATACTTTCTGGACAAACTAATGACAAAAAGCGGCATAACAAATATCCCTGAAAAAGCTTCTAACATAGCTACAATTTTATTAATTCCGATGGGTGTGATATCGCCGTATCCAACGGTTGTGAATGTCACGGTGCTAAAATAGAAGGCCTCGAAAAGATCTGGCTTGAATATCATTCCTTCCTTGATCAGGACGCCAAAAGTATATAAAACTGAGGCCAAGCAAACAATCAAAATAGCGCTAAAAAATGTTCGCGCCGGCCGCTCCCCATGTCCCCATATGAGACAAGAAAAGGTCAAAAGAACCCATTTGCCGATACGCTTAACAAAACCTTTGACCCCCCTCTCTTCCTTTGTTTCAATAATAGGATGAATTTTTCCAGGATTCATCAGTCGATACGTCAAGAATCTTCTGTAGCTTTCCTTGGAATGATAGAAACTTTCAGAAAAATCAAGAAATTCGCCATCCCGTTCGTAATTGATAGCGGCGTATTTAAAAAGTAAGGACGCGTATTCATAATCTCCGTTTTTTTGTGCCTCTTTTGCCGCTTCTTCATAAGATTTGGCCGCATACGTAAAAGTCTTTTCACCGGATCTTTTGCTCCAGCAACTACCCGCTGATGAATAGCAAAAGGCGGCCTGATGATGATTGCCTTGCCGTTTGTATTCACCGGCGGCCCGCTCAAAGAGGCGAAAGGCCTCTTCAAACTTCTCTTGCGCAAGAAAGTTATAAGCCTCTTTTTCTAATAATTTCGGCTCCGTATTCATTTTTTAATAAAAGTCTCCATTTTTAGTATTGAGAGGGAGTGATCATCACCCAGAAATCTATGTTTAGAATATCCTATTTCTTCGGAAAGCTTATCATTATTGACTTTCTCTTTATTAAAGGAACGGTGGAAGTCAATATTAGGTCTTCTTTCTCGTATAGAGAGAATATTATTGACTGTTCCATTAATAAGGAAAAGACCAATAAATTCGGTAACTTCAAGATAAAAAAACGCTAATATTTCTGTCTAATCTGGATCCTGATTGACGTTGGATTACTTTCTGGTCCTTCGTATTGTAGCCACTCATACGGTTTTGTCGCGGCATGCCAGAGATAAGCCCGCGGCAGGAAAATCTTGAAGATATTGAAGATACCTAAGTTTGGATCAATCATAAGCTTAAAGGCTTTACGCTTCTTACTCCTTACGGTGATTTCCTCTTCTCTGACAATGCGAATATCAATATTATACAAACGAGGCTCATCGCTAATAAAATACGTCATCTTATGACGTTCGCCTTTTTGCAGAAATTCCTGAACAAAAAGTCCCAAAAGAAGTTTATTCGTTATGCTGTCACCGAATCCATAAACTTTTTCTATGGGTCGCTCGCTCCCGGACTTTTCATTGCGGTGCGTGACTTTTTTCTCATCATAATCAAACGCTTGGAATGTACGTTCGATCAATTGCCCTTTTTGATCGTAAACATTCTTTTCCATTTGAAGCGGCTGCAGAGAGTCTTCTTGCTCTCGAAACTCAAGTGTCGAAACCCACGATGTGATGCCCGGATAAGCGCTAAATCTCCCTCCTCCCCGCTCAACGATCTTACCTATTTCTTCTTGCCCTGATGGCGGAGTAATCGTCACAGACGCGCTCCAGCGTTCTTGATCCTTCGAGTTATAGCCGGCATAACCATAACGCAAAATGTTATCGGCATCCTGAGCCCACAAAGGAACAGCAATGCCTAAACAAAAAAAACATAAAAGAAGGGTCACTTTTTTCATGAAGGACGATTAGCTTGCGGATTTTCTTTAAAAAACTCGAGTAATTGACTTGCGTAAAACCGAACAAATTTGGACTCGTCGGCTTTTAGGGGTTCGTCGATCTTCAGACCGATTTTAAACTCGGTGGGACTTGCTTCATAAATTTCTTGTACCCAAATAACCTCAACATGAATAAGTATTTTTTCACCCGCGGGCAACGTAACCTGAACGGGTAGCTTCTGGCCTTGATGTAATTTGTCTCTTGAGCGCAAACAGATTCCTGTGGCGCTCAGATCTAGCGTTGAAGCAACGGTTAAAGACCCCTGATTTCCTTGGGCTTGATAACTTGCGGGTAGTTCAATATTGAGTCGATGGCATCGTCTTCTGTCTTGCATGGGATTCTCCAGAAATAAGGTAAAATAATTTGCCCACACCTTTGTCTTGCGTCTACGGCAGAATGAGAAAAACCTTGTCGTTGGGATGGACACGCTTGACGACTTTGATGCCAACCGCGTCACCCTTTTTGGCTTCGGTTAAACTTTCATGTTCAATTTGCATGGATTCAACTTTCTGCGTAAGATCATCATGCGCACTCTTGATATGAATGGAATCGCCCACTTTTAAGGAATCCGATAAGTCAATGATCCCCACGGAAACTTTTCCAAAATAATGCGTGACCACGCCAATTTCCTTTTCTTGCATGGGACACCTCCTTTAACACTCACACAGTTTTATGAAAAATCGGTGTAGCATCATTTCCCTTTTTTTCCTTTTTGCGTGTTTCCAATGAACATTTTAGGCCTTGAGGTTTTTCATCGTTTCATCAACGATAAATTTTCTTTCACTTTGGGGCGAGTCAAGAAAAGAAGCGATGCAAAATAAAAAACCGCTAAGGCTACGCCTTCATCGTATGTGACGAGATAAACCTTCGGCAAAAAGGAGATCCCATAGAAAACTAAATTTCCGAATAACGCAAGAATAAGAATTTGCCGACCTCTTTCCTTAAGGCCAAAGGACATTAAACTTCCCAAAAGTCCGCAAAAGAGAAATCCCGCATAAAGAATTTCAAAAATCCATGCAATAAGTCCGCATGAACCATAGACCGCCTTGGTGGCTATCAGAGTTTTTGACTCAAAAATATACATCAGACTCAAGACAAAAAAACGCTGAAAAAAGAAAACTAGAGCAACCAAGGAAAGAATCTTTATTCCCAAATAACTTCTGTTAATCACCCTATACTCCTCCTTAAAAAGGATTTAGCCAATCCCTTGCTGTTTTCTTTCTTCATTTTCTTGTTCTTGCTGTTTTCTTTCACGCTTACGTTTTTGCTCTTTCAACACTTCTTCCATGACCTGGACCAGTGCTTCTGTCGAGAAAGGCTTATGAATGTAGGTATCGACATCGTATTTTTGAGCGGCTATTTCAGGATTTTTCTCTTCAATGACTCTGCCTCGCTCACGCACGACCGGTCGATTGGGAAGCCAGCGCCATTTATCTCCTTTCTTAAAATAGGCCATTTCGCCAAGACCGCTAATCACGACAATAGGAATAGCGCACATCTTGGGCTCTTCCTTGAATTGTTCAATAAGCTGCTGACCTTCCATCTTGGGCATAACAATATCGAGAAAAATCAAATCAGGATTCTCTTGTTCGACAAGATTTCTGGCGGTTTCGGGCTGAGTTGTCGTGACGACAATAAATTTTTGCGTCTCCTCTAGATTCTCTTTGACCATCAGGCAAAGATCCGCCTCGTCATCAATCATAACGATTTTCTTTTTTTTCCCATTTTCTTATCCTGCAAATTTTTTTATCAGGGCATTGATGCGATCCGTGAGTTCCTTATACATCTGATCATCTTTGCGTATGGTCAGGCGTTTTTTACCTTTATCCGCCAAGATGTCGTCTAATTCCCTAATAATCCGCTCATGAGGACCGACGATTCTGTTCGATACACCGCAAATCCAGATCGAAATAAAGACCATAAAGAACAAAAGGACCACCAAAAACAAGGGAATAACAAAATTCAAAAAAAACGGATCAAAAGAGAGCCCTGTATCCAGGCGATAATCAAAATTGTAGTAATAGGCTAGACTTAGCAACGTAAAAAGACCGATGGCGAAGCTTGGCACAAGAACAGGATAAATAATTTCCTTCTGATAGCGGTTAATGTTGGCTAACGATTTTCTGAGTCGCTGTGCGGACATGAGTCCCTCCTTTTCGACTTTAGTCTTTCTTCAGCAAGGCGTTAAAACGCTTCAATAATTCATTAAACATTTCATCGCCTTTGCGTACAGTTATGATTTTCTTTCCTTTTCCCTGGAGCATGTCATCCAGCTCTTTGATAAGCCGGTCATAAGCACCGAAAATCTTATTGGATATTAAGAGAATCCAAAGGGTCACAAAAAGCATCATCATGAGACAAACGAGAAGGAACCCCGGAACAAAGAAATTGACCAGATAGGGGTCGATCTGCTGTAGATGACTCTGGTTCAAATTCATTTCATAATAAAAAGACAGACATAGCATGGAAAAAAGACATAGGCTAAAACTCGGAACCAAAATCGGATACAAAATTCTCTTTTGGAATTTATTTAAATAATTAAATGTTGTTTTTCGTTTTGATTTTTCTGGCATCGCTTTCCTCCGTAACAAAGTTTCTGTCCAATAGACAAATAAACGTCTGCTTTTCAAGAGTTTAAGGGAAACGTCTTAACCCATGGTTCGTCTGATATTATAAGCATCAAACAGAAAAATCGCAACCGCAAAAAGATCAAAACCTTTACGAACACCGCAAGGGTTTTTTAGCCTTTTGACTTTCCCGCTTGATCCAGAATAACTTTCTTGTGGATCGTATAATTTCTCCCAAAAAAGGTGATTGCCTTGCCAAGACATCCTGAGGGAGAGTTGAAGTATCCACCGCTTATTTTTGTTCTTTGGATAAGAATTGTGGTCTCATAATCCTCTTCCATGATCGCAAAAATAAACATTTTTGGGCGCAATTTTATATTTCTCTTTTTTGAAGGTGACGCCCAACCTCAGCCACCGAAATGTTTCCCGAAATGTTTTCTCATTGCACGATGGCCGCAGAAGAAGTAAAATAAACTCATATGAAAAAACTGTACCTGTTTGTTATTATCTTTTCTCTTTTACTTGGGATCGCAATGCTTAGTTTCCGTCGTCCTTTGGACCGCCAACTCTCTGAGCTGGGAGAGGCTAAGCGGAACATGGCGCAAACTCTCTTTCCTGAGGCACAAAGCTATACCGAGCAAAAAGGTCAGTTTCCTTATATCAAAATATTAGGAGTCAATCCAGAAACTGGGCACAAGGAGTTTCTGGGTTTCATATATTCAACTTTGGATATCGTTCCTGACACCAAAGGCTTTGTCGGACCGATCAACATCATGGTGGGCGTAGACCCACAAGGAACCATTGCGGGATTGCATGTTGTTTCCCACCATGAAACCTCTTCGTATGTCGCGTCTCTTGGAGATTTTATCAAGCAATTCGTCGGCCTTAAGACAAGCAGCGCTTTTAAGCTCGGAGAAGATATCGATGGGATCAGCCAGGCCACCATCACAAGTCAAGCGATCATTGAAGCCGTCCACAAAAGCTTGATGATTCTGGTGCCTGAAGTTTTGGGTCAAAAGATTATTCAAGAAACGCGTAGTGAGTCATCTGATTCAACGGTCCTAAAAGAGAAATTAAGAAAAGCGGGCATCCAACCCCGCGAAGCAAAATACTGGAGAGCCATTAAAGAATAGATTTGGTTATGTTGATCGGTTACGGTAACGAGGCCTGTTTCGTTTGTCGGTTATGTTATTCGTCATTGAAAAGAACGTATCCTTAACCAAACAACGACACTGGCTTCGTAACCTTAACCTATAAACGAAGAACACATTGAAACTATGTCCACAAAAATCCAATGCCACCTGTGCACCAAGCACTGTCTTTTAGATAACGGCCAGCGCGGAGACTGCCGGGCGCGCATGAATATCGACGGAAAACTCTACTCTCTTGTGTACGGAAATCCTTGCGCTGTCCATGTGGATCCTATTGAAAAAAAACCTCTCTTTCATGTGAAGCCGGCCACTAGTGCCTTTTCGATCGCGACCGCCGGTTGTAACGGCCATTGCAAATTCTGCCAGAACTGGCAAATTTCTCAACGACCACCCGAGGAAACGCACAACTTCGACCTCCCCCCGGAGGCGGTCGTGGCTGCGGCGATTCGTAACAAATGTCAAAGCATCGCCTACACCTATTCCGACCCTGTCATCTTCTATGAATATATGTTTGATACGGCCGGCCTAGCTCATCAACGAGGAATCTTAAATCTCATGATTACGGCGGGCCTCATCGAAAAGGAGCCGCTTCTGGACCTTTGCCCTTTGATCGACGCCGCAAATGTCGATTTAAAAAGCATCAAGGCCAATTTCTATCGGGATATCTGCTCTCTCGATCTATCCGTTGTCCAAAATACCATTGTGACGATGCAGCAACAAGGCGTCTGGGTCGAGTTAACCAATTTAATCATTCCGACCCTGAATGACACCCAAGAGGAAATCCGTGAGCTCTGCCGTTGGGTCAAGGACCATGTCGGGTGCGATATGCCGTTACATTTTTCGCGGTTTTGGCCCATGCATCAATTGCGAAATTTACCGCCAACACCGATCGACACGTTAACAAAATCCTATGAAATCGCCCGCAGCGAAGGGCTGCATTTTGTCTATGTCGGCAATGTCCCCGGCCATGAAGGCAATAACACCTATTGTCCGAACGACGGAAAACTTCTGGTAAAAAGAGTCGGATATATGATTCAAGAAAACCATATCATAAACGGAAAATGTGAATTCTGCCAATCAGAGATTCCTGGCATTTGGTAAAATAAAAGAAATAGTAAATTCTTATTTGCTATACCCAGCCCGCTACTGAATCAATGGCGGGCTGGGTCAATTCGCGCATATGATTTACATTCTCCCGACTTAAATCCGGGATCATGTAAATCATGCGCTCATTGAAGGGAGAAAATAATGAATGGTTTGATCAACCGGCGGGATTTTATAAAAACAATCGGCGCTTTCTTGACCCTTCTTGTCACATTTCAATTCAGGAAAATGTTCGAGTTTTTCGGGACAGGAAAAAAAGAAAAGCCCGGCCTTAAAGAGGCCAAATACTATTCGCGCGCCGATGACCTCCTCGGATAGGGCGCCATCAGCAACAAGAGCAAGACCGCAAAATTGACCGCGCTGCAAAAATAAACCACCGCCTTAATCCCCCATAACGGTATTAAAAGCGCCCCTGTAACCAAAGCCCCTACCGCTGCCCCAAAGGTATCCGCCGCGTACAACGACCCTGCAAAAAAAGCACTTTCTTTTTTCTCGGAACTCGTTGAAGAGATCAGATGCGTCGCCAAAGGATACTGAAGACCTCCGATGTACCCGGCAATAATAGGCAAAAAGGTAAAAGTAGTTGCGAAAAAAGTCAGGTTTTGTGTGCTTGGGGCATCGCGAAAAACAACATAGATGATCGGCAAAAGCAACGGATAGACGCATATGGCCGTTTGAGTGATACGATAAATCCTGAAAATGAACGCGATGGATTTAGACATGACCTTTTGCGCACTCAGGCTTCCCAGGGCCAGCCCGATCATAAAGGACGTCATGATCAGGCTGATTTTGTAATACGCAAAACCGTAAAGCGTCTGAAAGGCAATGATCACGATCAGCTGAAACACAATTTCTGAGAATCCTGTCGTGATGATCGAGGCTGTGATGGCCATGTGATTGATTTTCTTCCTGAATACCAGGCCAAAGAAGAAAAGAAAAAACGGAATCGCAAAAAGGTATTTGAATTTCATCCAGCCAAAGGCCCCGAGAAAATTCTTAAAAGACAGATTAAACCGCGTCGACCAGAATAAAATATTATAAAAATACGTTACCGGACGCAGATCGGTATTGATGACGCCTTTTTCTTTAAGAATATCCTCAATATCGTGGATGCGGTCGGGGCTTAATCGAAAGGGAAGATAATATTCCCGAATATATTTTGTGGCAAGATGCCGGCTTTGGAGGCGTTGGATGATTTCTTGAGGATCAACGGTTAAAAGATTACTTTTGGAAGAGGCCAAAAAGATATTGAGATCCCCGGGAATTGAAATCACATCGGCAAAGACCTCCTGTAATGTGGAATGAACGGAGCGTAAGAATTGACGCGTTTCTTCGCTGATATAATTTTCGCTTGAAGAAACACCCAGCGATAAAATGCCTCCGGATTTAAGAATCCGCCTGCACTCTTCGAAAAATTCAACCGTATAGTAACGATTGATCATCGCGGTATGGGGATCGGCGAGATTGATGATCATGACGTCGTAATTCTTTCGCGCGCGTTTGATAAATAATCGTGCGTCGACAAACCAAATGCTGACGCGCTGATCCTCCAGGGGTTTGAGCACATCAAAGGGAAGATAATCTTTGGAAATTTCAATAATTTCAGGATCGAGCTCCGCATAGTCGACATGCGAAACAGGATGCTTTAATATTTCCCGTAAAGCACCGCCCACGCCATTACCGACCAAAAGAACATTTTGTGGATCCGGATGCTCAAGAAGGGAAAAATGAACGCTCTGCTCGCTTGTGGCTTCATCATCGGTCGAGTAGGACAGCAAACCGTTTTCGAATAAGCTGTAACCATCCGATTGCCTGGTCAAGACCAGATTGCCGTATACGGAGTCTCTGATATCAACGACATCAAAACCTTTCCATTGGATTCTACGCGTATACTGATCCAGCTGATTGATTCCACCGCTTAGATACAGCATGAAAATCATGACAAAAATACAGAGTCCGGCCGAAAAAGATTTATTCCTTCGCCCAGCCAGAGACATCGCGGCGTAAAGATTAATGAGCCCGATCAAGAAGGCCATAGGCACGGCGGACAAAAAATGGATCAGAACAAAACTAAAAACCAATCCGCCAATGGCCGCTCCTTTGGCTTCCCAGAGATAGATGGCTCCCACGCGGGCTGTTTCATTCTTATTCTTGATCGGTAATCGGCAGAGTAACGTAAAGACACTTCCTAAAAGAAAAGTCAGGGGAGCTACTAAAAGAAAGCATGCCCGAATCATCGCAAAGAGTTCGATCGACGCACCCGTTTGCACATGCATAATATCTTTTAAGAAACGGGTCACAATGATGGTTCCCGGGAGGATAAAAAAGATGAGCCATAATAAATGAATCAGCACCAGGATGGGGTCTTTCCATCGAGCGACGAACCGGCTCATGGTGAGGCTGCCAACGGCAATCCAAAATAACCAACTCGCGAGAATCACGGCATAGGCCATCTCATTGCCGTCAAAAACAACAATCAATTCCCGCAGTAAAAGAATTTGAGAAATAATCGATGTTAGGCCGAGGATATAGGCCAGCCTGGCGGTATTTTTGGAATATTGCTTGAGGGAATCAGTCATTGGGGAAAAAGGCTAATCATCAAGTGTAGGGTCGTCGGCTAATAAAAAGATGTGGTCTAAAAATCAGAGAATTAGTTTCCGAGGAATTCTCTGACTTTATTAAGAAGTTCCTCTTCCTTTGCGTCTATCATAAAGAAGGACGCGCCAGCGCTTAATATATCGTTTTTATCGCCTCTTGATTCGCGATAATTATAAACAATGATGGGAATATCTTTTAAGTTCGACATTTCTCTCAAAATTTCTAGAAATTTCTCCACCTTCATCCCTGGCAAAATATATTTCGATAAGATAATATTTGGTCGAAATCGCACGGCTTCTTCGAAGCACGAAGCGGGTGTATGAGCAACTTTGACTTCGAAACCACTCTGCGCTAACATCTCGCTCAAATGGCGATAAACCGTCATGTCATTTTCAACGATTAATACTCTCTTACCCTTTTGTATTCCTTTTTTGCCAGACTTTTTTTTAGATTCTTGATCGTCCTTTATTATATTGATTTTCTGGGGCCCCACATCCACGATAAACTTTTCGCTCATACCCTTATCAATGATATACTCTGTTTCCTCCGGAATCACGGCAGCCATGCCAGAACGAAGAACATCTTCATCAGCATGATCATCTTGAAATGTCTTTTTGGAGACGATTTTTGGTTCTCTCTTTTTGAGAACATCTTTAACCGTCGTTAGTAATTTTTCAGTTTTCACGGGCTTTTCAAGAAAATCATCCACTTCGATAACTTCAAAATAATCTCTCATCTTTGCTCTGGCTGTTAAAACGATGAAGGGGATATTCTTGCCAAAATCCATCTTACGTAATTCCTTATAAAATTGATTACCGTCTTTCTTGGGCATGATAATATCAGAAATAATCAGGTCGGGCTTTATCTTCTGGGCTATCGCGAAGCCTTCCTCGCCGTTGGCGGCTTCATAGACTTCATAACCAGCGCTTTTCAGCTTCTCGCTTAAGAGAAACCTCAAATTCTGCTCGTCTTCAACCAAAAGAATTTTCTTCACGCTCATAGAAATTTCTATCCTTTCGTCTGCGACGTCTTTTTGAGCACACTCTTTGCGGTATCAAGAAGTTTTTCTTTAGAGAATGGCTTGGGCAAGAAAGATTCCGCTCCAAGTTCTCGAAGAAAGCTCGGAACGAGCTTTGGCAGTTTAAGCTTACCGGGAACCTTTCCTTCTTGCCGGACGCTATCCATATTGACGAATGCTCTCCATTGTTCCTCTTCTCTCAAGCAAGTCAATTCTCCAAAACCGCTGATGATAATGATAGGGATATCCTTCGTTTCAGGATTCTTCTTAAGTAATTTTATCACATCATCGCCTCTTATTTTCGGCATAATAAAATCCAGGAAGATGAGATCCGGCTTCTCCTTTTGGCATAGCTTCTTGGCCTCAAGGCCATCGTAAGTCACAAAAACCTCATATTGCCCGCTGTTTTCTAATATTCCTTTCATGAGGGTACATAGATCTTTTTCATCATCCACAACGAGGATCTTCTTCTTAGCATCCATGATCAGCCCCCTTTTTCATCTTCAGAACATATCGGTAATGTTATAATGAATTTCGTCCCTTTTCCTACTTCGCTTTCCACATGAATATTCCCATGATGTCGTCCAATGATCATGAAGGCCATACTCAAACCCAACCCTGTGCCTTTGCCTTGTTCTTTTGTTGTGAAAAACGGCTCAAAAATTTTAGCAGTAACTTCCGGGGGCATGCCAGAGCCTGTATCTGAAACTTCAATCCTAATATTATCGATTTCTTCAGAATCTTGCAATAAATGAGTCTTAACGGTTATCGTACCAGTGTTTTCTATCGCATCTAACGCATTCGTGAATAAATTAAGAAAAGCCTGCTGTAATAAAATATGGTCGCCCTCAATGATCATATCGGTCTCACCTGAATATTCTTGTTGAATCATGACATTTTGAATTCTCGCGCTATGCTCTACCAAGGAAACAGTGTCTTTGAGCACTTGAAGTATCTTGACGTAACCAAATTCCTGCTCAGAATATCTTGAGAAATCAAGAAGATCAACGACAACTTTATTGGCCCGTTCACAGGCATCTTTGATCATTTTGATATACATTTTATTTTGCTCACTTAAATGATCAATTTTGCTTTCAAGGGATTCGATGCTTAACAAAATTATGGATAAAGGATTTTTTACTTCGTGAGCGATCCCTGCGGACAATTGGCCGACGGCCGCCATTTTTTCAGACTGCAGCAGTTGTTGTTGTGCGTTTTGCAAATCATCGTGCGTTTTCTTTAAATCGAATAAAATGTTTTTAAGCGCCTTCCCATTCTTGGCCAAATCTTCGTTAGATTTCTTTAAGTTACGCTCCATTTCATTACGTATAGCTATTTCTTGATTAAGCGTTAATACTGATGTGGCTGTTTCCTTGAGCTTCTTTGTCATTCTGTTGAAGGAATCGGCGAACTCTTCGATTTCATCTCCTGTTTTGATTTCAATGACATGATCCATATCTCCTTGCGCAATTCTCTTTGTTGCTACTTGAAGAGTTCGAATAGGCCTGATAAATTTTTCTCCAATAAAGAACCCTATCGGCAGCAAAATAATTAATAGAAAAAATAAAAGCACAATCCTCTGAGCGGCAAATATCCTTAACGGGAAAAACACTTCCTTGTAATCCTGATCAATAGCGACGATCCATACGATGCCTCTTTCTAGCAGAAAAGGTTGATTGACCTTTGCAAATGAAATAATTATTTTCTTTTTGTGGATATGGGTTTCTTGCATGATGCTCCATTGCTGCTTATTTTGTAATAGTTTTTGAAAATCTTGCGGTTTAAGAATTTTCATGCTAAAAGGCTTGATGCCCTGATGATAGAGGATATCGCCTTCTTTATTGGCCAAAACAGCATGCCCCGTCTGACCAACCGCAAAATCTTTGAGGAATCTAAAAAAATTGTTGATATCGATGACACATTTGCATACACCGATAGTTCTACCTTCACTGTTTCTTATTGGAATCGCAAAAGCAATGCTTAACATCCCTGCGGGCTCATCAAATTCGATTTTTTCTACATAAATGTTTCCTTTGGCCTCATGAAAGGCTTCTTTCCACCATTTCTCATCAGCTTGATAAAAATCGGTTGTTTTGCCGGAGGATGCGACCAACCCTCCCATCTGATCAGTAATAAATATTTCAGCGATATCTTCATCTTCTTCACGCAATACCTTAAGTTTTTGACTTATTCGCTTTTCCAGATACTCTTTTATGACAAAATTGCCCTCCGAGCCATGGATCCATTGATTATCCATATCAGCCATGTATGTCTGAATCTCTTCTGAGCTTATATTATGATAGCGGGTATTCGCTTCTTCAACTGCTTCAATATAGTCGATATCCGTCATAATGGCTTGAAGTGTTTTTATTTCACGGTCGATCATCTGACCTATAGAGCTGGCCATCAGTTTAGCCATTCTTACATGGTTCTCGCCAGCCATACTGCGTAATAAATCTAAACCCCATAAATATCCCAAAATAATACTTATGGATGAAATCGCCAGTGCAATTGAACAGACAACAAAAATAATTTTTACTTTAAGACTTATTTTTCGCTTCATAGATCTTCTCGTCTCTATTCATCGTCTGATCCTGATCCTCAATGGTTTTCTTTTCAATGAGCGCATGATTTATACGACCGATAGGGAGTATAAATCATATGCGCGAATTGACCCCCACACCAACTTCAATAAAGTTGGTGTGGGGTGCAGCAAATTAAAATTCTACTATTTCCTTATTCAATCGATGATAAATCATAGGGCACGGGCTTTCCGAGCTTTTGAGACAATGCGTTGATTTCTTTTTTTAGTTCGATCATTTTATTTTCCCGGTCAATTGTTACTTGCTGGAACTGTCTAAGTTCTGTCAAATTCTCTTTCAACTCATTTTCTATTTTAATGCGATCGGTCAGGTCAATCATAACACCAATAACATTTTCCACTTGACCAGCTTGATCAACAATCGGCGAGCACTCAACTTGAACCGAATACACATCAACGTCTATCATTAACTTTTGTTTCTCTTTTTTGTAGGCGGATCTTATGCATTCAATTATATTCCGATTATCGGCAAATATTTCAAAGGCCGATTTCCCAAGTACTTTTTCTGGAAATATTCCCATAATCTCGAGGCCTTGCCCTTCAGAGAGTATAAATACACCTTGTTCATTCAATAAGAATACGCCGATAGGCAGACTGGTTACTGCCGTGCGAAAAAGCGTTTCGCTTCTTCTTAATGCTTCCTCCATTGTCTTACGTTCGGCAATATCTACATTGACC
Organism: Candidatus Omnitrophota bacterium; assembly: GCA_043812495.1. Taxonomy (GTDB): domain Bacteria; phylum Omnitrophota; class Gorgyraeia; order Zapsychrales; family JBDRMG01; genus JBDRMG01. The sequence continues at coordinate 22,563 of JBDRMG010000024.1, read as the reverse complement.
TCGGCGACAAGCCACTCTCCCTTTTCATTTTTAAATGGCGTGGTTGTGACCTGGATGGGCCGGTTGCCTTCCTTTGGCAAAACTTTCTCCGTTACAACGGTCGTTTTACTTTCCAAAGCTTTGGGGATACCGCAAGTCGGACACATTGTTTTGCGATCGGCGAAATATTCATAGCATTTTCTTCCCTTGGGATCGCCGTAAATTTCTCGCCAGTGAGAGTCCACATAGACCAAATTAAATTCCGCATCAATAATATCCATGTTTGTCTTTGTGGCAGCAAAAATAAACTCCATTTGTCTTTTTGTTTCTTTTAGAACTTTTTCCGTCTTCATACGTTCGATGGCATAGTAGATAGCGCGCTTCAGCAATTCACTGTTAAACTCCCCTTTAATTAAATAATCTTGAGCCCCTTCGCGCAAAGCTTGTCGACTAATGTCTTCATCAGAAAGACCGGTTAAAACCAACACAGGCATCTCCTGCGTCTGTTCTTTTATTCTTCTTAAGGTCTCAAGATAATCGCTATCCGGTAAGCCCAGATCAAGGATCAAGGCGTCGTAACGGCCCCCTTTAAGATATTCAATTCCTTTTGAAAGATCTTCTGCGTTTTCAATTATAAACTGAACCCGCCCGCTCTTTCTGAGCATTTCACGTAACAAATTGACATCATCAGGATTGTCCTCAATGATAAGGACTTTGATAATTTCCTTACTCATACAATCTCTCCTTGGGTCCTAGGCTAATATTTCTAGTCTTCTCAAGTTCCGTTTCGAAGTTAAGCGGCTTCGCGAAATGACAATTGGCATTTATTTTATTGTCGGTATCTTTAGCGAATTGTCAACCTTTGCCTATTAAAGGCACACATGCTAAAGCGAAGAAGATAGAACTGTTCCTATCACATTAGTTCCCGCCCAGTCACTTCCTGCTTTATTGCTTCTCAACATATAATATAAGCTAAAAGTTGTATTATTGTTAATTTTTTTTGAAGCGCTGAACTGGGCACGGTTTTCATTATAATCATTGATGCGAAAATCATAGAAAAATTCGTTAGCGATATATGGGGGAAAATTTGAAATCAAATATTTAAAAGGCGTGTCAATCTTGATGTTGTTGCGGATGCTGGATTTTGGTTTTCCTCCCACCACACGGTATTCATAACGTACGCGATCGCTTAACGTAAACGGGCCAATATTTTCTTTTCCAGTAATTTCTGCTTTGACTCGGTTCTCCTCTGTCCATTGGCCTGAGGAATTTTTGCTATCGTCATAAAGATGATGCAATCCCAATTCAAAATGATCGTTCAGTTTGTAGGCCAAACCTTGACTGGATTCCCAGTAATAGAAATCTGTTGCATCGTCCCTGAGGCGAATTGTTGGGCTCAGGACGAATTTGAGTTTATCCGTGATCTTAACATTCAAGGTATATGTTCCCCAATGCTCCCAGTCGTCCTCGGCAAATACAACAGTTGAAGAAATGAGAATAGTTAAAATTATGATTGAAGAAATGCATTTAGTTTTCATGCGAAAAGGTCTCTCGTAACGGTCATAAATAAATCTTTCCCCTAACAAGAACAAGGATTTTTGAGAGCCAGCCATGCCTTATCATTTTTCTAAACCGATCACCTTGTCAATCGCCTCTTTAATCGGATCCATATCGCCCGTTTTCACGGTAAAGGCGTCCGCTCCCGATTCTCTGGCTTTTTTGGCATCCACGCCGTCAATCTTGGCCGTATAAATAATCACTTTCGCTTGAGGATCAATTTCATTCTTTATTTTCTTGCAGACCTCAAAACCGGTCGTATCCCCTAAAATGACATCCAGCAAAATCAGGTCTGCTTTTTCTGTTTTCGCCTTCGCTAACCCTTCTTCTCCGCTCTGCGCCGTCACCACCGCAAAACCCAGGCTTTCTAAGCGAAACTTAACGACCTGGACAATATCCGACTCATCATCAATCAACAAAATAGTTCTTTTCATAGACTCTGCTCCCGAAAATCTGTTTTCCAAAATCTAGAAATTTAATGCTGCTGGACCGGCAACCAAAATGAGAAACTACTTCCTTTCCCAATCGCTGATTCAACCCATATATCCCCGCCATGTTGCTGCATAATACGCCGCGATATCACAAGACCCAATCCCGTGCCGCCCACCTTTTTTCTTTGCTCACTGGAAATCTGGCTGAAGCTTTGGAAAAGCTTATTCATGTCTTCAGCCTTAATGCCGATCCCGGTATCGATGACCGAAACATGCAGGCTTTGCTGGGGTCTTGAGCTTTCGATGGTCACAGAACCCTGATCCGTGAATTTAACGGCATTGCCGACTAAATTGACCAAGACCTGAAAGATGCGATTGCGGTCAAATTTTACTCTCGGCAAATCTTCCCCAAAACGCACGTGGAGCTGAATCCCTTTATTCGTCGCCACAGGCTCCATGGTCTGCCTGACTTCTTCTATAACGCTATTGATATCGCCCTCCTCAAGTGCAAACTCCATACGCCCGGCTTCCAGCTTCTGATAATCCAACACATCATTAATCAAAATAGAGAGCCGTTCCGTATTACGCTTGGCCAAATTAAGAAAGTCCAGCTGCTTCTTGTTGAGGCGGCCTGTCTCTTCTTCCTGGACGATAGAGATTCCTTCCTTGATTGCGGTCAGGGGTGTGCGCAATTCATGGGACACAATAGAGATAAATTCATTTTTGGCATTATAGACGTCAAACATAACTTTTTCAGCTTGCTTGCGATCCGTGATATCTTCTTTGATGGCCAGAAAATGGGTAATCACGCCCTGGACATTACGAATTGGGGAAATCGCGGTTAACTCCCAATACAGCTCACCGGATTTCTTTTTGTTGCAAATTTCATTTCGCCATTCTTTTCCGGCTGTAATCGTATCCCAAAGATTTTTATAAAATTCCTGAGGATGAACGCCTGATTTCAAAATACGGAGATTTTGCCCCAGGGCCTCGTCAATGGAGTAGCCTGTAAATTGAAAAAAGCTTGGATTAACGTATTCGATGATGCCCTCGTAATTTGTGATGACAACGCTCACGGGACTCTGTTCAACGGCCCGGAACAATTTTGTGAGCTGCTGTTGCTGTTTCCTTCGTTCGGTCATATCTGTTCCGACGCAGAGAATTTCCTTGGAACCGCTTTTTTCGTCATCCACGACCCGATTGGTCCAAGCCACCCAGACGCGACGGCCGTCTTTGGTCATATTTTCGTTTTCGTTAAACTGATAACGTTCCGCGTGTTCAATAATTTCCTTGGCTAATCTCGTCAACTCAAATCCGGTGGAATCAATCGAAGGAACTATCGTGCCCACAACATTTTTTCCTAATATTTCATTCTCCGTGAATCCAAAATATTCTTGAGCAAACCTGTTGAAAAACGTTATATTCCCATGCATATCCATTCGCAAAATAACGCTATTGGCATTCTCGACTAATTCGCGATAATTCTTTTCCCGGCGCATCAATTCTTTTTGCATCTCTGTGCGCTGTATCAATTCGGCTTCAAGGCGCTTGCGGGAAACTCTCAGCTTCAAGTTGTAGGAGATCATCAAAAGGACAAAGACAACGAGAATCGACGCAAGGATGGAAGTTCCCGCCAGCCAAAACTGATAATCTTCTATGGCATCACTCAAAACAATCGACTCCACGTTTTCTGCTAGCACAACAAGGGGATTGAAAATGATTGTGAGGAAAATGACAACGGGTTGGATTTTAGAAATTCTCATGTGCTTGAATCTTCAGTTATTTATTTTTCAATTTGCGAGATGAGATGTGATTATTTTATCCTTAAAGTAATTCTCCCACAAGAGTATTATTACTTATTACTATTAAATTGGTATTCATAGCGGCCGTATCATGCCACTGGATTTATTCTTTCTTGAGCATGTACTTTGAGTACATCAACGATACGCCCAAAAGAACCGCCCCCAAAGAAATAAAAGCCATTATTTTGTAAATCGTATTGATCCCGGAAATATCAATAAAAATGACCCGCAAAGAAGCGAGCGCAAAGATACACAGCGCACAAACTCTATAAACCTTTTGTTTCCATAGGAATCCCAAACCAAGAATCCCCGCCGCTTCAAGAGTCCAGGCCAGAGAAAGCCATTTCGACTTGACTTCTTTGCCCAGCAAAAATGTCATCAGAACGGTTCCTAGAACAGGAAAGGCGCTGTAAAAAGAGGCTTCGCTCTCGGGGATACTTGTTCTGATTTTATCTTTCTTCATTAAAGCGCCCAAAAGATAGAAGCATAAAGTCGCACATGAGAAAATGAGAATATTGTGTTTAATGGTTATGTGAAAAAGGACATATTCTTTATAGCTCAAATAATCAACCATAAACAATCGGAAAAACAGAAAAACACTTAGTAGCCCTGCCAAAAACCGGTAAATCCATTCTCGATAGGTAAAGCCCAGAATAAATAAAATAGCTATTTCCATAATCCAGTAAAAACCGATGCTCAGCTTCGAGCATTTGATCCATATGGCCATCGACAGAAGCGATACAACCACGCAACAACAAACAACGATCAGGCGGGATAAATTTAAACGTTTATAGAGAACGGAAAAAAGCGAGTAAACCCCGGCTAGCATCATCAAAAACCAGAATTTTTCATCCCATCCCGCGGTTAAGTGCGGTCCGACCCGATAGATTTCATGCAGCCCCAGAAATGTAAAAAAACCGGCATTGATCAAGGTGCCGTGCACAAGGCATCTCACTTTTTCCCGGCTCTCGGCATCCAACAAGAATAAAGTTACGGAAAACAGGGTCCAGCTGATGAGAAGAATACCGAAACCAATCTGAAATTGATAGATAGGAATGCTTAAACCTTTACTCAAAAGCAGCGATGTCATCAATTTCGGATTCAGCCAATAGGCATAGGTGATATAACAGGCTCCCATTTCCAGTAACAGAAAATAATACCACCGCAACCTATAGGCAATAAGGACAACGCTGCCGACAAGCAGTGAACACAAAAGCACCGTAGAATAGTCCATGTTTCCGAGCCCAATGGTAATTAATGCTAAGAAAAACGTAAAAAACGTCGTTACCCATGATCGATACTTCAGATTGTAAATGATCGTGCCAAAGCTCACCAAAGCCAGAAGCCATAGTTCGATCGGGGCGTTTGTGATGATTTTTGTCGCCTCAAAATAATGCATGGCATAGGTCGTCAGATACATAAGAGCCCAGCCTCCGGCCAGAATACCCCAGGCGACTTTTTTATATCTCTCTTGCACTTCAAGGCGATGCCCCCAAAAAAGAAAAACCGCACTCAACAAATACCCTGTGAGTATCTTGGCAAAGGCATTAAAATATTGGAAGGTGTAGCTAATCAAAAAGGCAATGCCCAGGACAAAAATGACCACACCCAAACGGTTTAGCCAATATTTCCCGAAGGTAAATTCAAAACCCTCCTGTTCTGTTTTTTCGGTTGTCTTCTCGCGGGGTGACTCCACGGTCTCAGGAATTTCTGCCGCTGAATCCCGCAGAAGGTCCTCCTGAGTCATCAGCTGATTGATCCTCTCTTCAAGTCTTTTGACCTTTTCCTGTAAAGAAGTAAGGGATTGTTGGATGATATTTAATTGCGATCGCGCTTCGTGAAGCGAACCGATATTAAGCGAGGATTTACTTTCAAGTGGTTGTTTGGGTATCAAAAGAACAACTAACAAGGCGACCGGCCCCAGAAAAAACGACAAAAAAAGGAATCCGGCTACGCTCAGATTCTTCTCGCTGGCCACAATGGCCGTCGCCACAATCGAACCGATCCAGATCAATGCAAACATTTTGCCCCCTTTTGAGTGAATTATTAAGCAAATTTTCCGACTTTATTGTATCAAAATCAACATGCAAACACTATAAGCTATTTGGCATTTTGAAGATGGAGAATTCGGTGGGTAACTAGTGCCGCCCCAACTATCTTTTGCGTATTATTCATCTCTTCTCCTGCCTTTAGATCAAGTAGAACACATTCAGCATATGTCAATTGGGGCGGCACTAGCGCCGGAACTGAGATCTTCGATCAGAATTCTGATTTCTTCTTAATGTAGAAGAATGCGAAGAGGAACGCGAAGAAGAACGCGAGGATGATGTTTGACCCGTAACAAAGTTTCGTCTGGAAAAACTTTTTCTGCCGGAAAGAAAATTCTTCCTGGAAGAACCCCCTCTGCCCGAAAGAAAATTTCGTCTGGAAAAACTTCTTCTCTTAAGGGCAAGCTGGGTCAGGGAACGGGACTCTTGCTGGAAAGAATACGCCGTCCAGACGCTGAGGCCGATCATTATTCCTATAAGAATATTCCGTATAAGCTTCATGGGTCTAATAAACAAAAAAAGACAGCCACCGCGGCTGTCCTGATTTTCTTTAATTATACAACAAAACTGTTTTAATGAAAAGATTAAATTCCTGACCTAAAGCTCGAGCAAAATTTCAATATTGCGGATTCCGTTGTTTAATATCACCCTGTCTTTCTTGATATTCACAACCGTATGACCATTGATTTCGCTGCCGATCTCGACAATTTTATTGTTAATAATGGCTTTGGGGTCTCCTTTTTCCCAAGCGATACCATTGAGCTGTAAACCCGATTCCTGTGTCGATGCTTGAGGCTTCTTAAAAAAGGGATCTCTGTTGATTTGTAAATTGTTTGTCTCTTCTTCCAGACGGGAATACAGGCCCGCTGTTTTGGATTGTTCTGCGGGTGTGTTCTGATTTTGGAAGAACCCTTGCGGCCTACGGGATTTCTGGCCCCGGACAGCGGACAAAATAACAAAAATCAAGACCAGAACCAAGCCGGCCGTTACGCCCAACTGGATTTTGTCCTTTGGTTTGAGCTTTTCAAAATTTTCAAGAAAAGTTATTTTTTGCATCGTTAAGATAATAAATATATGTTGAGATCTAAGTTAATGACTAGCTTGGCAGAACCCGAACCGCTTTTCTGGACATCAAGACTTTCGATGGTCACAAAGGCCTGTAAAGATTCCTTGAGCATTTCCAGATATCCGACGCATTCCCGAAAACCGCCCTTCATTGAGAGAGAAACAAAAACTTTTTTAACGGTTTTTCCTTCTATGCTGACTTCGCTGCCGTTCTTATCCAAGAAAATCGTCTTCGGTTGCGGTTCGATAGAAATCATTTCCATATTTAGATCACGGGCAAAATCAGAGAGCATCTTGAGGGCCTCTTCCTCTTTAAGGGGAAATTTTGCGTCTAACTCCCGGCGTCTTTCTTCTATCCGACTGAGGCCTTCATTCATGTTTTCGCTGCCGCCGAAGATGGATTCTATGCGCTGGATATGGCTCAAGGTTTGATCGTAATCCGCTTTAAGCTCACGCAGGCGTCTTTTGACCGGAACATAAAAGAAACCCCAGGCAAGCAGAAAAACGACAAGTCCTGCTCCCGTGCTGTAGATAATCTTCTTTTGTGACGGGCTTATTTTCTTAATCATATCTTTCTTCCTTCGCCAAATCGCATTTGATTTCGAATTCCATGCCATCGCCAACTCTTTTCGATGAAATCAAGCTTGCTTCCGTCAGAAAAGAAGATGCCTCGAGTTCCTCCATGAAATGAGTCAAGGCTGTTTCGGATTGAGTCCCACCGGAAATAAGCGTGCCTTTGAGCGAAAGCGAATGGCCGGACTGCTGGAAGGATATTTCATTGAGGATGATCTCCGCAGGAACAAGGACGCTGACGGTTTTTAAGAGTCCATTGGCCGGAATTCTATCCATTTGAATTTTATTGATCGCTTCCTGTTTCAAGGCAATTTTTTGGCCCAAAGCCTCCATGCCTTTGATGGTGCCCAAATGTGATTGGGCGACCTTTAATCTTTTTTCATAATCACGCATCTGAAATGAGTCAATCAAGAAAAGAATCAGGAAAATGCTCCCCGCCGTGACAGCCAGCAGTCTTAAGGAGGCCCTTTGGACCTCTTCGGCTTTCTGAGTTTTTAATTCAGGAGGCAGCAGGTTAATGTCTTTAGAATCTCTTAAGCAAGCGGCTAAGGCATGGATGATTTGATCGTAATCATCTCTTTTGGGATCATCCGCGCTAAGCTTGCGGTCCAAAAAAGTCGGCAAAGGCAGCCAGGCCACGTTCATCTTAAGCTCCGCGTGCAGAAACTCATCCAAATGCTTCAATCGCATAGCCCCGCCGGAAATATAAAGCTGAGACGGCATCGAACTATTGAAAGTTGAGGTAAAATACCCGACAGAGAGTTTGATCTCGCGCAGAAGATTCTCAAGAAGCGGACGCATGAGAGAAATAATATGCGTCGATTGAATGTTGTTTTTGATGGGCTGCGTTTCATTTTGCACAATACCGCAATCACGAATGATCTCTTGCGCCTCTTCTAAGGAAAGCCCGACTTTCCCTTCGGCTGTCACTAACGTTTGCGTTAAAGACCGCATGAGTTTTTCCCAGGAAAAAGGCAGCTTTCGGACAAAGCTCAATTGATGATTCACATAAATATTCAACGTGGAATCCTGATCATCGATGTCAAGAATAGCGGAAATTCCCGGTTTGCGAGACAGGTCCTTGAGCAGCTGCGCATAATGAAAAGAGCCGCTCGTGACCGCAAAACACTTGAGACGGCATTGCGTCGCTAAGGACAGGTAGCGATCAACGATCTCTTTTTTGACGATGATAAAGATGATTCCGTTTTTCTTCGCGCCCTCCTGATCCGTCTCCTCCTTGACAATCTGCCAATCCACCAGAGCGCTTTCTAAGTCAAAAGGGATTTCGTCCTTGAGCTGCCACTTGGCGGCTTCAAGAATTTCTGAGCGCGGAACAACAGGCAAAGTTAGATATTTAACGATCACAGAATTGGCGTCGGAAATGCTTAAGACAACATCGTGATCCGCAATGGAATTCTTCTGGATGAAATCTCGAATAAAGCGCACAGCGGCCGCATCATAATTTTCAGGCGAAAGCGATGCTTGCCGCTGGTGACGCAGCAATTGAAGACCATGAATCGTTGTTTCTACATAGACGATTTCGATTTGGGCCTGGCGAAAGTCGATGGCAAGAAATCGTTTGGGTTTTTTCTGGCAGGAATTCCATAGCCCGAGAATTTTATCTTTGATTTCTTTTGGAATGATATAAGGAAATATTTTCATTGTATTTGTTCCATCCCCGCCCTTTTGCCTATGGCAAAAGGGCGGGGTTAATTCGGTCATGCACTTATGTTTCCGTCAATTCGATTTTATCGAATTGACGAGACCTCGCAAAATTTAGAAAAATAGCGGGCACTGACGTTCCATAAGTGCAGACCTCATTAATGAGAGAATTGATGGACATTTTATTATTGAAACTTTTTCACGGTAATGGATGTCACTTGTTCGGAGTGCCCATCCCAATTTTCATAAGAACCACTTCCGGTCTGGGCCACCAAGCCAATGGCGATGCGTCTCACTAAAGCCGGATTCATCGTTATATTGTCGTTGGCATCGTAATAGGTAAATAACGCTTTCCCCCTGGGGCCCAAGGTGACACCTGTGGGAACATAATAAGGAATAAGCTCAATGGAATGACCTATGTCGAATCCCCGGTAAAGTTTTGACGGTAGTCCGTAAAGATAGTAACGGATTTTTTGCCCATCTTGATCGACAAAAATAATCTCATTGGGCTGGGCCAAGGTAATTTCTCGGCTAAATCTTAAACCCCCAATTTTGCCCTCCCCTTCAATCAAAATATCCAAGGCATCCGAAACAATCATATCCACGTTCATCTGCGTGGGCATAAAGACGGAGTTCTGGATAAAATAAAACATCAAGGAGGCCCCGCCCACCGAAATAATGACTAAAAGAGCCATCACGACAATGGCTTCGATAATGGTAAAAGCCTTTTTTTGATTATATCCCGTAACGTGCATTTCTGGCAATATAAGTTATGAAAATTGCTAAGTCATCAGCGCTGCCGGCCCGGCGCACCTGAATACTCACTTGCTTAAGTCCCTCGACACCCGGTGGGGTGATCATTCGAACTCTTCTGGCCAAATTATAACTGGTTCCGAGATAATTCAGGTAATTCGCGCTGAGAATATTATCCCAATCCATATTATTGACTATTTCCATTTCATAGCGCGCCAGATTGATGGCCATCGTGTAATCCTGGGAACGAAATGTGCCTTCGACTTGCTGAAATAACGACACAGATAAAGGAATAGAGATAATGCCAACGACAACAATGGTGATTAAAAGTTCAATTAAGGTAAAGGCGGCTCTCTGAAGGAGAAATTCCTTTTGTGGTCGAATGTTACGGATAAATTTCATCGATAATCTCATGATAATCGGTTATGATTCCGGTTGAAATGTTATATTGCGCCTCGATGGTACGAAATATCTTTGAAAGCTCTGTGCGACCCATGGATTTGATGGTTAAGGTAAAATTACTGCCTGAGGGCGGAGGCGGCCAGACGATCACATCCTTGGTTGATCCGTCGGTCATGATAAATCGTATCGTAATAATATTGTTCGGGTCATTCATTCCGGTTGTATTATCAAATCTTAGTTTGATGGGATAAACCGTTGGAGCCGTTAAGGAAAAATTGGATATATTCGCATCAGCCGGCGAGGCGAGATTACCGCTCCAGACCCATGAATTTCCTATGCGGATTCTTTGCAATCGGCTTGCCGGAGGAACAAAGTCGCTCCACGTAATAATCATACGGTCAATGGTGATGGGCAGGGCGTTTGCGTTTCGAATCAGGATATCGTCCAGGTCTCTTCTGTTGGAACTGAAGTTCATCCGCGACGTATCAACCATCAGGGAATCGGCTGTGGATCCGCCTGCTGAGGATCCGCCTAAGACAAAAAAATGATTGGCGTCAATATAGATCTGGCCATATTTGATAAAACCGTTTATGCGGTAATCATAAATCGCCTGGTTCAGCCCTGCCTGCGCAAGGTAAATGGTTTTGGCTTGGATGAGCTTGACTTCATCCAACGCAAGTCTCTGGACAATAAAGGTAGTCACGCCCAGAACCGCTATGGAGGCAAAAACAAGGAGCATAACCGAGGCGACGAGGGTAATGCCTTTCTTTTCTTTAAAATTCACAAATTTCATATCCATGAATAAATGTATTATAGCATTGAATGAATACTTGTTTTAGTATTGATTATAAAAATCAAGGCAAGGGAAGGAATAGCAGGTAACGGACATGAAATCGGCCCTTGACATCAAAGATGTCAAGGGCCGAAATATTAAAAACAAACTCAAATGGCTAACAAATCAAAGAAGCATTATCTGAATTACGGACAATTTAATGTACACAAAAATGATCCATTGGCTGGAGTATAAGTATACGTACTAGTATTAGTGCCCGTATGCGTATAGGCCGTAGCACCGGTTTTCGTCCAACCTCCACCCGTAATGCCACCTTGATCTAATACCGTGCCAAAACAAGGATTAGCCGTAGAGCACGCTGCACTGGCAGCAGCATCTAAAGTTGCTGTATAACCCGTTCCTCCGCCGGCGAGCGTATTGGCGTGCTCGGTCGCAATACCGGCCCTCACGCCTCCTATGACACCTTGTTCAGCCGCATCATTCGCATCATTCTGTAGATCAAAGAATCTCGGAATAGCCACAGCCGCTAAGATGCCTAAAACAACGATAACCATGATCAACTCAATCAACGTGAAACCTTTCTTTGACCAATCCATACCTTCCCTCCTTTTTAAATGTTTTTGAGTTCTCAATAATTTCACTTTGTTATCATTATACTCTGGTGAAATTTCTTTGACAATTACAATAAAAAGTATTTTTATCTCTTAAACAAATGCATCAGATTCCACATGGGTAAGAAGATGCCCAGGGCCATGACCAAAACAACAAGCCCTAAGATGACAATCAAGATCGGTTCAACGAGAGAAACAAGATTTCTGATCGTGTGGTCAATCTGCAAATCAAAATAATCCGAGGCATGCAAGAGCAATTCATCTACTTTTCCGGTGCTCTCCCCTGCGGAGACCATCTGGACCACAATCGGCGGGAATAAGCCGCTGTCTTTCATAGGCGCTGACATGCCTTTGCCTTCTTTAACACTTTCTTTTATTTTTTGGATTGCCCTGGAAATAACAATGTTGCCCACGCCATCAGAAACAAGTTCCAAAATCTGCAAAATGGGAACGCCACTGCGCATCAAAATGCCTGTAGCTCGGCAAAATCTTGACATAATCATCTTAAAAACAAGCGGACCAAACACAGGAACTTTCAGCCGAAGAGAATCACGCCATAGCATCCCATTCGATGTCTTGACAAATTGCTGCCATAAGACAATTAAGCCGCAAATGACAAGAATAATCATCCACCAGAAATGCGTAATCACATAATTGACGCCGATGAGAAATTGCGTTGGAAGCGGCAAGGCCGAATCGAACCGGCTATACACATTCGCAAAACGCGGAATAACCATTGTGACCAGAATTAAAAAACCAACGATCAGCCCCACCACCACAATCGACGGATACATCATGGCGGCCTGAATACGCATGCGAATTTGTTCATCATGCTCGCCCAATGTCGCTAACCGGTCCAAGGTCTCATCCAACCGTCCGGAGACTTCTCCTGATTTGACCATGCTCACATAGAGGGAATTAAAGATACGCGGATGCCGTGCCAGGGCATCGGATAAGGTGGAACCGGCTTCAATATCCCTTATCACCTGACCTAGGACATTTTTAAAGATTGGATTAGGGGCCTGTTCCTGTAAAGCGCGCAGGCTGCTCAAAAGCGCAAGACCCGCTCTTTGCAGGACAAAAAGCTCGCGAGTAAAAATGTTTAAATCTGAGAATTTGATGCCTTTGAAGCGGTCAAAGAATTTGCCGATTTGCGGCGCGCCCTTGGCGGCTTGAATCGTAATCGGAAGATATTCCATTTGTTCGAGCTTTGTGGCCACGGCCTTTTCGGAGTCAGCACCCATAGCTCCTGAAATGAGTTTTCCGAATTTGTCTCTGGCTTTGTAGTGGTATGTTGTCATTTGAAAAATCTTAAGTAATATTGGTTACTAATGTTACTACAGTTACAAAGGTTACAAAAGTTAATCATTTTATGAGTTGGCCTATCTTTTAAAGCGGGTTTTCCATTTTCCTTCTTTGTCTAATCGATAAAGAGAATCCAAATATCGATCAATCTGGATAAAAGTCATTTCGAATAGATGGCTTAATTGCTTATGAATATTTTCTCCTATTAATCCGTCTTCCAGGCAATCATCCACATCGCCCCGGAGTTCTTCTAAGGATCCTCTGCTGATTTTTATCGAATTCGCGAATTGTCCGGCGCTGTCCTTCGCGTAGCCCTCTCGAATATTCTGTTTTGCGCTTCTTGCCGCATCGGCCATCTGACCAACAAGTCTCAGGTGTGATTTTCTTAAAGGATTGGTTGTTTTGATAATTAGTCTTCGAATTTCACAAATATTCTGATAAAATTTAAGATTTTCGTACGCCCGCATGTGCAACCCTTAGTAACCTTAGTAACTTTTGTAACCTTAGTAACCTCAATCACAGCTCCACCTCTGTCACCCGCAAAACTTCATCGAGCGTGGTCAAGCCTTCCTGTGCTTTTTTAAGTCCGTTTTCGCGCAGTGTCGTCATGCCGGCCTTGATGGCTTTTTTCTTAATGTCCTCGGCTGAGCTTTTCTCATCAATCATTCTTCTCATGTCTTCGGTGATAACGAGTAATTCCACAATCGAGGTCCGGCCTACAAAACCCGTTTCTTTGCACTTGCGGCAACCTTTTCCGCGGTAAAATTTGGTTTGCTTGTCAAAACCAAGATCTTTCAAGGCCTCTTTAGTGGGCTCATAAACCTCTTTACATTTATCGCAAATCAGTCTGACCAATCGCTGCGCGATAATCCCGATGGTTGAGCTCGAGATTAGAAAAGGCTCAACGCCCATATCGATGAGCCTTGTCAGGGCCGAAGGGGCGTCGTTGGTATGCAGTGTCGAGAAAACCAAATGGCCTGTGAGAGCCGCCTGAATAGCGATTTCAACGGTATCTTTATCGCGGATCTCTCCGACCATAATGATATCCGGATCCTGACGCAGGATACTGCGCAGACCATTAGCAAACGTAATACCGGCCTTGGGGTTGACCTGAGTCTGCCGGATCAAAGGCAGTTCATATTCCACCGGGTCTTCGATCGTGATAATGTTTTTCTCCATGGAATTTATGCTTGTAATGGCCGAATAAAGCGTCGTGGTCTTGCCGCTTCCCGTGGGACCTGTTACAAAAACGATTCCGTTAGGACGTCGGATGAGTTCGTTAAAAATAGTGAGTTCTTTGTCTTGAAAACCAATTTCTTTTAATCCCAAAAGAACGGACGTTTTATCGAGCAGCCTCATTACGACATTTTCCCCGTGAACTGTTGGGAATGTTGAAACGCGAATGTCTAAACTTTTGTCTTCTAATTGGATTTGGATGCGTCCGTCTTGGGGGACTCTGTTTTCCGCAATATCCATTCTGGATAAGACTTTGACGCGCGAAATGACGGCATTCTGTAATTTTTTAGGCAAGACTGTCATTTCATGAAGAAGGCCGTCAATGCGAAAACGTATTCTTAAATTATCCGCTTCGGGTTCAATGTGGATATCGGACGCTCTGTCTTTGGCGGCCTGCGCGATAATAATATTCACCAGCTTAATAATGGGGGCTTCTTCAGCAACTTCAATTAATCCTTTGCGTTCCGCTTCGCTGATTTTCTCATTATCGATCGACTTGACAACTTCCTCAATGGTTCCGCTGACTCCATAATAAGAATCGATAACTTTCTGAATTCCTTCTTTTGAGACCATGACCGCCTCAATCATTTCCATGTGCGTGGCGTGGCGGATTTGATCCAGGGCCATGATATCCTGGGGATTGAGCATGCCGACGGTAATGGTGCTGCCGATCTTAAAAAGCGGAACGGCATTGTATTTCTTGGCAATATTGATCGGAATGAGCTTGGTCAGATCGGCGTCAATCACATAATCGCTAAGGTCCATGTAGGGCAAGCCTTGGGCTGTGGCTTGAACCTTTACGATATTTTCCGACGTAATAAAACCGAGCTTTTCCAGGGCTTTTTCGATGCTTAAGCCCGTTCGTTTGGTCTCTTCTTTGGCTTTGTCGACCTTTTCCTGCGTGACCAGGCCTTCCTTGAGGAGAAGATCAATAATATTCTGTTCGTGCTGTCCTTCTTTGTTCATCGTTCCCTTATTCCCGCTATCTGATTGTTTATTTCCTTAACAACTCTTCAATTTTAGCAAGTAACACTTGCGACTCAAAGGGTTTTGTGAGATACGCATCAGCGCCGACTTCATAGCCGGTTTTCTCATCGCTGTCCTGGATGCGTGCCGTAAAAATAATAATCGGAATGTGCTTATAGTTCTCGTCAAATTTGAGCATACGGCAGACTTTATATCCATCCATCTTCGGAAGCATAATATCCAGAATAATCAAATCCGGTTTCTGCTCCCGTGCCGAAGATAGCGCGCTTAAGCCATCGGCAGCCGTAATTACGTCGTACCCGCTCGCCTTCAGGCGGTTGGCCACGACCTTGACAATGTGTTCTTCGTCATCCACAACTAGAATCTTCTGTGCCATTTCGTTCTCCGAAGTCTACGTACGTTAACTTGCGCCCAAGCCGATCAAACCGGGATTCACCAGCAAAACAATCCCCAATAGAATCATGATGAAGCCACCGATAAATTTGATCATCTGAATCTGTTCTTTTGAAATCGCCTTGGCTTTGAATGTATAAATAAAAATGGTGATGATCACCAAGAGGGGGATGACATAAACAAAATTATAAAGAAAAAGATAGCTGTAATAGGCGAACGTGCTTTTCAGAAATCGGCCCGACAGAATCCCGGTATAAATGATGGGAAACCCTGCCGTGCAGGGCAATTCAATCAAAGACGAAAAAGCCGCTAAGCCAATCGACGAAGAAATCAAAACAGGAAACGAGCCTGTGCGGATAATTTCCTTCATTCCCCGCATTTTATCCATCAAGGGCTCTTTATGTTCTTCCTGAATCATCAGGGAAATCCCTTTTCTAAAAAACAAAAGTTCTTTGCAATTGATGAGACCGGCAACAATGGCAATCAGGGCAATCGCTATCCGCAAAGGTGTGACAAAACTAAAATATTTAAAGACGTTAAGCCAGGCCGCCATAAAAAGAAAATAAATAATGAATACGACAAACACAAAGCTTAAGGCAACCGCAAAGAGTCTTTTTTTGGCATCTGACGTGGAGATCAGCAAGGCCAGCAGGCACGTCAGCACAAACATATTGCAGGGATTAAATCCGTCGACAAGAGCGATCAAAAACGTAAAAATAGGCAGGGGCATATTGTATCCGGCCTGCTCAAGGGCCTTTGGAGAGACGCTTCTTGCCATCGCAAAAACAACGATAAGTCCGACCAGGGCCGCCAGAGTAATCATGAGCTCTTTTCTCTTACGCTCCATCCTAAAGTGAATCGAGAAGCCCTTTTTTGTCTTCTGGATTCTAAAAAAGAAAAACGCAATAAGCAAAAGAATGACAACAATTAAGATTCCGCTCATGGCGTGATCGGAGAGCACGAATCCGCTCGATGAAACTTTGAGCGGTTCGCCATTCCACTGCAGGCGCCAATCACCGATTTGCACCGCGTATTGAAAGCCGATTTGACCGTTGGAAATCGGCATAGTCTCCGGATGGATTTTCTTGAAATGCACGTTTTTTAAAGCCTTGGAGATATCCTCTTCGATAAGGACTTTCTTTAGAATTTGGGGATCCGCTTTTTTCCCGGAGACAAGCACCCGGTTCTTCGTCCAGATATTGACCTTTCCCGGCAGGGTCGTCAAATCCAATTGTTCAAAATCTGAAGCCGCACCCAGTACCAAAGGACAAGGGTTAGCTTCTAGAGCTCTTAAGTCAGCCTCGGCTTCCAGAACCTTAATTTTTCCCACAAAATTTCTTTTTTTGTCGATAACGAAAAAGGGGACGCCGGAACGTTTCATCGGCAGATAAGAAAAGAAATAAGCGTCTTTGGTGTCTTTGTTATCTTCGCGAGACTTGTAAATCTCATATTCCAGAATGACAAGGTTGGGATACTTCTGCGTCCATTGAGTAAAAACAACAGGGTCGGTGACGGCACAATTTCCGCAACCGATACCGCTGATATAGGCTGTGCAAATAAAGCCTTCTTTTTCTTGAAGAGGCACCTCTTCCTGGGCCTGACTATGGGAAACAAAAAACAGGAGGCACACCGCAGCGCAGACCAATAGGCACAGTGGGTTATATTTTAATCGTCTCAATGGCATGAACATGAATTTTTGTGTCCTTTTTCTTTGACAAATAACAGAGGAAAAACAATATCGCTGATGCAGCAAGGCAGCCAAACAGCGACAAACAGAAAAGCAAAAACAGCCAAATAAGAATACCAACTCAAATGCATATGTCCGGCCATCATGATATGAAACAAGGACGCCCACGTACTTAAAAGAACATGTCCGGCGTGAGGAAATTTCGTCGACGGCTTAAAGTAGGCTATGGCGATCCCTATCATGGCCGCCGGATTGACCAACCACCACATTTCGATAAATCCGATATGCGGTTCGCTATGATGCATTTTCAAAAGTATTTCGCCCCAATAGGGAATCAGGGAATCGCTGAATGTCGCAATGCCGATTGAGCCCACGTAACCGATGGCGAGAAGAAACCACAGATTGCATTTTCGTCCGATCCCATCACATTTGTAAAAAGAATACATCGATGTCGTCACCAGGGCGCTTAAAACGACATGGGCGGGATGAAAGGTATAAAACAGTTTAAAAGAAATCTGTTCGGGTATATTCCTAAAAAGGATCATAAAGAGAATACCCGTTAAGGCCCCGAAGAAGGTAAACGGCGCGTGATGTCTCAATTCCTTATAGATCGCCCTAAGCATCATCTTTTTTTCCTCGCTCTACTCGCTCAATTTTTTTAAGACACGTACGGCTTCGACCCCGTCATGGGCATACTCAGCCCCTAAGGACTGGGCATAGGATTTGGTCACAACCGCGCCGCCGATGACAAATCGGCAATCAAGATTTTCCTTGCGGGCCTTCTCAATCACGTCTTTCATGTTCACCATCGTCGTTGTCATCAAGGCGGAAAGACCCACAATGGGCGCCTGATGGCGTTTGATTTCATGAATAATTTTCGCAGCCGAAACATCCTTGCCTAAATCAATAATGGAAAAACCATGATTCTTAAGCATCAAGGCCACGATATTCTTGCCGATATCATGGATATCGTCTTTGACGGTGGCCGGAATCACAACGGTTTTCTTGGCATTGCTCAAATCACCTTTTTTAATATGGGGCTCAAGATGCGCGTATCCGATTTTCATGGTTTCGGCGCTTGCAATCAGCTGAGGTAAGAAATATTTCTTCTTATCAAAAAGATCGCCGACTCTGTTGATCGCCGGGATCATGATTTCATGAATAAGCGCTTCGGCATTGATGTGCGCGGCCAAGGCCTCATCAATGGCGCTTTGGATATCTTCCTTATTGCCTTCTAAGATTGCGTTGAAAATCTTTTCCTTAGGAGACATATGGCGCAGCGTCGACTCTGAGGAAGTGACGACTCCTCCAAAATGTGCCAGATAACAAGACGCATGAGCGTCTTGTCCGGTTAAGACATCAATACCCCGCTTGATATTCATGATTTCGCTATCTAAGGGATTGGCGATCGCCATGGTTAATCCGCACGATTGGGCCATCGCGAGAAAACTCGCGTTGATCCATTGACGCTTGGGCATGCCAAAAGAGATATTGGAAAGACCAATGATGCTATTGATTTGGAAGTCTTGTGCGCACCAGGCAATGGTCTTTAATGTTTCTTCGCATCCCTTGGGATGCGAGGCGATAGTCATGACAAGACCATCAACGATAATATCGCTTTTTGTAAAACCGAACTTTTGCGCTCTTTTAAAAATTCGTTCAATGATCGTCTTTCGTTTCTCAAATGTTTCGGGAATATTCTTTTGATCCAGAGGAAGAAGAATAAACATCGCGCCGTATTGGGCCGCGACCCTTAGAAGCTTTTCGCATTTTGATTTCTCTCCGGAAATGGAATTGATCAGGGCGCGTCCCGGATAAAGGCGCAAAGCCGCTTCGATGGTTTCTACTCTTGGCGAATCAATCGCCAAGGGCAGGTCGCTGGCAATTGATAAAGCGTCGATCACCTTGCGCATGCATTTGGTCTCGTTGACGCCGAGGGCGGCGACATTGACATCCAAAAGATCCGCGCCTTTGCTCTCTTGCTCTTTGGCCAGTTGACGCACAAAGGATAATTTTTCTTCGCGCAGTTCGGCTTGAAGTGTTTTCTTGCCTGTCGGGTTAATGCATTCGCCGACAACGGCCAAAGGTCTTTGGCCTTCGAGGATAACGTTTGAGCGCGCAGAGCTGACGGCGCTTATGGATTTTCGCTTTGGCAGAATCCCCCGAAGATTTAAGGTCTTTTTACGAAGGACGGCAATATGCTTCGGCGTCGTTCCGCAGCACCCGCCGAGCATATTGGCTCCTTGCGCAACAAATATCTTCGCATAAGAAGCGAATTCTTCGGGCTGCATGTCAAATAGCGTTTGCCCTTTGATCAGCTTGGGAACGCCGGCATTTGGCTTGGCCACTAAAGGAACCGTGGCATAAGGTTTCATGGCCTTGATCAGATCGGTCATCATCGACGGACCCAAAGAACAATTGCATCCCACGGCATCGGCCCCAAGGCTCTGCAGGGTAATGAGCGCCGTCAAAGGATCTGTTCCGTTTAACGTCCGACCGCTTTTTTCATAGGTCATGGTTACCATGGTAAATCGATCGGTTAACTCTTTAACGGCGATCAAAGCTGCGCGAGCTTCCTGGATATCCATCATGGTTTCAATGACAAAAAGATCGACGCCGCCCTCCAAAAGACCCTGAACTTGTTCTTTAAAAATCTTAACGGCATCCTCAAAACCCAGAGGCCCGAACGGCTCCACAAATTTTCCTGTCGGACCGATATCTCCGGCAACCAGAGTATTTTTTCCGGCTGCCTTGCGCGCTAAAGAAGCGAGTTTTGCGTTAATTTTCTTGACGTTATGAGAACCGTAAAGAGATAACTTTTCACGGTTAGCTCCAAACGTGCAGGTATAAATAATATCGGCCCCTGCCCGGACATAATCGGAATGTACGTTACAAATGGCCTCAGGATTCTCCAGACACCAAATCTCCGGGCACATTCCTTGAGGAAGACCTTTTTTCTGGAGCTCTGTTCCCGCGGCTCCGTCCAGGATGATGACTCGTTTTTTAAGCAGATTGTCTATGTTCTTCATAATTTCTTTGTCTTACGGCAAAGCACAAACAACGTTGATGCCCGCGACAGCGGTCACGGATTTCTCCGGAATAAGGATATTCTTGTCTGTCAACTGCACCCCCAATTGAGCGAGCCTTAATGTATCATACATAATTTTCTGGTTTTCTAAAGAGAAATCGCCGTAACCTGCGGAAAAACGTTTCTTGGTAAGATGCTTATTTTCTCGGCGAAGTCCGCGATCCATATAATTCATGATCCAGCTTAAGGCTTCGTCCACCATTTCGCTTGCGGTCGCATCGAAGACGACAGCGCGGGTCACATCTTTGCCGGAAGAATTTTCCCTGATGGCCTCCCCGATACGCGTACCCGCTGTGGCCCCCATCAAAAGGACTTCTTTGCTTTCTTTAAGAAATTCAATTAAGGAATGACTCTTCAGATTTATCTCTTGAGACAACTTGATGACCGGATCTTGCATAATTTCGATGGGTAATCGCAGTGCTGCGCCTTTAAGCTCAATCAAATTAACGGCTTCTGATAAATATGTTTCGATCTTCTCCTTTTGTTCGGCGCTCACTTGCGTCAAACCCTTTGCATGCCCAAGTCTGCAGTAAATATTGTCCTTAGGAGGAGGGATCGTAATTGCTTTAAAAAATTGAACACTCATGCAAAAATGTACCTCTGACCTTTGAAAACTTACAATCATTTTACCATATCAAACGTGATTTATCATACACTCAAGAATTTATTTCAAAATGAGGGGAAGCGGGGTAGAATGCTTTCTTTGTTTTTATTCACATTGCGACTATAAAGTTTTTTTAAACCAATCTCTCATGAACATGCGGTTTTATTGGTCTTTTCCTTATTAATGGAACAGTCAATAATATTCTCTCTATCCGAGAAAGAAGACCTAATATTGACTTCCACCGTTCCTTTAATGAAGAGAAAGTCAATAGATGATATTTTTGCATCGCAAAAAGGGCGACCCGCCATTAATTTAATGGCGGGTCGCTGGGTTATCAATCAATGGCCTTTATTTTGCAAGACACAGCAAGATGGCTAAATCTTCGTCGGCTTTGAGAGAATGCGGGGCATCCGCGGGCATGAAGATAAACACGCCGGGCTCCATAGGAATATCCTCTCCGCTCAGGGTAAAGGTGCCCTGTCCTTTGAGAACTTGAATACCTCCGTTCTTCGTTGAGGTATGCGTGTCAATTTCGCTGCCCTTAGCCAAACACATCAGGGTAAAGTTATAGGTTTCGGATTTCGCTAAAACCTTGCTGAAAATCCCTTCTTTCGGGAATTCCATCATGGTGTTGATGTTCAAAGAAAAACCCTTCTCACCCATCGCTTGTGCTCCTATTCTTTAGGGATGTGTTCGCCTTTGAGGATTTGCGGCAGAACCGTTTCATCAATCCGCATGCCGCCGTCATGTTCAATTTTAATGGTATAGAGATGGCCGGGGATAAACATGGTTCCCGGGGCTTCAATCTGGGCATTTTTGATGCCGAATTCTTTGCGTTTCTTCGCATTGAGGGCGTAGGACCAAAAATTCTCCCATAAGGTCTTCTCAAAAGGTTCCGTCAAATCTGGAACTTTATAGCCGCGGGGAATTTCGTTCATCTTCGCAACTTCGAATTCCTGTGTATTCGCGCCATCCAACATAAAAACTTTCCAGAAAAGAGTAATGCTTTTTCCCTTAAGCCGATCGCCCCAGCGGACATATTCATCTTCAAAACGGATCACCAACGACTGAAACTGAATGATATTGCCGGAGAATTTAAAATATTTGGGTTCTAGAGGATTCCCGGCGACATCATATTCCAAGAACTTGATCGTGGTGAATGTTTTTCTTGTTTGTTCGTCGAACTGAACGCCCGTCACCAAAACTTCCGCGATGCGAGAATCCGCCCGGAAGCGCTCAATCACCTGCTCTAGGATTTTTTTCTCATGCACGTACTGCTGAAAAAAATTATAGGCCCAAATGCTGCCAGCGGCAATGATCAGGATCAGCAGGACATCCTTGATTCTTTTCATGCGGACTTAATTATTTCTTTTAATGAGGTCTGCGCTTATGGATGCCCCGCCCGCCATTGATTCAGTGGCGGGCGGGGCTGACATAAGTGCATGACCGAAAATAGATACCCACGGCTTTACAGCCGTGGTACTTTATTTAACTTATAATTCAAGCTCCGCTTGACCAGTATCTTCTTTCCCCTGGCGAGCTACATATCGCTTAATCACTTCTTCGGTAATTCCCACAGTCGACACA
>JBDRMG010000023.1:0-5960 GCA_043812495.1 Candidatus Omnitrophota bacterium | reverse complement strand
CGGACAATGTAAAGAAGCTGTCGCGTCTCTTATCATCATCGACTCTACTTGCTTGTTATCAAAGAACCCTAAAGCGGCTGAAATCCTCAAGATTAAATCACAAAGGTTTAAAGAACGGCTCAAAAATTAACAAAGTCCTGTCCTTATTAATGGAACAGTCAATAATATTTTCTCTATACGAGAAAGAAGACCTTATATTGACTTCCACCGTTCCTTTAATAAAGAAAAAGTCAATAATGGACGAATCAGCAATGAACGCAAGAAATAATCGATCAGCTTAAACGATTACCACCACTTTTCTTGGAATTTATCACTTGCCGTGGACGCATTGTTCCAGGTATTCTTGATATCCTGTTTAAGACCTTTCATCGTCTCACAGCCAGATAAAACAAAGCCTCCGGTGATCAGCAAAAGGATTATAATAACTGCTTGAGGTTTCAATGAATCCCCTTTCTCTTCGATGAGCCCGCCATTGAATCAGTGGCGGGCGAATTGACCCCGAGTCCGCCAACGGTTGTAGCGGACGAGGGGCATAGCAAATTAAAATTTTACTATCTCCTTAATTAAAAAGCTTTATTTAAGCGTTCAATGGTTTTTTCTTTGCCGATAATCGCCATGGTTTCAAACAGGCCCGGCCCCACATCTTTGCCACAGAGAGCCACGCGCACAGGATGCACAAGCTCCGCGGCCTGAAGATTTAGTTCCTCGACGAGCTCGCGAAACGCTCTTTCCGTTGACGCCCCATTAAATTCCTTAAGGTCTTTTAGCCTCTTGGATAGCAAAGCAAACTCTTGAGATCGATCTTGCGAAAGATATTTTGCCTTGGCCTCTTGGTTAACGGCATAATCATCGACAAAGGCAAAATCAGCCCTTTCGAGGAAATCCAAAAGCGTATCCATTCTCGACTGAAACAATTTTACAATACTTTCCAGCCTTTTTCTATCAAAATCATCGCCGATATAGTTTTTCTCTTTTAAGAATGGAATCAAAAGATCCGTTAGGTCTTGAGCTGCCATTTGTTTGATATGCTGGGCGTTGACCCATTTTAATTTGTCTAAAGAAAAGGCTGCCTTGGCTTTATTAAGTTTTTTGATGGAAAATTTTTTGACGGCCGAAGATAGCTCAATGATTTCTTGGTTGTTGCCGGGCGACCATCCTAAAAGCATAAGATAATTCACAACGGCCTTGGACACAAAACCCATCGCCCGATAATCTGTTAGGGCAACCGCTCCGGTTCGCTTGGAAAGCCTGCCGCCGTCATCGCCCATAATCAAGGGAAGATGGGCAAACTTTGGAATTTTAAAACCTAATGCCTCATACATCATAATCTGTTTTGGGGTATTAGAGATGTGATCGTCGCCGCGGATCACGTGGGAAATGTCCATAAGAGCATCATCGACAACACAGGCAAAGCTATAGGTGGGAGAGCCGTCGGATTTAATTAAGACCTCATCTTTGAGCGTGGCCGTGTCAAAGTGAATCTCTCCGTGAATTAGATCAAAGAATTTGACAATATGCTGGGGCCCGTCATCCGCTTTTTTGATGACTCTAAGACCGGCGGATGACGAGGTCTCGGCAATCCCGCCGGTAGCGGGATTGCCGGATATCTTCAGAAGGATCGCCTCGCCTTCCTGATAGGCCTTATCCTCCTTCAGCAATTTCTGGGCATGTTCTTTGTAAATATCAAAACGCTCGCTTTGATGATAAAGCTCATCCCACGAAAGTCCCAGCCATGTCATGCTCTCAAGGATATCGTCCAAATATTCTTTTTGGGAACGGGCTAAGTCTGTGTCCTCGATGCGCAGAACAAATTGACCACTCTGCGAGCGCGCATACATCCAGCTAAAAAGCGCTGTTCGCGCCCCGCCGATATGAAGATATCCCGTAGGGCTAGGCGCAAATCTTGTCCTAATCATAGGTCGAGTTCCTGAAGTTCAGAATAGGCTTGCGGGTGTCCATTCTATTGCATCTGGGCAGGGGAAAAGAGGAGAATAATATTTTCGTTCTTCGCGTGAACGCGCACGGCTGCGTTGGTTTCATGGACGTTAGTCTTGATCTGATTTTTTTTCTTGCTTCATGAGGCGATCAACGACATCCTGAACACGCTCTTCATCCACTTCGGGGATATCGCCGAATTCGATTCCCGTATCATAAAAAGACGGCTTCTTTTCTTCGGCACTGCTGCGTTTCACGGACCAGACAACCTTACCTTCGCATTTGATGTGCGTGGTCGTATCCAACAAATCAATTTCGAGCTCAACCGGCATAAAAAGTTTTAAATTTCTTTTCAAGATAACACACACGCCTCCGATACCGATATTTTCCGTATGCGTCAGCAAGGCCTCGGGGCCTGCGTGCGAATGGCGGATAATCACAAGACAAGGATAATTGGCGCGCGGAAATTTTCTTCGGTTCATCCCATCCCAAGCGTTCATAATAATCTCCTTTTTGAATGAGTGCGTGACTTATGGAGTCCGTTCATGCTTTGTTAGTGGGCGACATAAGTCACTGCGCGAATTCAGCTCCCCACCACTTTTAGCAATAAGGCGTTGTTGTTAAATAAAACGTTTTTCCCTTGTATCCCCACCACTTTTGATTCCATGGTTGTCTCTAAAAAGTGGTGGGGGGTCCATTTCGGGCACACAAATTACGTTCATTTCCTGTCTGCTGTCAGGATGGTTTTCCGTAATTTGCGCCCTCAATGGACCTTTGAATACGTGAAATCGTTTTGGCTTTCCCCGTTTTCTCGTCAATCTCTATAATCACACCGTTCAACTGAACATCGTCGGTTGCCACCTCAAAGCGAGACGGCATGCAGGTAATAAATCGTTTAATGATTTGTTCTTTGTTCTGCCCGATCACCGAATCATGCGGGCCTGTCATGCCTAAATCCGTGATGTAGGCCGTACCCTTGGGGAGAATCTTTTCGTCGGCTGTGGCCACATGGGTATGGCTTCCGACCAAAGCCGAAATCTGTCCGTCGATGAAATGTCCCAGGGCGATTTTCTCGCTCGTGGCCTCTGCATGGAAATCCGCAATCAGAATCGGCGTTGTTTGTTTTAATTCTTTGGTGATTTTTTCTAAAGCCCTAAACGGACAATTGACATTATACCGTATAAAAACGCGGCCTAAAAGATTTATTATGCCGACCTTTTGACCCTGGCGTGTTTGGGCCATACACCATCCGTGACCCGGCGTTGTGTCTTCGGGGAAGTTGGCCGGACGGATAATACGGTCATTTTCTTTTAAGTAATCCGATAATTCCGGCCGATCCCAGGCATGGTCGCCGAGCGTCAGGACATCACAGCCGATGGCAAAAAGTTCATCGGCGATGCGGGGTGTAATTCCGGAGCCGCCCGCGGAATTTTCCGCGTTGGCCACAACCAAATCAAGGGTAAGTTCTTTGATGAGCTCCGGCAGCAATTTCTTAATGGCCTCACGTCCCGGCCGCCCAACAATATCACCGATACATAAAATATTCATAAGAAGTCTTTCTGCAACCTTAAGTCACAAGTTCGCATGTCACAAAGTCACATGTGACCTTGTGACTGGTGACCTGGTGACTTTTACTTCGCGTACTCCACCGCGCGCTTTTCCCGAATCACAATCACTTTGATCTGGCCCGGATATTCCATGCCTTGCTCGACCTTCTTGCGGATATCCCGCGCCATGACGACTGATTCGTCGTCGTTGATTTTGTCGGGATTCACGATAATGCGTACCTCGCGGCCCGCCTGAAGGGCATACGATTTATCAACGCCCTTAAATGAATTGGCGATTCCCTCGAGGACTTCGAGTCTCTTGATATAGGTTTCGAGCGTTTCGGCGCGGGCGCCTGGCCGCGCGGCGCTGATTGCATCAGCCGCGCAAACCAAAACACCGTAAACCGAGCTCGTTTCAACTTCTTCGTGATGCGCTTCGATGGCTTTGACCACCTCGGGAATTTCGCCGTACTTGCGCGCCAAGTTGGCACCGATCACGGCATGAGTTCCTTCGGTTTCCTGGCCAACCACTTTTCCGATATCATGTAAAAGTCCGGCACGCCTGGCCATCTTCTCATCCAATTTCAATTGGGTGGCCATAATGCCCATGAGCATGGCCACTTCCTTGGTGTGCTGAAGGGCGTTTTGTCCGAAACTTGTTCTGAATTTCAGTTTTCCGATGAGCTTAAGAAGTTCCGGATGCATCCCGTGTATTCCTAAATCAAAGGCCGCGCGCTCTCCTTCTTCCTTGATGCGCGATTCAATTTCTTTCTTGGCCTTTTCAACGACCTCTTCAATGCGTCCGGGATGGATGCGTCCGTCGGCAATCAAATTCTCAAGGGCAATGCGCGCGATTTCCCGGCGCACCATATCAAAACCGGAAATCGTGACCGCCTCTGGCGTATCGTCAATGATGATGTCCACGCCTGTGGCCATTTCGAGGGCGCGAATATTACGTCCCTCGCGGCCGATGATGCGTCCCTTCATTTCATCGTTAGGCAAAGGCACGACACTGATTGTGGTCTCAGCGGCGTGATCGGTCGCGCAGCGCTGAATGGCCGTGGAAATAATTTCTTTGGCTTTTTTATCGGATGTCTCTTTGATCTCATCTTCCATTTTTCTGATCATCGTGGCTTTTTCATGCGTGATTTCTTCCTCAAGCCGCGAGAGCAAAAGGGCCTTGGCTTCTTCCTGCGTCAAAGACGCCATTTTCTGCAACCGCAGCTTTTCCTCGGCGATCAACTTAAGCAGTTCCTGATCTTTCCCTTTGACCTTTTCTTCGCTCTCATGCAGGGTCTTGATTCTTCCCTCAATGTCTTTTTCTTTCTTCTCCAGAAGATCGGCGCGCCGTTCGAGATTCTCCTCTTTTTGAACGATTCTTTTTTCGGACGCGGCGATCTCTTCGCGGCGGTCTTTGGTTTCCTTCTCAAAATCCTGCTTGAGCTTAATCATCAGCTCTTTGCCGGCGATATCGGCTTCTTTACGACGGCTTTCGATCTCTTTTTTGATATTTTCGCTGAGCTCTTTTGTCTTGTGCTGAGCTTCTTTGAGCCGTCGATCCGCAAAGAACCGGCTCAAAAAGTAACCAAAGACGATACAAAACGGAAAACCAAAGGCCATAATGGCAATTGTGGTATTGTCAGACATAGGGCTTCCTCCTTAAATGGTGGAACTCTTTAAGGCAACCTGAAAAAAGCGTCTTTTGGAAAGTGGAAAGAAGAAACGGTTTGAATCAGTTGGTCAGAACACGCGAAACAGTTTGGTCGTGTTCTTCAGGATGAGGCAAGCGATCTAAAACTTGGAAATCAAAGGCAAGACCAAAACGGGGCTTTTCACAAGAGAGCTCCTCAAGAAATCGATCGTAGTATCCGCCCCCGCGCCCCAGGCGGTTATTGTATTTGTCAAAGGCAACACCCGGCACAAGGACCAGGTCAATCTTTTGACAATCAACGGGTCTGAGATATTCTTGTTTGGGCTGCTTAATCCCGTAAGGCCCGTCCGTCAACTCTGCATCAAGGTCCTCGACGAAGGAAGGAACGATTCTTTTTTGGTCTTTTATGATTGTTGGTAGGGCTATTTGTTTTCCGATTTTTTTTGCTTGCTTCATCATATCAAACGTATCCACTTCTCCATTAAATGATGCATAAAACAAGACAACCTGTGCTTTCTGAAATTCAGGTGCCGCAAAAAGCTTGTCTTGAATGATCTTGCTTTTCCTTAGTTTATCCTCCTCTTTTTGACTTTTCAGTAAATTAAGGATTTTTTCTCTAAGAGTGCTTTTGGAAACAACGTCCACTCAATTTCACCTTGATTCATTTTCCGCGCACTAACCCTTGCGGAAAGTGTTTCTATTGTAACATTTTTGCTCGGGGCATACAACAAAAAAACAAGCCTTATGCCTTGGAGAAAGATTGTAACATTAAGTGAGACAAAATAAGAAAAAAGCTCCAAAGACCAAAAAAACTGTTAATTTGTAAG
>JBDRMG010000022.1:0-45061 GCA_043812495.1 Candidatus Omnitrophota bacterium | reverse complement strand
ACGAAAACCGTCAGGGTCGCTAAATAATTTGGGCCACCTAAAAGGTGGCCCAAATTATTTAAAACCCAGAGAGAAGAGCCCGATATCGAAGATAGCGGGCGACTGAGCGCAGCGAAAGAGTGGTTGAGCGATAGCGAAACCATCCAAATCCCGTCCCGACACTCGGATAAATCCTCGGTCGGGACCCCGACTGAGCATGGAATGCGAACGTCGGGGCAGGGGTCGCCAGATATTTAACTTATTGGAGCACAATAAGTTACAACAAATCCCCGACGGTCAACGATCGCCGAGAATTTTTATCTCCTAACGTTTACAACGGTTAGGACAGAAGGGGCCTCCTCCCGTCGGTAAAATGTATATTTTAATCTCTCCGCTGTCTCCCCTCTCTGAATGAGACGAGATATTCAAGAAACCCATCCGATTCCTCTCCTAGTTATTGGTCTTTTCCTTATTAATGGAACAGTCAATAATATTCTCTCTATACGAGAAAGAAGACCTAATATTGACTTCCACCGTTCCTTTAATAAAGAGAAAGTCAATAATGGCTTTTATTTAATGCGATTTTTGGCACTATTTGCATATCACATATATTCGGCCATAGCCATTAAATAGAGAATCTTTCTGTTATGCTCTAAGTTTAAAAATAGACCTCTCTGGACATGCCGGGGAGATTTAGAGGATTATGTGCGCTGCATTGCAATAACTCTGTACACATGAACGGGAACGCTGACCTGAATTTGTCAAGATCTCGGAAAATATAAATTAGCCCACTTTCCCACTTGACAACATTCCCCCAATAGTATATACTTTAAGCGAAAAGGGAGAAAAAATGAAACCACTCAAACCGCATAACGGAGCAAAGAAAGAAACAATCGATATCCACGAGGAATTTATCCCGTATCATACAAAACCGCTGGACTCAAAACACAGGATTACCTTGGGCGGTAAGCTGATCAAGTCCATCGGCAAACGGATGAACGTGGAATCCTATCAGATCTTTATTGGCAGAAACGGAGATATTTTATTGAGACCAGCCGTATCTATTCCCAGCAGCGAGGCATGGGTCTACCGCAACCCTGAGGTTGTCGAGAAGGTCCGCAAAGGGCTTGAAGAAGCGCGGGAAGGGAAGACTGAACGCGTAGATGATCTGGACTCCTTCCTGGATAATTTATGAAATTCTTTTTGAGCTTTACGTCAACCGCTAAAAACAGCCTCAAAGAGCTCAAGGAATCCCCTCATCTTGCGAAATGCTTTAAAGCCGTATCCAAGGCGTTGAAGTTTCTGCAGGAAAACCCACGCCACCCCAGTCTGCAGACGCATGAATTTTCATCCATTAAAGGTCCCCATGGAGAAAAAGTCTTTGAGGCCTACGCAGAGCAGGACACCTCCGCAGCCTATAGAATATTTTTCTTCTATGGCTCGCAGCGCTCAGAAATTGTGATTGTCGCAATCACCCCGCATCCTTAAGTACAAAAGCGCTGGAGGGTTTCCTGGGGGCGACTAGAGAGGATTCCCCTTACGAAAACCGTCAGGGTCGTTTGAATGAGCACATAGTTTACGGCATCCCTTGCGGAATGCCGTAAACTATAGGTGCGAAGTCATCCCGCACTTTTTGCCTTTCTATATTGCGATACATTCTACCCCGCCCTTTTGGATAAGAGGCTATCTCAGCAGCAAATCCAAAAGGGCGGAGGACTCATTATCCCGCACCTTTCAACCACTGGAATCAACTGTCGAAAGGTGCGGGGTTAATTCGCCCCGCTGCTTTCTTGCGAAAGCAAGAAGCGGGGCTCATTAAAGTTCCTATTGACAATAAGAGGTCTAAGGTGTACAGTTCATATTGTGAATATGAACAAGAAAAGAGGCAGGATTAATGGACAAACTTCTTCTTAAAGAAATCGCGCTTGAGCAACAAAAAATTCAAAAGTCCTTTGAGCTAGGAACACAAAGGGAAGACCTCGCGTGGCTCGAGAAATACATTTCCTCCCCCCATGCCGTGATCATTTCCGGGATGAGGCGGGTCGGAAAATCCACGCTCCTGGCGCAAGCCATCAAGCATTATTACGATTCCAAAGCATTCTATTTTAATTTTGAGGATGAACGGCTTTTGGATTTCCGCAAAGAGGATTTTAATCATTTGTACGAAGTCCTGATTGAGCTTTTCGGCGACCAAAAAGTTTTCTTCTTTGACGAAATCCAAAACGTTCCCCATTGGGAGGCGTTTGTCCGGCGCATGCAGGATAGGGGTTATAAATTTTTTATCACCGGTTCCAATGCCTCGCTCTTAAGTAAAGAGCTCGGCACGCGCCTGACCGGACGCAACATTGTTTTGGAACTTTTTCCGTTTTCCTTCAAAGAATATCTCGCGTTTCGCGATGTCAAGATAGAAGCGAATGATTTATTGGACACGCAAAAACGGGCGCTGATCAAAAAACATTTTCAAGAATACCTTAAGAAAGGCGGCGTTCCCGAATACAATAAATACCAAGACCCGGTTTTCTTAAAGAGGATTTATGAGGACATTTTGTACCGGGATATTGTGGCCCGCCATGATATAAAGGAAGTCAAGGCTCTGCGGGAGCTGGGGCTGTATTTGCTGAGCAATGTCTCGACGCCGTTCTCTTATAATGGCCTAAAAACGATTTTACGCCTCAAAAGCGACGTGACCGTCAAGCAATACATCAGCTTCCTCGAAGACTGCTATCTCGTGTTCACGGTCCCGCGTTTTTTTTATTCCGTGAAACAACAGCTGGTGGCGCACAAAAAGGCCTATTGCATTGATAATGGTTTTATGCACGTGATCGCCTCCGGGTTTACCAAAAACAGAACCGTCTTTTTAAAAAATTTAGTTTTTGTCGAACTCAGAAGAAAATGTCCGCAGATTTTTTATTACCGTACCAAGAACGATCAAGAGATCGATTTTCTTGTTCAAAAAGACCCAGATCACGCGCAATTGGTTCATGTGGTCGACGGATTACAGCAAAACAAAGACGACGTGATCGAAGCGCTCATTTGCGCGATGAAAGAATTAAAACTCAAAGAAGCGTTGATTTTAACGGAAGATCACGACGAAGAAATCAAGAGAGACGGAACAACCATCACCGCGATGCCGGTGTATCGATGGATTCTTTCTTAAAGAATGAAATTCGCTCCGCCACGGAATCCATGGCGAGGCGCAATGGAGAAAGGTAGACATGGGCGCGCAAGAGAGATTAACGACATTTTTGGTCATGGTCATCACCGTCAGCTTTTTTTTGCCGTGGATAACCGTGGAATCGCAGGCCGTCGGAGGATTTAGCAAGATCTTAACAGGCAAGGACCAGGGAGTGATTGATTCGATCAGCGGATTTCGCGTGCCGCTTTTGGCTAACAGCAAGGAATCACGCTTTATGATCAGCGTGATCAAAATTTTTAATCCGCAAATTCGGGATGCGGACAAAAAAAGCTACCTTTTGTGGGGCGTGCCCTTGATTGCCATGTTAATCTCGCTCGCGGGCTGCGTGTTTAAACATATAAAAATTATCCGATTTTTTCTTGGCCTGATCGCCGTAGGCATCGTCTGCGCGGTGATTTATAAGCTGATGTCTACGGATATGGATAAATTGGTGCTCAAGGTCAACATTGTTTACGGATTATGGCTGACGCTATTCGGTTTTTTTGCGATCGGCGTTTCCGAACTTGCGAGCGCGCTCTACTTGCAAAAAGGATCCGCAAAAGCCGTAGGGCAAGCGCCTCAGCAGGCTTCCGTTCAAA
This sequence comes from Candidatus Omnitrophota bacterium, assembly GCA_043812495.1. Classification (GTDB taxonomy): domain Bacteria; phylum Omnitrophota; class Gorgyraeia; order Zapsychrales; family JBDRMG01; genus JBDRMG01. Next base: position 41,308 of record JBDRMG010000022.1, on the reverse strand, counting down.
GCGCGGACAAAGCTCGAGAGACCCTAAAGAAAAAGACGAAAAAGGGTTTATTCTTAAAGGTGCTCGGGCTTGGTTTCATTCTCTTTGCGATCGCAGGCGAATGGGCCGAATGGGGTTTAGCTACCGGTTTTGATCCCCGGCAAATTGGATTACTGGCACTTGGACTTCTTTTTTTGTTATACGGTTTGCTTGTGTCTAAAAGTTCGCATTATTGACTTTCTCTTTATTAAAGGAACGGTGGAAGTCAATATTAGGTCTTCTTTCTCGTATAGAGAGAATATTATTGACTGTTCCATTAATAAGGAAAAGACCAATAAATACCACCGTCCTCACGCCGGACAATTCTAGTCCAACAATGATGAATAGGCGCTTGTCGAAGTAAATCGCTCAAACCTTATGCAGGGGAATAAAATAACGCGTCCGCGTGACCCCGTAAATAGTCTCTCACGCAATCGTTTAAGGATAGGACGATATGGTAAAGTTTACCCGAGTTCTTTTTTGATAAAGGAGAGGCGCGAAGAACCTTTGCGGTAAATTTAAAGGCGGACTTTAAACCCTTTGGATTCTTGTTTGAGAAATCAATAAAGGTCTCAAGAGCCTCTTGACCAATAAGATCTTTTGGAATCACGCAGCTTATCGCAACAAGATTGATATCGTTTGCACAGGAAACAAATCGGATATTGTTTGATTCAAATAAGATAGGAAAGCTGCAAGAAAAACGACGCTGATTTCGTTTCTCCGAGAAAAATTTTTCTCTTTTTGAAAAACCTAACCGGTATCTTAGCCAATCATCGCCGTATTTCTTTACCCACTCAACAGCGGCTGTCGCAAATCCAATTTCTCGACCCGATCGCTCGCTTTCGATCCATTTATGCTTTCGAATTTCCAGCAACGCAAGCTCATCATTCAAAAAAGAATAATTATTTTTCATAACAGCTCCTTTTGGGATCCTTTAAGCTTTTGATTATAACAAAACAGTTTTCTAAGTCAAGAATTCAAAAAAATTTTCCATCGAAACCTTTAATAATTTGCGAACAACCCGCAATCCGGAAGCAGAGGGCGCGCGTGCCCATTTTAAAAAAACCTGTTGCGCATAACAAGAACAGACCGTGTGTTTATAATGAACGTCCCCTTGCCGGATCGCTAATGGCCTTGCCTTAAACCGCAATCCGCGGTAAAATAACGCCATCGTTTTTGAATCATCTTTAAAAAGGAGACACCGCAAATGAGCGAAATCAAAATTAACTTAAGCGAAAAAGATATTCCGAGAAAATGGTATAACTTAGCCGCGGATCTGCCTACCCCGATGTTGCCGCCTTTGGGGCCCGACGGAAATCCGGTGAAACCCGAGATGCTCAAACCCGTTTTTCCGGACAATTTGATCGAGCAGGAAGTCAGTCAAGAACGATGGATTGATATCCCCGAAGAAATCTTAGAAATTCTTTACCGATGGCGGCCGTCGCCTTTACGCCGGGCCAAATATCTTGAAGAGTATTTGAAAACGCCGGCGCGAATTTATTATAAAGACGAAAGCGTGTCGCCGGCCGGAAGCCATAAGCCCAATACCGCTGTGGCTCAAGCCTGGTACAATAAACAATTCGGCATTAAAAAGTTGACCACCGAAACCGGGGCCGGCCAATGGGGAAGCGCGCTCGCGTTTTCCTGCGCGCTCATCGGACTAGAATGTAAAGTGTTTATGGTCCGCATCAGCTTTGACCAGAAGCCCATGCGAAAAACATTGATGAAAACCTGGGGCGCAGATTGCGTGGCCTCCCCGAGCAATGAAACAAAGGCCGGTCGCGATATCCTCGCGAAAATGCCGGATACACCAGGAAGCCTTGGCATTGCCATCAGCGAAGCGGTGGAAGCCGCGGTCACAGATCAAAGCGGAAAAACCCGTTATTCCTTAGGCAGCGTTCTTAATCATGTTCTTTTGCATCAAACGATCATTGGCCTCGAAGCCAAAAAACAACTGGAAATCGCCGGCGAGAAAAAAGTGGATATTGTGATCGGGTGCGCCGGCGGCGGAAGCAATTTCGCGGGCCTCGCGTTTCCTTTTGTGAACGACAAAATTCACGGCGCTAAAATCGACATTATCCCCGTCGAATCATCGGCCGCGCCCAAAATGACACGCGGGCTTTTTGCCTACGACTTTGGCGATGTGGCCGGCATGACGCCGCTTCTGGCCATGCTCACGCTCGGGCACAATTTCATTCCGGCGCCTATTCATGCCGGCGGTCTTCGCTATCATGGCATGGCCCCTTTGGTGAGCCAGGCCGCTATCGAAGGATTATTGTCGCCGCGCGCGTACGATCAGCTTAAATGCTTTGAATCGGCGCTCGTGTGGGCGCGAACCGAAGGCACGATTTGCGCGCCGGAAACTTCGCATGCCCTGGCGTGCGTGATCGACGAGGCCCTAAAGGCCAAAGAAGAAGGCAAAGAAAAAGTGATTCTGTGCAATTACAGCGGTCACGGCCTTTTGGACCTTCTGGGTTATCAAAAATATTTGGGGAATCAACTGGAGGAATTTCATCTTCCGGAATCAGAAATCAAGAAGTCCGAAGAGATTCTCAAGAAATATCCCAAGGCCGATGTGCGCAAAACAGGGAAGTGGTAAAACGCCTTTGTTGAAATATTATAATTGTATTTGCTTAATCCCCCGCCCGCCACTAAATCAATGGCGGGCGGGGTTAATTCGGCCAGATGACTTATGTCGCTACGCTCACCTCGTGCAGAGCACTCGGTGCGAGACATAAGTCATGGCCTCATTGAAATGACAAGCGCTGCGCTCCAAAAAAAGAAAATCAATCCCGCAAGCGTTTCGGAAGAAATGCTTCTTTCGACCCGTATCTGCGATCTCGATGTCAAAATTCCGGGCTCTTGGCTTGAAGGCTGTATTAGCGAGCTCAATAAAGAACTTGATGACAAAGGCATTCGCTTTAAACCTACTTGTTACTTGGCCGACGAATGGTTGACGCCCGAAGATGAAATCACCATCGGCATCCCTTTTTACTTGGCCGATGATGCTCTGATCAAATTAGAAAAAAAGATGATGCTTGAGGCCGAAGGCGAAACTAAAAACTGGTGCATGAAGCTTCTGCACCACGAGACAGGGCATACCATCAATCACGGCTACAAATTAAGCAAAAGCCGAAAATGGCAAAAGGTCTTTGGCTCACCCCATGCCGAATACGGCGATACGTACCGCTTCCGGCCGTATTCACGGAACTTTGTACGCCACCTCGAGGATTATTACGCGCAATATCATCCCGACGAGGATTTTGCGGAGACATTCGCCGTGTGGCTAACGCCGGAACTTGATTGGAACCAGCAATACAAAGGGTGGAAGGCGCTTTCGAAATTAAAATTCGTTGAGCAGCTCATACAAACCTTTAAAGACAAAGATCCGCTTGTGACGAGGGCCAACAAGTTTTGGCAGGCTTCGCGCTCGCGCATGACCCTCGCCAACTATTATAAAAAGAAGAAACAGTTCAGTGCCGAGGCTTTTCCGGATTTTCATGACACCAACTTAAAAAGGATATTTGTCGAAAAAAACGAAGAAACAAAGGATTTTGTGCCCGCCCATGATATCATAAAAAGAAATAAGTCCGCGATTCTCAAAAGCGTGGCCGCTTGGGCCGGCGAGAAAAAATATATCATCAACGATCTGCTCAAGAACATCGAGCATCGCTGCCAAGAATTAAAATTGGTTTCTCCGGACACCGAGGTGACGGCCATGACAAGGATCTCGACGTATGTCACGGTGCTTGTCATGAATTATCGGTATACGGGAAAGTTTAGAGGGAAAACAAAATAAATCTGAAGCACGCAATATTAAAAAAACAGAATTTTTAAGATTCAAATGAATAAAAAAGTTTTGATTATTCGAGTTTGAAACATTTGAACATTGTCCTTCGACTTTGTTCAGGATGGTTCGAAGGATGGTGAGCTAGCCGAACCATTTCGGATTTCGAATTTAAAACCATGAAAAAACTTAAAGTTTTATTATTGTTTGATTCTCCCGAAGCCCATCCGCGGGATTATACCTACGACGAAGAATTCAAAGAAAAAGACGGCTGGTGGTATACCGAAAACGATGTTTTTAAAGCCCTTGGCGCTCTTGGCCACGAGGTGAAGCGCCAGGGTCTTTTTAACGATATCCATCCGCTTCTGGAGGAAATCCAAGACAACCGTCCGGATGTTGTTTTTAATCTCTGCGAGGTTTTTGACCAAAAATCCCATTTGGACAAGAATGTCGTGGCTCTTTTGGAGATGCTGCAAATCCCTTATACGGGCGCATCCTCAGGATGCTTGTTCATCTGCAACAACAAGGCCTTGAGCAAAAAAATCCTTCGCTTTCACCGCTTGCGCGTGCCGCGTTTTTATACATTCAACCGCGGCCATAAGGTGTGGTTACCCAAACAAATCAAACCGCCTTTGGTCGTCAAGCCCTTGTGCGAAGAGGCGTCGCGCGGCATTGCCCAGGCCTCCGTGGTGGATGGCGAAGAAGCCTTGATCGAGCGCGTGAAATTTATTCATGAAAATATGAAAATGGATGCCATTGCCGAAGAATACATTGATGGCCGGGAAATGTACGTGAGTGTTTTGGGGAAAAAGCGCATCACCGTTTTGCCGCCCAGAGAACTCAAGTTCGGCGAGGTTTCCGAAGACGAGCCCCGCATCGCGACCTATAAAGCCAAATGGGACGACAAATACCGCGAGCGCTGGAATATCCGCAGCGAATTCGCCGGCAAACTCCCTAACGGCACGGAGGAAAAGATTCAAGATGTGTGTAAGCGTGCCTACCGTGCCCTTGATATGGATAGCTACGCCCGATTTGATATTCGTTTGACGCCGTCGGGACAGGCCTATATTCTCGAGCCAAATGCCAATCCCTGCATCGCCAAAATCGATGAGCTGGCTGAATCCGCGGGCAAAATCGGGATCGAGTACAACAATCTGATTAAAAAAATCGTCAATCTTGCGTTTGAGAGAAACAAATAGATAATATGGACTGCATATTTTTTGAAGCCTTTCAGGAAGAACAAGAGCTTCTTCGGCAATTCCTGCCCAAGAATATCCTAGCCGAATTTACGCCCAAGACCGTTCAGGAATTTGGCGCTCTTGAGCCGCCTGCGAGCGTAATCAGCATTCGTACACAATCAAATATCCCAATCGCGTGGGCGAAAAGCTTAAAAGGAATTCTTTCTCGCAGCGCCGGATACGATCATATAATGGATTTCAGAAACCAGTCCAAAGCCGATATTCCTTGCGGATATCTTCCGAAATATTGCGCGCGCGCCGTAGCCGAGCAAGCCATTATGATGGCTTTGATGCTTTTAAGAAAGGCAAGAGCGCAGAGCGCCCATCTTGCCACATTCAACCGGGACGGATTAACAGGCCAAGAGCTTCAGGGACGCAACATGCTGATCATCGGTGTCGGCAACATCGGCTCAGAAATCGCGCAGATGGCAAAAAGTCTTTGCATGAGCGTCAAAGGTGTTGACAAGGATCCCAAGAGCAAGGAGATCGAATACGTTTCGCTTACCGACGGGTTAAAGTGGGCCGATGTTGTTTTTTGCGCGCTGCCTCTAACATGGCTTACCAGAGGCATGCTCAATTACGGAACGCTTAAGAATGCCCAAGAAGGCACGATTTTTATTAACGTTGCCCGGGGAGAAATATCACCGCTTGGAGACTTAGAAAGGCTTTTAGATGATGGCGTTCTCGGCGGTCTGGGATTGGATGTGTTCGAAGACGAAAACAAAATTGCTCATTTTCTGCGAAATCCCGAAGGCGAAGCCGACGAAAATACACAGATTGTTTTGAGGTTGGAAGAAAAGGAAAACTGCATTTTTACGCCGCATAACGCCTTTAATACAGCGGAAGCCGTTATTCGCAAGGCCCAACAAAGCACGGAATCGATAGAAAAGTTTTTGAAAGAAGGAAGATTTGTCCATCCTGTGCCGCAAGAGGCGCGCGTATGTTAAAAATCTATGGAGCGGATTTATCGTCTTATGCCAATAAAGTCAGGATGACGGCGTATTCTTTAGGCCTTGAATTTGATTATCAAAAAGTCAGCCTGCGCGACGGCGAACATCGCAAACCGGATTATTTAGCGATTCATCCGGCCGGGAAGATTCCGGCTATGGATGATGACGGCTTTGTCTTGTTTGAAAGTAATGCCATCATCAAATATTTGGCGGACAAACACAATTCCTCTCTGTACCCGCAAGACCGCAAGAAACGCGCTCTGATCGATCAATGGATGGATTTCACCACTTTTCATATCGGAGCCTCCTTAGACCGCGTGGCTTTTAACCGGATCTTTGCTCCGCGTATCGGCTCACCTGTAGATGAGCGATCCATCAAAGTCGGGATATCATTTTTAAACCGATTCTTGCCGGTTTTGGATGAACAATTAAAGAAAAACAAATGTCTCGCAGGCGAGGACACAACGCTTGCGGATATCAATCTTGTCGCAAGCCTTGATGCGGCTGAGGCCGCGGGCGTGGATTTATCCAAATACGAAAATCTGTGGAAACATCTACAAGACTTGCGCAGGCAAGATTTCTACATTAAATGCCATAGGAATTATAAAGAAAAATTGAATCAGGTTTTTCAGCCTCCAAAATCATGAAAGTCGCACTGATCCAGATGGGCGCAGGCCCGCAAAAATTAAAAAATATCCAACGGGCCTGCGCCCTTATCCGTCAGGCCATTCAGAAGAAAGCCGAATTCATTCTCTTGCCGGAGATGTTTCCTTTTCGCGGTCAGCCTAAAGACGCTTGGACAAACGCCGAACACATTCCGGGTTCATCTATAAAGCCATTAATGGAATTAGCCCGCGCGCATCGCGTGTTTATTCTGGCCGGGTCCGTCGGCGAGCGCATCAAAGGTACAAAGAAAATCTACAGTACATCTGTTTTGATCAATCCAAAAGGCAAGATCGTCGCGAAATACCGGAAAATCCATTTATTTGATGCGCGCCTCGGCAAGAAAGTGATTCAAGAATTGCGTGTTTTAAAAGCCGGAAAGACACCGGTACTCGGGTGCGTTGAAAATTTTAAAGTCGGGCTATCCATCTGTTACGATTTGCGGTTTCCCGTACTCTACAAAGAATACGCTCAAAAAGGAGCGGATATTTTGTGCGCACCGTCGTGTTTTACGAAGAAAACCGGACAGGCCCACTGGGAAGTTTTATGCCGGGCGCGCGCCATCGAAAATCTCTGTTATGTTTTGGCGCCCGACCAAATCGGAAAAGATGCCCGCGGCGTTGCCTCTTTCGGGAACAGCATGATTGTCGATCCGTGGGGCGAGGTTCTTCAAAAAGCCTCTCTCAATAAAAATGAAATCATTTACGCCGATCTGACCAAAACCAACCTCACTCAAGCTAGAAAAAGATTGCCCGCCATTCATTAGCTGTATTTGTCTGGTTGACAGAAAGACTTGCCGAAGTCAACATTTATCAATAGCTCGCAGCAGATTAGTGCTCCTAGGGGCACTAATCTGTATCTCCACTCCCGGAGGAGCGCTCAATGAACACATTTTGATTCCTCAACCATGGAAGCGCATTGTCTCCGCGATGCGTGTCAAATCAGTGCTACGAGTAGCACTGATTTGCAATTTCCGCACAAAAGCAGAAACATAGATATGCAAAAGACATATGCAAAAGACAACCGGATTCAGCTTGAACAATCATGTTTCAGGATGTACAATAAATATCGTTAAAAAAGCCAAATAAAATAATGACGAAACAAAGAATAAAAATCGCTGTCACGGGCGCAGCCGGACAAATCGGATACGCTCTTTTATTCCGTATTGCTTCAGGCGAAATATTCGGACCCGAAGCAAGAGTGGATTTAAATCTCTTGGAGCTCGAGCCGGCCTTGCCTGCCCTCAAAGGCGTTGCCATGGAGCTTGAGGACTGTGCTTTTCCTCTATTGGGATCGATTAAACAGACTGCCGATCTTCATGTGGCTTTTCAAGATGTCGATTGGGCCCTTTTAATCGGCAGCATTCCCCGAAAGGCCGGCATGGAACGCAAGGATTTAATCAGAATCAACGGTCCTATTTTTGTCAATCAAGGAAAAAGTTTGTCCGAGCGCGCCAAGCCTTCATGCAAGGTCCTTGTTGTCGGAAACCCTTGCAATACAAACGCTTTCATCGCTAAATCGGTCGCCAAGAACTTAAACGAAAAAAATTTTTTTGCCATGACCATGCTGGATCAGAATCGAGCCGTTGCGCAACTGGCCCAAAAGGCAGGGTGCGATATTAGCGAAGTAAAAAATTTAGCCATATGGGGCAATCATTCTTCCACGCAATATCCGGATTTCTTTCACGCCAAGATGAAAGGCCGACCCGTAACCGAAATCATAACGGATCTTGATTGGCTCAAGAAAAATTTTATTGAAAATGATCAAAAAAGAGGAGCCGAGGTCATTAAGGCGCGCGGACTTTCATCCGCGGCCTCAGCGGCCAATGCCATTGCGGACACCATTAAAAAACTTTCAAATCCTAGCGCGAAAGACGAATATTTCTCTATGGCCGTGGCTTCGGATGGAAGTTATGATATTCCCCAAGGCCTGATCTTTAGCTTTCCTATACGCTCCGACGGGAAAGCATGGTCTATTGTTCAGAACATACAACATAACGAATTTGCAAAGAAAAAAATAGCGGAAACATTTCAAGAATTACAGGAAGAACAAAAAACAATTGCGGACATAATTCCATAAAAAAGGAAAACATGGACGAACAGAAGAACGATCACCAAGAACAAAAGAAAACACCGGAAAAAGACCACGAAACATCCGTTGAGTCGATTTTAAAAAATATGAAAGATAAGGATAGAGGCTCAAAAAACTCTCAGGAAAGCCAGCCAGACAAAGGCAAGCCTCGGGATTTAGCCGATTTGGCCGGCCTCAGCCAGCCTGAGAAAGAAAAAACAAACAAGCCCGAAACCGAAACGCAGAACACGGACGCGGATGGCAAAGATTTAGAAAGAACCGAGCTGAATCAATTGAAAACAATTCTTAATAAGGCAGATGCAGAGGCACAAAAAAAAGAGAGTCAAGACGCACAGGAAGAGGCACAAAAACCTTTGGAAGACGAGCCAGAACAGGCCGAAACTGCGGCTGAAGAAGTATTGCAAACATTTGCACAAGAGGAAGTTGCAACCCAAGAAAAAATAGTTGAGAGCAAGGAACAAAATCTTGAAGAAATTGAACTCGAAGACCGAAAAGCAGGCTCCACAAAGGACAAATTTGATTCTCAAGAAAGCGAAGCAGTGAAAAGGCTAGAAAATCTCATCCAAAAATACCGCAAAGAAAAAAAGAAAGGCCTTTCTTAGGCGATTTCTCCCGAATTTCCGAATTTCCCCACCGCTTGTTTTATTTGACAGCACCCCAATCATGTGTTATATAATTCTAAGAATTCTAAGATTCTTAAGCTTGCCTCTTGCGTTGATCCGAAGTGTTTAACCGCCAGGTTGTCATTGAGCGATGTTCAAAAAATCAAAAGAAAAAAAATTTTATACCACCTATGAAGCCGGAGACATGCTTTTTGTGTCTCATTCCACCATCATTGAATGGATCAACGCCGGCCGTATCAAAGCGGTGAAAACTTTAGGCGGTCACCGGCGTATTCCCAAAGAAGAGCTCAATACCTTTATGAAAAGAAACGGCTTTCATCTTCCCAAGAAGGACCCCTCACGCATCTTGATTGTGGATGACGACGAGTCGATTCGCATCGGCTTAAAAGAATTACTGGAAGAGCAAGGATTTAAAGTCGATGCCGTCTCCGACGGATTTGAGGCCGGTGTTCTGGCGATTCATACCGAGCCGTCTTTGATTATCCTTGACTTGAAGATGCAAGGGTTGGATGGATTCAGCGCCTGCCGATTGATTAAGACAAACCCGCTTTTAAAAAATATCAAAATCCTTGTCTTGACGGGATACCCGTCGGAAGAAAATCTCAATCGTATTCAAAAATTAGGAGCCGATCGATGTTTAGCCAAGCCGGCGGAAAACAAAATCCTTCTCGATGAAATTCATTCCCTGCTTGGTGTGGAAAAAAGCAAAAACAAATAGCCCTTCACAAAATTCGTCCTTCGACTTCGCTGGACGACTGTGAGTTTATCGAAGGGTCGTTCCGGGCTATTGAAGGGCGAAGCGACTTTTCGGAGCCCTAAAAACAAAAAGAACGATGAATAATTCCGTTCACATTTTATTAATTGAACAAGACCCCCGGGATGCCCGCCTGATCAGCAAAATCCTTTCCGACGTTAATGGTTTCTCTATCAGCCTGAAATACGTTAATACGCTTCAAGAAGGCCAGCAGTATTTGAACCGCGCCGATTTTGACATTGTCTTTTTGGATCTGTATCTTTCCGACAGCCAGGGCCTCAATGCCTTTATCAAAATTCACGAGCAGGTACCTTTTTTGCCCATTATCGTGATGAGCGGATTCGAAGACGACACCTTTGCCCGGGAAGCGGTACGCCGGGGCGCGCAGGATTATCTGATCAAAGACCGTCTCAATAGCCAAATGATCGCGCGCGTTATCACGCATGCCATTGAACGCAAGCGTGCCGAAGAAGCCTCCCGGGAAATGGAGGAAAAATATAAACAGATTTTTGAAAATATATGGGCGGGCGTGGCCCATGTGAATTTAGAGGGAATCATTACATTTGTTAGTCATCATTTTTGTGAGATATTCGAGGTCCAAAAAAAAGATGTCCTCGGTCTGCATTTCAGAGAATTCGTTCACCCCAATCTGCACAAAAAAGCGGAAAAGCTTTTTCAGGAAGCTGTTCAAAGCGGCCTGCTTCCGGCGATTCCACACGAAATGGTCGGTGTCACAAAAAGCGGCCGGGCGATTGATATCGAACTGCGCAGCACCGCCTTGTTGAGCAAAGGCGACTTGATTGGTTTTCAAGTGATGATCCAAGATGTGACGGAATACAAAAAGGCCAAAGCCCGGCGCAGAGAAACAGAAACAAAGATGAAATTGCTCATCGATAATCTGCCGGATCTTGTCATCACGATCGATCGGGAAGGAAAAATTTTGTTCGTCAACCGTTCCCGCGAGGGGTTTCCGCCTCCTCAAGAAGCGATTGGAACGAATCTCATCGACTATTTGGCTGTGCAGGAAAAGAGCCGATATCAAGAGGATATCCGGCGCGCCTTTGAAACAGGAGAAATCATCCGCAATGAATATGTCGACCGCCTGGGCCGGTCTTATCTGACGCGCTGTGTTCCCATCAAAGAAGACGAGCAGATTATATCCGCGATGATCATTGCCCACGACATAACGGATACGAAACGAGCCCAGGAGATTGAGCGCCATCAAAAAGAGCTGCGTGACTTCATCGCTTCGACCTCAGCCGAATTTGTAAATATCGACACAGAGTTGGTCGACGCAGCGATTAACAAAGCCCTGGAATCTATCGCCCGCCTTTTGCATGTTGACCGCGCCTATGTTTTTCTTTTACGGAAAGACCAGACCATCATTGACAATACGCACGAGTGGTGCGCGGCTGACGTGCGGCCGCAGAAACCTGATTTCCAGAATATCCCCATTGATCATTTTCCCTGGTTTAAGGAAAGGATTTTAAACGAAGGCATTGTGAATGTGCCTTGCGTGGCCGCACTCGGGCCCGAAGCCAATATCGAAAAAACAACATTCATGGCCCAGCCAGTAAAGTCCTTTTTGAGCGTGGCCATGGAATGCGGTAAAAATCTGATCGGCATTATCGGTTTAGACGCCGTCAAGGAAGAAAAAGAATGGCCCGAAGAAACAATATCTCTTTTGAAAATACTGGGGGATATTCTCGCCAATGCCCTCGAGCGCAAAAAGAAAGAAGAGCTTCTGCGGGATAGCGAAAATCGATACCGGGCCGTCGTGGAGACGCAGACAGAACTCATTTGCCGATGGAAACCGCCGGATTTTACGCTCACGTTTGTCAACGAGACATATTGCCAGCTTTTCGGAAAAGCACGCGAAGAATTAATCGGAGAGAGCTTTTTAGCGCTCATCCCCGCACAAGAACATCCCAAAATCAGAGAACATTTTGCTGCTCTGAGCCCGGATCATCCCGTTTTGAGTCATGAGCATAAAGTAATTGATGCCGACGGTCACATGCGATGCCAGCGATGGATCAACAGAGGCATCTTTGACGACAACGGACGGCTCATCGAGTGCCAGGACGTCGGACGGGATATCACCGAGCAAAGAGAAACTCAGCAAGCCCTGCAGGAATCCGAAACCAAATTCAGGATGTTTATGGATTACACGCATGATTGGGAAACATTCCGCGACAAAGACGAAAAATTGACGTATGTCAGTCCGGCCTTTGAGCGGATCACCGGTTATGCGGCCCAAGACTATTTAACGGGAAAAATCAAGCTCGCAAACCTTGTCCATCCCGACGACAGAGAAAAACACAAGCGGCTTTTTGAAAAATATTTGAAAAGAGAAGCATTAGCCGATCAAGAGCTGAAAATGTTTAAAAAGGACGGTTCTTTGATTTTCATTTCGATATCTGCTCAACCGGTCTTCAATGAAGCCGATAAGTTTGTGGGATTTCGCACAAGCGCCAGAGACATCACCGAGAGGAAGATCTCCGAAGAAGTTTTAAGAGAAAGCGAAATCAAGTACCGCGTTCTTTTTGAAGCTTCAACGGACGCCATTTTCTTAGAAACACTGGATGGCCGGATCCTTGATTGCAACGAAGCTGCCTGTAAAATGTACGGATATACTAAAGACGAAATAACAGCCTTAAGAGTCGATGAGATTGTGCCGGAGGATATCACCAAAAAGCTGCCCCATATCGTCGAAGAAGCGCTTAACAAGGGTTATGTCTTTGTGACAGCGGCCGGCAAAAGAAAAAACGGCCAGATATTTCCCACGGAAGTCAGTATTCGCGTCACGACGATTGGTCAGGAACAACGCGTGATTGTTTTTGTTCGCGATGTGACTAAACGCAAAATCACCGAAGAAGCCCTTCAGGAAAGCGAAGAGCAATATCGTCTGATTACTGAAAATATCCCCTTGCACTTAGGATCCATCGACCAGTCCGGTCAATTCACTCTTTGGAATAAATTCTCGGAAAAGATGTTCGGCTATAAATCCGAAGAAGTCATTAGCAAATTGTCACCGTCCATTATTCACGTGTCGGAAGACGAAGCCCGAACAGTCATCCAAATAGCAACGGAGGACGGAATTTTTGATAAAGAAATTAATCTCAAACGCAAAGACGGAACAATATTCCCCGCTCATTTGATTGTCGTGTCCCGCAAGGATCACCAGGGCCGGATTATCGGCTATCATGGCTTTGCCGAAGACATCACGCAGCGCAAAAAAGCAGAAGAAGCCGCACGCGAAATCGTAGCCGCGACAGCCGCCTCCATGGACGGCATGGCCGCCTTAAATGAAAAAGAAGAGTATACATTCCTCAATGATGCCCATGTGAAAATATACGGTTATGATCACCCTCAGGATTTGATCGGCAAGACATGGAGCGTTCTCTACGACGAAAAAGAATTGAAAAGATTTAAAGAAGAGATTATGCCGAAATTCTCAAAAGAGGGCCGTTGGCGTGGAGAAGCCGTCGGCAAAAAGCGTAACGGCAGCCTCTTTCCGCAGGAAGTTTCTTTGACGGCCATAGAAGGCGGTGGCTTGGTCTGCGTTGTTCGTGACGTGACGGATCGCAAACAAGCCGAAGAGGCTCTCAAAAAAAGCGAAGCGCTTCTGCGCACAATTTTTGATACGATTCCCCACTGGGTTTTTGTTAAGGACCGCAAGTCCCGGCTGCTTTTTGTGAACAAAAAAATGGCCGAAGATCACGGCGCGTCCCTTGAAAGATTTATCAATTTACCGACGAAAGAAACACCGGCCGCCGAAGAAGAAGGCAGGGCCTTTAGCGACTATGTGGACCGCCGGGTCATCGAAACAGGCGAGCAGGTTGATGTTCCCGAAGAGCCGTTCACCGGTCCCGATGGAAAAATACGCTATTTTCACATGATCAAGGTTCCCTTGAAGGATTCTCGCAATAATATTGTGGGGCTTGTGGGAATTGCCGAAGATATCACGGACAAAAAGAAACAAGCCGCGGAATTGGATAATTACCGGCAGCACTTGGAAGAGTTGGTGGACGAGCGTACGCGTGAGTTACGGCAATCCGAACGGCTGGCCGCGACCGGGCGCCTCGCCGCGAGCATGGCGCATGAAATCAACAACCCTCTGCAAGGCATCACCACGCATTTGGATATTATGCGGGGGGCCTTACCGAAAAATTTTAGAAAAACCAGAAATTTTGAATTTGTGCAAAGCAACATGGAGCGTATCAAAGGGATTGTCTCAAGGCTCCTGGATATGCACAAGAATATTGAAGAAGATCTCTGTGAAGTCGACCTCAATGAAATGGTCCGCAACGTGATGACGCTCATCGGACCTCAGCTTGTGTTTCATAAAATTGATGTCGAGCTTCAGCTGGCCGAAGCGCTCCCTCGCATCCAGGGATGGAAACATCAGCTTCATCAGGTTTTGCTGAATCTCATTTTGAATGCCCAGGACAGCATCAAGAAAAAAGGAAAAATCACGATTACAACGGTTGCGCAAGAATCTTCCATTTGCGTTAGTATTCAGGACACGGGTGAGGGAATAAAAAAAGAAAACCTGGATAATATTTTCGATCCTTTTTATACGACCAAGAAGGAAGCCGGCACGGGCCTGGGGTTATTCATCTCGCAAGGGATTATCCGCGAGCACAAAGGAGACATCAAAGTCAAAAGCCAACCGGGTAAAGGAAGCACGTTTACCATTACCCTGCCCGTTGAGCCAAAAACCACGACGATAAATAACTCCTAGACGGTTGACAGAAAGGGTGATTAAGGACTATACTTTTAATGAGGCCGCAACTTACGGAAATCCATTCAAAAGCGGTATGACGTAAGTTGCTGGCCGAATTAACCCCGCCCGCTATCAATTCATTGGCGGGCGGGGAATCAAACAAATACAAAAAATACTTTTTCATCAGATAGAACATTTGCCACGGGAGGCCGCGATGGCCAAAAAAATTTTGATCGTCGATGACGACGAAACCATTCGCTTCGGATTCAAGGAAATTTTCGAAAAAGAAGGCCATAAGGTCTTTTGCGCCGCCGGCGCCCAGCAAGCCCGCCAGCTCGCCGAGAAATACCATCCTGATCTTGTAATTCTGGACTATTATCTTTTGGATGATTTAAGCGGTGTGGATATCTGCCGCCTCATCAAAGAAAAAGAAGACCTCAAAAAATCCAAAATGATCATGATCACCGGGGTCCTCACCAAAAACCAGGCCCAGAAAATGCAGCACTTCGGGTTTGATAAAATTATCATCAAACCTGTTCAAAGCGACCATCTTCTCGAAGAAGCCCGCGAACTGATGCGGGACTAACTCTTCGCCATTCCTTTGTGTTGAAATTTATGTAAAATTTTACTTGAAAACTCCAAAAATATCTGTAAAATGGAGTTATGTATTCCAGATTGCTAAAGCCTCCCGAAGGAAAAAGTTTATTTTTGTTTGGTCCGCGTGGAACGGGAAAAACGACTTGGGTCAAATCAACTTTTCCATCCGCCGTTTATTTAGATCTGCTGGAAGCGGAGCTTTTCAATGATCTCATGGCGAATCCTCAAAGGCTGGAAAACTTTATTCCACGGGAGAGGAGGGACTGGATCATCATCGATGAGGTGCAGCGCATACCGGAACTTTTGCATGAGGTGCATAGACTCATTGAAAATGATAAATACAAATTTGTTTTGACAGGTTCCAGCGCAAGAAAAATCCGGAGAAAAGGCATGAATTTGCTAGCCGGCAGAGCCTTGTCTTATTCTATGCATCCTCTCACTGCCTGTGAACTGGGCAAGGATTTTAAACTCGAACATTCATTGAAGTTCGGACAACTTCCTTGCGTCTATTCGGAGGCGGACCCGAAGGCCTACCTCGAAAGCTACGTGAAAACCTATCTTGAGGAAGAAATAAGACAGGAAGGCCTAACAAGAAGCCTTGGAGCCTTTTCAAGGTTTCTGGAAGCCGCCAGTTTTTCTCAGGGAAGCGTTATCAATATTTCTTCCGTCGCCAGAGAGTGCGCCGTTGAGCGAAAAGTCGTGGAAAATTACTTCACGATTCTCGAAGACCTGCTCATTGCTTACCGGATCCCCGTGTTTGCCAAGAAAGCGAAAAGACGCCTCATCCGCCATCCGAAGTTTTATTTTTTCGATACCGGCGTTTACCGGGTTTTGCGGCCTCTGGGGCCGCTGGATAAACCCGAAGACATCGGAGGCGTAGCCCTGAAAACGCTTTTTTTTCAGGAGCTCATTGGCCTTAATGCCGCCCTTAACTTGGATTATAAAATATATTATTGGAGAACGTCGGACCATACCGAGGTGGATTTTGTCGTATACGGCGAAAAAGGACTATTGGCGTTTGAAATTAAACAAACGCACAGATATGCCGGTTCCTTGCTCAGAGGATTAAGGGCCTTTCTGAAGGATTATCCCATGGCGAACGCCTATTTAATTTACGGAGGGACACGGTTCATGAAGGAAGGCGATATTGACATCATCCCGGCCGGTGATGTTTTCCGGCGGCTTCCAGCCATTCTTTCAAAAACATCAAAAGACACCAAAACTTAAACGCCCTTTTTCTTCTAACCGATGAAAAAACGTTGCTTAAAATAAATATCCCTAACAATCACTTTGCCGTTGTTTTTTTAACCACTTTGTTATAGACTTAAAATAGAAAGAGATTCCTGATGCGCCTGTCGAAAAAAGCCCAATCGATTATCGAATATACCACTATTCTCGTCCTCGCGATCGTCGGCATCGTTTTGATGCGCCCTTATGTGTTTCGCGCGGTCAATGCCCACTTCAAGAGCCTAGAATATTCCCTGAAAGATTCCATGACTGAAGACATCGAAGAAGGGGACACAGGCGATTTGCCTGAGCCCTCTTCGTGCGATTGTAGCGGCCCCCAGGGAGACCCCAGCAGCCCGGATTATTGCTGCGCAGAGTGCGGCACATGCGGCGATTGTATCTGCTGTACGCAGAAAGAGACTGAAGACAAGCACAAATGCAATATGGACTGCGGCTTTTGCAGCGACGGCTATTTCTTAAATCACCTTGATCCGTCCACGTGCGTTATGGTTAACGAAACAGATTCCGCAAGCCCTGATTACTGTTGCGAAGACGACCCTGATTGCGGAGCACCGGGCGGCTCTTGCCCAGACGGCACGTGCGGCCCGGGAGAGAACACGGAAAACTGCTGCGAAGATTGCGCTGAGTGCGGGGATGATAAGTGCAGTTCATACCCCGACTGCGAAAACGTCAGCAATTGTCCTGCCGATTGCTGTACCCAGCATCACATCAACGGAAAATGCGATTGCGGGGAAGCTTACCCTGCTCCGGCCTCAGAACACTGTCCCATACCCAGTTGTGGATGGGCTCAGACCGCGAATGAGTGTTGCATGTTGGCGGACTTAGGCAAAGGTTGTGTATGGAATTTTGACGCGACGACTGGGGTCGGATGTTGCCATGTCGTGACCGGCGGCTCTCCCTGTTATCCCACGAGCGGCGATTGCACGCACGGTTTTATGCCGAGCGACCCGAATTATAATCTATGTACGTGTGGTTCTGAGTTGCCCGGCTGTTCATGCTTTGTAAAGGGAACATTGATTACCACGGCGGACGGCTCACAGGTACCCATTGAAAAAATAAAAACAGGAGACGCTGTCTTGGCCTATAACGAAGATAAAAAAGAAACCAGGCCGGATCGCGTCACCCAAGTTTTTGAGCATGATGCGTATGAATATTTGGTGATTAACGAAACATTAAAGGTAACGGCCAATCATCCGCTTCTTGCGAACGGAAAATGGCAGGAAGCCGGCACCCTTGCCATCGGCGATATCCTTCTGAGAGATACAGGCATAACCGAAACCGTGCGCTCCATTCAAACAGTCCGCAAAAATGTGAAGGTATATAATCTGGAAGTCAACCCGCTGCATACATATATTGCGCAAGGATATATTGTCCACAACAAGGCGCCCTGCGATGAGTATAATTATTCTTTGTGCGGAAACGGTCACTGTGAAACTGGCGAAGGTAATGGGTGTTGTTCGTGTCCTTCGGACTGCGAACATGTTTGCCAGGTGTTTTGTCCTGAATAATTTTAGAAAATGTATTAAAAATCATTGTTAGAAAACGCTAATTTTTTGATTGAGGTAAAAATAGTCATAAAAAATCTTGTATGAGTTTTTTTTTCTGTTTATAATACAAAATAAATACTAATCCTCAGAATTAAATTAAAAAACGAAGGAGCGTATTCGATGAAATACAAAACAGGCCGTCTTTTGTTATTTCTATGTTTTATCAGTATAACCTTTACTGGATGCGACCAAATCACCGCGCTTCTGGGCCGTTTCTTTCCTTCGCTGGATAAGAAAGAGCCGGCAAAACAAGAAACTCCCGTGTCTTTCCAAAAGCAGGACTCCGCGATGACAGCCAACACCCTTGCGCGCGTCGGCAAATGGACTATTACGATCGAAGAATTTAATGCCCGCCTGGATGATTTAGCGGAAGCGATTCCGGAATTAAATACGAAAAGCCAAGAGGCCAAAGATCTTATTCTCGAGGAGCTTATCCGGCAGCAACTGCTTATTCAGGAGGCTGAGCGACAGGGTTTGGATCAGCAAAAGGACATCAAAAGCGCCGTTGAAGAATTTCGGCGGACTCTGTTGGTGCAGGAGATTGTCGGCAAAATCACCGAAGGCATCGGGGCCACAGACGGAGACGTCCTCGCGTATTACGATCAAAACAAAAATGCCTTTGCGGACGCCGGCCAATGGCGTCTGCGCGAAATCCTTGTTCCCGCGCAGGCCGAGGCCAACGAGGTCCTCATCGAACTCTTGAAAGGCGCAGATTTTGCGACCACGGCCCGCGAGCGCTCAAAAAGCATCAGCGCCAAAGACGGCGGCGACTTGGGATATGTCGAAGAATTTAAATTTCCTCAGATGGCCAATGCGGTTGTTCCGCTGGATGTAGGCGGGATCAGCAGCGTCTTCAAAGGACCCGACGGATATTATATTGTCAAGCTGGAGGATAGAAAAGGAGGCGAGCCCAAAGGATTTGAGGAAGTCCGCGAGGACATCCAATCGGGCTTACAGCTTCTTCGGCAACAACAGGCGGTGTTAGATTATATTGAGCAATTAAAGGGAAAAACGACAATCGAAACGAACGAAAATCTTTTGAATTAAAGGGCAACCTATGGCGATTGATTTCAAATCAATGGATCGAAAAAAGTTAGCTGTTGGCATTGCGGCGGTGGCGGCCGGTCTCGCAGCCGTTGTTTTAACCAACTCCTATATCAATAGTTCTGTTAATCAAAAGGCCAGCGAGTTAACCGGTGTTGCTAAACAGGAGCTCGACAAAGTTCGGCAAGAAATGGGCTATTTGCAGCAAGAGAATCGAAAAATAGCCCAGGACCTGAATGACCGCATCCGCTATCTTGCGCAACAACAAAAACAGCCAGAAGCGCCCAGGGCACGGCCTGTGGATTCACCTTTGGCGAGTCAAACGCCCACAACCAAACGCGCCATTACGGTTCGCGTGGATACCTTATCGGCGGTGGGCGGGATGGTCACGCCCGGAGATTCCGTGGATATCATTACTCATTTGGATGTTCCCACAGATCCTAAAAATACGAAGAAAATGGAATTGGTCTCTGTTACGCTGTTTCAAAACGTCGAAGTTTTATCCGTTAACGGAAACACGCAAAAAGGTTTTCGAGCCCCGGGTCAGGTCAATACGCAATCCTTGGATATCACGCTCGCATTGAATCCTCACGAAGCGAGTCTTATCGCATTTGTTAAAAAACACGGCGGAAAACTGCAGCTGTTGATGCGCTCTCCTTTGGACTCTCAGGCCTACATGCTGGAGGCCGCCACCTGGAAGGCCCTTTCGGATTACATTATGGATACACAGGGATTTCCTATCATAGGAGACGAAAAGAAAGAGGAGCCCAAGGCCAAGCCAAAATCCAAACCTGTACCTGATATTGAAGTCTTTAAGGGGGCCAGGTTCTAAAATCCATGATTGTCCGTCTAAAATACTTTTCTCATCCGTTCACTGCCAAACTCCTTATCATTGTCTTTGCGGCGTGCTCTATCCTGGCGCCTTTTCTTTGTCAGGCTGCGAACATGATCCCCTCAGGGCAAGATGAAATTCATATGCTCAAAGGGGATCTGGAAACAATTGATACGTATGAACTCAAAAGAGTTTCTATCACGGATCCTTCCGTAGCCGATATTGTCCGCATGGATGAAGATTCTATTTTTATGATGGCCAAGAACGCGGGAGAAACGACCCTATTTATCTGGGATAAGTACGGAAAAAGAAAGGTTGTCATTCGCGTGACGGAATACGATCTCGATTCGGTCAAGGCGCGTATTCAGGAACTCTTAGCCAAGGCCAAGGCCCCCAACATATCCATGGAGATCAATAAAACAGAAGGAAAGCTGATTTTAACCGGCGCCTTGATGGAGGGAGACCTCAAGAGACTTAATGACATCATTTCCCCTTTTAGCCGTAGCATTCTCAATCTCATTCGGCAAAAGGAAGATATGGATCTCATCCAAATCGACGCGCAGATTGCCGAGCTGACCGGAACGTACCTTAGCACCCTGGGGGTAGGCTGGACGAGCGCTTTGAATTATTCCGAAACGCGTCCCTCGGGCATTATTGATAATTTCAATGATATTTTTAAGTTGGGAGACTTTCGACGCACGACGGATCTTTTGGCGACCCTGAGCGGGATTATTCAGGAAGGGAAGGGGCGCGTTCTTTCAAAACCTAAACTCGTTGTGGCAAGCGGCCAGGAAGCCAATCTGCTCGTGGGCGGCGAAATACCGATTACGGAAACAACGACAACCTCAGGCGGTAATGTGGCGACCGACGTCACCTTTAAGGATTATGGTGTGGGTCTTAATATTAAACCGACCATTCGCGGAAATAATAAGATTAACGTTGATCTTCGCATTGAAGTGAGCGATGTTGATTTAGCCAATAGCATAGGCGGAAATCCGGCCTTTACGTCACGCAGCACAGAGACAAAAATTATTATGGATAGCGGGCAGACGGTGGTGATTGCCGGCCTCATCAAGCACAACGAGGGATCAACCGTGACCAAGGTCCCGTTTTTCGCGGATATCCCGATCGTCGGCGCGCTATTCAGAAAGAAAACCACTCCAGCCAATACAGACACCGAGCTCGTGATTACCTTGACACCAACGATTTTAAAACAGTCTGAAGAACGTCCCGCAAGCGATCAGTACGGTGTCTCCGTTAGCCAAATCCAAGCCGAGCCTGCGCAAGAAAAAGGACAAGAGCCTCAAGCTATGGGTCCGGGTCCGTCCCTCTCATCTATTGGCGCGGGCGCCATCACCACGCAAACCTATGTGCCTCAAGAAATCGTTCCTTACGCGCGGCTTATTCAGCAAAAAATCGCCGAGCGCATTGTCTATCCGGAAAAGGCCAGGCGTTACGGCTGGCAGGGCACCGTCAAATTAGTCCTTCACATTTTTGACGACGGGACTCTGGCCTCGGCTACGATTCGCGAGTCCTCCGGATACGATGTGTTCAATCAAAACGCGCTTTTACTGGCCAAAGAGCTAGCCCCTTACAACGGTTTTCCTACCGAAGCAGGTCTGCAGGAACTAACCTTGACAATACCTATTGTCTATAGTCTGGAAACGAATGATTCTTCTACTTCGCGTTAGAACTAAGAACGATAGTATTCGTCCTTCTCCGCTCTTTCGAGTTTCGAAGGATTTCTCCGTAACCTTGGCGAAGGAGAACTTCGTAGAATATTCTCCGAAGCCTATACCAGCTTTTTCTATTATTAAGGCGAAGGAGAATAAATGAAATCAAAAACGATCTCTGTTTTTAGCAATAAAGGTGGAGTTGGAAAGACATTCACGTCGGTGAACCTGTCCGTGGCCTTGGCCTTGAACGGCCAAAAAGTGCTTTTGGTGGATTTGGACTTTCAAGCCGGCCAAGACATGGCCCGCATGCTCAACGTCGCCCCAAGGCATTCGGTGGTAGATCTTTTCCCTGAACTTAAAAATACCATCAACCCCGATCTCATCAAAAAACATGCCGTGACGCATGAATGCGGCTTGGGTTTTCTGCCCGCGGTGACGCACACGCGCCAAATCGGCCATATCACCGCGGATAATATCAAACCGTTTTTAAAAAGCGCCGCGGCCGGATACGATTTTGTCGTCTTGGATGTGGGGAAAGCCTTTAGCGAGACGTTAATTACGATCTTCGATCATTCCAATCTGATTTTGCTTGTGGCCACGCCCGATATTCTGGCCGTTTATCAAACACGCTGGACCCTGGATGTTTTGCAAAGTCTTCACTTTCCCTTAAAGATGGTAAAGCTTATTCTGAATCGTTCCGAATCCCGCGGAGGCGTGGCCTGGCAGGAGGTGCGTTCGGCGTTACCGTGCGAAATATTTGCCCATATCCCCTCGGACGGCCGGGCCGTGGGCATGGCCTTAAATCGCGGAATCCCCTGCGTCATGGACAGCCCAAAATCCAGAGTGACCGACGCCTTTCGTAAACTGGCCCTCGATTTATCCAAAGAAGAAATCTTTGTTCAAGGCACAGAAATCGCCAAGTTAAGAACGACCGGGGATTTACCCGGGGCCGAAGACTTCTGGCACAAATTCGGCATTAACGAAACCGTCGGGCCTCATCGGGAGATTCTCGCGGCAAGCGACGAAGTAGATGAGGTGAGGAATCTCAAGAAAAGAATACACGATAAGCTCGTCGCCAAGCTGGAGTTAAGACATGTCAGCCCGGAGACCTTGAGCGACCCGAGCAAGGCCAAAGCCCTGCGGGCGATGACAGAGAAGATCGTGAGCAACCTTCTGACCGAAGAAGCCGGCGGCATGATTTCCGCTCACGAAGAGCGCGCGCGGCTTGTTAAGGAAATCACCGACGAGACGCTTGGCCTGGGGCCTTTGGAAGACCTGTTGGCCGACGAAGAAATCTCGGATATCATGGTCAACAACAAAGACGAGATCTATATCGAAAAAAGAGGAAAAATGTTTTTGACCAACAAGAAGTTTATCTCCAACGAGCAGGTCCGCTCGGTGATTGAGCGCATCATCGCGCCCCTAGGCCGTCGCATCGATGAATCCGTCCCGATGGTCGATGCGCGCTTACCCGACGGATCCCGCATCAACGCGATCATTCCGCCTTTGTCTTTAGGCGGGCCCATGCTCACCATTCGGAAGTTCGGAACAGATCGCCTGACGATCGAAGACCTGCTGGAAAAACATAAAAGCCTTTCACAACCCATGGCGGACTTCCTGCATGCCTGCGTTTTGGGCCGCAAAAACATGATTATCTCAGGGGGTACGGGCGCCGGAAAAACAACCCTTCTGAATGTCATCTCTCAATTTATTCCCGACGAAGAGCGCATTATCACGATTGAAGACGCCGCGGAACTTAAGCTCAAAAAAAGTCATTGGGGGCGCTTAGAATCACGTCCGCCCAATGTTGAGGGACGGGGCACGGTAAGCATCCGAGATCTTTTTATTAATTCCCTTCGTATGCGGCCCGATCGCATTATCATCGGCGAGTGCCGCGGGCCCGAAATCCTTGATATGCTCCAAGCCATGAATACCGGTCACGACGGGTCGCTCACCACCCTGCATGCCAATTCCACGCGCGACGTCTTGATCCGCATGAGCTCCATGATGCTTTTAAGCGGGGTGGAGCTGCCTATGCGGGCGATGTATGAAATGATTTCCTCCGCGATCGATATCATTGTCCATATTTCGCGCTGCTCCGATGGTTCCAGAAAAATCACAGGCGTCGCCGAGGTGTGCGGCATGCTGGGCACTTCCGAACTTGATCTCAAGGATATTTTTATTTTTGATCAGACGGGCGTCGATAAGGACGGAGCCATTCTGGGCGCCTATAAACCCACCGGCTATATTCCCATTGTCTATCAGGACTTTTTGATGCGGGGCATTCCTCTCAATAAAGAAGTCTTTTCAAAATCCGCATAATCCTTATGAAGATCTTTAATGCAACCAAGGGCTGCGTAATTGCCGACGAGGCGCAGATTGCCGCATCTTGGTCTTCACGCCTCAAGGGGCTTTTGGGCCGCAGAGAGCTTAAAGGCAATGAAGCTCTCGTGATCAAAAACTGCAATAGCATCCATATGTTTTTTATGCGATTTGCGATTGACGCGATCTTCATCGACGGAAAAGATTGTGTCGTCGGATGTGTCAGAAATATCCGGCCTTTTCGGGTGAGTCCCATCTTTTGGAAAGCGAGCTGCGTGATTGAATGTCCCATTGGAACAATTGAATCTTCAAAAACGGAGATTGGGGATTTGATAAAAATCGAAGAGCCATGAATTTTAAACTTCAAGAATTAGAGATATTTCATTAAAATTTCAAATGGCACCTGCCTGCCAGCAGGAATGACAAATGCCAAATAAATGCCAAATCTCAAATATCCAATGGTTTTCCGTTGGGCATTGGAGCTTGGAAATTTATTTGTTATTGGGATTTTGACATTTGACGTTTTTCTTAATAAGCTCCAAAATAAAAAACTCAAAACGTTTTTGATTTTGAGTTTTTTATTTTGGATTTGTTTAGAATTTAGAGTTTAGTGTTTTGGATTTCTTGTTACATTCCTTCCAAATCATCAAGATCCTGCTGCAGCTGATCTAGCCATTTCCGGCAATATTTACAGATCCTAGATTCCTTAATAATTTTCTTTCCGCAAAAAACGCATATTTTTTTATCGATGCTTTTATAATCCGATTCAACAGGTCGATCAATCAGGAATTGCGTGCAATAGGGGCAGCGATTCGCATCTTTCTCGATTTCTTCAAAACAATAGGGACACTTATGCATGGATATTATTGTACTGGAACAAAAGAGGTTTTTCCAATAGATTTTAAGGTTCTTTCTTATTTAGGTTGAATGAAAGAACCCGGGCCATTCAATCTTTTTCATCATCTATTTGCCTTGCTTTAAGTTAAGAGATATTTATCAATCCAAATAAGAATGGCCCGATTTCAAAAAGAAGAAGTTGGACAAAAAAACAATTCCGCAGACAAAACTCTTGACTGGACATTATCGAATGATATACTGATAAAAAAGGGCCATTCGATCTCTTTATTATCTATCTGACTTTCTTAAAGTTATGAGATTTTCTCAATCTGAATAAGAATGGCCAAAGAAGAATCCGCATAACACCCTACTACTGTAGAGGATTTGCTCCTGTGGGCGTCATCCATAAGCTTAAGAAAGAAGTTGTTGACTTTATTACTGAGCAAAAACAGGCAAACCCTCAGCTTAGCTGCAGGAAACTAGCCGAGCTTATTCAAGACAAGTTCTTTATTAAGGTTTCGAAATCTTCTGTTAACGCTGTTATTAAAGAAGAGAATCTTAGCAGCCCTGTTGGCCGCCGGCCAAAAAAAGGCAGAAAAACGCCAAAATTTACCATTCCCAACCATAAGAAGGAACAGTTATTGGAAGAGAATAAAGACCTTCTGATCGATTACAAGGATGAATCTCACCCTCCGCAGGTCAAAGTTGATCTCTCTATAGAAGAATTAAAACAGGAACCCGAGGCAATAGAATTACCCCTATGTGAATCTATTATTGAAGAAATGTCCACTCAGGAGCTCAATAATCAGGAACCCATCATTCTCCCAGGGATTCCTGAAGAAGAGACAAAACTAGTCCAAGAAGAAGAGGTTAAAGAGAAAGAAATGTTTGTTGGCAAGGAAGAAATATTGTCAAAACTGGATGAAGAAAAAGAAGAAACAGCTAATGCGAGAGGGTCGGAGGAAGCAACCCAGGCTGGAGAGCCGGAGGAGAGGGAGCCGGAAGAAAGAAAAGAACCAGTCATCGAAGAAGCCCAGGGATCCATTCCGGAAGAAGCTCAAGGACCCACTCCGGTTGAGCAGGAAGAACAAGAAGAAGAAATTGAGGCTATTCCTAAGGAGCAAGATATTAGCGAGAAACCAACAATAGAACCTCAAACGGAACCCCAAGAAATTAAGCCTCAAGAAGAATCAATATTTGAAGACCCTTTTTCAAAAGAAGAAGAAATCATAAAGCTGAAGCAAGAAGAATTCAAAAGAGACATAGCCAAAGATCAGCCTGAACAGGAAGAAGAGATTCAGCAGGAAGCGATTGCAGAATCAGAGAAGGAGAGCCTAGATGAAAAAATGAGCGAGGAAGAAAGACCATCGCTTTTGCCGGATCCGCTAGAACAGATTCCGCAAGACACCATACAAGAGAAAGTTCAACAAGAAGAAGTTCTCAAAGAAGCGCAGCCTGAGCAAGAGGAACCTGCGCGAGAAAAGCCTCTCGAATTAATCGAGCAAGCGCCGGCGAAAGAACAAATACCAAAAGAAGAGGCTCCGAAGGAGCCGCCGGATTTCCTTAAAGAACAGAAGCAAAAAGAAATAGAACCACCGCCTGAACCAAAAGAAGCTGAACAAGAAGAACCCATGGAAGAAGTCCCTGTTAAAGAAGAACCCCAAAAGATCATCTTTGAATCTAAAGAACCTATTGCGGAACCACAAGTCAAAGAAAGCCAAGAAGACCAAGCCGTACAAAAACAAAAAGAAGAGCTCATTTCTCCGGAAGAGCTAACTAAAGAACAAGCTGAACCACAACAGCCGCAAGAAGTTATGAAAATAAGACTCTCGGATCCCCTCATCCCTCAAGTCATCCCTCAAGAAGAGAAAGTGCTTTACGACGGCATGGGCTGTTTCTTTTTGAAAGCCGCGGAATGGGAGCTTGCGCACTCCTCAATTTTGGGGGGATTATTAAGCAAATACACTAATCTGCCGCTTGCTGAAATGAGCATGGCGAGCGAAGTATTTCTTTATTTTCGGGCCTTTGGTATTGAGAAAATCGAGGACTTGAAAGAATATCATCAAAAAGGACTATGGAAGCTTAACGGCATTGAGCAGGATTTAAGCGAAAAATTACTAAAGAGAGCCATTGAAGCAGGACATGCGGCCAAGAATCTGCCCATTGCCATGTCGAATGAATATTCACAAATATTCTCAGAGATCAGCTACGTCAAGTTAAGCCTTGAGGATAGCACGGCTCTATGCATCGATACGCAATTAAAGTCAATTTGGTTTGAGGATAATGTGCAGCCTGTGTTCCCATCAGCTTTGAATAAGACATTGTCTATTCTTTCGGAGAACTTCATAAGCAATGTTCAGCCTCTCATTATTCTCAGTGTCCCGGGAATGAAGAACTTTTCGAGGCAATTTTTTGACCTTGCCGCTGCCTTTAATAATGTCACAGGAAAGAAAATCACAAAGATCAGCATTTTTGACGGCAATAAAGAAGAAATTGCGAAATTTTCTTCCATTCCCCAGAAAAAGCGTCAGTTTATTATTGGAGCATGGCCATGGCAAGCCGAATGCAAGAACTTTATAGAGCAGGATATTCGCTCTATTGACAGTTTTTATCATGAAGGACTTGGTAGAGAGATCTATTACAGTTATTTGAAAACCCAACTGGATATTCCCATGATTGGACAAAAAATAAATGTAAGAGTTGCTCTTATAAGAGAAAAAGGCTTAGATTGGCCAGAAATTGCAATAATTACAAACATATTCGATCAGGAAATGTCCATTGTGGATATAATCTCAGCCTATTTGTTAAAATGGCCAAATCTAAAAGAAAGTTATGATGATTTCAGCATGAAAACAGAAAAAGCAACCTATGGGGCAGTGACCATGATCCCTTCCCACAGCAATGTATCGCTTCTCAAGGAGGAGGGGCATTACAATCTCCTGGATGGAAAGATTGACTTTTGGACAAATATCGAGTTTTTGCTCTCCGGCTTGAATAGCTATTGCCAAAGGCACTATTTCCCCCCTCATTATGAAAAACTCGACTTTATGACCATAAAAGAGCGCTTCTATGGGTTATCCGGCTTTGTAGAGAGAAAAGACGGCCTTCTCATCGTAAAATTGGATTTGCCCCAGCATTACCCTTACATGCAGGATTTGGAATATTCGCTCAGGCGGCTCAATGAAAGCGGCATAAAGAATTTTAACTGCCAAAAGCTTATTGTACGCCTTGATTCAAAATACAAGGACTTATAAACTATGTTTTTCACTTTGAGAACGCTTTCAACATTTATCCCCCCTCACTTGACATTGAACAAGCCTTATGTTATATTTGAACTGCCTTACTATGTAAGATATTTAAATCTATTACATTATTTCTGGCCACGGAGAAATAGTGAGACCATATAAAAACACACACAGAGCATATTATTTAAAAAAAATTTTGGGCTTTTTCATCCCCAAGCAATTTGTTATGGGGATATTTTTATGCCCCAAATCCGTCAAGCAAGACTTCCATCCCGCGTTCAGGCGACTGAATGGGGGGTTTTTTATAGATCGCCCTTCTTCGAGCTCCAAGCCCAGGTTGGGGGCCGCTAAGGGCAGCTATCCTTGTTGTTACGCATAGGAGGCAATGATGAGGCAAAGAATCATGAGTAATCATAAAGGTCAAAACTTAATCGAATATGCCATGGTCATTGCTTTGGTTTCCGCTGCGATTATCGCTATGTCTACCTATGTGTATCGGTCTGTTCAGGCAACCCAGACAATGATAGAAGAGGAGTTCACGGGTAACTAGAAATTAAGCCTTCCTCTTTTATAGAGGCAAGGGGAGATTCTTCTTAGGAGGTGAAAATATGTTAAGAAACAAAAAAGGACAAAGTACACTCGAGTACATCATTCTTGTTACGGGCGTTATTGTTGTGTTATTGGCTGTGGCCGGCAACAAGGGGTTCTTTTCAACGGCCCTGGAAACAACGCTCAATCAGGCCACCGACGGCATGACGAATATGGCCACACGATTGAGAGATTCAAGGCCTTAGCCGATCAACAATAGCGTATAAGAGTTTGTCATTCACTTAGGAGGTGAAATCAATGCTAAGAAAATTAAGAAAACGAATCAAAGGGCAAAGCACAGCCGAATACGCGATTTTGATCGCGCTTGTTGTCGCGGCTGTCATTGCCATGCAGACATTTGCCAAAAGGGCCCTGCAGGCGAGAATCAAAGGCGCCTCAGAGTATATGGTTTCCAACACGGGCGCGCTAGGCAACACGATTCAATATGAACCTTATTATCTGACAAGCGCGGGCAATATTGATCGCGACCAAACGCAGAGCACGGAATATACCGAGACGAGCTCAAGAACAATCAGCACGGCGACCATTACGCGAGGTACCGGAGCATTTCAGAAATCGGCGTATAACGCGGAAGGTGGAGAGATCGGAACAGGGTACACATACACGGCTCCATAATAGGCATACTTAATCACTTTGAGGAGGTGACAATAAACTATGTTAAAACTATTACGAAAGAAAAAAGCACAAAGCACGGTTGAGTACGCTGTTTTGATCATTATCATTATCGGCGCTTTGTTGTCCATACAGGTCTACATCAAAAGAGGCGTGCAGGGGCGGCTCAAATCCGCAGCCGATGACATCGGTGACCAATTCTCCCCAGGACGCACAAACGCTTATACCTACATGCACACATCGAGCAATTCAACGGAAACCTACACAGCGGGTGAACAGGCGAGCAACTTGCGTGCTCCTGAAAAAACCACCTTGATCTCGAACATGACAGTTCTTAACATGACTGCAGAGTATTGGGGTGCCAAGTAATACTTGGACGATTCCAAATAGCAAGAAACACGACTGGCTTACCTGGGGAAAGACAAAGGCCCTGGGTAAGCCAGTTTTGTTGGGGAATGATTGCACAGATTAAAAAGCAGATTACACAGATGTAAATTCAATCATTTATTGAACGAATAAATGGAGAATAAAGATCCGTTAACAGAACGCATCATTGCTTGTTGTTTCAAAGTCCATAATGAGCTAGGTCCTGGTTTTAGCGAGAAAATATACCAGCGGGCTCTTGTGCTGGCTTTAAGAGAAGAGAACTTAAAACACGAAACAGAAAAAGAATTTGATGTTTATTTTCAGAATAAGAAAGTTGGATCGCTGAGATTGGATTTGATTGTTGAAAACCAAGTGATTATTGAATTGAAAGCCTTGACAGGTAATATGCCGGAAGTCTTTAAATATCAGATACTTTCGTATCTTAAAATATCTGGATTGAAAGTCGGATTAATTATTAATTTTGGAAATAAAAGCTGTTTGATAAAGAGGTTTATGAATTAATTTAATGTTTATAAATAATAAAAATAATCTGTGTAATCTGGATGAATCCGTGTAATCATATTTATTGACACAACCTTTATAATAGATTTATGATAATTCATAGAAGAAAAAACAATAAAGCCCAAATTTTCACCGAATACGCGGCCGTTGTGGCCTTGGTGGCGGCTGTGGCCATTACTATGAGTGTCCTGGTCAAAAGGACAATCCAGGCGCGCATGCGCGATGCCCACGAATGGACCTTTCAGGAACTGGAAACCGTGCACGCGCAGTCGGGCGCCGCTGGTAACTTTGTCCATATGTATGAGCCTTACTATCGGGACACGACCCAAAAGCTCACGCGAGATTATAGCGAAAAAAATATTTTCGAAGGATGGTTTGTCGGAACAAGGGAAATCAATGAAAGAACAGAGATCAACAGTGAAAGCATCCAGGCTTCTCCCCGGGAAGCGGACTAAGGGCCGGATCCAAGTCACATTTTTTGATCCGTTTTCCGGCACAGGCCAAACACTACTAGAGTATTTACTTCTTGTGGGTATCATCGCGGCGGCCCTGGGGGTGATGTCCCCTCTTTTTAAGCGGGGCATCCAGGCTGTTGTCAAGATGACGGCGGATCAATTGGCGGTTCAGCAGGAAGCCGAGCAGGACGTCCAGGAAGGCGAGGGTTTCCTCGAAGAGGCCAGGACAGAAACGCAAATAAGCCAGGAAACGCAAATTCGGGAAGTCCCCGGCGGAATTGCCGGAGAAGTTTATAAGGATCTTATAGAAACGGATTCAACAAGCAGAACAAATATGGGCTTTACGAATACAGAAGATTAAAGGGCTCGAGGGTATTCAAAGATCATGAAAGAAGGGTTGCGCAATGTTTTTTAGGAAAATCAAAAAAGGTCAATCAACCGTCGAATTAGCCATGCTGGTGATTATTGTTATTGGCGCTTTTGTGGCCATACAAATGTATATTAAGCGCGGCATTCAGGGTCGATGGAAGGATGCCGTGGATCAATTCGGGTCTCAATATGATCCGACGGTCATGACCACCAATGTGATTCATCGCTATCAGGCGGAAGCCGTGACCGATATCAAAACGGTCGAGGAGGCCGAGGGATATTGGACCAACCGCATTGATACCATGCACGGGGTGGAGACCAGGGTTGGCGCGAGCCAAGCCGAGGGATATTAATGCCGGAAAGATCATTGAAGGATTGATGGAAAGATCGAATCATGAGGCCTATGCAAAAATTGAGAAAAAGACGAGCTCAAACCGCCACAGAACTGGCCATTTTCGGCAGCATCCTTATTTTTGTCTTGGGCAGCATTGTGCGTTCGGCCATGAGCTACAATTACGCGAATAATCAGGCCCTGAAAGCCATGCGCCTGGCCTTTAAAGCGTCTTATGCATCATCGGAAACGCAAGCAGCGGGACGCAATATGGCCAGCATTCTGATGATCGAGGACCGCAAGGATGTGGAAAGCGGCAGTGATAAATACGGAAGCTTAAGGCGCGTTCCCTACGCCATCGGCTCGGCGGGATCTTTCACCCGAAATTTGTTTATGAACATGAAATACGACCCCGACCATCGTTACTCGAGCCAGAATCTTCCCCGCTTTGACGTTTTCATCAACGGCCGGCATTTTGAATTTACAACCGCGGCCTTTGATGAGCTATGGATTTTTAATGTGGATGATACCAGCCACCCCACGTATTGGAATAATCCCGATTATTATAACGCGTGCCAGGAAGTAAAGAATGTCCGCATCCTCGACCCCTGTGTCCGCGGCCTACCGTGCCTTGTCGCTTATAAGAAATTAATCAGAGACGATAAGAAATTTTGCTCACCCGTGGGGCCGACGATCCCCGGGACGAATGACTGTCCCGCCGAAGCGGATAAAATGGGGAGCCTCGCGGACAGGTTTGATTTAGACCGCGACGGAAACGGTCCCGATGTCCCCGTTGATCTTCAGGGAATATTTGCCTGGCAATGGCTTCCCGTACGCATGACAACCCGATACGTGGAATTCGAGAATGGCGACAACCTGTCCGTGGATATTGACTGCGACCTGGAAGAAGAGCAGATCATATGGACATTTGACGAAACCGATATCAAAAAGAGCCTCTACGAAGAAGAAGAAAATGAAGCTAATTGTAGCCCAATGGTATGTTTAGATATTTGGATTGCCGGTGCGCGGATCGAGGCAATTAGGTACATCGATCGGCAAAACGGAGACATAAATTTAACATACAAATATCACAATGAAATGAAAGGCGAACCGTCTCCCGGGATGAAGCAGGGAATGACCCTGTATGGGTTGACCAAAGGCGAGCGCTACCGTCATCTTGACGACGGGACCATTAAGTATGAGCCGGGGACCTATTTTCGCATCGAGGAAGACAAGCTTTTTTCCGGCAAACAATACATCCGGCATGCGCGCAAAAGCGACCGGGTGGATATCATTGAACGGAAAGTTCAGCTGAGCAATGATACGGGGAATATATGCGATGATGGCATCAACCCCAATGTCGAGGTGTGCTGTCCGGATCCCAAGCCGGCCAATCCCGATTGCTCACCCGAACTTTCCTGCTGTTACGGGGACAATACATGGAAAACCTGTTTTGACCGCAACTGCAAAATGCTTTATGTGCGAAGCAAAATAACCGACAAGACAGGCGTCAAATGGGTCACGGACACAAGCGGGGATGAGATGTTGATTAAGTGAAATAAAAGAAAAAGTTAAATTCGAAATGCGAATATCGAAGCACGAAACAAATACGAATTTTCAAAATTCAAATGATCGAAACATATGACCAAAGAATACGACCTAGAAGAAAGAACAGAAAAATATGCAAAGAACGTTATCCAGCTATGCAAAAAATTAGCCCAAAATACGATTAATTTTGAGTTAATTGAGCAAGTTGTCAGCGCCTCCGGTTCTGTTGGTGCAAATTATATTGAAGCAAATGAAGCTCTTAGTAAAAAGGATTTTTTCCATAGAATTAAGATTTGTCGTAAAGAATCCAAAGAATCTCGGTATTGGCTAAGGCTAATCGTATCTGCCAATTCAACTTGCGAGAAGGAAGCAAGTCCTTTGATTCAAGAATCAACCGAATTAATGAATATATTCGGAGCCATTTTAAAGAAAAACACGTAGTTTTGAACATTCGAACATTTGTACATTCGAATTTGTTTCGAATTTCGTATTTCGAGATTAGAATTTGATTCTCAAGATTATAGGATTTAAATATATGAAATTCAAAAACCGACAACCCGCCCAAGTCACCATCGAATTTACCTTTTGTTTTGTGGTCCTGCTTCTCATCATCTATGGCTGTCTCATGGTTTTCCGATGGGTGGGGCTTGGTTTAGCCGAGAGGACCGAGCAGCACCAGGAGTCGATGACGCAGGATGTTGATGAATACTGGAAAACCAAACCCGATAGCCCCATCAAGCAGGTGGACCCGAATTTTTATCATCCTTCGGATTTTCATTTTGTTTTTGGTGAGTAAGATCCGATTCTCGTAAGGAGCCAAAGAACGTGTTCAAATTTCTCAATCATATCCTCAGACGTCCGGCGCTCATTAAGAGTTTTTCGCTTAAAAAACGCGGCCAGATTGCCATTGTCATCGTGGTCGTTATCGCCATTCTCCTTGTCTTCTTGGCTATTACCTATAATCTTGGCCAGGTGGCTCAAAATAAAACGCTGACCATGATCGCGGCCAATCAGGGCGCGGCCATCATGGGCTCTTTTATGGCGAGTTATGCGGAGAATGTGTATCAAACCGTCATGAACGGAGAAAGCGAATGCGATGATGACCTGACGATTTGCGGCTGGTCCGGAGTAGCCAAAATCCTTTTTGCCATCATTGTTGTTGCCGTGCTAACGTATTTCTTGGGACCGGCCGGAACTTTAGCCTCTTTTGCGTTTCTTGCCGGAATCATTATGAGAATCGGGGGAGGGCTTATTCGAATGTTTTTTACCGAGCCGGCTATTACGGAAGCGTGGGAGAAGCAATGGGAAAATTTGTCCTTGGAAAACAAGGTGGCGGAACAGGGCCTGATGATGAGCCTGCAATTTGCCGTCAACGACACGGCAAAACTCATCGATTATCAAGATCTTGATCTGGACGGACGATTCGGCGATCAGGATAAAGTCGGAAGGTTTCAATACTATAATTTTCAACGCCTGGAGGCCCTTGTCGAGAGGGGAGAAATCGATGAGGAGATCATCAAAAGATTTCAAAACGCCTTGTGCGAATTTGTTTACCAGGGCGAGGATGACTGGGGCCTGATTGACCCGGCCGACTCCAACCACCGGGCGCCGGTTTGTCCTATTTGGAAAATCGACCTAAGTGATCCCAGCGGCCCCATGATCAGAAACGAAGAGGCCGAGGAAAATTTCTGTGATTTTGCCCCGGCCCATCCGTGCTGCGGCAGCGACCCTCCGCCGCAGTGCAATCATTGCTGTCAGCCGCCGTCGGACGAAGGCGATCCGGATTATGACGCGCGGTTTCCTTTGCGTCCGGAATGCTGCGATGCCGCGTCGGACAGCTGCGGGACCGCGACAACGTGTCCGGCCACGGACTGGCCGTATATCTATGACCCTCTGTATCAAAATCCGGAAAACGGCTTTCGTTCGTTTTTGGAACAGATAGGCCGCGATGACGAAAACATGTTTGAACCGCCGCCCGCGCCCGATCCTCAGTTTATCAGAGAGGATTCCGAGGATGACAGCCTTTACCGTTCGCTGTGGAATTTTGATTATTATGTGGATATGGATTACAGCGGTTATGTGGACCCGAATCACCCGGGAGCCTGTTTCTGGTGCGACGACGGCGCTGGTTTTTGTCCGGATAATCCAGATGTCAATTGGGCCGCAGCCGGTGCCGACGGATCGCCGTATAATTGGTGCATTCCTCACCAATTCCGGGAAACAGCCGCCGGCCCGCTTTACAGAATTGATTACATAAGAAATTTCGTCGACGTCAAGATGGACGAAGAGACCCAATGTTACGACCATTCGACGACGAGCAAACCTTGGTGGAAGCCCGGCGCGGACAGGTTTTGCTCCCGCGTTTTTCCCTATAACGATGAATGCCCCGGTCGCGACTGCCCGGCAACCTGTCCCGATCCCTGCAGCGCGGGCACGGGAGATTGCCTAAAGGAATATATCTGCGAAGCTTTGCCTGAACCGCCCGCGCCGCCCGCGGACCAGGACGAAGACAACGACGATTATGAACCGCCCGAGCGCTCGATTCCCGCGTACTGGCATGACGACAGCGTTGACGAGGTGCGCTATAACATGTCCGAATTTATTGCTTGGGCGATCGGCGTCATGCGAGAGGACCCTCACGCGATCGCGCGTAAATTCATGATTTGGTATTCCACCTTTGAGGAGAATATGCGCAAGCTTGA
This sequence comes from Candidatus Omnitrophota bacterium, assembly GCA_043812495.1. Lineage (GTDB taxonomy): Bacteria > Omnitrophota > Gorgyraeia > Zapsychrales > JBDRMG01 > JBDRMG01. Next base: position 5,596 of record JBDRMG010000022.1, on the reverse strand, counting down.
CGAGGAGCCAGCCGGCAGGCTCAGTAAATTCAGAAAAGAAATAGACCAATGGAGTGAGACCATCAACACCTGGCGCTTTAATACAAACTTCACGGGCGCTGGGGCCCATTGCCCGCAGGGAAGCGCCGCGCTTAATTTAAACGGTGTGATTCAATGCCTTTGGGACAAATATATTTGGTGGGAAAATAGAGTTACGCAATTAGAACAGGACCTTGCCAATCTTGAGCAGGCCGTGGTTGACGCGCAGGCCCTCGTGGATCAATACAAAGACGATATTCAGCCATGCGAAACAGCGAGCAGCTGTCCGATACATACTTGTCCTTACGGAGCAGGATTTTGGGGTAATGCATATTTTTGCTGGCATAAATATGAGAATTGTCTTACAACTTGCGAAAATACTCTAGATTATGACCTTTCTGCCGATCCGGATTGTCTTAACTGTTGCGGGACTTTTCCCAGCCGATTTGATTGTGAAAACTGTTCAGACGCATATGCCAATTGCGGGTCAGGGCCGGGTTGGCCTGTTTGCGCAGGTGATTATAGCCGCTATGCAAATTGGAATCGATGTCAAGATCCCTCCACAGAAATATGCCCGAACTGTATTCAAAATTTTTATAGCGACACATACGGCGCTCCTGTCAGCGCGCCTTGCGCTGTCCCCGAAAATTGTTATAACACATACACGACTCTTTGGATGCATCGCTGGTGCTGGAGAAACGGACGAACAGAAATACTGGCAGGGTCTACTCCCTATTGTCCCGGCCCGGGCAATTGTTGGTGGCCTTGTTTTAGGCCATCGGCAGATCCAAACCCTCCGCCAGCTTGCGGTTATGGTTATCATAATAATCATGACAGCCTTGTAGAATATTTCTGTGGCTCTGACAGAGAAACCAATCTGTTTACGAACTGGCTCACTTCAGAACGCAGCAGCGCCTATACGAATTATGATAACATCATAAAGCCCGGCGGGCTTCTTGACCAAGCCGAAGCCGCCCTTGTTCAGGCAGAGTGGAATCTTATAAACGGCAAGCCCATCATCGAGGAACAAATCAGAGAAGCAAAGAGAAATTTATTTATTTATTTGACGCGTTATAACAAGACGGGCGGCCCAGGCGGTTTTCGCGCGCAAGCCGATTCTCTTCTGAATTACCTTTTCGGCGCCGTTCAGGAGTTTGACAACTTATTGAACGGCAGCGCCGCTAATGATATCAGGGCTATTAAAGATCGATTGAATGAATTCGATATAAGCAATAACTTGCCGAATTTTGCCATCTACGGCTGGAAAGACGATGGGGACAGGTGGCATGTGGTACGCGCGGACTCAAGGGCGCCGGGCCGCTGCGGCGGAAAGTGCACCCGATGCAAAGGAGACAGCAGCTGGGGCATGTTTCGAGAGCCCCATTGGCCCTGGGTGAAGACATGGACAAAAAACTCGAAAACGAGACGATGCTATGCTCTAGTGGACAGCCTGGATACATTCGGAACAGGAGAGCCCAATACTCACTGCGATGAAAAAGACAAATACGATGATGACATTTGGTGTTTTCGCGGCGGGGCCGTAGGCGCGCGCGTCATCCGCTATGACGAAGAGAAAGACATTGTCGCGCGCTTTGCCAATAATATCCGCCTGTGGCGGTTTATGTTCAGGCATCCTTCCGCGTCTCCGACAGGCAGCATCAGCGAGCTCGAAAGTCAATGCGATTCGCTCGGGGAAGGAGCTTTTATGGTCTATGATTATGAAACAAGTCCGGGATGTTACGAAGCCGCCAACAAAATACTCCGCCGGGGCGTGATGAGCACCAGCTGCGCCGAATACTTTTTCCACGACAGGACCCGGCGCAATTTTAGTTTTAAATTTGTTCCGTGTTTTCCGGCCGATCTTCCTTTTTGCCGCGTCGGCCTTTTTGACGATCCGTCTTAATATCAGCCAGGGAGAAAAATCAAAAAGAAAATAAACAAGAGACACTGAAAATAGATTACAATAATGATGAGGAAAATTAAAAAGACCAAAGCCGTTTCCACGCTGGAATATACCCTGCTTATCCTCGTTATTCTGGGCAGTCTGTTCTTGATGCAGAAGCATATCGTGCGGGGATTTGCCGGCCGGTGGAAAGATACCGGCGACGCCTTTGGCGGCGGCAAACAATACGATCCGGAGAATACAACCGAATGCCTGTGGTCCGAGGAGGCCAATGAAGTTGATTCGGGTAAAGGCTGGTATGAGCTCGAATGCAGTGAGGAGTTTATCGAGGATAATTTTGATAGCTGTGTTGATGAATGCGATATTGATGGAACAGGGGGTAGCTGTTTGGAAATAGGGAAATGCGGCTTTGGCCCGGGGCACGGATGCTGTTTAAATATCGGTCCTTTCAATATCATATGTTATACCTGGTGCCGCCAATGCTGTATAAAAGAATGCAAGAAAAGCTGCTTGACGGCTGCGGCCCTTGGCCCGTGCAGCGGCGGATTTTGTCAGTAAATCCTGAATTGAACCGAGCAGACTCGAAATCGTTAACCTCATAAAATGATGTGGCTACTCATAATGCTGTTGTCTTTTGGTTCGGCCGGGCTTTTGGCCTATCTGATTTTTCCTCCGGCTTCTGATAAATTCGCCCAGATTCAAGAAAAACGTTCCGAAGCCCTGGCCGATAAGATGGACCAGATCTTTATCCGCGCGAAAATCAGCAAAATCGCTTTGATCTATACCCTGGCGCCGCCTGCTTTGGCTGTGGCCGGCTATTTGCTGTTTCCTCCTGAGATAAGATTGGGAGGCGTTGCGGCGGGCGCTTGCCTCGGCTTTATAGGGCCGGGTATATATATCAAGATTATAACGTCCAAACGGTGGGAAAAATTCAATGATCAGCTGGTAGATTCCCTGATGATCATGTCCAGTTCACTTAAAGGAGGCTTGAGCATTATCCAGGCGATTGAGGTCGTCACCGAAGAAATGCCCGAGCCCATCAACCAGGAATTTGGTGTTCTGCTCGGCGAAAACAAAATGGGAATTTCCTTAGAAGAAGCCTTCGCGCATCTCTACGAGCGCATGCCCTCTAACGCCTTGTATCAATTGATTACGGCGGTTCTTTTGGCTCGCGAGACCGGCGGGAATTTACCGGCCATATTTTCGCGCATTGTCGCGACGATCAGGGAAAATAAAAAGATCAAACAAAACCTGGATAACCTGACTTTGCAGGGAAGAATTCAAGGCGCCGTGATGACGCTTTTGCCCATTGCCTTCGCTGTTATCGTGACCTCAACCAATAAGGACTTTTTTCAGATTATGCTGACCGATGAGCTGGGCAGAATGCTGTTGATTTACGCGATCACTTCCGAGCTCATCGGCGCGTTTTTGATATGGAAAATTAGTTCATTTAAAGAATTTTAGAAATGAGGGACGTTGATGATAGTATGACTTTGTTAAGAATTTTAATAAACTGTCATAGAATCATCAACGTCCCTCAGGCACAAGTATAATTTGGAGATAATATGGACCCCCTACTCATCCTCACCTTAACTAATGTCTTCGTCGCGACGCTGTGCTTCTGCATGCTTTTAGGCATGATGGTCAATATCGAACAAAGACCCCGCCTGCAGCCTCTCGATAGCGAGATCCAAACGCGTAAAAAAAGGAAAAGTCCGCTCATTATTCTCAAAGGTATCTCTTTCATCAATAAGCCAATTTGCGCTGGCCTCCTGGGCCGGCGTATGGCCAAGGATTTGCTTGTCGGCAGGGTGGATTTTGCGCCGGAAGAGTTTCTGCTGATTAAGGAGATTCTGATCGCGATTATTCTTTTTCTAGTCTTTCCCAGTATTCAAAGCAATCCGGATATGATGTTCTTCTGGGTGGTCCTAGCCTTTGTTTTGGGATACATGGCTCCCGAGTATTGGCTCAAGGGAAAAATCAAGAAAATCAAGAATGCCGTTATCAAGGAATTACCCGACACGATTGATCTTCTGAGCTTGTGCGTCAATGCCGGTTTGGATTTTATGCTGGCGCTCAAATGGGTGATCGAAAAATCCAGGAAAACAATCTTGATTGATGAGCTGAATTTGATTATGCAGGAAATCAATGTCGGAAAATCAAGACGAAATGCCTTGAGCGATTTTTCCAAGAAATATGATTTACCCGATGTTTCGACCTTCGCCAGAACCCTCATTCAGGCTGACCGCATGGGAACATCGGTTGCCGAAGCCCTCAATATCCTTTCTGAAGATATGCGTTTATCGCGTTTCCGGCGCGGTGAGCAAATTGCCCTCAAAGCCCCCTTGAAAATGCTTATCCCCCTGCTTCTGTTCATCTTTCCGGTTGTCGGTGTTTTAGTCGGCGGACCGATATTCCTTGAGTTTATGAAAGGGAATCCGCTCAAGCAGGTAGCCGGCGGGATCTCCGGTAAGTAGGGGACGTTGATGATAGGTGGATTGCAATCTAAAGTGAGACAAAATTAAGCCCTCGTCTTTCTGTTAATTTGTAAGCATTTTTCAGCAATTTGATTGGCAGTCCAATAATTTAACTTTTTTCTAGGATAATTATTCATCCAAACTTGTATTTTCTTAATTTCATTCTCACTGATATCATGAATATCAGTGCCTTTAGGAATAAAACGTCTGATCATTTTGTTTTGAACTTCATTTGAGCCGCGTTCCCAAGCGCTGTAAGCGTGAGCATAGTATATTGTCGTTCTTTTTTTTCGAGAACTTCGAGAGCTTAATTCCAAAGATTTCCAATCCAAGAATTCCACTCCATTATCAAAAGTGATTGATTTGAATTTCAGTTTGAATTGGTCGCCAAGGTTCTTCTCGAGATTATCAATTGCGATCTTAATTTCTTCCTGGGTGCTTCGTTCAATCTTTATTATCATTTGTTCTAAGCTTTTTCTTTCCGTAAGTGTAAATAAGCTTGTGGTTCTTCCTTGAGGCCCCTTAACACAATCTCCTTCCCAATGGCCGTATTCAATACGATCATTCACTTTTTTTGGTCTTTGTTCAATGCTTTTACCCTTTCTGTTGGTGAGGCTGATACGACGCACTTGTCTATGTTTGCCCTTTTTCCTTTTCCGCTTCTCCCAGAGAGTCTCGTTAGTGATTCCGGAGAATATTCCTGCATCAATGTAATTATATAGTGTCTTTGTGCAGATCATACCTTCAAAGGCCAGTCCTTCTAGTTTAATCTTGCCAATAATAGCATCTGGAGAAAATTTGTCTTCAATTAGCTTTTTACGAATATATCCTTCTAGTCGACGGTCTTTACCAATCTTCAATTCATGTTCTTTGCTAGTAACTTTTGCTTTATAATCTCTTTGCGCCACATCCGCTCTGTATTGTTTCTTTTTACTTAAATCGTACTGCAATCGTTCCACAGTTCCTCTTTTGATCTCTTTATATATTGTTGAACGTCCACGCCCTAGAATAATTGCAATATCTTTTGGCTTTTTCTTCTCTTGCAATAGGACCTCAATCTTGTACCGCTCGGATTCTTTTAAATGTGTGTGTTTCTTCTTTTTAGTGTTAGAATGCTTTAGCTCCATATGACCTCCTGTTTTTTGTTTGTTTCCACTTACAAATTAACAGTTTTTTTGGTCTTTGGAGCTTTTTTCTT
>JBDRMG010000021.1:0-58945 GCA_043812495.1 Candidatus Omnitrophota bacterium | reverse complement strand
AATCAAGGGGAAATGAAGAAAATTTGACGCAACGCATTGAAATGACGTAAGTTATGATTCCGCAAATTTTACGTAAAGACAGTTTTTCAAAATAAACGTAAAAAAATTATTTTAAAATATTTTTTAACAAAGTACTGTAGTAATTGTGAGCAAATTAAAGGTTTTGCGCTCATCGAAATCACTATTGTTACCATTATTGTCAGTATTCTTATCGGTGTTGTTTTGCCAAAATACACAAAAGTCATTGAATGTGCCTTAGGGCTCGAAGTGTATATGCGCCTCGGAGCCATTCGTCATGCGGCCTATCGTTATTATCTTCCAAAAAGTGATTACGTTAATATGACGCTGGATAGGCTTGATATTGATAATCCAAATTCATCATCCTATTCGCATTTTAATTATAATTTGATCGCTACGGCAAGTGCGTTTAATGTCCTAGCCACGCGAAATACGCAAGACGGAGGAGATGGTTTTTCCACCATTATGATCGATCAGGACGGCCGCAGAAGTGGTGGCGGCGTATATTCAGGTATCCGATAGCATCACCCTTCGAAAAATTCCTTCCTCAATTCCAAAAGGCAACGATTTTCTTGCCAATGCTTAGGTCTTTTGTTATCATGGGTAAATCATAGGGTCGGTAGCTCAACTGGGAGAGCGCTTGGTTCGCAATCAAGAGGTTGGGAGTTCGATCCTCCTCCGATCCATTATTTGTTCGCAATCAGCGCCGACTTTTCTCGTTTTTGTTGTGGAGGTCGGCATTCCGGCTTCCACAATTAATATATTGAGAAGAGCCGGAAAGGATTTGGTTATGCATCGATTTTTTGCAAAAAATTTTGATAAACGCTCTCAAAGTATCCGCATTACGGATCCGAGCGAAATTCATCACATCAAAGATGTCTTGCGTCTTTCCAAAGGCCATTCCGTCATGGTCTTTGACGGAAAAGGGCAAGAGGCCGAATGTGAAATCTTAAAAGTCGAAAATACCTGCATTACGCTCGACGTCAAGAAATTTACTGAATCCAAAACGCGCACAACGCCGATTATCCTAGCCTGCGCGCTTCCCAAGAAAGCAAAATTTGAGACAATTATTGAAAAGTGCACAGAGCTTGGCGTCAGCGAAATTATCCCTCTTGAAACAAAACGCACAGAGGTCACTTTAAAAGGAGAACGGGCCCAACAAAAGCTCAAGCGCTATCAAACAGTCGCCTTGAATGCTGCCAAGCAATCCCAGCGAAAAACTGTCCCTGTGATTCGCCCCATTACGCTTTTTAAAGATGCCCTGAATCTTATCACACCGAAAGACGCAAGCTTTATCCCCTGCTTAACTCAGACGCGCAAATCGATTGCTCACATCCGCAATCACATCGCAAACACAAGCGGACAAATTATTTTCTTCATTGGGCCGGAAGGCGATTTTACCAAAGAAGAGGTTTCTCTGGCGATTCAAAAGGGATGCCTGCCGATCTCCCTGGGCCCAACCACTTTGAAAGTCGATACCGCCGCTATCTGCGTCGTCGCCTTCGCCCAATTTTCCCTTCTTTCATGACAGACTCCAAAGAGCGGAAATTTGTCATTTGCATTTTCATTTTTGCTCTGACGCTGCGTATTCTTTATACGCTTTTCCTTCGCCAAAATTACTTTTTTTACGACCATCCCGGCACGGATGTCTTGTTTTACCAAAACTGGGCCAAAGAGATTTCGCGACATAATGGACTGGGCTCAACTGTTTTCTTTGGGATGCCGCTTTATCCTTATGCTCTTGCCCTTCTTGATCGCCTGACGCTCGGTCACTGGGAAATCATTCGTTTTTTACATCTTGTGTTGGGCTCCGTCAATTGTTGCGCGGCCTATTTCATTGCCAAGAAAATATTTTCGAAAAAGGTTGCTCTTGTCTCATCCCTCTTGATGGCCGGCAATTTTACGCTCATTTATTATGACTGGCTGACGATGCCCGCAACACTTTTGATAACGTTTAGCTGCATTATCATTTACTCCCTCTTGACCCTTGATGAGAAATCAAAAACAAGAGAGTGGTTTATCTTAGGCTTGCTCATCGGTCTTATTATCCTTGGGGACGGAAAGTTTCTGGTCTTCTTTATGCTGATGCTTGGGCATCTCTTTTTTCAGTATCGTTTTAACTTTCAAAGATTTGTTGTCAAAATTTTCACACCTCTTTTTGTAGGCGTTTTTATTATATTATCCATAGTGACTCTGCGAAATTTCCTTGTTAGCCGAGATTTTGTTTTTATCAGCGCTCATAGCGGAATCAATTTTTATCTGGGCAATCACCCTCAGTCCACAGGCACTTTCAGTAATCCTGCTTTTTTACGCCCTTCTCATGAAGGACACGCCAATGATTCGACCATCATTGCCGAAGAAAGCCTCGGCCACAGGCTTTTGCCTTCTGAGGTCTCGGACTTCTGGCGTCAAAAAGCATTGGATTTCATTCGACAACATCCCAAGCAATTTGTTTTCCTCTTGAAGGATAAGCTAAACATGTTTCTGACAGAGAACCAATGGACTTACGACATTGATTTATTGCTGCAGAATCAATGGCAAGAAAAACTTGAGATCAATCGCTACAGAGTGATTTTACCGCTTGCACTTGTGGGGATGATTTTTTCTTACCGTCGGAAGAAGAAATCAAGGTGGCTTGATCTTTTGATCTTCAGCCAGCTTGCTTTTTCTCTTTTATTCTTTGTGATTCATCGGCATCGTGTGACAATTTTGCCTTTTTTGATGATGTTCGAATGCTTCGCCTTGTTCTGGATCTTTGATCAATTCAGAGAAAAAGCTTTCGCAAAAGCTTTGTTTGTTGTGATGGCGACACTATGGCTGATTTATGTTCTTAAGCCAACAAAGGTATCTGCCTCCACGATAGACTTTCTGACGGCTTCCAATTCCGGCCCCATTCACATGGAAAGAAATGAATTTCAGCAGGCGCAAAAGCAGTATCAAAAAGCTTTGAAGTTGAATCCCCGCGACGCCAACTCGTTGTATAATCTCGGAAATTGCTACGTTGCGCAAGACAAATACAAGGAAGCCATTTTGACTTACCACGAAGCCCTGCGCATTTATCCTTTGGATACGAACACGCTTTATAATTTGGCCTTTGCTTATGAAATGATCAAGCAATATGATTTATCCCTTCAAGCCTATCAATCTGTTCTGCGTCTTCAATCATCCAGCCCTGATGCCTTATATCGCTTAGCCGGCATTTATTCCCTGCGAGGTGATTGCGCAAAAGCTGAATCTCAGTATCAAAAGCTCATTGAATTAAAGCCTCTTTTAGAAAATCAGATAACGTACCTGATCCGCAATTGTAAAACCAAGTAATTCTAAATAATATTAGTACTAATAAATAAGAGGTCACCTTTCCCGGCCACGGCATATACTCTAACTTATTCCTGCGTAATCATTTATTAGCCAAACACGGTTTTAAAATCATTGACAATAGATGTGTCCTTTAGTATAATTCTCACCTGTTATCAACTTCAACAGCCCTTCACAAAATTTATTCAGGGCTGAGGGCGAAACGCTTTTTGTAAAGCCCTATCAACTTCAACATAAGGGAGGCAAATATGGCCAATCAAAAGAAATCCCAAGAACCACCCAAAGACATATCCAGCCGTCAAAAGGCCCTGGATTTAGCCCTAGCGCAAATCGAGAAACAATTCGGTAAGGGCTCGATTATGAAGCTTAACAGTGATATTAACTTAGATATCCCTGCCATTCCGACAGGATCTTTGTCATTGGATATAGCCCTGGGAATCGGAGGCGTGCCTCGTGGACGGGTGATTGAAATTTATGGACCGGAATCTTCGGGGAAAACAACATTGACGCTCAGCATTATCAAAGAGATTCAAAAGATGGGGGGCGTAGCGGCCTTTATTGACGCCGAGCATGCGTTTGATTCGTTGTATGCAAAAACAGTTGGCGTCAACTTGAACGATTTATTTATTTCGCAGCCGGATACGGGCGAACAGGCCTTGGAAATCACAGAAACACTTGTCCGTTCCAATGCCGTCGACCTGGTCGTCATTGACTCGGTTGCCGCCTTAACGCCAAGAGCCGAAATTGAAGGAGAGATGGGCGATTCACATATGGGCCTGCAAGCGCGTCTGATGTCACAGGCCTTGCGCAAACTCACGGCCGCCATAAGTAAATCCAAAACATGTGTCATTTTTATCAATCAGATCCGCATGAAAATCGGCGTCATGTTCGGCTCTCCGGAAACCACAACAGGAGGCCGGGCTCTTAAATTTTACGCGTCTGTGCGTATTGATCTGCGCAGAATCGAATCGATCAAAAGCGGAGATGTGATTATCGGAAGTCGCGTGCGGGCGAAAGTTGTCAAAAACAAGGTTGCTCCGCCGTTTCGTATCGGGGAATTCGAGATTCACTTTAACGAAGGAATTTCGAGAATCAGTGATATCCTGGATCTTGGTATCCAGTTTGACATCATCCAGAAATCAGGCGCGTGGCTATCCTTTGAAAACGAGAAAATCGGCCAGGGACGCGAAAGCGCACGCAGCTTTCTCAAAGAAAATCCGAAAATATTCAGCAAAATCGAGAAGTCGATTCGCGAAAAAAAATAGTAGGAGGGAAGAGTCATGGATAAGAACAGAAAATTTGTTGCTTTCTCTATTTTACTTTGCGGAATTATTGTCGGCCTCATCATTTCAGCGCGGCTGGATTTAAATCCTGTGGCCAAATCCGAAAATCCCGTCTCCCCAACGATTCCTTTGGTACAAGCCGAGAATTTTACCGAGGCCATTGAGAAAGTGGCTGAGGTCGTCGGTCCGACCGTCGTTTCTATCCGCACAGAAAGCGTTAAAACCTATAGCATGAAAAGGCAACTTTTTGGGAGCCCTTTTCAAGATGATTTATTTGACCGATTCTTTGAAGATTTTTTTGGCAATATGCCGGATTATGAGAAGAAACGCCGCGGTCTTGGTTCCGGCGTCCTCATTGACGGACGAGGTTATATTCTTACCAACGAACATGTGATCAGCGAAGCTGACAAGATTTCTGTTACATTAGCGGACGGCCGGGAATTTGAAGGAACATTACAAGGCACGGACCCTCGTTCTGATCTGGCTATCGTAAAAATCGAGGCAGCGGATTTACCTATCGCTCGATTGGGAAGTTCCAAAGATTTAAAAATAGGACAATGGGTTGTTGCCATCGGCAATCCCTTTGGACAACTTTTGCCTAATCCGGAACCAACGGTGACAGCCGGCGTGATCAGCGCGCTTCAGCGGTCATTGCCGCAAGCATCGCGACGAGATACAAATTACACAAACCTTATTCAAACAGATGCGGCAATCAATCCGGGTAATTCGGGCGGACCGCTTGTCAATTTGCGCGGCGAGGTGGTTGGTATCAATGTCGCGATTTTCTCCACTTCAGGCGGCTATCAAGGCGTTGGATTTGCTATTCCCGTCGATACGGCCAACCGCATCATTGAAAATCTCATTAAGGGTGAAAAAGTTGAATACGGCTGGATCGGCGTCAGCGTTCAAAATCTCGACCAACGTCTGGCTGAATATTTTGGCTTACCTAGCACGGATGGTGTTCTGGTCAGTAGGATCTTGGAAGATGGACCGGCCCAAAAAGCCGGCCTCAAAGACGGGGATGTTATTCTCTCGGTGGATGGACAAGATACCAAGCAGGTCTCTGATCTCCTGAATATCGTGGGGTCAATTCCTGCCGGAAAAAAGATTCCACTGAAGATTTATCGAGATAAAAAGACAATCGATTTACCTATTGTTGTTGGAAAACGCCCGGCTTTTGATCAATCGGGTCGCGTTCTTGAAGAGGACGCGCAAGAGAGCAAGGATGAAAGCAAATGGCGGGGCTTGAGCATTCAGGACATTCCTTCGTCGCTTGCGGACCGTCTTGGCCTTGATAACAATAAAGGTGTTGTGGTCACGGATGTAGAAAACGATAGCCCGGCGGATGATGCAGGCTTGCAAAAAGGTGATATTATTACGGCCGTCAACAAAAAGTCCATTGACAACATAGCTGATTTTAAAGAAACCGTGAAAACCATCAAAGACGATTGTCTTTTAAGAACTAACAGGGGTTACATTGTTGTGAAATCCAACGGGACATGAAAGTTTCTTTAGGCAAAGATGAGCTTTCCCAGGCCAAAAACGCAGCGCTTCGATTGCTCAAATTCCAAGCAAGAAGCGAAAAAGAAATCCGCGATAGACTTAGACTGAAGAAATTCTCAAAGACATCTATTGAAGAGACAATGATCTTTTTGAAAGATACGCATCTTATCGATGATCGACAATTGACCAAAGAGTGGATTCAAGGTCGCCTCTCTAAACCTATTGGAGCCAAGCGCGTTTTCTTTGAATTAGAGCAAAAAGGTGTTCCTCAAAAAATTATTCAAGAGGAACTTGCGAACGCCAAAATCGATTCCGGCGAGCAGACCAACGTACTGTCTTTAGCCAAACAACGGTTGCAGAAATATCGGCATCTTCCCGTCGAGAAGGCGAAACGACGAACCTACGAGTATTTGGCGTATCGAGGCTTTGAGCCTGAGGTTATCTCCGAAATTTTAGATCAATTATGACCGCCAACGACATCAGAAAAAAATTCCTGGATTTCTTTGCAAAACAAGGCCATGCGATTATCTCAAGCGACACTTTGGTCCCCAAAGATGACCCAACTGTGCTTTTTACGACGGCCGGGATGCAGCAGTTTAAACGTCAGTTTTTAGGGCACATCGGGAGCTTTACGCGCGCGGCTTCTTCACAGAAGTGCCTGCGCACAGATGATCTGGGCAAGGTCGGAAAAACTCCTTTTCATCATACCTTCTTTGAAATGCTGGGAAATTTTTCCTTCGGCGATTATTTTAAAAAAGAAGCTATTGCCTGGGCCTGGGAATTTCTGACCAAAGAACTCAGCATCCCTGAGGCCAAACTTTGTGTTTCTGTTTATGAAGACGACCGAGAAGCCGAGGACATCTGGCTTAAGGACATCAAGATCCCCAAAGAAAAACTGATCCGTTTAGGCGATCAAAGTAATTTCTGGCCGGCTGAGGCCAAGACCAAAGGACCGAATGGTCCCTGCGGGCCTTGCTCGGAAATCTTCTTTGATTATGGCGTACAAACCGGTTGCGGTAAGAAGGATTGTTCGCCGGCCTGTGATTGCGGCCGATTTTCTGAAGTCTGGAACCTTGTCTTTACGCAATTTAATCGCAAAGACGATGGCATATTAGAACCTTTACCGAATAAGAATATTGATACCGGGATGGGCTTAGAGCGCCTGGTGGCCGTCATTCAAGGCAAAAAAAATAATTTTGAAACAGACCTGTTTGCGCCGATTCTCTTAGCCATTGATAAAAAAATAATAGGCAACTTGGAAAAATCGCAAAAGCTTTTGATTGCGGATCACATCAGGGCGATCGTTTTTGGCATCTGCGACGGCGTGATCCCGTCCAATGAGAACCGTGGATACGTCATGAAGCGATTAATTATTGATGCCACGGACTTAGCGGCCAGCAGCGGACATCAAGACGCCGTGATCTTCAAGCTTGTGGATACGCTTACTGATACCATGAAAGAACCTTACCCGGAACTTATGGATAAGAAAAAGGAAATCAGCGAGATCATCAAGAAAACAGAAGAGGCGTATATCCGTGTCCGGAAAGAGCGGATTCCTGAATTGCAAAAGCGTATTCAGGATATCTTGCACCAAGCGATGAGCGAAGAGGATGAGCTCAGCGAATTAGGCTCATTAATTTTTCGTTTTCGCGACACCTACGGCCTGACGCTTCCAACCATTAGAGACATCGCATTTACCGTCGGCGTCAACCAAGGTAAATGGAAAGAGGTCCTTAAAGTTTTTGATACCCTTATGGAGGAACAAAAAAACCGTTCCCGCGCTGCAAGCAAAATGACCGGAGACGTCTTTACGGATCTTGATCTGGATCTCAATGTCCTTAAAACGGTCTTTTTTGGCTATACACAGCACAAGGCAACAGGACGCATTTTGAAAATCTTCCGGGACAATCAAGACGTGCGTGAGGCCAAAAAGGGCGATCGAGTCAAAATGATTCTTGACCAAACGCCGTTTTATGCAGAGTCCGGTGGACAGATCGGTGACACGGGCGCCATCACCAAAGACGCCTCCACCATGAAAGTAGAGGACACCCAAAGAATCTCTGACCGATTCATTCATATCGGCGTTGTGACAGATGGATTATTTCGCGTTCATGATACCGTGCAAACGCAAATCGACAGCGAGCGTAGGCTTTCCATTATGCGCAATCATACGGCAACGCATCTTTTGCAATCGGCTTTGCGCAAAATCCTGGGAACACATGTCAAGCAGCAGGGTTCTTTAGTCTCTGATAATCGACTGCGTCTTGATTTTACGCATCCCAAGGCTGTCACAAAAGAAGAGTTGGATAAAATTGAACAACGCGTGAACGAAAATATTTTGTCTTGTCAGGACGTCCATAAGGAATCGATGTCTCTGGAACAGGCCAAAGAAAAGGGCGCCTTGGCTTTTTTTGCGGAAAAATACAGCGATACGGTGAATGTTGTGTCTATCGGTGATGTTTCAAAAGAATTGTGCGGAGGGACTCACCTTCCATCCGTTGGTCAAATCGGTTCTTTTAAGATTACGGGCGAAAGTGCCATTGCTCAAGGCATACGGCGTATTGAAGCCATCACGGGTCATCAGGCCCTTGCCTTTGTCAAAAAAAACGAAGAACGCCTTGCTCAATTAGGACAAATCCTTAAGGCTCCGCCGGAAGAATTAGCGGATCGCGCGCAAAACCAGCTCAAGAGAATCAAGCACCTTGAAAAGGAACTGGGCCAGCTTCAGTTTGACTCCATCAAGCTTTCATTAGATGAGATTCTCATGCAGGCACCGATAGTTAAAAATACAAAGATCGTGAGTCATGTTTTTCGTGATCTGGACATTGATCTTTTGAGAAAAATCGCGGATGTTATCAAGCAAAAGGCGCATTCTTCTGTCATCACTTTGGGTTCGCGCGCGGACGATCATGCCATGATTCTGATTGCCGTGACGGATGATTTAATTAAGAAAAATATCAAAGCCAATGAATTGATCAAAGATGTTGCGCCGATCATTGCCGGAAGCGGCGGCGGTCGACCGCAGTGGGCTCAGGCCGGTAGCAAGGATCCGTCAAAAATTCTTCAAGCCGTCAAAAAGGTTGAACATTTAGTCAAAGAGAGAATATAAAATGAAAATATTAAAACAATCCAGCCCGGGACTTGAGAAACTCTACAACCGTCATCTGTACGCAAGAAAACGCCATATCGAAGACAAGGTTCGCCAAATCATTGAAGATGTGCGCTTAAACGGCGATGAGGCCTTAGCCAAATATACGAAACGCTTCGACAAGGTTATGTTGAATGCCCGGCAATTAAAAGTGGCCGAGAGTGAAATCAGTTGTGCTTTTCAGAATATCACCAGTGATTTTATTGGAGCGCTAAAAACCATCATCGCCAATGTCTCTGCTTTTTATAAGAAACAAGAGATTAAGGCATGCCGCATCGGCAGTCAAGCCGAAGGAGTATTATTAAAAGAAAGCGTAAAGCCTTTAGAAGCTGTGGGGATTTATGTTCCGGCCGGGACTGCGCCATTAGTGTCTTCCGTTTATATGACGGCCATTCCGGCCAAAGTCGCCGGTGTCAAGCGCATCGTTATCGCAACACCGCCGGACAAAAACGGTCAAATCAATCCTTATATTTTGGCCGTGGCAAATTTATTAAAAGTAAACGAAATTTATAAAGTCGGGGGAGCTCAAGCGATTGCCGCGTTGGCCTTCGGCACGAAAACTATCCCAGCTGTCGATAAAATTATCGGTCCCGGCAATATGTATGTCACCGAAGCCAAACGCCAAATTTTCGGTTATGTGGATATCGATATGCTGGCCGGCCCTTCGGAATTGGTCGTGATTGCCAACCGGCACAGCGATCCCGATTATGTGGTGGCGGATTTAGAGGCCCAAGCCGAACACTTAGGCGGATTAGCCATTCTGATCACAACATCAAAGGAATTACTTAAACAAGTGCGTAACAAAGTCCCCAAAGGTTTTGGGATTTATGTGAAGAACATGGATGAGGCCGTACTGATCACCAACCGCCTAGCCCCTGAACACTTGGGAATATTGACGAATAATCCGGCCAGTATCGCCAAGAAAATCCAGAATGCCGGCGCAATCTTTCTGGGTCCGTACAGCCCTATCGCTGTGGGCGATTATGTGGCCGGGCCCAGCCATGTTCTGCCGACACTCGGGACCGCGCGGTTCTTTTCCGGTTTGTGTCTGATTGATTTTATCAAAACGGGTCACATCATTTCTTATTCTAAAAAAGCTCTTGAGAAAGTGCGCGAACCGCTGGAAAAAGTAGCCAAAATCGAAGGACTGACCAAACACTACGAGTCTGTCAATATACGATTCAAATAGGTGGAAAATTATGATTGTATTTGTTCTATCCCAGCCCGCCACCGAATCAATGGCGGGCTGGGTCAATTCGGCCTCGCACTTATGTTCCCCCGCTTCTTGTCCCGCAAAATGCGGGGCAGCGGGGTCCATAAGTGCGGGCCTCATTGAAGAGAGGGGACTTATGAAAAAAAGAAAATCGACTGTGGAGAGAAAAAGCAAAGAGACGGATATCGTCGCCAATTTGTCCATTGACGGTGAAGGAAAAGCAAAAATTAACACCCAAATCGGTATCCTCGATCACATGATTGAACTTTTCGCCTTTCATGGATTCTTTGATCTTCAGATCAATGTGAAAAAGGCTGATACCAATGTAGACATACACCACACCAACGAAGATGTGGGCATCGTGCTCGGGAAGACCTTTAAGGATGCCCTGGGCGATAAAATCGGTATTCGAAGATTCGGCGCTGCCATGGCGTGCATGGAAGCAACGGTCGCGCGGGTTGTCATTGACATTAGCGGCCGGGGGTTCTTTAAATTTAATAAAGAACAAAAGGTTTTTTCTGATCCCGGCGTCCAGGATGGCTACGCCTTAAGCTATCTTGATCATTTTCTCGAATCCTTTGCCCATGCTTTAGATGCCACGATGAATTTGAAAATCGAAAACGTCAGCAATGACCTTCATACAAATTTGGAAGCTGTTTTCAAGGCCCTGGGGATGGCTCTGGATCAAGCCACGCAAATAGACCCCCGGCGAAAAGGCATTCCTTCAACCAAAGGCATTATTGACTAATGATCGCCATTGTCGACTTTGGCTCAGGTAATCTGCGCAGTGTCCAAAAGGCCTTTGAAAAGGTCGGCTCCCAAGCTGTCATTACTCAGGATCCTGTGGCGATCAAGCAAGCGGCTAAGGTCGTTTTGCCCGGCGTCGGGTCTATGAAACCGGCGATGGAGAAACTCCGCAGTCTTGGCTTAATCGAGTCGATTCATCAAGTGATTAACGACGGAAAGCCTTTCTTAGGCATCTGTCTCGGTCTCCAATTGCTCTTTGATTCAAGCGACGAAGGGGGCCAAACGCAGGGATTAGGGATTCTTGCGGGTTGCGTGACGCGATTTAAGGCTCTGAAGGTTCCTCACATGGGCTGGAACCAGATTCACATTGCGAAACCTCCCTGCAAAATTTACCAGGACATCACTGACGGGTCTTATGTTTATTTCTGTCATTCGTATTTTGTGAATCCCAAAGATAAAAATATCATAACAACCAAAACAGATTACGGTCTTGACTTCACCTCCTCGGTCAATAAAGAAAATATATTCGGTGTTCAATTTCACCCGGAAAAAAGTCAGACCGTTGGGCTAAAAATAATAAGCAATTTTGCGCAACTTAAATAACATGAAAATTATTCCAGCGATTGATCTTAAAGAAGGAAAAGTTGTTCGTTTGTCTCAAGGTAAATTTGACGAAATGACAATTTATTCCTCCGATCCCGTCAAGACAGCCAAGCAATGGGAAAAATCAGGAGCGAAGATACTTCATGTCGTCGATTTAGACGGCGCCGAAAAGGGTCAGATGCAAAACTTTGGCTTAATTGCGCAGATCGCGAAAGGTATTAATATTCCCATTGAAGTCGGGGGCGGCATCCGCACTGAGGAAGATATCCGGCGTCTTTTGGGGAATAATGTTGCCCGTGTCATTTTAGGCACGAAGATTATTGAAGATAAAGAATTTCTGGCCAACATTATCAGCAAATGGGGCGAAAAGATTGTCGTAAGCCTGGATTGTTCGCGCGGCATCGTCGCCAAGAAGGGATGGACGTCCTTATCAAATTTAAAAGCAACGGATTTTGCCAAAGAACTGCAGAATTTGGGCCTGAGTACTTTGATTTATACGGACATTAGCCGCGACGGTACGTTAATCGGCCCCAATATCAAAGGAATCCAGGAGATGCTTTCCGCGGTGAGCATTCAAATCATTGCATCCGGAGGTATTTCAAAATTGGAAGATATTAAGAAATTACTTGAATTAAAATCTTACAACTTAGAAGGCGTCATTGTCGGCAAGGCGCTTTATGAACACTGTTTTAAATTGAAGGATGCGCTCAGGCTATGCTCACAAAAAGAATAATCCCCTGTCTGGATGTTAAAGACGGGCGTGTGGTCAAGGGAGTCAATTTTCTGAATCTTCGCGACGCGGGTAATCCGGTGGAAGTCGCTAAAATATATGATCAGCAAGGCGCAGATGAAATTATTTTTCTGGATATTACCGCCAGCCATGAAAAAAGAAATATTATTCTTAATGTTGTCAAAAAAACCGCGGAAGAGGTTTTTATGCCCCTAACAGTCGGCGGCGGTATCAAGAATCTCTTCGACATTCGGGATTTACTGAATGCCGGAGCCGATAAAGTGTCCATCAATACATCGGCCGTGAATTGCCCTGCATTAATCAAGGAGGCGTCGGATCAATTTGGCAGTCAATGCATTGTTGTGGCGATCGATGCCAAGCGAAACGAAACCTCTTGGGATATCTATATCCACGGTGGACGCACGCCGACGCAAAAAGACGCTGTTGGCTGGGCTAAAGAAGTACAAGACTTTGGCGCCGGCGAAATTTTATTAACCAGCATGGACCGCGACGGCACCAAGGACGGTTATGATTTAGAATTAACCAAAGCGATTTGCGATGCCATCACTATTCCCGTGATCGCTTCCGGCGGTGCGGGTCGATGCGAACATTTCTTTGAGGTCTTTGATCAAACCGGGGCGGATGCCGCTTTAGCTGCATCTATTTTTCATTATAATGAAATTCCTATACCAAAAGTCAAAGAATATCTGAAACAGAAATCAATTATGGTGCGATCATGAAAAAAATTGAAAATATCAAACTTACCCCAAAAACCCTGAATCAATTACGCTTTAATGACAAAAAGCTCATTCCAACGATTATTCAGGATAGTAAAACAAGAGAGGTCCTGATGATGGCGTATATGAATTTGCCATCGATCAAGAAAACTCTGAAACTTGGAAAGACCTGCTTTTGGTCACGTTCCCGTAAAGAGTATTGGGTTAAGGGAATGACATCGGGTCATTTCCAATTTGTCAAGGAAATCGCTTACGATTGTGACTGCGATTGTCTCTTGATCAAGGTCCGCCAAGTCGGAGCCGCCTGTCACACAGGAAGAAAAAGCTGCTTTTATCGAAAGCTGAACTTAACATGATTTATCCTTCACGAAAACAATTCAGGAAACTCGCTCGGCAAGGGAATCTCATCCCTGTCTATCGGGAAATCTTAGGCGATTTGGAAACCCCTGTTGCGGCGTATTTAAAGCTTACGCAAAATTCGAAATATTCTTTTTTGCTTGAATCCGTCGAAGGCGAAGAGAAGGTAGCCCGTTTTTCGTTTCTGGCTAAAGATCCGGAAATGATTTTTAAAAGCAAAGGGCGCTCGGTGGAGCTTATCCAAGTCAAAAAAAACAGGGTCACCAAGAATCAGTTTAAAACCATGGACACCCCTTTAAGCTTCTTACGCGAGATCATGTCGCGCTACCAATTTGTCAGTATCGACGGATTGCCGCGCTTCTGCGGAGGGCTGGTGGGTTATATCGGCTACGATACAGTGCGATTCTTTGAAGAACTTCCCAATATAACCAAAGATGATTTATCCTTGCCGGATATTGTCCTTGTTCTAGCCAAGAATCTTCTGATCTTCGATCACTTAACGCATAAGATCAAGGTTGTTTCGTGCGTTGATGTTCCCAAAGGCGCAAGCAAAACACGCTGTGCCCTGGCTTACCGGCATGCGACCAGAGAAATCAACCGTCTGGTGGTCCAGCTCCAAAGACCTCTGCGTTTAAAGAAAAAAACGCGTATCAAGAAACCGTTTCGCAAAACCCTTAAGATCCGTTCTAATTTCAGCGAAGCGCAATTCAAAAAGATTGTCCAGGAGGCCAAAAAGGATATTCGCGCCGGCGAAATCATACAAACCGTTTTGTCCCAGCGCTTCAAAATGAAAATCAGGACAGATCCTTTGAATATTTATCGCACGCTGCGATCACTGAATCCGTCACCTTATATGTATTATCTGAATTTTGACGAGATTCGCATCATCGGGTCATCTCCGGAAATGCTCGTGCGCTGCGAAAACGGAATTGTTGAAACTCGGCCGATTGCCGGAACGCGTCCCCGCGGCGCAAGCGAAAAAGAAGACCAGGCCTTATCTCAAGAACTTCTCCATGATCCCAAAGAGAAGGCCGAACACATCATGCTTGTGGATTTGGGCCGCAATGATCTTGGCCGTGTCTGCGAGCAGGGAACCGTCAAGGTTTCTGATTTTATGCTCATTGAGCGCTATTCGCATGTCATGCACATTGTCAGCAATGTGGTGGGAACATTAAAACCCCAAAAAGACATGTTCGATGTCCTGGCCGCAGCCTTTCCCGCCGGGACAGTCTCTGGCGCTCCTAAAATCCGGGCCATGGAAATCATTGAAAAGCTTGAGCGCATCAAACGAGGGCCCTATGCCGGATGCATCGGTTACTTTGGCTTCTCGGGCAACCTGGATACCTGCATCACCATCCGCACGATTGTCGCGAAAAATAACCTGGCTTACATTCAAGCGGGCGCGGGTATTGTTGCCGATTCAAATCCCAGAAAGGAATATTTCGAAACAATCAACAAGGCTAAAGCGCAAATTGCGGCTATTGAGCTTGCGCATAAACATTTAGAATAAAAACGATAACCCACAGTAAAGGAGTCAACATGGAAGTTCGTATTCGGTTACAAAAAGCAGGAAAAGTAGCTAATAAACGCTATAACTTTCGCTTCGTCGCGATCAGTCGACAATCTTCACGCGATTCCAGGCATCTTGACATCTTGGGCTATTATGATCCTTCCAAGAAGCCGGCGCAAATTTCGATCAATCACGCTAAGCTTGATCAATGGCTGAAAAAAGGAGCGCGGATGAGCGAAACGGTAAGAAGCCTAGTGAAAAAATCGAAAAAAACCTAAGATATTGTCGACAGAAAGGACCTCATCATGACGCCGGAGCAATCATTCAATCCTGTTTTATTGCAGTTTGCTTTAATCTTTTTGATCTTTTATTTTTTAATCTTTAAGCCTCAGAAAGATAAGCAGAAGCAACATAAAGAGATGATCAACAATCTCAAAAAGAATGATGAAATCGTCACGGCCGGTGGCCTTCATGGAACGATTGCCAACGTTAAAGATACATCCGTCATCGTCCGTATCGATGATAATGTCAAAGTCGAAATCGATAAAGAAGCCATCAGCGCATTAAAAAAGAAAACGACTGAAGCGTAAGAGCAACCAAAAGGGGATATGGCATGAATAAGAATTTAAAGGTAAAAATCCTTCTGATCCTTGGTGTTTTGGCGGCATCATTGTTTTTTGCCTTTCCTTTGGAAAAACGCATCAATCTGGGCTTGGATCTTAAAGGGGGAATGCACCTCATCGTTAAGGTCGAAACAGAAAAATTGGACGAAAATGCCCGCAGCGATGCCGTCTTGCGGGCAATGGAAATTTTGCGAAACCGCATCGACGGTCTGGGTGTCGGCGAAACCGTGATTCAACGCCAAGGCGAAGACGATATCATTATTCAACTTCCGGGTGTCACGGACCGCGACACGGCCATTAATATCATCGGCAAAGTCGCTCAGCTTGAATTTAGGCTCGTTAATTCCGACCCTAAGAAATTGAAACAGGCCCTGACCGGAGAAGCCCCGCAAGGTTACGAGTTAAAAAATATGAAAGAAAAGGACGGCAAGGAGGAGCCAATATTAATCGAAAAAGCCGTATCCCTTAAAGGAGAAGCTGTCACGGACGCGCGCGTTGATTTCAATCAGCAAGGTTTCGGGGAGCCCAAAATCAGTCTTTCTTTGAATTCAGAAGGCTCGAAAACATTTGGAAAATTAACGCAGAAACATGTCGGTGAGCGGCTTGCGATCGTCATTGATGGCAAGGTGATCTCGGCCCCCAATATCCGTGAGGCCATTCTATCGGGAAAAGCGGAAATATCGGGCATATTTACATTTGAAGAAGCTTCGCTCTTGGCTTTGTCATTACGATCCGGTGCTTTACCGGCTCCTATGAGAATCGAAGAAGAGAGGACGATCGGCCCACTTCTTGGTCGCGATTCCATTCGCGCCGGAATACAAGCAACGATTATCGGCGGGGCTCTGGTATTGATTTTTATGATGATTTATTATTCAATTTCCGGGATCATTGCCGATATAGCCCTAGTCCTTAACCTATTCTTAATTCTTGGCATCATGGGTTTTTTGAATGTGACCATGCCGGAATCTCAAGTCACACTGACATTACCGGGTATAGCGGGTATCATATTAACGCTGGGCATGGCCGTCGACGCCAATGTGCTCATCAGCGAGCGCATTCGAGAAGAAATTGCCATTGGCCGACCTCTGCAAGCCGCGATCAGCAACGGATACCATAAAGCCTTTCGCGCCATTTTTGACTCGAACTTAACCACACTGATCGCCGCGCTTATTCTCTTTCAATTCGGCTCAGGACCTATCAAAGGGTTCGCGGTCACGCTCTCCATGGGCTTGTTGGCCAGTCTCTTTACATCTTTTGTCGTGACAAGGACAATCTTTGACACCCTGCTTCATTTTCGCCTCATCAAAAAGCTTCCCATGTTTCAAATCTTTCGGGATTCAAAAATTGATTTTATTTCCAAGCGTCACATTTGCTACGTCTTGTCCTTGATTTTGATTTGTTCAGGGCTCTATATGATTTTCACAAAGAAAGAAGCGGCTTACGGAATTGACTTTGCCGGAGGACAACTTCAGGAATACCGATTTGATCGTCCCGTTGTTGCCGAAGACCTTCGCACATCGCTCAAGGCCGCAGGCGTCCAGGATGCCGTAATTCAGCAATTCGAGAAGAACCCGCAAAATGTTATCATCCGCACATCCGAAGACACTTACGAGAAAGTAGTTCCCGTTTTAAAGAGTATGGAACCGGCTAACCATTTTGAAATCATGCGCATCGAGAAGGTCGGTCCTGTTGTCGGAAAATTGCTGCGAAGAAAAGCCATACTGGCTATCATTTTTGCCCTGGTCGGTATTTTGATCTATGTTGGCTTTCGTTTTAAGCATTTTGATTTTGCGGCAGCCGGTGTTATTGCTTTATTGCATGATGTTATTCTCACTGTTGGCCTGATCGTCATTTTGAACCGACAAATCGATCTTCTGGTGATCACAGCCCTTTTGACCATTGCCGGTTATTCGATTAATGATACGATTGTGATCTACGACCGCGTGCGCGAGAACCTGCCGCGCATGCGAAAAATGGATCTGCGCGAAGTACTCAACGTCAGCGTCAATCAGACCCTTGGGCGAACCATCATCACGACCTTGACTACTCTTCTGGTTGTGGTCACGTTATTTGTTTCCGGCGGAGAAGTCCTTAATACCTTTGCGTTATGCCTGATGATCGGATTCATTTCAGGGACCTACTCCACGATTTTCATCGCAACACCCATGGTCCTGGCTTGGCAAAAGATCATTAAGCAGAAACTTTAATCATTTTTCTCGCAAAAAGTACCACGCTTAGCAATTTTCCTTGCTAACCTGCCGTCGTTCTAATGTCCGATGTTTAAATCCATAAAATTTTTTACTGAACAATACATCGATACAGACCACATCAAAAGAGAGCTGGAGGCTTTTGGCTATGCCCATGTTCCTAAGGTTTACAGGGAAGGGGAATACTCTCAGCGCGGAGGCATCATCGATGTTTTTCCAACCAATTTTGATTGTCCGATTCGCATAGATCTTGACCATAATCAGATTCGCAGGATTTTCAGTGTCAATCTCAAAACAGGAGACTGTATTTGGCAGCATCATATCGTTATCGTCCTGCCTAAAAAAACTTTAGAAAAACAAACCTTTACGGCTGATACGCCTCTGCAAAACTTCGTGGATATTCAGCAAGGGGATTATGTCGTTCATAATCACCACGGGATTGGCAAATTTCTCGGATTAACGGATTTCGCTCTTCCTCAAGAGCGGCGCGAACATCTTGTCATTGAGTATTCCCAAGGCGACCGGCTTTTTGTTCCTAAGAGCGATATGCACCTGATTCAGAAATATATCGGATTCACGAAAAAACCGCCCCGCCTCTATCGATTAGGGTCGGGAGAATGGAAGCGCACCAAGGCGCGCATTCAAAAACGCATTCAACGATTTGCCGCCGAGCTTCTCCATCTTCAAGCCTTGCGCGCAAGCCTTCAAGGGTACGCGTTCTCAAAAGACACTCCTTGGCAGAAAGAATTTGAAACTCAATTCCCTTTTGAGGAAACTCCTGATCAGAAAACCAGCACGCAACAAGTGAAAGATGATCTTGAATCCAAACATCCCATGGATCGACTCATTTGCGGCGATGTAGGCTACGGTAAGACAGAAGTCGCCATGCGCGCAAGTTTCAAAACCGTTATGGATAATAAACAAGTGGCCATTCTTGTGCCCACGACGATTCTCGCCGAACAACACTATTACAATTTCATGCAACGACTCAAAGATTTTCCCGTGCAAGTCGCGATGCTGAGCCGCTTTCGCACCAAAACTGAGCAGACCAAGATCATCCGGGATGTCGCCGAGGGACGGGTTGATATCGTTATCGGAACGCATCGACTCTTATCCAAAGATATCCATTTCAAAGACCTGGGACTCCTCATTATTGATGAAGAGCAGCGCTTTGGCGTTCGCGCCAAAGAGAAACTCAAACACCTACGGCTTTTGGTGGATGTCTTAACGCTTACGGCAACCCCCATCCCGAGGACCCTCTATATGGCCTTAAGCGGAGCTAAAGACATGTCCGTGATCAATACGCCGCCACAGAATCGCATCCCTGTCTCGACGCATATTGTCGAATTTGACGAAGATCTCATTGTTGATGCCATCGAACGGGAATTGAGGCGAAAGGGCCAGGTCTTTTTTTTGCATAACCGTGTTGACGATATCGACAAAATTGCTATGATAATTAAGAGAAAAGCGGGTCACGCCCGGGTAGCTGTCGCTCACGGACAAATGCCCTCAAGGCTTCTTGAGGAAATTATGCTCAAATTCCTCACAGGCGAAATTGATGTCCTGGTGTGCACGACCATTATCGCGTCAGGGATTGATATCCCGAATGCCAATACCCTGATTGTGAATCGCGCCGATCGCTTCGGGCTCTCCGAGCTTCATCAATTGCGCGGCCGCGTGGGGCGCTATCTCTACAAGGCCTATACCTATTTGATCGTCCCCCCGTACCGCGCGATGTCTTCGGTTGCTCAATCCAGATTAAAGGCAATCGAAAAATACAGCGAGCTCGGCTCGGGATTCAACATCGCGCTTGAAGATCTGCAGATTCGCGGAGCAGGAAATTTGCTTGGCGAGCAGCAACATGGTACAATCGTTTCTGTAGGCTTTGATCTTTATTGCCGCTTACTCAAAGAGTCCGTTGAACATATTAAACAACAAGGAACAAAAGATGACCAGGACACCTAAAGAGATCACCAAAATTTTTCTTTGTTTGACTGTTTTTCTTTTCATGGCCTCTCCAAGTGTTTTTTCTTTAGAAGACACGATTATAGCCGTCGTCAACGGAGACGTTATCACCCTGCATGATTTTCGCGATTATTTAAGCTCTTTATTCATACGCCTTCGCGCCCAAGGCTTAAGCCAAGCAGAGATTGAAGAGAGAATCGTGACCTACCAGAATGACGGTCTAAACAAATTGATCGAAGAGAAGCTTTTGATCGATGCAGCCAATGCAAAAGGAATGGAAATCCGCGATAAAGCGATTGAAGACAAAATCAATGAAGTCAAGAGTCAATATCCGTCCGAAAAGGTATTCTTAGACGCCCTCACAAGCGAAGGGCTAACTCTGGGAGATGTTAAAGAAAAGATTGCCAATGATCTAAAAATCAAATTTATCATTGAGCGGGAAGTTAAAAGCAAGATTTTTGTTAATCCGCAGGATGTGACCGACCATTACGAGAAAAATATCAGCTTATTTCAGAAGCCTGAGCGCATCGAGTTGGATTCCATAGGAATTAAGTTGGACATTGATAATAAAGGGGCTGCGCAAAAAAAAGCTGAAGAGGCCCATGCCCGTTTACTGGCCGGAGAAGATTTTGCGCAAGTCGCCAAGGAATTCTCTGAAATCCCTAACATCGGAGTGGTGGCCCGCGGTCAAATGCTGCAGAACATTGAAGACATCATTTACAAACTCAAACCCGGCGATATCTCTCCTGTCATCCAAACAGATTCAGCATTATTGATTGTTAAGGTCGTACGCAAATTTCCTCAAGAAGTGGCCCCCTTGGAAGACGTGCGAGAAAAGATTTACCAAGCTATTTTCCAGGATAAATATCACCAACGCCTCATGGCCTGGCTTCAGGAACTCAAGCAAAGCGCCTATATCGACATTAAGCAACAGCAATTATAACGCGATTGTTATGCCCATGCGAAAGACAAGAATCGGAATCACCTTAGGCGATCCTTGCGGCGTCGGTCCAGAAATTATCCTCAAATCTCTCCTCAAAAGCCCCATTCGAAAACTCACCCAGTTTGTGATTATCGGGGACTCTCAAGTTTTTTCCCTTAATCAAAGAAGAAAACTGAGTTTTTGTGCATTTGCACATCAACAAAACTCTAGAAAAACCGAATTTAAACCCGGGCATCCCAGTCAAAAGAGCGCTCAAGCATCCTTAGATTATCTGAAGCTGGCATGCCGTCTCTTGAAGGGTAAGAAAATCGACGCGCTCGTCACCGGTCCTTTGTCCAAAGAACTCATTTGTTCTCTTGGTATTCCATTTTCAGGGCACACAGAATTTCTTGCCCGCTATTTTAAAACTAAAAATTTTGACATGATGTTTATCGCGGACGGTCTCAAAATGGTTGTGGCCACGCGCCATATTCCTTTAAAAGAGGTGAGTCGGCAGTTAACCATCACGGGTCTTTTCAGCACAATCACTTTAACGCATCAGGCCCTCGTGAATTATTTTCATATCAAAAAACCTAGAATCGCACTTTGCGGTCTCAATCCCCATGCCGGAGAGAATGGAGTCCTTGGAGACGAGGACATGAAAGTCATTGCTCCTGCTGTTTTTCAAGCTCAAGAAAAAGGCCTTAACGTCTTCGGTCCCATCGCTGCCGATACCCTTTTTTGCCCGATCAACGCCCGTCCCTACGACTGTCTCATCGCTATGTATCATGATCAGGGTCTGGCTCCAATGAAGGCTCTTTACTTTGACAAGCTTGTCAATATCACGATTGGCTTGCCGATCATTCGCACGTCTCCGGCCCATGGAACGGCATTCGCAATTGCAGGAAAAAATATTGCTGACCCCCGCTCTATGATGGAGGCCATCCTGTTAGCCTCTCGGCTTTGTTCAAAAAAGGCTTAAATCATACGTCATGTCGTTAAAAAGAAAATCATCTGATCGATTTCCATCCTCTCTCAAGCCCAAGAAACAACTCGGTCAGAATTTCCTGATTGATCAGAATATTGCTAGGAAAATCATTCAGACCTGTCATCTGCAACCAACGGACACGGTCTTGGAGATCGGGCCAGGCCGAGGAGCGTTAACCGCAGAACTTCTGCCGCGCGTCAAGAAAGTCATCGCCATCGAAACGGACCGAAGGCTCATCGAGGAACTTCGCAAGAAATTTCCTCAGGACAACCTTGAGCTGATCCATGCTGATTTCCTGAAATTTGATGTTCGGTCTTTAGAGAGAAATTGCATCGCGATCAGCAACCTGCCCTATTATATTTGCTCACCGATCATCGCGAAAATCCTCGATTACAAAGAGTTTTTCTCGTCTTTATTCGTCACGGTTCAGCTTGAATTTGGAAACCGCATGAAAGCCAAAATCAACACAAAAGATTACAGCGCCTTCAGCCTTTTTGTTCAATATCATGCGGATTGTGAAATGCTCTTTAAAATCAGAAATACAGCCTTTCGCCCAAGACCCAAAGTACAATCTTGCTTTATGCAACTTCGGATGCGTAAAAAACCTTCTTTGGCCATCAAAAATGAATTTCTTTTTTGGCGATTGATCCGACAGGCTTTTACTCAACGTCGCAAAACAATTGTTAATGCATTATCATCCATAATCTCCAAGGACAAGAGCTCCGTTCTCTTGGCATTGATAAAAGTGAATCCTCATTCACGACCCGAAAACCTCAGCTTAGAGGACTTTGCGAATTTGGCTAATGCGATCGAATAGGATCATGAAAAAGAAATCCAAATTCACCGACTGTTATGTTTTCTTTATGGCCTGTGTATTTCTCGCAGGCTGCGCAACCTGCGGGCCTGAATCCAGTGGTCTTCTCAGTGTTCATTTTATCAATGTCGGTTATGGAGACGCCACATTGATTGTATTTCCTGATTCGTCGACGATGCTGATTGACGCAGGACCCAAAGAGTATTCCAAAAATCTTATTAGTTATCTTAAGCGCAAGGAAATTAAGAAAATCGACACGGCCGTCATCACTCATCCTCACAAAAATCATTTTGAGGGCTTTGCTTCTATCGCGCAAATATTTCCCATCCAGAGAATCTTTGTGAACGGAGACGAGAGAGCAGAGGAAGGTTATTCTGAATTGATTGATCTTTTTAGAGAGAAAAGAATATCTATGCAAACCCTTAAACAAGGACAGACGATTGCCCATCTGCCCGATGGCATCGTCCTGGATATTCTGAATCCGAATAACTTCGACCACTCCGTTAATGATAGCGCGATGGTCCTCTTGTTGCGCTATAAAGAAACTTCATTTCTTTTTACGTCGGATATTGGTCCGGACATTCAAGAGGAAATCATCAAGAAGTATCCTGTTGTGAAAAACGCCGCATGCGTACAAGTCCCTCATCATGGAGGACCTCTGAGTAACGGGTTTCTGAAGACTTTTCCAAAAGCAACCTTTGTCATGTTAACCGGTAATAATCCATGGGGTCTACCGGCTCAAGATGATCTTGAAAAGATAGGAAATCGGAAACTCTTGAGGACCGATAAAAACGGCTCCATCGTATTTGAAAACGACGGAGCCAGTATTCATTTTCGAAGCGAAAAATGAAATCCTTTCAAAGAAATTATTGGTTTCAAGTTCTTGCGTGGACGGCTTTCATTTATCTGACTCTGCCATTCGCGCAATCCTTAACCCAATTCTTGACTCAATTTATACCCATTTCTATCGCTGTCAATGTTTTGTATGTTCTTGCTTTGATTTTTCTTCTTTTTCTTCTTCATAAAATAAAAATCCGATTTCGCTCAACATACCTTATCCTTATCGTCTTGGCAACGGTCATGATTCACCTTCTTAAATCCATGACCATTCCTATAGAGAAAATCCATTTTCTTGAATATGGTTTCCTGGCTTTTCTGATTCACAAGGCTCTGCAAGCAAAAACAAACAAAGTTTTGGCTTATCTTTTAGCTTTCCTGTTGACAGCAGCCCTAGGGTGGGGTGATGAGGGAATTCAATACTTATTACCGGGCCGGTATTATGATCTGCGGGATGTACTTTATAATACCTTGGGTGGATTCTTGGGATTATGGATAACGTTTGCAGTTCGAAGAGAACGGGGGCTTCAACAACGACAACTCACTAGCAACCCTTAAACCAGCGCTTGCGAAGTTCTTCCCTCTTGAATTGAAAGGCATAATTAAAAATCAAATCCCGGGCCTTATGATCAATCCAATCAAAGCTGATCCCGGCACGCTGGTCCTGGCCTTCCGTCGTTATCCAGACGACATGCCCATTGGCCCGTATCGGCTCTGCGTCTTCGCACAGATACATACGCAAAGATAATTTCTCACCGGATTTTAAGGCCTGGCTGGTCGAAACGCACATTCCCATAGCTGTAATATCTTTACTCAAACAATCATCGGCTGCGTCTTGGCCTTCTCTTTGGCAGGATACTTTTGAACTGACTTCCCATCGGGGAAGATAGCGCCTATCGCTGGATTGCGGGCTGGACTCTTTTTGATTAAAAGTCTTCAAATCTTTTTCTTTATCATTAACAAGCATGGCCACTTCACCTTTGCTAAGGATCCGTGGCCGTCTTAATAAATATATAACACGAAAGCATCTTTCGCACAAGAGTAATTTTCCGTTTCTTACAACCTATTTTATCCCATAAGCTAAGAGTTTCTCTATTGTGCTTGACACATCAACAAACAGATGATAAAAGAAAGATGGGTAGTAATTCTGGTTCAATTATTCTTATGAAAATATTTCTTAACCTATTCATCTGCATATGGTTATGCATCTTTTGTCATGCGCCTCTTTCAAGAGCGCAAGAGGTTCAGGATACCATTGCCTATAAGCTTGCTAAGATTCATACAGCTAATGAAAATATTCAGGATGTTTTTCTGAAAAATAAAATTGAGCCGGCTCCTGCTATTATTGCCGAATTTCAATGGATTCTGAGCTCTTTAAGAAATCGCTGCTTCAATCCTGAGAATGCCATCGCGGATACGATCATGGAGGCCTGGCAAATTATGAGAAATTGGGGCTACACGGATATGACGCTGTTGGATATTGCAAGGGATCTTTCTCAAGTCGCTAATAACAAAGTCCTTTTTGGATTCGGAAAAGTTAATTTCCGCACGACCACGAATTTCTGGCTTTCCCAGCAGACACAAAAAGAGTAATAGCTAACAGACCATCCCGGAGGAGTTTTTAATGGAAAAACGAATTTATTTTCATGATACCGATGCCGGCGGCGTCGTCTATTACGGCAATTATTTAAAATACCTTGAAGAGGCCAGAACAGAATTTCTCGAGCTCAAAGGCTTAAGCGTTGCGGCCTTTCACGAACGAGGACTTTTGTACGCCGTCAGTCAATGTACGATCCATTATCGATATCCTGCGCGCTATGGGCAGGTTCTGATCTGCACAGCAACTCTTATAAAGGCATCGGCTGTTAAACTGATTTTCGATCAGAAAATCTTTGAGAAGAAAACAAACCAGCTCATCGTGGAATCAGAAGTAACTCTCGTTTGTCTCAATAAAGATTTCAAGCCAACCCCCATTCCGGAAGATCTCAAATCAAAATTGTTGTAAGGTTGTCCTTGTGAAACTAAGACGCAAATGCTATTATATTTCAGCTTTGGAGTTAATATTAATATGAATATTAAAATTTAGGAATGACGCTACTATGATTTCTAAAAAAGATGTTCGCGCGATTGCCCATTTATCTCGCATCCATTTGCAGGAACAGGAAGTTGAGCACTTAACAAAGACGCTGGAAGATATTCTGGGTTATATTGAGAAACTCAATAAACTGGATGTGACCAACGTCCAGCCGACCAGCCATGTTCTTCCTTTAAAAAATGTGTTTCGCGCTGATCGCATCAAGCCATCCCTTGAGCAGGGGGCCGTGATGAAAATCACGTCGCACACGCACAACGGATCCTTTAAAGTCCCTCAGGTGATTGAATGAATTATCCCGCCTTAACGGCTCACGCACTACTTGATTTGATCAAACAAAAAAAGACTGATGCACAAGCAATTCAAGCATCTGTCCTGCAAAGGATTAATAAAACAGATAAAAAAGTTAAATCCTATGTTCGCCTGTTTGATTCTCAACCTCAAAAAGCAGCATCTCAAAGTCAATTAGGCGGCATTCCAATCGCTATCAAAGACAACATGTGCATAAAGAATCAGGAAGTCACCTGTTGCTCGCATATCCTCGAAGGATTTCGTTCGCCCTACCACGCAACCGTCATCGAAAAACTCATTGAGGCCCACAGCACTTTTCTCGGATACGCGAACATGGATGAATTCGCTTTTGGTTCGTCGACAGAGAACTCTTATTACGGCCCAACCCATAATCCCTGGAATCTCGATTGCGTTCCCGGCGGCTCCAGCGGCGGATCGGCCGCTTGCGTGGCTGCCGATGAAACGATCTGGGCGCTTGGATCTGATACGGGCGGTTCGATCCGACAACCGGCCTCATTCTGCGGCGTTGTAGGCGTCAAACCAACATACGGTCGCGTTTCTCGCTACGGACTCATCGCCTTTGCCTCAAGCCTTGACCAGATTGGCCCGCTGACCAAAGATGTCGAAGATGCGTCTCTTTTATTGAATATTGTTGCAGGGCATGACGAACGGGATTCGACATCCGTCAACGTACCTGTCCCTGACTATGTAAATTCCTTAACTGGCGATGTCAAGGGACTGAAGGTCGGCATTCCAAAAGAATATTTCGTCCAAGGCCTTGATGCGCAGGTCAAGGCTTCTGTTCAAGAAGCGATCAGCGTCCTTAAGAATGCAGGCGTCATTTTTAAAGATATTTCTTTACCTCACAGCGATTATGCCGTGGCCACATATTATATCGTGGCCACCGCGGAAGCCAGTTCCAATCTGGCCCGATTTGACGGGGTACAGTATGGTCTGCGTCGGCAACCGGACAAAACAAGACGCTCAAGTCTCATTGATATGTACGAAGAAACGCGCGGGATTGGCTTCGGCGATGAAGCCAAGAGACGCATTATGCTCGGGACCTATTCGTTGTCCGCTGGATATTATGACGCCTACTATTTGAAAGCTCAAAAAGTCAGGACACTGATCAAGAACGATTTTGATAAAGCCTTTAAAGAACTGGATGCGATTCTTACGCCGACATCACCGACAACAGCTTTCAAGATTGGCGAGAGAAAAGATGATCCTCTGGCGATGTATTTATCCGACGTGTATACCATATCGGCTAATCTGGCCGGCATTCCTGCGATTTCGATTCCGTGCGGATTTTCCAAAGAAGGTTTGCCTATCGGTCTTCAAATGATGACTAAACCGTTTGATGAAGAGATGATGTTCCGTTTGGCCCATGCCTATGAGCAGAAAACGCCCTGGCATAAACAGAAACCGTCACTATGAAAAAAGAATTTGAAACTGTCATCGGACTTGAAGTGCATTTGCAGCTGGCCACAGAAAGCAAAATCTTCTGCGGATGCGCCAATACATTCGGCCAGGATCCCAATAGCCAAACATGCCCTGTGTGCTTAGG
The DNA here is from genome assembly GCA_043812495.1 of Candidatus Omnitrophota bacterium. GTDB lineage: Bacteria > Omnitrophota > Gorgyraeia > Zapsychrales > JBDRMG01 > JBDRMG01. The sequence continues at coordinate 31,475 of JBDRMG010000021.1, read as the reverse complement.
ATTGCCGGGCGCACTTCCGGTTCTCAATCAAAAGGCGCTTGAGCTGGCCATTAAAGTTGCCCTTGGTCTTAATTGCCAGGTGAATTCCTTAATCAAATTTGATCGAAAGAATTATTACTATCCTGACTTGCCCAAAGCGTATCAAATTTCTCAATACGATCAACCCATAGCCCATGACGGATATATCCAAATCTTTGTGAACGGTCAATCAAAAACAATTCGCATCCATCGGGCCCATCTGGAGGAAGACGCCGGAAAATTGATCCACGATCCGAAAAATCGCTGTAGCCTGGTCGATTACAATCGCACAGGTTCTCCTCTGATGGAAATTGTCACGGAACCGGATCTGCGAAGCGCGCAAGAAGCCTACGACTATCTGACAATGCTTAAATTGACCCTTCAATATTTGGACGTCTCCGATTGCGACATGGAAAAAGGGAGTCTTCGCTGCGACGCTAATATATCGATTCGCGAAATGGGAGAAAAAACTTTAGGCGTCAAAATAGAAATTAAAAATATGAACTCCTTTAAGGCCGTTAAAAATGCCTTGGATTACGAAATAAATCGTCAAACAGACATGAAAAATGCGAATGAGCCGATGACTCAAGAAACAAGATTATGGGATGAACAAAAACAAGTGACCCTGCCGATGCGTAGCAAGGAAGAGGCGCACGATTATCGTTATTTCCCGGAACCGGATCTTGTCCCTTTTATGGTTGAGCCAAAAGCCATTGAAGAAATCGGCAAAACCTTAGGCGAGTCGCCAACGCAAAAATATCTTCGCTTGCAAAAAGATTACAGCCTTTCTGATTATGATGCGCAAATCTTAATTCAGGACAGGAACCTCTCAGATTTCTTTGAAAGCTGCGCTAAATTGTTCCCGCAGACCAAGAAAATCTGCAATTGGATCAACGGTCCGGTCTTGCAAGAGCTCAATGCGCGAAAAATTCCGATCACCGCTGTTTCTTTAAGCCCAAAAAAATTAATATCCATTATCGAGAAAGTTGAAGGCGGCGCGTTAAGTAATCTTGCGGGAAAGGATGTTTTAAAGCTCGTTATTGATACCGGAAAAAATGTGGATGAAATTATTGCCGCGGAAGGATTGGCCCAAGTTTCGGATGACGCTTCATTAAATAAGATTGTTGATGAGATTTTACGTGAAAATGATAAAATCATTCAGCAAATTAAAGATGGGAAAGATAGCGCGATCGGATTTTTGGTCGGTCAAGCCATGAAAAAAAGCAAAGGTAAAGCCAACCCAAAGAAAATTGGCGAAATGATTAAAGGGAGGATCCAAAATGGTTAGAAAAATTGTTTCTGTTTTTCTCTTTCTACTGATCTGCACCATTCCGATCGATTTTGTCCTGTCTCAAGAAGCGCAAGAGATTCCGCAAAACGAGGAAGTGATTGAAACGGAAATAAGCGCTCCCGACCTTGAGGAAGACGTCGAAATATCACAAGAGGCTAAAGAAGCCCTTGAAGACGACCTCTATGCTCAAGTGGAACTTTTTAGTTATGCCTTGACCACGATTCAGTCGGAATACGCCGAGAAACCAACAGCCAAGGAATTGATTTACGGCTCCCTCAAAGGCATGCTTTCTTCCCTGGATCCCCACAGTCAGTTTCTCACACCCGAAGATTACAAAGATTTAAAAACAGAAACTCAAGGAAAGTTCGGTGGTCTCGGAATAGAAATTGCCATCCGCGATGGGCTTCTGACGGTTATCACGCCGCTCGAGGACACTCCGGCTTGGAATGCCGGAATCAGAGCAGGCGACCGTATTGTGAAAATCGAAGATGAAGTCACCCGCGACATCACCCTCAATGACGCTGTCAAGAAACTCCGCGGTAAGCCGGGAACAAAAATCAACATCACGGTTTTACGGGAGGATGAATATAAAATCCATGATTTTACCATTACGCGTGAAGTCATTCGCATCCAGGACGTCAAGGATGTGCGCGTCTTAGATAATCACATCGGCTACATTCGCCTATCAGAATTTCGTGAAAATAGCGCTAAGGATTTTCACAAGGCTCTCGAGAAAATCAAAGACGAGGGAGCCGATAGTTTAATTTTGGATTTGCGCAACAATCCGGGCGGTCTTCTCCTTATTGCAGAAGATATCACCGAAGAATTTCTTCCTCAAGGAGCCGTCATCGTTTCGACCAAAGGTCGTCGCGAAACACAAAATTCAGAAAAAGTATCCAGAAATAATATTAAGAATGACTTTGTTCATTGGCCCATGGTTGTTTTGATCAATGAAGGATCGGCCTCCGGAAGCGAGATTCTTGCCGGCGCCTTGCAGGATAATAAACGGGCCGTCATCGTAGGAATGCAATCGTTCGGAAAAGGTTCCGTGCAAACAGTCATTCCGTTACCGGACGGATCGGGCTTGCGGCTCACCACAAGCAAATATTTCACTCCGTCAGGAAAATCGATTCATGGTGTTGGCATTACGCCGGATGTTATTGTCGAATATGAATACAAGAAGACAGACGAAGAGAAGAAATTAGAAGACAAGGAAAATGGTGCCGAAAAAATATTTGATGACATCGAATTGAAAGGCGCCGAAAATCCCGAAGAAATCGAGAAGGCCAAGAAGGAAGAAGAAATCAAGAAACGCATAGCGGCCGATAATCAGATTCAAAGCGCTATCAATATTATTCAAGGCATCAAAGTTTTTAGTAAGTTTAACGGTTAATTTTGTAGCATGATCTTAATGAAAATAAAAAAGCGCGACCCCGATTTTAAGAATACTCTCATTTTTGCGCTAATCCTATTGGTCGCGCTAGAGACTTTTTTTCTTGTACGTAACCGCCTCCCAAAAGCCCTGGTCCAAAAACGACCGGTAACAATCGAACGTCCTTTGGAAGCAAGAAAGAAAACTATACACCCGAAGATAGCCATCATCATCGACGATTGGGGATATAATGCCCAGCATTGTCAAATTCTTAAGGAGATAGGCTATCCTTTAACAATCTCTATTTTGCCAAATCTTCCTCATTCAGATACAATCGCTCAATGCGCCCATGATTCCCATAAAGATGTTATCTTGCATCTTCCTCTGGAGCCTTACGAAAGCCATGAAGAGTATCCTAAAAACTATGTGATTAACACCGATATGTCTCAAGAAGAGATACAAAACATCCTGGGAGATGCCCTTAAAAGCGTATCCTTTGCTGTCGGCATCAGCAATCATATGGGCTCAAAGGCAACGGAAGATCCCGCTCTCATGAAAACAATTTTTGCGGATCTTAAGAAAAAAAATCTTTATTTTGTCGACAGCTTAGTTACAAGCCAATCGGTTGGTCAATCAACCTCACGCGTGTTTGATCTACCTTTTGTTTCGCGAGATGTTTTTTTGGATAACGAAAATGATCAAGATTATATCACCAACCAGTTGGCGCAACTCACGCGTATTGCCCAAAAAAGAGGGTACGCGATCGGCATCGGCCATGACCGACGCCTCACCTTGAATGTCCTCAAGGAACAAATGGAACTTCTAACCCGCGAAGGTTTTGAATTCGTCACCGTCACGCAACTGCTAAAAACGAAAGCTTCTTATGAACATTCTCGGAATTGAAACATCCTGCGATGAAACAGCCACCGCTATCGTCGAAAATGGGCGATGGATTCGTTCCAGCATCATTGCCTCGAGCTTAAAGGAACATGCCCGATATGGAGGCATCATCCCGGAAATCGCATCCCGGCGTCATCTTGAGTTGATCAACCTTGTCACGCAGCAGGCACTGAAAAAGGCCAATCTGCCATTGAAATCAATCGGTGGGATTGCCGTCACCGCTTATCCGGGTCTTGTGGGATCCCTTCTTGTCGGTGTCTCTTTCGGTCGCGCGCTTTCTTTTGCCCTCAAGAAACCTCTAGCGGAAGTCAATCATATTCACGCTCATCTGTATTCAAATTTTTTATCAAAGCGGAAGGAAACCGTTCGCGATGCGTCTAAGAAAATGCGGCCCGGATTGCCGGCTTTAGGATTGGTTGTTTCCGGCGGACATACGAGTCTTTTTCTTATGAAGAATTTCACGACCTTTACGCCACTGGGTCAAACCCGAGATGATGCAGCGGGTGAAGCTTTTGATAAAGTGGCACGATTGCTTGATCTTGGATTTCCCGGCGGACCTGTCATTGACCGATTGGCCAGAAATGGAAAAAATCAAGACATTCGATTTCCCAGCGCGGATCTTAGAAACACTAATGATTTCAGTTTTAGCGGCCTGAAGACCTCTGTTCTCTATCATTTGCGATCGTATAAAAATCGAAAAGCCATTCCTATTGAGAAAATTGCTTATGCTTTTCAGAAAAGCGTCGTTACGTCACTTGTGAATAAATGCCTCGCCGTTTGCCATCGAAAAAACTTAAATACACTTCTGGTGGGGGGAGGCGTAGCCGCCAATTCGTCTTTGCGAAAACGCCTCATCCAGGTTTGTCAGAAAAACAAGATTGATGTTTACTTTCCTGCTCTCACATACTGCATGGATAACGCAGCTATGGTCGCAGGGCTTGGTTATCATCTTTTAAAAAAAGGAGGGTCGCATTGAGTACGGGATTTCTTGTCATTGTTTGGAGAATACTTTTAACGGTTATACTTTGCGGATTGATCGGAGCGGAAAGAGGTGTCCGTCATAAGGAAGCGGGCTTGAGAACCCACGTTCTTGTGGGTGTAGGCTCAGCTTTGATTGTGTTGACTTCCTTTCATGTTTTTGATATATATAAAAATGTAACTACGGTCGACCCGACCCGTATTATCTCGGGAATTGTCACAGGCGTTGGATTTCTATGTGCGGGGACGATTATTCAAGGCGGCCGCGGCGTCCGAGGATTAACAACAGCAGCGACCCTTTGGATTGTCGCAGGAATCGGCATGGCCGTTGGCTCCGGTGATTATACCGCGGCTTTTGTTGTCGCGATTGCTGTTTTCATCATCTTGATAGGATTACGTTCTTTTGAAAAGCGTTTAGACGAAAAATTTAACGAGTAATGAAGGAGGTTGACGATGGCCTTACGAGAACGAAAAGAACAGGGCAATACAGATGAAAAGGTGATTGAAATCAATGCAAAAATGCAAGGGACATTATCTTTTAAGGATCCGGTCAACTTAAAAATTAACGGAAAATTTGAAGGAACACTAGAAACCCGGGGAACGTTAACGGTCGGCAATACAGCCAATGTCATCGCTCACATTTCAGGAGAAAATATTATTATTGCCGGACGTGTCAAGGGTGATATTGTCGCTAAGAGAATGCTGGTCCTTATGCCCACCGGCATATTAAACGGTAATATCATCACGCCAAAACTCAATGTGGTCGAAGGCGCTGTCTTTCAGGGAAAATGCCAAATGCTGGATGAATATTTGGATGCGGATGAATTAGCCAAATACCTTGAGATTGACACCTCCTCTATCGTCGAGCTGGCTAATTCAGGGCAAATCCCGGCCACCAAAGAAGGCAATGGCTGGAAATTCGAACGTTCACGCATTGATGAGTGGGCCTCATCGACCAAGATAAAATAATATGGCTGACCAATTTATTTCTGTGCGGGAAGCTGCGCAAGCGCTGGGCACATCCGAAAAAATAATCATGGACTTAGTGGAAGATCGCAAGCTCCAAGCCTATCGCATCGCCGGCCAGTTTTTGCGATTGAAAAGAAGCGAAGTTCTCGATTTAAAAAATACGGGGGATGTAACCGAAGAAACCATCCAATTCAAATACACGTCCTCTGAGCGCTTTAAAGACTTTTTTTATTTTAATGATTTCTATATCTTGTCTGCATTAATCATCGTCTTCCTTCTTTACGTGATCTTCTATATTTGAAAGATCCCTTGCGCCCATCCTCATGAGGGAAATATGTCTTGAAATTTCCCTTCATTTCACGTAGAATCTTGACGATTTCTTAATTCATTTATTATTCCCAACCATAGGTTCTTAAGGCGGGGTAGCGGTTCGACTCGCTTCGTGGTTCGACAAGCTCACCATCCCGAGAGTAGTCGAGGGACTCGCCATAAATCTTGGAAGAAGCGAGGCGAACCATCCTCAAGCGAGCGAATGAAATGAGCGAGTCGAAGGACTCACGTCTCAAATTGATTTTATGGCGGGGTAGCTCAGTTGGTCAGAGCACGCGGCTCATACCCGCGGCGTCGAGAGTTCGAGTCTCTCCCCCGCTATTATTAATAGCGGTTCCCGTCATCCCGACAAATGTCGGGATGACGATGTCTCGGTCCGTTAAAATTTGCAATTTTAACGGAACGGACAAATCCGACCCCCGCTACTTAATAAGGCTAGAATGCCATTGAATATATTGAGTTACTGCTGGTAACGTCGAGAGTTTCCGCCCCGTTGTCCCGCAATAGCGGGACAGGGCACGGGGCGAGACCTTGCCCTGAACCGTTAAAGTTCAGGGCGGGCGAATCTCTCCCCCGCTACCAAGATATTATGTGCGATCAAATGGGATTCCTGAATTTCAACCTTAACGATGATTAAACATACCTTATTGACTTTCTCTTTATTAAAGGAACGGTGGAAGTCAATATTAGGTCTTCTTTCTCGTATAGAGAGAATATTATTGACTGTTCCATTAATAAGGAAAAGACCAATAAGAAGGAGAATAGCATGTTCTATCGCTTAAGAACCATTCCAATTTTCTTAATCACGTGCTTTGTATTCATGTCATTGGCCCTAGCGCACGCCAAGGACGCAATGCAGGCAACCGTCATCCACATGGATGGTTCTGTTTTTATTAAAGCGCCAAATGCGCAATGGTTGCCGGCTACACGGGGCATGAAGGTTGATGAAAAATCGGTTATTAAAACTTCCGAAAAAGCCACATGCGATATCTCTTTGGATAAAAAGCTGAAAAACATCGTCAGCTTAGGACCCGAAACAGAAATTTCTATTGAGAAATTAAACCAACAGGTCAAAATATCGAAGGGCCGCGTATTTTCCATTATCGAGAATCTTCAGCCCAATTCTTCTTTTGAAGTCAGAACGCCCGTTGCAAGCGGCGCGGCGCGAGGCACAGCATGGGAGACCGTCTCGGATGTCCTTGCCCAGTTTAATGTTCTCGAAGACAGGATTGTAGTCCAAGGATTTGATTCTCAGGGGCGGCCCCTTAGCCAAAAGAGTGTTTCGCAAAGACAAAAGACTGACGTTGACCAAAACGGAAAACTAGGTCCGATGGTTCCCCTTTCTTTGGAAGACATCCAGCGGTTAATGAATTGGGCCAAACGCATTCGGGATCATGTCCGCGAATACTCCGAGAAGGGAAAGTGGAAAGACCTTGTTGATGATTATGACGGTGAAACCCCGGATCTCTTTCAAAATATTTTAAAAAGTGAAATTCACATCAGCGACGGGAAACCAACTGATAATCCTAAGGAAGATCATGTCCTGCACCCGGATGACTACGACTCGTCTGTGCCTATTCCCGGGGAAGACATCACCACACAAACGTATTTCTCGGACTCAACGTCCAGTGGTTCAGAAAGCCAACAGCAACCACCCACGGAAAGATAGGTTAAATCGTTTTCTATGAAAGTCTTGATTAGATATCTCATTCTCTTATGTTGTGTTCATTCAAGCGGTCTGCTTCTTGCAACCAGCGGCCGCGCCCAGATGCTATTTCAGGATACATCAAAATATGAGAACGTCCTTGTCGACAAGGTGCTTAGCACCGATAGTTTTATTCTTGAAGACGGTGAAAAAATTCGGCTCATCGGCTTGAAGGCTCCGGAAGTGCCCAAAAAAAAGAAAGAATTTAAAAGGAATGAGTACAATATTATCATAAGAGAAGTGGATCCTCTGATATCCGTTAATGAACGCGCCTTCCAATTTACCCAGAAGCTTCTCGTTAAAAAGTATGTACGTCTTGAATTCGACGTCCAAAGAAAAGACGACGATTTTTACACTCTAGCCTATGTTTTTCTAGAGGATGATACGTTTGTCAACGCCGAAATCCTTCGCCAGGGTTATGCCTCTTTAAGAACGATTCCGCCCAATGATAAATATATCGATGAGCTAAGGGCCGCCTACCAAGAAGCCCGACAAGAAAAACGAGGGCTGCAAGGAGAGTAGTATTGACTTATTCTTTCCCACCGCCTCCGGAATTACTGAGAATTGCAGGGGTCCTCATTTTCATGCTCATCCTATTGGCCTTGATCGCCTATGTCGGCGTAAAATACATGGATAAGTTTTAATTTCTAAAATTTGTTTTTCTGACGGCACGTTACCGTTATCACATTTCTATGGATATGATCACAAAAGTCAAACAAACCATTATGGCCGATAAGCTCTTTAGTGTTGGTGATAGAATTATCGTTGGCGTTTCGGGCGGACCGGATTCCGTGGCCCTTCTCCATGTATTGAATCATCTGCGCTCTACAATGGGCTTACAGCTAATCGTTGCTCATTTCAACCATCAATTAAGAAAAGATTCCGATAAAGATCAAGATTTCACTAGAAAGATAGCGGAAGGATTCGGATATCCTTTTGTAACTGCTAAAGCGCCCCACCGGCGCGCGCAACCAAAAGGATCAATAGAGGAATGGGCCCGCCATCAACGTTTTGCTTTCTTCAAGAAAACAGCTAAGCGTTACTCTGCCCAAGCGATTGCCCTGGGCCACACACAAGATGATCTCGCGGAAACAGTCCTGATGCGCGTCTTGCGAGGGACAGGTTTGTCTGGGTTGCGCGGTATAATCACCAAACGTCAAATCAATGATTGTCTTTTTGTGCGCCCGCTGCTTAATGTTAAAAGAAAAGAGGTCCTGGCTTTTTTAAGAAAAAAGAAGGCCAAATTCTGCACGGATGCGACCAATAAAAATAAGAATTTCTTCCGCAACAGGGTACGCCTTGATCTCCTTCCTTATCTTGAAAAGAATTTCAATCCGAACGTTAAGAAAGTTTTATCTCATCTTTCGGATGTCACTCTTACGGATTATGATTTTATCACTCATCACGCTGCCCTGGCGCTTGAGAAAATCATCAAACCCGGTACGCAAAAAGAAAAAATCATCTTGTCTTTAGAGAAATTCCTTAGCCTGCATCCTGCCCTTCAGCGAATGGTCATCCGATTGGCTATTGAAAGAATCAAAGGAAATACGCGCCGACTGACACTCATTCACTGGAGAGAAGTCGAAGACCTTCTAACTCGTCGAACAGTTAATGCGATTGTTCATTTGCCTCAAAATATTTCTATTCAAAAAACACGTCATTCGGTCATTTTGAGCCTAAGAAAGACTTGATAAATCTCCGGATTATGCGTATAATTGATGAACTAAAATAAATCTTAATTAACTCCGAGGAAAAAATGGAACCAAGAAAACCGATCAAACGCACACCCCTAAAAAAACGCTTACCACCGCAACCAAATAACAATATGTTTATTTGGATTTCGATCGCGTTAGTGACCATCATTTTTGTAAGTCAGGCGAATATCAATACAACGGTCACAAGCCCTCGGCAATTAAAATATAGCGAGTTCTATTCTCTTTTGAAAGACAATAATGAAACCAATAAAATTGAATCCCTCACCAAAAGGGAGAATGAGCTCGAAGGTCGGTTCAGCGATGGTTCAACATTTAAGGTCACAATCCCCCAAGACGATGAAGCGATTCTTGACTTAATTCGCTCCGATGTAAAGGATTTTACCGTTGAGCAACCCAGAGTTTTTTGGAGCTCGCTTCTTATTAATCTCTTGCCGATTGGGCTTCTGATTCTTTTCTTTTGGTTAATGTCCTACAGGGGAGCGCAAATAGGAAACAAAATCTGGTCCTTCGGCAAAAGCCGGGCCAAAATGGATGCCAACAAAAATGCTCGTGTGACGTTCGATGATGTGGCGGGCGTCGATGAATCCAAAGAAGAGCTTCAGGAAGTCATTGAATTCTTAAAAGAGCCTAAGAGATTCCAGAAACTCGGCGGAAAGATTCCCAAAGGTGTTCTTCTTATCGGCGCGCCCGGAACAGGAAAAACCCTTTTGGCCAAGGCCGTGGCGGGTGAAGCCGGTGTTCCGTTTTTTCCCTTAAGCGGTTCGGACTTTGTGGAAATGTTCGTCGGTGTCGGCGCTTCGCGCGTGCGCGACCTCTTTGAGCAAGGTCGAAAAGCAGCAACACTCTCAGGTACGGGATGTATCATTTTTATCGATGAAATCGATGCGGTCGGTCGCTTGAGATTTTCAGGAATCGGCGGCGGTCACGATGAAAGAGAACAGACGCTCAACGCCCTTCTGGTTGAAATGGACGGATTTGATACGCACGCAGGCCTTATTCTTATTGCGGCAACCAATAGACCTGACACTCTTGATCCAGCCCTTCTTAGGCCAGGACGTTTCGACCGGCAAATTGTCGTTCCGCTCCCTGATATCTTGGGTCGTGAAGCAATCCTAAAAGTCCATACAAAGAATATCAAGCTAGCAGTGAATGTAGACCTTAAAAAGGTCGCTCGCCAAACAGTGTATTTTTCCGGAGCTGATTTGGCCAACGTTTGCAATGAAGCCGCGCTTTTAGCCGCCCGCAAAAACAAAGACGCTGTTGAGATGGATGAGATGCTGGCTGCCATTGAGCGCGTCACTATGGGTCCAGAGAAGAAAAGCCGTACGATCTCTAAACGCGAAAAAGAAATCACCGCCTATCATGAAGCAGGCCACGCCTTATTATCTCTCTTGATTGACGAAGTTGATACGTTTAGTAAAGTATCTATTATTCCTCGGGGAATGGCCGGCGGTTATACATTGACCCCGCCTATTGAAGATCGACACTATTGGAGTAAAAAAGAACTCTTGGGGCGCATTACATTGTCCTTAGGGGGGCGCGCAGCCGAAGAAGTTTGTCTTGAAGACCTGACCACCGGTGCGCAGAACGACTTGGAAACAGCCACTCAGATTGCGCGAAAAATGGTTTGCGAGTACGGTATGAGTGAAAAATTGGGCACGCTGACACTCGGCCGTCATCACCATCAACTTTTCTTGGGCCGCGACATGATGGAACAAAGAGATTACAGCGAAGAAACAGCTAAGCAAATCGATGTCGAGGTTCGTCAATTTGTCGACCATTCCTATGATCGGGCAAAAAAATTGCTTTCCGAAAATAGGGAAAAGCTGGAGAAACTGGTCCAGGGACTCATGGAAAAAGAAGTTCTTGATATCGATGAAGCCAAGGCCTTCCTTGGCCTGCAGGATCAGAAGCCCCAAGATTCCAAAGATAATCATCCGGCTTCATCATAGGTAATTCTAAGTTTTTCCTCAAAGACCTCAAATAATCATGATTTTCACACCCAAGGCGCAAAGTATCTCTACACAGCGCACATTTAAAAGAAAAAGATTCATCGTTCAGGCACGTCATCATCGTCTGATACTCGGATCCACGACAAAAATTATGGGGATTCTCAATATCACCCCGGATTCCTTCAGTCAAGACGGCTGTCTTTACCATTCACGCAGTGTTGATCAAATTGTAGCGAAGGCTCATCGGATGATTCGCGAAGGCGCAGACATGATTGATGTCGGCGGAGAGTCCACGCGGCCGGGGGCCAAGCAAATTTCCGCGCAAGAAGAAATTCGGCGCATCATTCCTGTCATCAAAAAACTTTCTCGCTTGATCAAAAAACCCATTTCTGTGGATACCTACAAAGAGCGCGTGGCCCGGGAAGCCCTTGAGGCCGGAGCAAGTATCGTGAATGACATTCTGGGTGTCGCTCTCAACAAGAAACTTTTACGCATGGTCAAGAATTATAAAGCCGCGATTATTCTGATGCATATGCGCGGTACGCCGCGGACCATGCAGAAAAATATTCACTACAAAAATCTCATTAATGAAATCTACGGTGAATTAGTAAAATCCATTGAAAAATGCTTGGAAATTGGCATACAATCAGATAGAATTATAATTGATCCCGGTATTGGTTTTGGGAAAACCGTTGAGCACAATTGTGAGATTATCCAGAGATTGCAGGAGTTTGGCTATTTAAATTTCCCCCTCCTGATAGGAACCTCGCGTAAGTCATTTATTGGAAAGGTGTTAAAAAGAGAAGTGAATGAGCGGCTGATGGGGACAGCCGCAACCATAACGGCAGCTATTATGAATGGCGCGCATATCGTGCGCGTCCATGACGTCAGAGAAATCAAAGATGTCGCGCATATGACCGACGCCATTATTAATCAACGAGGAAACAATTCATGAGCTTGATTAACTTCTTTGCCGGAGATAGCCTTATATGGTTCTCCGTGAGAACTATATTTGAAATCCTTATTCTTTGGCTTGTTTTCTATCGTATCCTCGTCTTTTTTGAAGGCACGCGCGCCTTTCAAGTTCTCAAAGGAATCATCTACATTGTTTTAGCGTTCCTCATCTCTCAGGTCCTTCAGCTTAATACGCTTAATTGGCTATTGACAAAATTTTTTGCGATATCTATTATTGCCTTCCTGATCATTTTTCAGCAGGAACTTCGTCAAGGCCTCGCACGCTTAGGTCAGCAGCATCTTTTTGGCGTGGCTTTGGCCGAGCAGGAAATCGTAGCCTTGGTAGAAGAAATCACTTCGGCTGTTTATAAGCTCTCCTCAAGAAAAATCGGCTGCATCATCGCCATTGAAAGGGAAACAAGACTTAAAGCTTATCTGGAAAGCGGGGTAGCGATCGACAGCAAGGTCATCTCAGAGCTCCTCCAAAGTATTTTTATTCCCACATCGCCTTTGCATGACGGGGGCGTTATCATCCGTGGAGAGCGGATTTTAGCCGCGGCCTGCCTGTTTCCCTTATCGGAGAATCCGAGCTTTAGCAAGATTATCGGGACTCGCCACCGTGCCGCACTCGGCCTGACCGAACAAACGGATGCCGTGGTCGTCATGGTCTCCGAAGAAACAACAGAGGTATCGATTGCGGAAGATGGCCGCTTCATCCCGATTGTCAATAAGGAACGTTTTACAAATATCCTCAAGAGTTTATTATTAAAATATAGTGAGCGAAAATGATCAAAGAATGGTTTACCTATAAGTTTGGATTGAAGGCCATTTCTTTAATTCTAGCCATCATCACCTGGATTTACGTCTTTTTTGAAATATCCAAATCCCCCTAAAAGACCATGCCCAAATTAGGCATTAATATCGATCATGTGGCTACATTGCGCCAGGCCCGACGAGAATTTTCTCCCGATCCGATTGCCGCGGCGAAAATCTGCCAACAAGCCGGCGCAAACAGCATTGTCGCGCATTTACGCGAAGATCGCCGTCATATTCTCGATCGAGATATTCTTGCGCTTCGACGAATTCTCAAAATAAAATTCAACCTTGAAATGTCGATCGAACCTGAGATTGTCCGTATTGCGGCTCGTATAAAGCCGGATCAGGCAACGTTAGTTCCGGAAAAAAGAGAAGAGCTAACGACGGAAGGCGGACTTGACGTGATTAAAAACTTTGACCGCATTCAACGGGTGGTGAAAAGACTGAAAGCCCGGAAAATCATTGTCAATCTCTTTATCGATCCCGATCCAAGGCAAATCCGCAAGGCCAAGGAGACCGGTGCGCAAGCGATTGAATTGCATACGGGTCGTTACGCGCACGCCAAAACAAAGAAGGCCGCTGCTTCAGAACTGCGTAAAATCAAAGCGGGTGTATTATTGGGCCGCAAGATCGGTCTTACTGTGCACGCGGGCCACGGATTAAATTATCAGAACACACGCGCAGTCGCGCGCATCAAAGGAATAGAAGAATTGAATATCGGCCATTCGATCATCGCGCGTGCTGTTTTTGTCGGACTTAAACAAGCTGTGAGGGAAATGCGAAGACTCGCTTTAATGAATCATGATTAAAGGAAGCGGTATTGACATTATCGAAATCGAACGCATCGCCGGCGCCATTGACCGCTGGGGAGACGGATTTCTCCATCATGTGTTTACCGATGAAGAGATTGCCTACGCGAGAAAACAGCGTTTTCCCAATCAGCATTTTGCCGCGCGATTTGCCGCCAAGGAAGCCGTCCTCAAGGCCTTCGGCGATAATGCCCACATCAATTGGAAGGATATCCAAATCAAGAATGAAAAAAGCGGAAAACCCATTTGTCTTTTTCGCGATAAAACCTTCAAGGATGAAATTTTAATCTCCATTTCTCATACAAAAAATTATGCGGTTGCCAGCGCCCTTATTACGTCAAAAGAAAAACGTTCATAAAAATACGTTCGGTCACGTTCTTGTCTTGGCCGGCTCAAGACACATGATGGGTGCGGCGGCCTTGACATCCTTGGCGGCGCTGCGCGCAGGAGCCGGTTTGGTCACCCTCGGTGTTCCTAAAAGCCTTAACGGTGTTGCTCAAAAGAAAATCTCGCCAACCATCATGACGCTTTCCTTAAATGAAACAAAAGACCAGGCATTGTCTATCGCGGCTTTGAGCCAAATCCAGAAAAGATTTTTGTCGTTCGCTGTCCTGGCCATCGGGCCAGGCTTATCGCAACATCAAAGTACTCAGAAGCTTATCCGCAAAATAGTTGCCGTGAGTCCGATTCCTCTTGTTATTGATGCGGATGCTTGCAATGCCCTTTCTAAAAATCCAGAAATCCTTTTAAAAAATAAAGCGCAGAAAATCATTACACCTCATCCCGGTGAAATGTCCCGATTAACGGGTTTAAGAAAAAGTGACATTGAGAAAGATCGAACGAAGGTCGCTAAAGACTTTGCTAAAAAATACCGCTGCATTGTTCTTCTAAAAGGAAACCGAACTGTCGTGGCCGATCAACGCGGGCGTTTGTACATCAACCGAACGGGAAATCCGGGTATGGCAACGGCCGGATGCGGAGATGTCTTAACGGGAATCATTGCGGCGTTCTTGGCTCAAGGGCTTTCTGCTTTTAATGCGGCGAAGTTTGCGGCTTATATTCATGGCCGGGCCGGTGATCTTGCAGCTAAAAAGCGGTCGATGACCTCAATGATAGCAACGGACATTCTTGAGAAAGTTTCTGGCGCCATACGAAAAAGCGTTTGACCTTTTTCGCGCAACAAGTTCTTGACAGAAAATTATAATTCCACTATATTAGACACAAAAGGAGAAAAAATATGTTAGCGATTATTCTATTGGTCTTTGGTGTATTGACTCGATTGATCGTTCATGAACCGAATTTCACGCCTATTTTAGCGGTAGCCCTTTTTAGCGGTGTCTATCTCAACAAACGCTACGCGGTCATTTTACCTGTTGCTTTAATGATCTTGGCTGATCTGTTCTTGGGTCTTCATGAGACAATTCTCTACACATGGGGCAGCATGGCCATCATCGCGGCCTTAGGCCTTTGGATCAAAACAAGAAAAAGTTTTGCTCTTATTTTTGGCGGCAGCATCGCAAGCGCCGTTCTTTTCTTTATCGTCACCAATTTTGGTGTCTGGCTGACCGGCCTCTATCCGAACACTTTAGCCGGTTTGATTCAATGTTTCAGCTTAGCGATACCGTTTTTTAGAAATACCTTAGTTAGCACATTAGTCTATAGCACTGCACTTTTTGGTCTATATGAATATATCGCCTTACGAGTCAAAGACACACGCTTGGCTCATGCTCTTTTAACAAACTAAATAATCTAAATAGGTTTCTCGGATTTTAAAGAGAATTAAAAGGGAAGCCTGTGCCCTGCGCGATTGGCAGGAAGTCAGGCGCGGTCCCGCCGCTGTAATCCCGCCCTTTTTCGAGAACGAAAGAGGGAACCCTTTTGACACAATAATAGAGCCACTGTTCTCCGGGTGAGAATGGGAAGGCGGTCAAAAGGGCGGGAGAGCCAGAAGACCTACCTATCTAGTTTTGTTTTCTTTTGCCGCGAGGAAATGGCATAGAAACTGCATAAAGGGACTAAGTAAATCAGGGTGCAATCCCAGCTGAAATCATTCGGCTGGGATTTTTTTATTTCACCTTCACCCTAACAGCGCATCAAAAAAATCGAAAGGATTTAAAAAATGAAAAATATTGTTATTTTATTGATTACAATCTGTTGTCTATTGGCCTTTAGTGATGTTGTTTTCGGCCAGGACAACCAAGCTTTTGATCTCGACAGAATCGTTGTCACCGCGAGTCGCATCGCTCAACATGACTATAAGATCACCGGAAATGTATCCGTGATCACACGAGAAGACATCGAGGAATCGAGTGCGGAAAATATTGCAGATGTTCTTAAAGAAGAGCTTGGTGTCAGTGTCTACAACACCGGAACCACCAAAACGTCTGTGGTGGATATCCGCGGTTTCGGGGATACGGCCACAAGAAATGTTCTTGTTCTTGTGAATGACCGTCGAGTCAATCCCATTGATATCTCCGGACCGGATTTAATTCAAATCCCCCTCGAAGCAGTTGACAGAATAGAAATCATCCGCGGGGCCGGTTCGGTTCTTTACGGTGATAACGCCGTCGGCGGGGTCATCAATATCATCACTAAAAAAGGCAAGGGGCCACTGTCCGGTCAGGTGGGTGTCAACTACGGAAGTTACGATGCGCTTAGTGAAGAGGCGGAATTATCCGGTGAATGGAAAGAGCTATCCTATTATTTTTACTCAAAATATTCCGATACCGACGGCTATAGAGAAAATAGTGATTTATTAGCTAAGGACTATGATATGCGTCTTGGCTACAAAATCTTTGACATGGCTTCATTTGATTTAATAGCCGGATGGCATGAGGATGATTATGGCCTGCCCGGCGGATTAAGCTTTGCAGAGCTGGAGGATCTAGGTCGACGCGGATCGGCAAACGCCGAAGATCGCGCCTCAAGCAAAGACCGCCATGTCAAATTGGCCATCGACCTGAAACCATGGCCGGAAGACATGGACTTCGGCCATTTTGTCGTGGATTTTTTCTTTAATAATAAAGATACCTATGCCTGGTTTGATTACGGCGCCTTTGGCGCAACCGCGACAAAACGCTCGAATGATACGTACGGATTATCCGCTAAGTATATCTTTGATAAAACTCTATTTTCAAAGGAGTTCAATTTTGTTACAGGAATCGATTGGTACGATGTCACCAATGATATTCTGGGAAGCGGGGCGGGGATCAGCGCCAGCACCGATGACTTGACGATATCCAAAGAGGAAATCGGCGGGTATCTCTTTACGGAATACGAGATTCTCGAACACGGTTTTATCAATGGCGGTCTTCGCTATCAGAAGGCCGCTTATACCTTTGACCGGCGCGACACGCCCTTTTATGACGAAATTGAGCCCAGCGAAACCGTTACTATACTCGGGGCGAAATATGAATACGCCAAGGGTTCAAATGTTCATTTTAATGTCCAGCAGACATTCCGATTTCTCTCAACGGATGAATGGTATGATACCTGGTCGGGATTGAACACTGACATTGATCATCAAAACGGCATCCAGTATGAAATCGGCCTCAAACATAACTTTGATAATAAGATCACTGTCAGCCTAACACCATATTGGATGGATTTGAAGAACGAGATCTTCTTTAATCCGACATCGGGGTCCTTCGGCTCGAATGACAATTATGATAAAACACGAAGGGTCGGCTTGGAGACGGGCCTGGAAGCCGACCTCTTAAAATTTATGGATCTTCCGTGGTTGAGCAAGCTCAAATTTTTCGCTAATTATACTTATCAGGAGCCAAAATTCAGTGAAGGTGCTTTTGAGAAAAAACTTATTCCTATGGCCCCTCGCCATCAGGTGAGCTCGGGATTAAATTTAGAATTGTTTGATCGTTACAAACTGTCATTGATCGGAACTTATGTCGGGAGCCGTTTTGCTATCAACGACACGCTTAACGAAACCCCACCTATCAAGCCGTATGCTCTTCTGGATGCTAAAATCGCCTTTGATATCAAGCATCTGGAATGCTTTATTTCACTCAATAACATTTTTAACGAGCAATATTATACCTATGTGGTTAAAAGCGCAAAATCCACCAATAAAGATCATTTTCCGGCTCCGGAGATGAATTTTGTCCTTGGGGTTAAGGGAAAATTCTAATACGTGCATTTGAACGCTCTTTTAAGCGGCCGTCTTTTGCTTTTTTCAGCAAAAGACGGCCGCTTATTTTTCCATATTTATATTACAACAAACACATTGTATTAAACGGGATTGTTTTGTTATAATTATTGAGCTAATCAATCATTAGGAGGAATATATGAAATTAATCATCCAAATTCCGTGCTTGAATGAAGAGGAGTCCTTACCCAAAACCTTGAGTGATCTACCTCGGCATATCGACGGCATTGATAAGATCGAAGTCCTGATTATCGATGACGGAAGCTCGGATAAAACTTCTGACATTGCCAAAGCGCACGGTGTCCAACATGTGATGCGGTTTACAAAACAAAGAGGCCTTGCCAGAGCCTTTAATGCAGGCTTAGATGCGGCTATCAAGGCCGGAGCCGATATTATCGTCAATACCGACGCGGATGGACAATACAAGGGTGAAGATATCCCCCACCTGATCCAGCCAATTCTCGAACAACGGGCGGATATCGTCATTGGTAACCGAGACATCGGAAAGATGAAACAATCATCCTTTATTAAGAAAAAGCTGCAGCGTATCGGAAGTTGGGTGGTTCGTCAGTTGTCCGGTCTGGCGATTCCTGATGCCACAACCGGATTTCGCGCCTACAGCCGGGAGGCGGCGCTCCGCTTGAACATTATTTCAGGTTATACGTATACCCTTGAGAGCATTATTCAGGCTGCTGACAAGAATCTTGCCATAGAAAACATCACCATTTCCACAAACGAAGTGAAAAGAAAATCACGTCTTTTTAGAAGTATTCCCGAATACATCCAGCGATCCTTTGTCACTTTAATTCGTGTCTATTCGATGTTTAACCCTTTTCGCCTGTTTATGCGATTTGGGTTAATCATGTCTTTGGTCGGCTCTTTAATTGGCGTTCGGTTCGTATATTTCTATATGATCGGCGAAGGCCAGGGTAAGATTCAATCTCTGATTTTAGCTGCGGTTTTGATCCTCATCGGATTCCAACTGTGCGTTGTTGGTTTGGTATCAGATCTGATTTCTGCCAACCGACGGCTGATAGAAGATATACTCCTGAGAATCAAACGCATTGAATTGACCAATACAATCCGCAAAGATTCATGATCTTATATATCACCCGAAAATTCCCTCCCTCCGTAGGGGGGATGCAAAGATTCAACGAGAAATTAGTAGCCCATCTTCGTAAGAAAACCCAATTTCAGCTTTTGGTCTGGGGAGGAAGTCAAATTTTCTTACCGTTTTTTGTTTTCTGGGCGTTTCTAAGATCCTCTTATGTCTGCTTATGGCAAAAAATCGCTTGTATTTACGTCTCCGATGGATTATTAAGCCCTCTGGGTGTAGTTCTGAAATACTTATTCCGAAAACCTCTGATTGTCACCATACACGGTAAAGATGCGGCTTTTTCGTTCATCCTATACCAAAAGGTTCTTGCCTGGTCCTTGAAAAATGCGGATAGAGTCATCTGCGTGAGTCAGGAATTAAAAGAAGCATGCCTCCAAAAAAGTGTACCGTTGAACAAAATAGAAGTTATTCCAAACGGAGTTGATGTCGAGGATTTCAATGTCGAGCCCACCCTAGAAGATATTGACGCGATAGAGAAAAAGATCGGTCAATCACTCAGAGGAAGAAGAATTTTATTAACCGTTGGTCGACTCATTTCTAAGAAAGGCGTAGATTCCTTTATTCTGAACATTCTTCCTCGAATTTTGGAAAAAAATAGAAATTTGCTTTATCTCATCGTCGGCGACGGACCATTAAAAAGAAAAATACAAAACACCATTGATGCAAAAGAATGGAACGACTATGTTCACCTTTTTGGTTCTTTGCCGATGGGGAGTCATCTGCTAAAGAAAATTTATGCGCTTTCAGACATTTTTGTCATGCCTAATGTTCCTGTTGTCGGAGATATCGAAGGCTTCGGTATTGTTGCGCTTGAGGCGGCCGCATCAGGCCTACCGGTCGTGGCCTCGGCAGTAGATGGTATTACGGATGCGATCCGCGACAGGGAGAACGGATTTCTCATTGAGTATGATCAATATGGGGCTTTTGCAGAAAAAATCATTGAAATGCTGGGCAATGATAGCTACCGAAAATCTTGCGGCTTAAGGGCCAGGGAATTCGTTAAAGAGAATTACTCATGGCAAAGCATTACACAACGCTATTTTCAATTGTTTGAAGACATTGGCAAAGGCTAAATTTTCAAATGAAATCTTTTAATTTTAATAAGCAGAGTTTAAGAAAATATTTTTCCAATACCTCCTGGCTTATCGGCGAAAGGATTCTGCGCATCATTGTTTTTGTTTTCGTCGGAGCGTATGTAGCGAGGTTCCTTGGGCCCGATCAATATGGCGTATTAAACTACGCAATAAGTTTTGTTGCATTGTTTTCTGCCTTGGCGGCTGCTGGTTTAGATAGCATCCTTGTAAGAGAGTTGATTCGGCACGTTGACAAACGGGATGAAATCCTAGGTACATCCTTTATTCTGAGACTACTAGGCTCCATCATTGTTTTTTTCATCATCGCGTTATTGACGCGGTTCACAAAAGACGACCAAACCACAAATAGCATTATACTTATTATTACAGGTGGGTTAATTTTTCAATCTTTTAATGTCCTCGACTACTATTTTCAATCCCAGGTATTATCCAAGAACGTCGTCTTTGCACAAATCATACAGCTCATCATATCTTCGATCTTAAAGCTAGTCCTGATTTTCCTGAAAGCTCCCTTACTGTGGTTTGCCTATATAATTTTATTAGATAGCGTTCTTCTGGCATCCGGATTGATCTTCAACTATTTACGAAAATCTTTATCTTTCTTAAGATGGAAAATCAACTGGAAATTATCCTTATCTCTAATGAAAGATGCCTGGCCATTGGTTTTATCGGGAATTGCCATTTCTATCTATATGAAAATCGACCAGGTCATGATCAAGCACATGATCGGTGACGCCTCTGTAGGAATATACGCAGTCGCCGTCCGCTTATCCGAAGTTTGGTATTTTATCCCAACGCTTATCTGCGGTTCACTCTTTCCGGCTATTCTTAACTCGAAGAAAACAAGTATCGATTTATATCACCGTAGGCTGCAAGAACTATATGCTTTAATGTTCTGGATTGCTGTCGTCGTTGCGATTCCAGGAACTCTTTTTGCTGTTCCAATTATCAAAATATTATTTGGCGCACCATATCTCGAGTCTGTAAGTGTCTTAAGGATCTATATTTGGTCAAGTATCTTTGTCTTTTTAGGTGTTGCCAATGGAAAATATTTAATATCGGAGAATTATACAAGAATTGCGTTTTTGAGAACCTCCGTAGGCATGATAAGCAATGTCTTATTAAATCTTGTTTTGATAAAATATTACGGGATAATAGGAGCAGCCATTGCAACGGTAATTTCTTATTTTATTGCGACATTTTTTATCGTATTTATTGCAAAAACAAGGCGTCAAGCTGTCTTAATGCTAAAATTCATTGATTTTAGAATCCCATGATTAATTTCTCAAAAAAATTATATTATTTTTACGCAAAATTATTTTCACGAAATATTTTCTCAAAAATACATGGCTTCATCTTTCATTTATCCCTTCGAGGACTTGGAATTTACAACTATCAGAATAGAACAATTAGCGGAGAAAATAAGTTTCTCAAGAAATACATAAAAGATTTACAAGAACCAATTTTGTTCGACATTGGCGCAAACAAAGGTCATTATGCTCTGGAGGCTCTCAAAATAAATAATACAACAAAAATATATGCTTTTGAACCTCACCCTAAAATATTTAACGAATTAAGAAAGAATGTTTCCGCAACAAGTATTTCGGTTAAGAATAAAGCGGTTTCTGATGTGCAAGGCAACGTTCTTTTGTACGACTATTTCGACAGCGCCCATTCTTCTTCCCATGCCACACTTTGCGCTCATGTCATAGAAGATGTTCATAAGTCTCCGAGCACGTCCTATGAAGTGGGGGCCATCATTTTAGATGACTTTATTCATGAAAATCAAATACATAAAATCAATTTGTTAAAAATCGATACGGAAGGCCATGAGCTAAAAGTTTTACGCGGAGGAATGAAATCAATTGACGCCAATATGGTAGACGTGATTCAATTTGAGTTTACACAAATCAATTCGACATCAAGAATCTATATGAAAGATTTCTACGATCTTTTGTCTCCAAAATATTCTTTTTTTAGGTTACTACCCAACGGCTTCTTGCCTCTGGGCACATATAGCCCAACGAAACATGAAATTTTTGGATATCAAAATATTATTGCCGTAAGAAGGGAATTTGATGTATTCAGACGATGCCATATTAAATTCTAATCTTCGGATGACACTCGGGCAACGGTTCAATTTCGAATTGAGAAGTTTCCTTGGCAGGACATTCATCAACAGGAAACCCACTTTGCTCAACGGAATAAATCTTCTGAACTTGGGATGCGGGCAGGAGATATTCGAGGGATGGGTTAATGCTGACTTTTTTAAAGGTTTTATTCCTTGGAGAAAGTACACATGGAAACCTGATTGGATGCTTGATTTAAGATATCCGTTGCGTTGCGACGATAATCTTTTTGACGGCGTATTTTGCGAACATACGATTGAGCATTTATATCCTCAAGAGGTTTCACAGTTATTAAGAGAAACTCTTCGGGTCATGAAACCGGGGGCATGGCTCCGGATTAGCGTTCCAGACTTAGAAAAATATGTCAATTTTTACGCCGGAGAGGGAACTCTCGAAAATTTTACTTCCCGATGGGCGACGGGTTGCGAGGCCATACGTTCGTTAACTCAAAACTGGCTTCATTATTCCGTTTGGGATTATACCTTGCTTGAGCGTTTTCTGCGGGAAGCTGGTTTCTCGCAAATAAGGAAAGTCGGCTTCATGGAAGGCAGCGATGCGCACTTGCTGAGAGATTCCGAGGAGAGAAGATGGGAATCTTTGTACATGGAAGCTCAGAAGAAAATATAGCGTATAACTGATATCCAGGGTCTTCACTATGGCAAATATAAATCCAGAATTAACAACACCCGTTTTGTTCCTCGTTTTCAACAGGCCCGAGCTAACCGCAAAGGTATTCAATGAAATTAAGAAGGCCAAACCAAAGCGATTATTTATCGCGGCCGATGGTTCGCGGCCAGGCGTGAAAGGAGAAAAAGAAAAAATCGACAGAGTCAAGGAAATCGTTTCTCATGTCGATTGGGCCTGCGAAGTGAAAACTTTGTTTAGAGAAAAGAATGCGGGGTGCAAGATCGCTGTTAGCAGCGCTATTAATTGGTTTTTCGAACAAGTTGAGGAGGGGATCATACTCGAAGACGATTGTCTTCCTAGCAACAGTTTTTTCTTCTTCTGCCAAGAATTGTTAGAGCGGTACAGGAAAGATGAACGTATCATGCAAATAACAGGCAGTAACTACGGATACGTTGATCCCGCGTTTCCCTATGACTATTTTTTCACAAAATATGCAGTCATCTGGGGGTGGGCGACCTGGAAATCCGCTTGGTCCAAAATGGATCTTGATTTACCCTACCTAGAAGAATGCATCACCTTAAGTTTCTTAGATACGGTTTATTTTTCAAAAGGAGAAATCCTCAAAAGTATAAACGATTTTAAGAAATATAAGAAAGGCCGCATTGACACGTGGGATTATCCATGGAATTTCTCAATGATCACTCACAACGGATTAGCGGTCGTACCTCGCCTCAACCTTATAACAAACATCGGATTTGATGGAGATTCTACCCATACGGGCAACATCCGTGATCCGCGAATCAAATCTATTCTTTCGGATTTTAGTAGTTGGCCGCTGAATCATCCCTCATATTGTGTTAAGAATTCTCATTTCGATCATCTGGTCTCGAGACAAAGACGCGCAAGTAAGTGGCAATGCATTATTCAGAGAATCATGCATTGGATACCATTTTCTAAATGTTAAGTAAACAATTCAAGCAGACGCTAGAAAAGTTGTTTAGACCTTCTCTCCCGATCCAAATGTTGCATCTTTTGCTTTCGTCGGATGTGCTTGCTATCAGGGGAAACAGGAAAGCATATCCAAAAGTTCTTCAATTGCCCATAACAAATAGATGCAACTCTCGCTGCGTTATGTGCAACATCTGGACCATGGACCATTCCCAGGAAATGTCATCGGACGAACTCTCGCGCTTTCTCAAGGATCCGATTTTTAAAGATATCCGGGCTGTTGGGATCAACGGAGGAGAACCTTCCCTTTTGAAGAATCTCCCGGAATACACCCAATCCATATTGCAATTGCCTAAAATAAATTCTCTGAACATCATCTCGCATGGATTCAACCCAGATCTCCTCTGTCTTGCTTTGCGTAAAATTTTTGCGCAATGCAAGAAAAAAGGCGTTCGCTTTCATCTTTCTATTTCTCTGGACGGCGTCGGAGAAAAGCATGACGAAATACGTGGTCTCAAAGGAGTCTTTGCCAGAACATTTTTCTCTATCAAAGAAATTCAGAATAATAGACATTTGTATTGTCATTCCTTTGATGTTGCCTGTACAGTTATTAAACAAAACGTTGACCACCTGATCGCCTTAGATGAGTTTGCCAAAGAGAATCATATCGATATAAAATACAGATTGGGGATAAAAAATAAAAGGATACAAAGTGACCTTATCGTGGATCGCTTTAGTGTTTTAAGCGGCCAAGAAAAACAATCCGCAAAGGAATTCTTTTTTAGGCTATTCAAAACTTCAAGAAAATTGTCTGACAAATTTAAGTATTTTTCTATATTTTATTTCCTTAACAATACGCCAACCACTCGACTATTGGGTTGCGACTGGAAAGAAGAAGGGATCACATTGGACGCGAAGGGCAACCTGTATTACTGTGCTGTCGCCAGCAAAAGCCTCGGTTCTCTGCGAGAAAAAGACGGCAAAGAAATTTTCTTATCAAACGATCACATTTCCTATAGAAAGAATTTAATCATTCAAAATTGCGATCAATGCATACATGATTACTGTGGAGGACCGCAGTTAAAAGATGTTTTGATATTTTTAAAATTTGTGCTATTTGATAAATTCTACTGTTCTTTTTATCGCATCAAGGAATTATTTTCATGAAAACCATTATCTTCGCGGAGTGATGTCTCGATGAAAATTCTGATATTGGGATGGTATGGCACGGAAACTATAGGAGATCGCGCCATTCTGGCCGGGCTACTTCACTTTTTCAAGGATTCTTTTGGTTCATTTGATTGTAAGCTCGGTAGCCTGTATCCTTTTTTTACAGAACGCACAATCAATGAAGATTTTGAATTTTATCGGAAAAGTACCGACATTAATCCCGCTATCCATCTTTTTGATTCGAAGATGACTCGAGAATTGGATTCCGCCATCCAGGCATCGGACTTGATCGTGATGGGCGGAGGGCCTCTTATGCATATTGATCCGATATTTATGATCGAATATGCATTCAAAAAAGCTCAACATCTCAAGAAAAAAACAGCCCTTTTAGGTTGTGGTATTGGGCCATTCTTTTCAAGCAAGCATAAAAAAGCGCTCGTCAGCATCCTCCGCAACTCTGATCTGACGATATTGCGCGATTCACTATCGCAGAGTAATCTCAATGAAATACTCAGACAATACGGTAACGAGAAAGATCGAAGGATATTCGTTAGTCTAGATCCCTCTATGCGTTGTGTCTTGGACTTCAATGCCCTTCATCAACCCCATGAAGGCGACTATGTGGCCATTAACTTGCGTTCTTTCCCTAAAGAATATGCGACGGAAAACATCAAAGAGAGAATAGAGAGCTCGCTTTATTCTATAGTGGATAATTTATTTGACCTTTTCTATGGCAAGAAGCTAATCCTTGTCCCCTTGAGTTATTTCTGCATCGGAGGTGATGATCGCGAGATTCTTAACCGTATCAGCTTAAGACTTCGAAAAGAAAATCTTGTGGTGCAAAATAAACCTTTGGCCTTAGCGGAAACTTTAGAAATATTTCAAAACGCATTTTTTAATGTCGGGATGCGCTTTCATTCGATCATTTTCCAGACTCTATCCAACGGAAAGAATTGTATTTTGGATTATACTGAACCTCACAAAGGAAAAATCTCAGGTTTCTTGAAAGATATCGATCCGGAAAGCTTTTATGCGAGTCGTTATGTGAGCTTACAAAAAGATGCACCAAAAGATAACTTTTGGAAGAATGTGAATATTCACGATAAATTTTCATATCGCAAAGAAGTTCTTGAAGACCAATTAAGGATTTATTCTGATCATCTAAGAAAAATAATATGAAAGTTATTATACTGAATACATTCGATGTTGTTGGCGGTGCGGCCAAAGCAGCCTATAGACTTCATAAGGGATTATCACGAGCCGGGCTTAATTCCAAATATCTTGTCGCAAGTAAAAGGTCCGACAACACGGATATTATCACCTGCTATAATTTTTTTGATCGATGGTTTTTTAAAATTCGTTCGAAATTAGATAAATTGCCTCTTTGTCTGTATCCACAAAGAGAAAAGGTTATTTTCTCTCCCGCCATCGTTCCTTCAAGGATAAGTAAGATTTTACATCACATGAATCCCGACATAGTTCACCTCCATTGGATAGCCGGAGGATTCATACGGATCGAACAGATCGCTAAAATCACCAAACCCATTGTTTGGACCCTTCATGATATGTGGGCGTTTACTGGAGGCTGCCACTATGACCAAGACTGTGGTAAATATATGAATTCCTGCGGTCAATGCCCTATTTTGAGATCAGAAAAAAGAGACGATTTATCTCGTTTAAATTTTTCAAGAAAATCAAATGCATTTAAAGATTTAAACTTAATCATTGTTACACCCAGTAAGTGGCTGGCTGAATGCGCAAGAAAAAGCTCCATATTGAAAGACAAGCGAATCCTTGTGATCCCAAACGGGATCGACACTGAGAAATTTAGACCTGTGGATAAAAAAGCCGCAAGGAAACACCTTGGATTACCTCACGATAAGAAGTTAATTCTTTTCGGAGCCTTTAAAGCCACGTCCGATCAAAGAAAAGGATATAAAAAATTAGCAGAGACTTTAAATTTATTAAAGGAAGAAAGAAAACTGAATATGAAGTCCGTTGTTTTTGGCGGATCAAAGAATGGCAAATTTTCGAACCCTAATTCTGATCCTATCCACATTGGGCACGTCGAGGATGATGCTCGATTATCTTTGCTATACTCATCTGCTGATGTGCTCATCGCGCCCTCGATTCAAGAAAATCTTTCTAATGTCGTGCTAGAATCTTTATCCTGTGGGACCCCTGTCGTTGCTTTTGAGGTGGGCGGAATGCCCGATATGATCGACCATAAGGAAAACGGCTATCTGGCAAAGCCTTTTGATGTTCATGACTTAGCCGAAGGAATACGCTGGGTCTTAGCAGATGAACCACGTCATCAATTACTTCGTACCCATGCTCGCAACAAAATAGAATCGGAATTCACAATTGAACTTAGCGCAAAAAAATATATCGACCTTTACCGAGAAACTTTACAATGAAAGATCCCTTCTTCACAATTCTTACGGCCTCATTTAATAACGAAAACACCATTACTCAAACCATGGAATCCGTTAAAAATCAGAGTTTTCAGAGTTTTGAACATATCGTCGTGGATGGAAATTCGACTGACAAGACCACGGATATTCTGAAGAATTACGAGTCTACTTATCCACTGACATGGAAATCCGAGCCGGATGAAGGAATTGCCGATGCACTGAATAAAGGCCTTAAAATAGCTCAAGGACATTATATCCTCATCATTCATGCAGATGACTATCTTATTTCCAATCATATATTAGAGGAAATTTACTCAAAAATAGAAAATGAGCAATTTGACCTGTGCGTTTTTCCTGTCCTCGTAGAATATTCTGGTCATAAAAGAATTCTCCGTGAGCCAAGCTCCTTGAGATGGTGGCATCATTTTAAAACACCATTCCCCCATCAAGGCAGTCTTGTCCATCAACGGGTATATCAAAAGATTGGTTTTTTCCGCAAAGAATTTTCCATCGCCATGGATTATGATTTTTTTTATCGCGCGATTCAAGCACGTGTCAAAGTCAAGAGATACAAAACACCCATCGCCATCATGGGAGGAGTAGGGATTGGTAGTCATAGCGCCTATTGGACCCAGCGTATCAAGGAAGAATTTCTTGTCCAAAGGCTTAATGAAAGAAATCCTTTCTGGAAATGCATCCAGTTTGTTTATCAGATACTATATTTCCCTTACAAAACTATCCTTGTTCTCAAATTAAGAAGAATATTTCACTTATGAAAATTCTTGTTTTAACAAAACGACAGTACACGCAAAAAGATATTCTTGACGATCGATTTGGACGCCTGAGAGAACTCCCTTTAGGATTAGCCAAATGCGGGCATAATGTCCTTGGCGTCTGTTTAAGTTACGTCAAAAAGAAAGAGGGCTGCGTTTCTGATGATGACCAGAAAATGGAAAAGCAAGTCATCTGGCATAGTTTCAACGCAGGACCTTTTAAACCGTACGGTTTTCTTGCCTATGCAAAGAAATCACTGCAGTTAGCACGTGAATTTAAACCAGATATTGTGTATGCCTGTTCGGACACTATCTATTCAATCTTAGGTTTGTGGTTATCCCGAAAGATTGGCTCTTTGTGCGTCATTGATTTATATGATAATTTTGAATCGTTTGGTTCGGCAAGAATTCCCGGAATGCTATTTTTGTTTCGTCGGACCATTCGTAATACGGATGGTCTTACGGTTGTTAGTGAGCCATTGGCTGAAAAAATAAAGGTAGATTATAAGCGGACGAAACCGACCCTAGTGCTTGTGAACGGCATCTCCGCCAAACTTTTTTATCCTCAAAACCAAGGTGAATGCCGAAAGCAGCTTGGTCTCCCGCAAGATGCCCAAATTATTGGCACGGCCGGGGCCTTATTTCATAGCAGGGGCATTGACACCATCTTT
Organism: Candidatus Omnitrophota bacterium; assembly: GCA_043812495.1. Lineage (GTDB taxonomy): Bacteria > Omnitrophota > Gorgyraeia > Zapsychrales > JBDRMG01 > JBDRMG01. Next base: position 2,561 of record JBDRMG010000021.1, on the reverse strand, counting down.
GACGGATTTCAAAAACTTTCTTCTCAAAAAAGCAATATTCACTTAGCTCTAGCTGGCCCCCTGGATCAATATACGTCGATACCTGATCATCCAAGGATCCACTACCTGGGTGTTCTGCCGTTAAACCGGATTCCTTTGCTGATTAATTCGCTAAACGTTGCTGTTATTTGCAATAAAGATTCATCATTCGGTCGATACTGCTTTCCTCAGAAAGCTTACGAAATACTTGCTTGTCGAACACCGTTGGTGGCTGCATCCGTGGGTTCTATGAAAAAGTTGTTGACTGAACATCCTGAATGTTTGTTTGACCCAGAAGATATCGACAGTTTTGTCAGAATAGTATCTGGTCAGCTTAAGAATCCGACCCCCCTCGACCTTCCCATATCAACCTGGGACGAACAAACCAAAAAATTGGAGTCGTTCTTGGCGTCTATCATTTCATAAACGACGCTTTGAGGGACTAGCAAAAAACGAGCCCCTTTCGCGCGAAAACGCGAAAGGGGCTCGTCTTCAATTTCTTTTCTTGTTTACAAATGCCTCTCGATAAATCCTTCCATTTTCTGAAATTCCACATTAAGCACGCCCGGTTTACGGCCGAAGCAAATACCCATCTGCTCATGCAGGGTCACAAGATCCAAGTCCACAAAACGCTGCTTAATAGCTTCTTTGGTATTCATGTAGCGGACAGTTTTACCGCTGACGCCTACAACGGTGACACCCGTGATTCCCTTCTTAAGCAAAAGCACAGCTGACGCCCCGGCTTCTTTTCCGAAATTCGCATCAAAAGCAGAAGAGTGCCCCGATCGAACCAAGTGCCCCGGCGTAACAGAGCGCACTTCCGGAATATCATAGAGGCCCTTGACAAACATTTTTTCTTTCTTCATGAATGCCTCGATCTCCGAATCTTTCTTGAGTCTTTTGGTCAGCTCCTGGCAAACATATTTGGCAGCGCCGGCAAGCTTCTTATGACCAAAGGCATCGATGCCAGCCGACTCATCCACAAGCTCTCCGCCGTCCGCATTCTTCAATCCCTCGGCGACAATAATCAAATACGTCCCGGCCTTGACATCGCTTTGCTCAATGCGGCGCATATAACGCTTTTTCATATGCGCATAAATAATATCAAAATCAACCGGAATTTCCGGAATCAAGATCGCATCGGTATCGGCCGCGATCCCGCCGCGAAAGGCCGTATGACCCGCATAGCGGCCGAATACCTCCATCACAATGATGCGGTTATGCGTGCGTCCTGTAGTCTTGATTTCTTCGGCATAGGTCGCAATGCGGCTGACCGTCGAATCACCGCCGACCGAATAGGTCTGCAAATCCAAATCCATGGTCTTGGGCGCGTGCACGCAAGCGATCCCTTGACCGGATAAGTCCACCATCACGCTTCCCGTGTCATCGCCACCGCTAATCACAAGACCATCAATCCCGAACTTCTTCAAACCTTCCTTAATATGGTCATATTTTTTTTCATCCTCAATCTTTTTGATCTTCACGCGAGAATGGCCTGCCTCAGACCCGGCCGCATTCGAATCCACGGAATCCACGCGCTGCGGCGTTAATTCGACCAATTGGTCGAATTCAATTAAGTTGTAAAGTCCCGCGTATCCGTTAGGAATAATATAACAGGAGATACCGCTTTTGTGCGCCATTTGCGCTACACCTTTAACAACGGCATTCAAACCCCCGCAATCCCCACCGCTTGTAATGACACCAATCTTTTTCATGATTTAATCCTTTCGCTTTAATGAGCCCGCCAATGAATCAGTGGCGGGCGAATTAACCCCGCCTCTTGCATTCTGCAAGAATGCGGCGGGGGACCAAGCAAATACAATTATAATATCTCTAGGACTTTCGCGTTTGAGCAAAAAAAGTCATATTTAAGATTTAAGCATGGAATGAGCCATGAGATAATGGGTAGCAATAAAGCTAAACCGATGAACTCAAGGAGTCAGCCATGCAAAAACAAAAATGTTCAGTCAACTTATACGTTGACTTTCTCATAGCCAGTCAAAAACAGTATTCAGGTGTTGAACTCAGCCGTGTATCACCAAGGCCAATGGCGCATGATGCGGTCAGCCGTTGGTTAAGCACAGAAAAATTAACACCCAAGACATTATGGGAATACAGCGAACCACTGGTTGAACCAACAAAAGGATATCTGATCATTGACGATACCGTTTTGGATAAACAATACGCTCATAACATGGCGTTAACCAAGAAACAATATTCAGGAAAACATCACAAAGTCGTTCAAGGGATCGATATCGTTAATCATGTTTGGAGCGATGGAGAAAAATATGTTCCCGTTGACTTTCGAGTTTATGATCCCGATTGTGATGGCAAAACAAAGAATGATCACGCGCGCGAGATGATTCATACCGCCGAGAAACGAGGCTTTAAACCGTTGTATGTGCTGATGGATGCCTGGTACACCTGCGTTGATAATCTCAAGGCCATCGCACGCAAAGGCTGGCAGTGGATTGGCGCGTTAAAATGCAATCGTTTAGTTTCATTGATTCAAGGTACTTATATCCCAGTGGCCGATTTGGATT
>JBDRMG010000020.1:0-47932 GCA_043812495.1 Candidatus Omnitrophota bacterium | reverse complement strand
GGGATGTCCGCCCTGCAAAGCAGGGCGAGATCTCGCCCAAAATCAAAGATTTTGGGCGGAAAGGCGAAAGTAGAACTCTACGAAGCTCAAACATGAAACGAAGTGAAATTTTTGAGCGTAGTAGAGTTAGGTATTCGGCTTCGAAGAATGAACCTCAAGATTCGTCTAAAAAAAGATACCCTGCAGTCTTGCTGCAGGGAGGTTCATTATCTGAGCAAAAAGCTCAATCTAAAATCGGAACCTGTTTTGATGAAGGCGAAAGACAGCTTGTCGAGGGAGCCCAAAAGATTGCCTTAGGCGGAGATGGAAATTTCTATGTCGATGAGTATTTTGAACTCAACGGGTTCTATCCATTAGGTAAGCTTGATAATCTCGAAGGGGCCATTGAGGCGGTTAATCAGGATCCAATCCTAAGATGGTGCGTTGAGCGAGGATTGCATGATGTGCTTTCTTTATACACCCAAACTTATCTTGATGATGACATTTTCTCAATCGTTAAGTCCTACGGTGATATTAGCTTAGCGACGATTGGAGCTATCCTAGACAACCAGAGGATTCGAGGAAAAGTACTCAATCTCATTGTCCGGGAAGATATTCTTAATAGAGAACTCGAAGCCCAGGGTATTGGCACAGAAGGAATCGCTGCATTAAGAGCAAACCAAAAACATATATCTGTGGATGATCAACAAAGAGTGCATTTGGTTGATTCACCAGCCATAGAATTTTACTGCTCTCTTTTACCGGGTATTGAGATGCTGCCGGATCTTTTGAATTATTTGGCTGGATTCGTTATCTTACCGGCATTTGGCCTCATAACAAATAAAAATGCTCAAAAGAACCTCACAATAACCGTAAGCCAACTCGCTAACGGCATCCGCGGCTCACCCCGATATCGTAAAATCAAGCATTTCTACCGCCAGCACAAAGGGATGACGATTTTGTTCGCCCTGATCCTGATGCGCGGCCTGTTCCCGATTTTTGGGAAAATGAACGTCCTTAAGCAAGACGTTTATGCGCTTGTTTTCTGGATTAATCTTCTCGCCGGTATTTTAGTCCTTCCATCTCTCTTCTCCATATTTCCATTTATTAAGCCGGTTTATAGAGGGAAGCCACTTGAATTTATCAAGTCCATGCCAAAGAAAATTTTACTGGGGATCATTGGAATTGGTCTGTTGATTCAAGGGATTATTTTTCCGCTTCAGCTTAGCAGTTTAGGATTGGTTTCTGAAAGCACCTATGCCCTTTTTGTGCAGCTGCAGCCAATTGTTGTATTGGTGACAGGCATATTTCTTTTCAAGATGAAATCAGAAAAATTTACTTGGAAAAAGATCAGTGGGACCTTGATTGTTGCTGGAAGCATTGTGATCTATGTGTTTTACCATGCTGCGGTTGGGACTGATTCTATCAAGGGAATCATGCTTCTTTGCGCAGCCACGATCTTAGCTGCCGGCGCTATTCTTTCGATGAAAGCTATCACAAGAAGAGTGGATGGTTTTTTTGCCGCCAGCATCGGAATCTTCACAGGTATCTTTGCCGGGATCGCATTAATGATGGTTTTTTCAGGCGGATTTATCGTGGTTGATTTCTCAAAAGAGTTCTTTATTTATACGGCTATATCCGTGTGCGCTTATATTCTGTATTTCAAGGTTCTTGAATCAATCCCGGCATCGACAGCATCAACCCTTTTATCCGCAGCGCCTTTGGTGACAATTTTTGCTGTACTTTTGCTGCGATGGTCCAATCCGCTTGCGGCTGTTCTCTGCGCTCTGTTCGTTCTTGCCGGATCACGTCTCCTTTATAAATCCGACAAACAACTGATCGGTTTGGATTACGGCATGAATGAAATCGACCTGCATATCCATTCTCATTATTCCAAAGGCGCGACGTATTCCCCGCAACAAATTATCGACGAAGCCATCGAAAAGAATATTAAAGCCATTGCCATTTGCGATCATCATACCTTTGAGGGTGTTCTTGAGGCCTTGGAGTACGCCGCGGATAAGGATATAGAAATCATTCCTGCCAGGGATATTCTCGATGAGTCGCTCGCGCATGGGCTAAAAACAATCGCTGTGGCTGATGTTCATTCGTTTAATGTGGGCGATGAAGTTTTGGAGCTTGCTTGCGACAAATATGTCCGCGTTATTCCTGCAGTTGAGATCCACACAAATGAAAACGTGCACATTCTTGTATATTTTTCTGATGTCGATCAGTACAGGCGAAAGAGAGAAATCATTCACGGATCTGTGCCGGAAAAAGAAGAGATTTCCATTCAGGAAGCGATTGACTGGGCGCATCGATTTGGCGGAGTTGCGGTTTATGCGCATCCCGGGCGATTCAACGAACCGTTTAACGAAGAAATTCTTGTTGGATTGTTCGAAAAAGGTTTGGATGGGTCTGTTAGCCTCCACTGCGCCCTGGTGCCGTTCTCAATCGAAGACCTCCTTCGTTTAGGGACGTCCTTCAGCCGTAACCTAAGCCTGTCCCTTAGGCGAGCTTATGGGGACACCCTTGGGATCAGAATGAAAGACGTCCCTAATTATCTGCTATACACTCTTTCAATTGCTGCCATCCTGCTTCTCGTCCTCATTCCCGCCTCATCCGCCGCTGGTTTGGCTTTTGTTCCAGTAATCGTCGGGATGACCAAAAAAACTGATCAGAAAAACAATCTTACCGTTACCATTAAACGTAAAAAACAACAAATTTCAAGAGTGGCTTTTGTAGCGGCGCTCAAGAAAGCCAAAGGAAACAAATTCAAAGCCGCCGAGATCCTTGGCTTATCCGCACGAGAAGTGGCCCGTGTTATTAGAGACGGCGATGGGGATCTTAAAGAAAAAGTCAAACCTATTTATGTTGAGCAAAAACGATGCATTCTTTACTGGTTAAGAATCAAGAAAGGCAGTCTGCGCGCAACGGCCAAACAAATTGGTGTCGACAAAGTCACTTTGCGTAAATGGATAGCAGAGCTTGAAGCGGAAGATGAGCAATTCAAGGAAGACATGAACGGAGTTTACAAGAATCTATTGGCTGATTTGATTCGTACGATGAGAAAGTATTACGGTTTGACCGAGATCATGGGCAGACGCTCCACGCAAAACCGTGTCGGTTTTGCGTTTAAGAGTTTGGTCGATATTTTTGAAGAAAGATTTCCGACTTTCAAGAGATTCTTTGAGTTGTATCAAGGGGCGCTCACCGACCGTCTCAAAGTTTTTGTTTTAGGAGGCTTGGCCAACGGTGAAACCATCGCCTCTTTAGGCAGGCAATTAGGTTATAGCCAAACGGACGGCTATCACACTTTCCGCTGGCCTTTAGGAAGACTTTTGAAAGCGGATTCTGATTTTGCCTCTGCCGTCAAAGAAGCCAGGAGCGAAAAAGGAAGATCATCGGCCGGTGTTCAAAGGGCGATCATGACTTATCGGGTGGCTTCGCGTTATCTTGAGGCCCTGGAGCACATTCTTTGTCTTTCCACAGACGGAGAGTGTCTCAAAGTCTCCAACGGTCGAAATTCAAGAAATGCCACTGTCGACCGACAATTTGTCGAGGATATACTGATTCAGCCTGTTAAAAAGACTATGGAGACCCTCAACGCTTATCAGATACAGTTAAAAAGATTTCGTAAAAAGAAAGATGCCCAAGAACTCCTCAAAGAAGTCGTTGAAAAAATCCTTATCCTTGATAATTATCAATTGAACTTACGGCATTCCACCCGCGTTGACCTTAAGCAATACGATGAAATTTTGAAGGATGCGCAAGACCTTGCGGACGTGCTGCCGCATAGCTTATCCAATTTCACAGAAAGAGATTGTTCGGATCAGGGAGTTGTGTTGGCTTGCGCCCTTCCCCTCGATCTCTTCTTGCTTGTGCCTGTGTTTGGCATGATTATTGCAGGTAATCTGCGGGATTCAAATCGTGGCTTGGCGAAAAGGATTGTTGAAGCAAAAGCAAGATACTATTACGAAATGATCGGGCAGGGCGTTGATCTAGAAAGAAGAAACCTTGTCGCTCAACTAGCTTCTATGACAAGCATTCCTAATCCTATTATTTTTATTAATGATACTGTCAATATCCAGGTTACACGAAGTTGCGTCACAGGATGCACTCATTGCCAGCTTGCTTATAAAGGAAAGACAAGAAATATGGCCTGGAAGCAAAGGAAAGAAATGTACAGAAAAATATTGTCTTCTGTCCAGTCTTTTCCTGAGTTTACAGCTGTGGCGATTATTGGCGGAAACACATTGGGCTTTGCTCAAGCAGACGTACAATTCTTGATGGACGAAATCAATCTTCCTCTAGTCTTACAAATCAATGCAGATGTTACAAAGGACCTCCGAATGACCCTTGCCCGTATGGCCTTTATAGGACCATGCGTCATGGCAAAAATGAAAAATGATACTGACTACGAATTTTGCTTATCCATTTCCTTTGATAGCTTTCATCAAGATAAATTACCTATCTCCCATGTCGCAAATATTATCGAAGTCGCTGTGAGATATATGCCAAAGCTACCTATTCAGATAAGAAGCGTGCATGAACCTGGCTTTGATCAGAGAATTCAAGAGTTGGTTGAAGAATTAAGACGAAGAGAACTAGGCCCTGTACATAAAGTTGTTGAGACTATAACTCTGAAAGATCGACAAGCCCAAGATATTGAGTTGCCGATAATAGATGAAATAACATTTATAAACGGCCTAAAAGCTGGATACACCATTACCGTCATAAGAGATTTTGTTAATAGAGTAGGTTATGCGGAGTTGTTAGGTGAAGATCAATATATCCGTAATTGGGGCACTACGGAAGATTTTCTCTCGGGTATCGATACAGCCTATCATTGGCAGCCGGAATATTTATATTTTGATGAAGATGGAAACGTTTATTTTTACGATATTCTCTATTCAAATTTCTCAATGGGTAACATTATTGACGAAGAATTATCCGATATCCTCAATCGAGCCAAAGATGATCCTATTACATGGGTTTTGGAAATGAAGCCAAGCATACTTTTAGATTTAACACAAGAAGTCGAGCCAGATTTTAAAGAAAGAGTAAAAGTATGTCCTCATCCTTATGCGATTATGTACGAAATTCTAAAAAGCCCCGCAAGGCGGCTCTACTTAACAAAAAGACTCATTCAAATTCTTTTTGACGAGCGAAAAAATCGTTTAGAAGGAAACTTTCTGGAAAATCTGGGTATTCCTCATCAGGAAGAACCTTTAAGAGTGGAATATGAGACCAATATCGCCAGAGAAAGAGAGCAAATTCTGAGTCTTGCCGGTACAAGCAGAGAGGAAGTTGTAAAGGCAGGTGTTGTCTTAGGCTGCTTCCTTCCCGATCTCTTCCTGCTTCTGCCGCTTGTGGGGATGATTCTCGACGGTTATCAAAATGAGGATTTGGAGGTCCTGACAAAGGCCTTCCGGGAAGCATTCGAAAGAGTTTTAAAGCCTGCTGTCGATAGTCTTTATTCCTCTGCGCTGGCCGCGCTGTTCCCGCTGGGGATTACCCTGAGCGAAAAAAACGGAATTCCGCAAAAGCGGATTTATGAAATAGCCGGAAACAAGGATGAATTCCGGGGCATTGTCAGGAGCCATGTCTGCCAGTCCATTGACAGCATTGCTTTGGCCGTGAAGAGTTATCTCTACAACCAGAAAAAGGAACGATTGGCCGAGGCCACCTATTCCAATATTGACCGGTTCGATGATTCACCATTGAATTTTTCAGGTCCATCCCGCCAGCTCATCGCTTTTATCAACAATGAAATTTGCGCACCTTTAAACGATCTTAATAATCTTCTGATCATATGCAAAGCCGGTACGCCGGATCTGCAAATCTATCGCTTGCTTGCCTTAATTTTCTTGATCAACCGCGCTAATTTTGTTATGCAAGGACTCAACGAGTTTGAAAGTAAAGAACCCCAGCAGCTTGTCTACGGAACGTATGGCCGGACAACTGTCATCCAAACATTTTCGTTAACAAAGAAAATATTGCAATATGAATTGGGCCGGATCTTGGAATCCGTTGACGGAGGAAACTTCCGTTCTCAAGAAATAGCCCAATTCAGAAGCGAAAAGATTCTTTCGGGTGTTCAGGACGACATCCCGTTTGCTGTGCTCGGGCCGTCTCTTGAGGCGCAAATCATGGAGCGCATCCACTACCAATGGAATCGTTTGGCCCTCGGGTCTTTAACGGAACCGATTGTTCCCGAACAAGCGTCTCCTTTTGAGTTCGAAGAAACTTTAAATCATTATCGGCAACATCCACGCTATCGGGATTTCATGAGGTATCTGCTGGCGCGTTTCCTGCAAAAACTGGAAGAGGAGTCGGATGAAGAGCTGGAAACGGGATATCAAAGGTATGGTGGTCAGCGCCTAAGAGATATTCTTGTCTGCCCGCAAAAAGAAGCATTGATGATCATGCTCAAGGCCTCTTCGAATTTTGATGGACAATCCAGGGAAAAAATCCTCGAGAATTTACCCGTTGATCCCCAGTTTGTCTTAAGGGCTTTGGGGGCCTTGGGGCTAGGTGTGCTTATATTGTTTATCCTACCCTTGATCGGTCTTGACCCGCAGGGCGGATGGAATGTAACGGCAAGTTTCGCCCTGATTCCGCTGGGGGCGATGGTTAAAAAGGCCAATGACAATGATGATCAAGAAGAAGGCCTGGCGCGGTATATGCGCAAAAAGTTTGTTGAGATCAATCGCGCCTTGGAATTAGTGACTACGCTAGGTCCTCTATTTAAAAATGATCCGGATAAGGTCGGTGCGCTTGAAAGATTAAGAGAAGAATACAAAGTCCTTCGCGACGAACTTCAGGGTCTTACGGATGAAATACCGTTTGAGTCCAAAAGAGATCAAACAGAGGATGTCGATGCCTTACGCCGGCTTCTTAAGCAGCTAAAAGAAAAAATCCCCAAAATCGATCAACTGATTGTGTCCGCAGACAAAAAGGAAGACGATGAGCTTCTGACCAAGCTTAATCAGCAAAAGCGTGAGCTGTTATGGCTGAAGACAAGAGTGCAGCTGAAATTATCGCTTCTGTTTTTGAAAAAGAAATTATTCTCGGCGGCCCTTGCCTGCATCGACGGCGCTTATCATAATATGCAAATTCTCATCAATATCGAATATTACTGGATGCGCGTCAGGCAAATCAAGGAAAGAAAAATCATCAACATCGATCTAAGCGACTGGATGCATGTTCTTCTTGATTCTGTAGAGATAGAAGGCTGGACTGTGGATGTTAAGAAAAACAAAGCTGTTCGGGTTGCCCTGCGGCCGTGGGTCAATCGCTACGTCCGGTTAAAAACAGGCGAAGTCAGAGTCTATAAAATACAAAAAGAAATTGTTGTGGAAGTCTCGTCCTTTGAAAAGGCTGTTCGCCTGGCCATTCATAGATATGTGAACCAGACAAAAGAATACATGACGCTTTTTGATGTTGCCGCGCACTTAAAGCATACGATTAAGCAGCTTACGGAACGAGACCAAAGTATTTCTATGGCGATCCATCAGGAAGCCGCTCAGATGATTGAGCGCACCAAAGAATGGGTTGAACGCGGAGTCTCTGATGAGGCCAGAAAGACCGCTCTGCCAGATTTAAAAAGAGCTGAGGAATACTTAAAATCCGGGAATTACGTAAAAACCGTTGAATCTCTCGAAGCTGCCATCCACAAATTCAAAGACCGCATGGATGCGCTTCAGCGCATGCGCGCCATTTCCCTTTCCCAGGCTTCTGATTATTTGAACAAATTGCGCAGCCGCATGACGCGCGAGGAAGAACTTAAAGTCGCCGTTGAGTTGGCCCAAAGATCGATCAAAGAGGATCGCTTCGACTGGGCGCTTGGTATCCTGCAAGAGATTCGAAAGAAACATTTCTCCATAGAGGCGCGCGTCAAAGATAAGCAAAATAGCCATATCAGACAAGTCAATAACCGGTTGACGACAGCGATTGTTGTCGCAAAAACATTGAAAGACGAAGACGCGACCTTTAAACATTATAAAACTTCGCTTGAAGACACGCTTGCAATTATCCGCAAGTTCGTTTCCTTCCCCATGGACTGCGATCAGGAACGTCAGGTCGTCCAACAAGATATCCGAACCGTCCTTCAAATCACCAGAGAACTTATCCGTCAGGACAAACTCGATGCGGCCATCTCTATTTGTGAAGAAATTCAAGAGAACTATTTCCCACCAAATAGACGTATCGCAAACAAAGACATGTCTCTTGTGAGCGTTCGATTGTCTTTCGCGCTCATGACGCTGCGTCGCGCGAGAACAGAAGATCAACCCGCCAAAGAGCAGTTGATTCCCGCCTTCGAAAACGTTATTTCTGAATTAGATAAACCTCAAAGCGGTCCAGAGACCTTGTGCATCCTCCCGCTGTTTCCATTTTTGGCGTTTGTGTCCGTTCTTCCTTATATACTTGGTCTTTTTGATTTGACCTTTGTTTCGGCGATAACGATCCCTACGCACTTGGCGCACTTGCCTGCACTCCTTTGCTGTCCGGACGGGTTCGATATCTTTGCGCAAATAAGCACCGCCGGCGTCCTTTCGCTTGACTCCTTTTTATCCCATCTCCTTAACTTCCCTGGACCCGATGTCTTTTCTCAAGTACTCTCGATTTCTTTTAATGTGTCTTTGGTTCTCTTTGGTATGGTTGCAAGAAAAAGACAAATTCGCTCCTCGGATGTTGTTTCAAGTATATTGAAAAATGCCTTTGGAAGCAATTCATCCATTCTCCAGGGCATTGCATCACCGGAAAAAGTCAAAAGAGAGTTTGGAAACAGAATCAATCTTGCCGTCAAATACGCCCTTGTTCTGAGCTTAAGAGAAACGCAAGGCAAAGACAGCATGGTGTTCCAATCCCTGAGAGAAGAATTAACGGGTGCTATTGACGAGGCGCGAAGCAAGCTAGGCGATAACAAGACGAACCCTTCCAAAGTGCAAAGAATCCGCACGGAGCTTGAGATGATTGTCATGCAAGATGAAGAACTTGGCAAAAAAAGCCTATTCACGCGTGATGAGCGCAAAGAATTAAAATCTCCGAAAACAAGCAAGAGCGACGATCAAGACAAATCCCCGATAGCTTCGGGATCCACACCGGATCTCGTAGGAATGTTAAGAGGCCTAGATCGCGGACAAGCGCAATTGCCCGCTCGAACCAGAGAATTCCCAATAGGAGTTATTTCATCAGTGAAGGATATCGCTTCACTAAGAATAAATGAATTGGTGGCCATTTTGACATATCCAGGCCGAGAAGAAGAGGTTGGTCATGAATTACTCAGACGATCTGAGAGTCGCCCCTATGAAGTCAGCAAGCCTTTGGTGGGCGCTTTATCTGATCCAAATCCAGAATGCGTTGAAGCAGCCAGATCTTTATTGCTTGAGATCTCTCAAAGCAGTCCGTATGAAGTCAGCAAGCCTTTGGTGGGCGCTTTATCTGATCCAAATCCAGAACGCGTTAAAGCAGCCAAATCCTTATTGCTTAAGATCTCTCAAAAGAGTCCCTATGAAGTCAGCAAGCCTTTGGTCAAGGCCCTGGCAAATAGAAATCCAACGTACGTTGAAATGTTTATTCTCTGCTTGCGCGAGATTCGCGCGAAAAATCCCGGACTTTATCTGTCTAAAATGGTCGAGAAGAAGTTTGGAAAGACGGATAATCTGCCCGCCCAGTATGCCATAGTCACGGGCGTAAGAAAAGTTTTGGAAGGGATATCGGAGGAACTCACAGAATTTAACATATTAAAAGGAAAGTTCATTCAGAACATTCAGATTGTTCTTCAACAAATCAAAACAGGAAAATTGAACGATGGGCAAACCATCGAGGAAACGCGCGCTGCCCTTCAAGGCATAGCGAAAAATGAAAAAGAAACCGTTCATCCCTTATTAAGTGAAGATCTGAGAGGAAAATGCGAGAATTCTCCATCTTCGAGGGGCGGTGGTTCTCTTGTCTTCTTTGGTTTTTGCGTTGTGATTCTGGCTGGTCTGGGATTGCTGTCTATTGGCTATTCCGGCGGCTTCGATCATTCAACTATTCTCACTTCGCTTGGCGTCATGAAAGCCATGCCGCTTGGTTTATCGGGCGTGATCAGGACCGGCCCCAAATCGGATCGGTTTCCGGGCCGGCGTCGCATACGGGAATTGACCAAAAAGCATCATGGGCATTACGCGGACATGGCCGTGGAATTAGGCGTGCATTTCACCACGGTTTATTCTTATGTACTGCGCTATATCGGCGATGATGAGTTGAGCGAGAAACGGAGACAATTTGTCAAACGTTGCCGGCAAGAAAGATCCGGGAAAAAACCGGCGCGTGAAGTGATTGACCTTGGCCGGTTGAGCAGAAGTAAAATAGAAGCCATATACAATAATCCTCCCGACACTGTCAAAAAACCGCGGTTATCGAAAGGATGGAGACAGGCGGGATACGGCCAGATGCTTAAAAAAATCAATACGCTCTACGGCGGTTGGACCGAATTTCTCGCCAGCCTGTGGACCAAAGCAGACATAGAAGAACAATTTAATCATCCGCCGAAAGGCATCCAAGACAAAAGGTATCGTGTCAATTGGGTCAGGGTCGGCTACAAGGATTTTGTTCTTGCCGTCAAGCGGCTTTATGGTAGCTGGCCCGACTTTCTTTTGTCGCGCGGTATCCAGCCGATGAAGAAAGGGGCGCGCAAGACTTCGTCGAGAAAGAAGACATCTCGAAAGAAAACGAAGAGAAACGCTAAAAAGAGAAAACGACCAAGTCAATTGGTCCGCGAAATCAATGAGCTCCTGGCGCAAAAGCCGGTTCACCTGAGCGATTTAGGTATTCATCCGAGAAATAGAAAAATTTTAAGACGCGCGCAAAAAAGAGAATTCTATGAAGATATCGGGAATTCGCTTAACTTAAGCAGGGAAAGAATCCGCAGAATTCTCTTGGAAATCAAAGACGCGGTGAAGTCTGTTTCAACGACAGCGGCCGCCTGCCTTGTTTTCCTCGCGGCCTTGGGCCTGCTTTACCTTTTCATGACGCAGGCAGGCGCTGTCTCCCTCGCGCACCTGGCGGGGTTGGGAGTGGTGGGGATCATAAAGAAGGCAGAAGAAGGAAAGAAGGGCGCGAAATCAATGGTGAAAAAAGACGGACTGCTTAAACATTATGAATTAACAAAGGTTGAAGTCTTAAACAGATTAGGAGATTTGAATTGGGACTTTAACGCATTTCGAAGGGAAATCGGAGCATCAAGCTACTTTACTCATCATGAGCTTTTAATTGGTTTGAATATATCGAATGAAATCAAGAAAGTATTTCTTGAGAGATTCAGAACATCCGCCTTAAGAATTGATCAACTGGGTCGGAGTTTTGGCTATTATGGTATCATGAGCGGTTATGCTTTCGTTTCTCAAATAGCTCAAAGTCTCGGCGTCAATCTTGAAACCCAAAGGAAGAACATTGTCCAAGAGCGGGGCTGGTTGCTTGGGGCGCTGGGAAAAACAAAAAGTGATATTCTCGCAGAATTAGGTGATGGCTGGAATTTAAAAGAATTCGAAGAAAAATACTCAAAATATATTACAAATTTTGTTCCTCGGTGGGATTTCTTCCATGGTCTTGCTATCAGCGCTGAGCTCAGATCAAAGGCAATGGAGCATATACAATCAGGAAGACTTTCCCTCATTCCATTGGGTGAAGCTTTTGGATTCAGCGCAAAAGCTGCCGAATCATTTTCCGTTGGTCTTGTTAATCACTTTGGGATTAATCTTGAACGGAAAGCTAAGGAATTAATGCGTAAATCCGGATATCTTTTGAGCATGCAGGAAGAAAGCCGAGCCGATTTCTTGAGGCGCATGAAAGAAGAAGGAGTTATCGGGAATGATGTATTTAATTTGTATGCGCTCAGAGAAGAAGCGCTTACGATTATTTCAGCTCCTTACGCAACCCATGTGGACAATATCAGAGGCTTTGACCTTCTTAAGACCTTTAAAGCTTTCTTACGGCAGCAATATGTTCGACGAAGAGGTAATTTTTCTATTCTTTCGGAGGACTTTGGAATCCCGCGAAAGAATCCTAACGGTGTCTTAAAACGGCTTATTAAAGCATATGATCCGACATTATTGGATCTCAATTTTCATGATGATGGGCAAAATGGGTATTTCTTATGCGAAAAGCATAGTGTTACAAGGGACAAAGTTCTTGCACTGATGGAGTCCGCCAAGTGGAATATTCCTCTGTTTAAATCATTGGTGACTGCGGAAGGATGGGTTAATGAAAGCGAATCTTACGCAAGCCTTATCACAGGATTTGATTTGCAGGATGAGTTTAATAAGAAATTTGCGAAACGATATAAAAAATATCTTGGCATGATGAACTATATAAGCCCGGCGTTCGGATTTTCGCTGGGCAAGGACGGTAAACTGACGAAAATGTTCCAAACATTTAGGAAAGAAATGAATGTCGAAACAGAGGGGCTGGAGATTGACCGGACACCCGGCTTTCTACTGCGTTTCCTGAAAGTGAGCAAAGATAAAATTATTCTGATGTTGCCCGTTCTTTGGGATTTAAATGCCTTTAGAAACGAGATTTATCAGACATATGGGAATCAATATCCGTTTATCAGAAAAATGAATTTTGGTGAATTGATTGTTGGATTTGATCTGCTTGAAGAATTCCATAATGCGATTGTTGAGAAAGAAGAGGAAATTCTCAGACGAACATCACCCAAAGTTGTTTTTTACTCTGATTTGGCCAGGAAATTTTGTGTCAGCGACAAAGAATTTGAGAGAATTATACCTATTATGAGCGAAACAATGAAAAAAGAAGCGATCATGACAAGCGGGAGTCGGTTGGATGAGCGAACAGAAGACTGTGAGGCTTCCTTCCAAGCCAGGCGGAACTCAAAGATAAATATTTGGGGGACTCAAAACGTTTATGACGATGACGACAGATATTCGGCAAGTATGATGGGCGATGAATTAGGGGATTCTGAAGATTCTTATGATGAGGATGATATAGAGCAAGAAGAACCCTTGGAGGTTGATGAGGAGCCTTTGAGGGTAAGCTACAACAGCAATGGCGTTGGAAAGAAGCTTGGAATCAACAATGAGACCATGGATTTTATCTTAAAACTTCTTTTTGGCGCAGGGATCAGTGAGGCTAGATTTAAGAGGGCAGCCGGATCAATCGTTGGCCTTCAAGAATTATCAAATGACATTGAGGAGAGATTAGCTCAGTGGGCTGTGATATTTGTCGCCAGAAAGTTGACTGATAAACTAGGTTTGCGCGATGGAAACGGTTTAATGGGCATGCGGGATGATTTGATTAAAAATATAGAATTTGATTTTGAAGTTATTGAAGCAAATTTGACGGACCCAGGTCAATTTTCGCTGAAGAGAGCCGAGAATACGATCATTAAACTGCAATCATTAGTAATGCTTGATCATCAACACAAAACAAGGTGCATTGATGATGCCGTCCGAACGAAAATTAACCGTTTTCAAAGAATTTATATGGAGGAAGTAAAACAAAGAAAGGACGCGGGTACTCCGCAAGCCAATCCTTGCGCTTATGGGGTTTCCACGGAATCCGGCCAAATGGACAAATGGGCGAAGGGAAAGACGCAGGAGGTCGTGGAGGATATTACGGAAAATGATCGAGTTTATAAGTATATTCCGCAATGGGCTGTTGACGCATTAAGAGATTATCCCGATGTTCTTGAGCTTCTGCGCCACAAAATGATACGACTGGTCAAAACCGCTTCGCGTAAGCAGACCCGCGCACCGCCGTTTCCATTTTTATGGTTTATCCTGGCCACGCGGTTCCTTGTCGCCGTCACGGTTAAGGGCCGTGGCATCAAACCAGGCATTTACCTTCCCATCGGTCTTATCAGTCTTCTCATCGAAGCCGGTGAAATCGATCTCCTCAAGCGTATCCTTGTGCACGAACTCGCCCACTTAAACGGACAACAAGAAAACATCGAAGAGTCTGAAAGTTTAGCTAAAGAGGTTTTTGCTGTCTGGATCAACGAAATGAACAAAGGAACCGAACAGGAAGCACCTATCCAACGCCTTCTTGATCCATCTGTATCTGCCAAGGAAAAGATTCCATCTTTGCGTGAATTAATGCGCGCGCAACGGGGTTTTGACCTGACGGGCTTATTGTTCCGTTACGCGGATCCTTTCTTGGAAGAAACGATCCTTGCCTCCGGCATTGATTTCAGCAGTTGCCGGTTGGATTTGATCTTGCGGTGTCATTCCGATAACTGGCAGAAAGCCTACAGGGAAGCCAAAGAGGACATGACGACCGATGATAGTTATCCGCGCAAGATGTGGGACCTTGCCAGGATTGTTTGCGAAAGAGTCCGTCAGCATTTTGCGATCATTGGATACCCATGAACAAATTATTCAAGATTTGGTTTCAGGAGTTCCGGCCCTCTTTTTGGGTGCGCTTGAAAGAATCAAGAAAGATAAGGAGAAAAATCAATTGTCCGGTCATTTAATAGAAGCAATAGAAAGTGTTACTCTACGTGAACACTTATCGCCTCTCATGAGCGCTCTGGCGGCCGTGGGTACAAAAACCTCAAAGGAATACTTATTAGCCCAAAGCATATCATCAAATCCGCAGAGACGACAGGCGGCATCGGATGCTTTGGCCGGGTCTTACAGTTTGCCGGCTATGAGGCAAATGACTTTGACGCATCTTGAAGAAATGATAACAACCAGTCATCCAAAAGATCAGAAAAGAATTTATGCTTTGCTTGCCCGTTTGCATTCGCCTGATGAAGCCCTGGAGGCCCTCCTTGGACAAATGCGTGAAAACACGCCGCCCGCCATCATTGCTTTTATGGCCAAATATATCCAGGAGAACATCAGCCTTCAAACTCTCCAAGGACAGTATCCTCATCTAACCATTCCCAAAATACAGTCCCTGGCAAGGTTATTAAGCCAAGAGGCGACGCCGAAAAGTTTTGTTTTCTTTGTTTTTGTATTGCAGCGTGAAGAACGATCCCTCTTAAGAAAACAGGCCTATAGTGTTTTAAAAGGTTTATTAAACGCTGATACGCGTTTTTGCGTGCGCGGCTCCTATTATAGGCGCGTTATCAACCGGGCCATTCAGGACTTGAGCCATGAAAATATGGACGTGCGACAAAAGGCGGCTGAACTGCTCAGCCAAAGGATGGACGCTCAAATCAAAATGCGGCTGATTGCTTATTGGCGCACGGCAGACACGCATCCCTTTGCCAAAGCGGAAATCATGGGCATCCTCTCGAACCATTATGATCGGGAAGTCGTTGAAATTCTGATTGAGCAGACCAAGCAGACTTGGTTGGCCCTGCATGTCCAAACAGAGCCATTGGTATCCATTGCCAATCAAGACCCCCGCTACGGCCGATGGATTATTAAGCGGCTTCGCAAGGCGTTAAATACGGACGATCTTAGGGTGTATGAAAATGTTCTGGCGCGCCTGTTATTCATTCATGACGATGCGGCCGGAAAAATCATCCGGAACGAATGGCTCGACACAAACCAATCGGCGGAAAAACGCGCCAGGGCCCTCTTTGTCCTTGTCTCAAGGCTTGGTGATTCGCAAGGCATTCAGCTTCTCTTGGACGTTTTGACGGATACGGACCAGCCCCAGGCTATTCTGCTGTGCGCGGTTCACCAGGCAGGTTTCTTTTTATCTCGAGGGGAGCGCGCGGCTGATTTTGCCTGGGCGCTTGAGTATTGCTACCAGAACTTGCTGGAAGAAAACCGGGGTTATCCGGTAAGAAAAAGCATCAGGCCTCTTATTTCAGCGCATTCAAATAAGGAGCTTATCCATGAATTCTTCCTCCTGGGGGATGTTACGGTCCTGGGGATTCTCGGCTTTGTGTTGGCTGGGCTTTGCCTGGCCGGTGTTCTGGGTAAGAAGCGAATCCCAATTTATTTAACCGAGATTCACAATACAAATCATGCTAACGAAATAAGCGAGCAAAGACAAGTCCTAACAGGCCGATTGGCTTTCACGGATATTGAGAGCGTGCCTGCGCCTTGGGGAGTTCTCAGTGATGCATGGCTCACATTAAAATTGGCTCACAATAAACAAAGCTGTTTTGTTATGATCGGAAATTATATTTATTGCTGTCTGTTAACAACGTTCCAGCAAATTGTTTCAGGCTTTATTGGTCTTTTCCTTATTAATGGAACAGTCAATAATATTCTCTCTATACGAGAAAGAAGACCTAATATTGACTTCCACCGTTCCTTTAATAAAGAGAAAGTCAATAAGGAGAGAGCATCCACAGATGCAAATAGATATACGGAAATACATCTGCCCGTGCGCGATGACAGAGAAAAACCTCAGGGTGAGCAAATTAAATTTATTCCTTGCTTCCCCGAAGGTGATATTTTCCAAGCGGTCAAAGAGGCCATCCATCGCCCAGCGCAAGATCCGCATATAGAAATAAAGACCTACAAAGAAGCTCTCAAGTTGAGCGGTCTCAGATATGTTGTTTATGCGGATGGCCAAGAGGTGGATTCCAATTGCGGGCCCGGTGAGGAGCAAATCGGTGTCTATTTCTGGTCCGATCTTAAAGAGATGGAGGCGTCGGGACGGTTCGCGCCCGCAGGAATGAAGAGGAGCCGGTCGGAGGATGCTTTGCCTGCTCATTATGGATGGACAGGGTACGGCGATCCATCGATTTTAGGGATTCTCGGTCTGTTCTTTGCGGGATTATGTTTAGTTGCCTTCCTTCGAGCAGACGATGCTGACGAGTGGAGCGACCAAAAAATATACGATTATTTCATCAATGAATATTTTAAGGGCCTTCCGAGTATTTCCAGCAAGAAGACGGCTTATTGGTATAAAGGCAGAATGAGAAAAGTTACGCTTACGATAATCAAAAAACTGACCCATACGTTTAAAGACTTTGACCAGGATGCACTTTTGGGTTATGCGCAGGTTCATTATATCCTCGAGGGTGTGAAAACGATTGAAAATATAAAACTGAGTCTTGCGGGTATTTGCGCTCTGCGGCCCGGGGCGAACAATTTGAAACAGCTTCTGGATGTTTTTGACGATAACCTTAAGACGGCTTTGCGCATCATTCAAAAACAAAAAGAACTGATCGCGCAGGAACAAAACAAAGGAAAAGGCGAGAAATTTGAAGAAATCGCCAAGCTGTTAGAATCATGCCCGTCTCCTTTAATTGATGAGGAATCAGTCTTGAAAATGGAAGCATGGGGAGCCTGGCCCTTTATCCCTCACCTGACAAAAGAGTTAATCGATAGCGAAACTGCATCAGCCACTCGAGAGAATTTTAGTTTTGTCTATTGGCACCTTTTAAGAGATGTTCAAAGAGAAGTACTCCGTCTCCATCAAGCCTACTATGCGCAATTTGGTGAATATCCAACACAAGAAGCCTTAGGACAGCTCGCTGGAATGACTGATGGGCGGATTTGGCAGTTTATCCATCGAGAAATCAATCCATTCTTAGAAATCTTTGATCTGCCAACCCTTGAGCCCAAAGGAAAGGGTAAAGGAAAACAATTGACCGAAAAACAAATAAATAGCGTGAGCACTCTATGGGAAACCCTCTGCAGCGACGGCCAGAAACCGGCTTTCCCATACACAAGAATACGGATCGCGTCAAAAGGTGTGCCGAAAGGACCTTTGGCCGTTTTAAGAAAATATATTCTAGTTGAGGAAGAACCCAAATCTGTTCGCGGAGGCTCGCCTGTCCTTTCAAAAGAAGAAGAGATACCTGCTGACGAAGATAAAGAGATTGAAGGCCAAGTGACAGAACCCGAAGCCGGAGAAATAGAAGAAACGGAAGAAGCGGCAGCAACAGCGCCCGGAGTTCCAGAACGAGAAGAAGTTGAGGAAGCACAAATAACAGAACCCGGGATTACACAAGTTGAGGGAGCGCAAGAAGAACAAGATGCTGTAGCAGAGGTAAAAGAGAGAGAAGAAACCTTTGCAGTGAAGTTTTCTGAAAGCCGTAGGATGAAATTTGACATTACAACATGGATCAAAGACCAATTAGAAGAAAAGAAATTTTCTCCGACAAGACAAGGTGGTCTTATGCGGAGCAAAATAGCGATTGCCATAGGAGGCCATCAAGATATTCAATCCACTAGAGTAAAGGACGTTGAATACATCATCAAAGAGTTAGTCGATGGGCAGGCAAATATTACAATGACCACAGCCAATGAAATCCAAAAAATTTGCCAAGAGGGTAGAAGTCTAGATGAGATACTTGGTATTATTTCTGGGAGCACGTTGTGCGTTGTTGGGTTCCCATTCTTTGACTTGTGTCAAAGCGATGTTCTTATGATTGTCTTAGGTGTCCTTGGGATTTTAATTGTCACTTTCATTTTGTCCCGCAAGCAAAACGTCATGATTATTACTTTAGGGACGTTCTTCGCCTTGATCATAAGCCTGTCCCTTTTTGGGGACATCCATGGACTTGCGGCGAAGAACGTCCCTCAATTCCTCATGCTCTGCTCTTGCTTGGCAGGAATGCTGAAAGAAGAATCTTTTGTACCCAGTCTTACCGAAGCGTTAATGCGCAGCGAAGCCAAATCATCCAACCGGAGGAATTTCAGCTTTGTCTATTGGGAACTTCTTCAGGATGCGCAAAGAAAAGTTCTCCATATTCATCAAGCCTATTATGCAGAATTCGGTATTTATCCGACACAAGAAACATTGGGAGAGCTCGCTCAAATGACGGATGGTCGTGTCTGGCAAATCATCCACAGAGAAATTAATCCGTTCTTGGAAATATTCGATTTACCGACGCTTGAAATAGGAGAAGGAAACACAAAAAGCCAGCTCATAAAAGAACAAGCCGATAGAATAACTGATTTATGGGAAGACGCCTGCAGTGACGGTCAAAAACCTGTCTTAGCATACAGAAAAATACGCGTCGCATCCAAAGGCGTGCCGA
This sequence comes from Candidatus Omnitrophota bacterium, assembly GCA_043812495.1. Lineage (GTDB taxonomy): Bacteria > Omnitrophota > Gorgyraeia > Zapsychrales > JBDRMG01 > JBDRMG01. The sequence continues at coordinate 29,043 of JBDRMG010000020.1, read as the reverse complement.
AACATGCGCTAATAACTTTGCGCCGATATACGATCGTGGAAGAAGAGCAAAGATCCGCGCAAATAGGCATGGTCATTGTTCTTAAAGAGGAAGGTGAGGCCAAACCTCAACCCGTGGACGACTCAAAGACCATTACAGAGGAAATAGCCATAAGAGCCCTCTATCGAGCCCGGGGTTCATTGGCCAAAGCCGCTTCAATCCTTAATGCCGATCAAAAAGAATTCGAAGAGAGGCTGGAGGCCTTGGGTCTTGCGCATCAACCGAATATCATCGAAAGAGAGTTTATCGATCTCCTCGTTACTTTGCGCCAGCAAAGAGGCGATTTAAATAGAGTCGCTTATGGTCTCGGACTCGATGCGCATGTATTAACGCAGAGAATAGAATGGTTTGCGCTTTGGCAGGAAGTCGAACGCATCAAGGAAGAGGTCCCGCAAATACTCGCCGCTTTAAAGAAAACCCACGGCGATATCGAAGAAGCGACCGATAGGCTCGATAGGGATGAGAATGAGCTTCTCATCAAGATTACGCAGTACAAGCTTGAGCCGGACATCAGTCATATCCGGGAGAGAGTGGAGGAGCTCAAAGTACTCATGTTCCGTGTCGGCGCCAACATAGAATTTGCCGCCTTTGTCGAAGGCGCCGACCCGGGAAATCTGGGAGAAAAAGTGCGGGAACTGCAGCAAGAGTTCAGGGAATACGGCCTGGAACATGCCATCAAACTGATCGAAACGCAAACACAGGCAACCGCGCCTTCGAATTCCAGAATGTTGGGAGGCCAGGCGGGTCAGCCTCTGCTTTTAGGAGGAAAGGCCCAAGCCAAAAAAGTAGTCATTCCCGAAGAAAAAGACATTGAAAATATTCTTGCAAAAATCGTAAGGCACAAGAATATCAATTGGCGCGACAGAAGAATTGTGCCTCTCGAGGTTATTTTATTCCTTCTCAAGCAACTTGAGATTGAGTCGCAAAAAGATATTTTTGAATTTGACGGCCATAATTTGAACACGAAAAAGCTGGCATGCATTGGGGATACGTTGTCCGGCCTTTTGAATGCTTATCGGGATCGTAACGAAACGATTAATGAGGCCGCGGATAATATAAAAATTGAATTCGGCCCGCTTCTGCACCCGGACAGGACCCTGCTCCCCGCGCAGCTGGGGCAGGTTTCCATGGAATTCACAACCAAAGGCCTGACCAATCTTCCCGTGGTCATTGGAGGCGCCGCGGACAGGCTTACCAAACTAAGAGCGCTCTCTTTCTTTGAGATGCTGGAGAGACGCATGACGCTCCGGCAGCAGCAAGCAGTCCGCGCCTTTGAGGAAATGTTTGTCGAAACAATCGAGAGAGATTTGGATGAAGCCGAGTGGTGCTTAGAGACGCCGGAAAAAGACAAATTTGAACGCACGGCCGCCATTATACGCGACCTTGAGCCTGTTTTTGAGTTGTCGCTGGAATATTCTATTCATATCTTGGCCGGCAGACCCATGGACCGGTTTTTGGCCTTGCGCGAGCGCATCAATGGCGGAGGACTGTATAAGAAAACCGGCATGGCCTCTTTTCGAGAGCCTGTAGACAATTATATTCAGGAATTAGACAAAGCCATTTGCGAACGGAGATTAGGTGAGGCCTGGGAAATTTACGAGAATCTGCTTGGGGCCATATTGAAGCTTAATGAACATGAGAGAATCTATCGTCTTCCATTGTCTGAAGTTGATGTCGACCTCTATGAAGATACTCTTGAGGCGTTGGAGAAGGAAGTCGAGAAAGAAATAAAGAAAAGGAAAGCACAAGAGAAAAAAGCAAAAGAAAAAATTTCAAGCGATTCAAGCACGCCGGAAGGACCCGCCCTGTGCCTTTTGGGAGCTTTGGATTGGATGGGGGCAGGCGCGGCATTAATAGCGCTCTTGTTCAATGATTTTGTCCTCCAGTATCTCCAGGCCCTCACCGCCTGGGCTCAGGCCCCGCCGGTGGGCGGAACACTGATTGCCGGTTTTGGTTTATTCGCGATGATGTCGATCAGGCCGATATCCGGAATTCTTTCTTTCTTGAAATTAGACGTATGGATTCAGGCGCAGATAGCCAAGCGAAACCTTCCTCTTAAAATCAAAGAAATTCATTTCAATCCTAAACTGACTCTTCCCGAAGAGGTCAAAGATCAAATAATCAAAACAGCGACATGGAAAATATTATCGCAGGCACGCGAGCCGGGAAGAAATGCCAATATAGAGTTAGGTCAGCCCCTTCGGGATAGACTTAAGGGAGGAAAAAGAATCACGGCTCAAAGTTTGAAATTGAAAGGCGTTGTCTATGCGACAAAAAGAAGGGTCACGCCGCCTCTGCCGGTCATCTATCAAGAGCCCTCGGATTTTGAATTTGCTTCGGATGAGACAGGCCGGCATATTATTCTGAAAAAATGGTACAGGAAATATCGCGGCGCCTTAAGCGCCGAACGCTCCCAAAATGAATATGAAATTATGGAAGAAGGCCTTGAAAAAGGCGCGGGAATGAATATCCCGGTTGCCTGGGGCGTGTATGATGATCCTCGATTTGACGAAGAGATTGGATTTGTTGTGATAGGGGTAAGAAATAGCAGCGACGAACGTTTTGACGAAACTATTCAAAAGATGGCGATGGAGAAAGCAAGGGGATGGTCAAATCTCGAAGAAGGCCTGATGAGTATACTCCTTGCTTATTCAAAAATGTGTAAAGCCAAAGGCATAGCTTTAAGAAAGTTCCACGATGCAGGATTCCTAAACTATTCAGGTCATGATGGTAATTACCAAATAGATAAGAGGACCAAGGAAGTATTAACGATAGATCTTGATTCAGCTATCAAGAAGATTGAAACTCCATCGCAAAAGATTTTCCTTTGTCAACTTCTTGATGTGATGAGTAGTCTCCGCGGGATACATGCAATGTTATTTGATTTATGCAGTCATGGTGACTTATCGTCCTCACAGATAGAGACATTAGAGAAGCATAATCCTTATCTTAATTTCTTCAAAGGATATGCGCATGATTATCAATGGCATCAGATTAGGGATTTGATTTCACAAGAGGCAAGAAGCTTGTTTAGAGAAACAATGGAAACCTGTAAACCTGGAGAGAAAGATTTTCTTATTTTACGCAACAAAATCGGAGCTTTCAAAAGCATTGAATACAGCTTTGATCTTGTCAAATTGATATTAGAAAAGCAAGGCATTCATCCGCCCTTCGATGAAGAGGGATTAAAAACTGAACTAAAAGTACTTCAGGAAGAGAGGATGCTGAACTTTGAGCTGGAAAAGAATTTATCAAGCGTTTTTGGTACCATCAGGGTTGTTTTCCGAGTGCTTAAATATGTGTTTAAGGATATGTGCAAATCTAAAACAAGAGTCATGTTGAATATTCTCCTGCTTATTCTAACCATCGCCTTGCCTTTTATCATTGATGTGACCAGCTCTGTATTCCGGGGGATTAGCCATCTGCATTTGATAGCATTCGCGTGGGCCGTAATCATCGTAATTATTTTGAATCGAACTATTCATTTAACAAGAAAAATTGCTCGTGAAATTAGACAAAGCTTATCCCAGGAAGAAGTCAAAGATGGAAACTCGCAGGCTGATCACCAAGCTATCTTGTCTCTCGTTGACTTGCCTGAGATGTTTCTGTTCTTATTATTGGGTGCCTTGGCCGTTAGGCTCATCCGATATTTTATTTCTTTCACACTCGCTTCGCCTGAGGTTGCAGGGACGTTCTTCGCCGGCCATTCAAGCCTGTCCCCAGGAGGGGACACTCTTATGATCGCGGCGAAGGACGTCCCTGATGGTTTTGGCAAGACATCTGTCCAGACTCTCATTTCGCCGGCCTGGGATATTGTCCTAGGAGCCGCTATTCTGGCAGCGGTTGTGATTTGTTTGGTAATCGGATATTGGGATAAAAAGAAAGCTAAATTACTTGGTAAGTTGAATGAATTTCTCCGCAGAAATCTCCGCGTCTTTCAGGATGCCTTTAAGAGTCCAGCGGTCAACTTCTTTATGGTCAGGAACAATAAGAGTGATTTACGTGGAATCATTCCGAATTTTGATATGACTGCCCTTTTGGTTTACTTGATAAAAGCCGAGTTTCTTAAAGACCTTTACGATCTCTTTGCCGGAAAGAAGGGGTGGCTTAGGGGTCACACGGCTAGTTCTAGGACTTTGTGGTTTGGGGCAGGTCGTACTTCTTGGGGGTCAGGCTCAAGGTATAGCTGGATGGCCTCTCGGATGTTCTTAATAGCCTCTGCTTCTGTTTTGCCCTGGCTCCAGCATCCCTTGAGCGAAGGGCAATGGGCCACGATAAATCCATCTTGGCCGTTTTCTATCACAATTTTTAGTTTCATACTTTTCGCCTCCTTCTTAATCTATAACATGGCCAGCTTAAAAAGTCAATATGGACTAAAAGATAACCAGGGGCGCTCTTTGGCAATAATGGATGAATCTTGGATCAAGCCAAAGAGCGCCCCTGAATCTTCTGAAAATATAAGCCCCTACGCCCTCCTCTCGCCGTTTTGGGATGTGGTGATAGCAATAGGGCTTGCGCTTGGTGTTGTGGTTTATTTGGTGGTTAAGTACTGGGACAAAATTAAGCAACACTTATTTCATCGTCTAAGTTTTAGAGAATACTTTGAAAAACGATGCATGTTTGCAAGCATCAATGAATTAAAAAATGAAAACTTTCTTGATTCAAAAGTCCAAAGGAGTGTTAAAAAATTCGCTCAAGAAGGCGCAAATCTGATGTTCCGGCCCATGGTTTTGACCATGGATCAGCTTGAGCATATCGCGCGAAATGGTCTTATGGTTAAAGAATCGGCGTGCGGAGAAACCTCTTTATATCTTGATCTTGGCGAATCATTACGAAACTTACAAGAAGGCATGCATTATTTAAAAGGTAGATATCCGAAAAATAATGTCGGTGCTTTTCTCTTTCAGATAAGAGGTCCTTATACCGGGGATGATCTATTATTGGAAAATGTGCCATTTGATCTTCCGGTCACAGATATTGTTTTAGATTTGCAGTATGACCATAAGAAAAAAGAATTTATGGATGCGACCGATGGATTCAAAGAGATGGTTTCTTGCACGATGATGGAAAATTATTATCAACAAAAAGTTCAAGAACCCAATCTTCTGCCTAAATCTCCGGAATATTTAAATGACACGTTAAGAACAATGCTTACACTCATTAAGAAGGGTCTTGAATTCAGCCAAGCAGGTGACGCAATCAAAGAAGCCCTATCAAAAACCGAATCCCTCATCGCTCAGCTTAGGTTTATGAATACGGCCTCGGCTCTCGGCCTTACGACCTGCACAAAGTGTATTTCTAATCTTTCGTGCAATAAAATAGACGGTGACGATTGCAGCGGATGTTCGCCGGAAAAACCGCAATTCACTCCGTCCCAGATCCGCGCCTTCACATCCGTAGCCGAATCCATCAAGTCGATTCTTAGTGTCTATCTTGATTCAGCAAAAAAGCAGAAAGATCAAGAACAGCTAAGCCAAGAAATTAATAAAATCGTTGAAGAAATCTGTCAGCTTGATTGCGCACAAAGTGGACAAAGCGGACCTGGTGATTCTGTGGCCGTGTACATCTTGCCCTGGGCCAACGCCCCGCCGGCGGTTGTCATAGGATTGGTTGCTGCCCTCATCCTTGCCGGACTTTCCCTCTTGTATTTAGCTTTCTTCAAGAAAACCTCGAAACAAGATATCCTGCCCGTAGACGCACTATACACAGGCCGTTTATTCATATTTCAAAAAATATGCCGGGTTACGGACTGGAACATCGGCTTTGTCAACGAAACCGAAGGCCCCGGGCACGACACGACGTTTACGGTTGAAATTCCAAATAAGCAAAGGATTCCGGATATCTTGAATCTCGCCTGGCTTGATGAACAGGCCAATATCCTTAAAGATGCCGCAAGGGGAATATTGGCACCGCAGGCCCGCGAAATCCTGAAAGATCCGAAGAAGGTCAGAGGACTGTCCGTTATTAAATTCATTCTTCTTTATCATCAGATTTTGAATTATTATTTTATTCCCCATATTAACGCCATCCCAGAACACATCAATTTCGATATTGAGCAAATCGTCGGCGCAGAATATCTTAAACAATATCTAAGAACAAGAGAAGGAGGATGGATCGGCCATGTTGTCCGGGAGCATGTCCTCTTGCCCATTGTCAAAGAATTTGTCCTGTATATGCTCGAGCAGGAGGATTTCTGGAAAGCCAGACTCCAAAAGAAAGACAAAAAAGAAATTCGCGAATTAATGACTTGCACTGTAAAAGATTTCTATGAAAAGGATGACGTTTTTGAGGAACGGAAAAAAGACATCTTTTTGATAATCTTTGAAATTTGCCGTCAATTCAAAATAATATCCAATGATCTGTCCAGCCGGCTATGGATTTATTGTCTGCTGCCGGGAGATGAGCATGAATTTTCCAATTTAGCTGCAAGAGCTATATCCAAGTGCGATCTTCTGGGCATAGATTGTGAGGATTGTTATGACAGGCTTAATTTAATGGCAGATCAAGCATTTCAGCAAGCCGCAGCATTCCTCCAGGCCAAAAATCAAAATACCGCGCAAGCCGTTAAGCGCTATCGAAAATCATTTGATTGCGCTGCAAAGATAGCTGATCTTGAGGCGAAGTCTTATTCTTCGGTGACTTGGCCGGCTTACTCCATACCGTTCGAGCTCGGCGTGCTCAAAAGCCAGGGCGTGGACGTGGGGCTGGTCTTGAAAGCGCTCCACATCAGTGAGTCTTCTTTACCTCTTTTTGATGTTCCCGTATTCCCCCGGAAAAACACGGATAGGAAGACAGGGACAGTCCCCGCCTCATTTGAGGACAGGGGCGGGGACTGTCCCTATGTGCAAAATAACAACGCGCTGGTTTGGCCTTTTGTTATAGGGGGAGTGGCGTTGATTATTGCGGTTGCTCTGGCGCTCAAGTATTGGCGCACGGCGCGGAACCGCCTTTGCGCGATCAAAAATGAATGTCAAGATTTACCCGCACAATGGCTCTTCAACCTTGGGTTTTATCAAGGGGAAGAAGAAAGAAGATGGGACACTGTTGGATATGGAGCGTTGATGGCCGTTATCTTTATAGTTGTCAGTTTCTTAAGGATCTTCAATATTGAAGCGCCGTTAAAATTCGAATTGAGCTCGGCCGTCACTATAATTTCGATACTGGGCATGACCGTTCTGTTTCTCTTGACGGTGCCGCTTGTCTTTGTCCTAAGCAGAACGGTTTGCGGTTTAAGAACAATGAGAGCAATCAGGAAGAGCCACCGCCGTTTGCCTTACGCGCAGGAAGTGATTCAAATCATCCGGTCTCCCATCAAGCCCCATGTCGTGGCGGCTGTCGCCCTTCTCGGTCTTGATGCCATCTGTTTATGGGGCCATGCGCCCGTTTGGATGCGCCTGCTGGTTTATCTATCGATGGCAATACAAATCTTCTTTATCGGTTGTTTAAAAGATTCCAATGAACTTGGTATACGCGCGTTACGTGAAAACGAAATTGAATACGATAATCTTGTGGAGGAAATCAACACGACGCTTGCATTGGACCTCAGCGAATATCGCCTCAAATATTTAAGAAAGATTCTCAGAAAGTGTCAAGCGCATGAAGACATAATTGCGGAAGGCAAAGAGGGCCTTACCAAGGCGGCTGTGATGCAGCCCCTTATTGATTATCTTGAAAAGATTATTAAGGACGCTGAAAATCGTATCCTTTCATCGACCCCGGAAGGGCCTGGTCATTCCGACGAAGGAAACGTGACATATTGCATTTTGCCTCTTGCGATGATGCCTTCGGTGGATGTTATAGCTCAAGGCAGTGGCTTTGGACTTGAGTTCTTGCAGGATATCATGCCCTGGTTCAACGCCCCGCCCATGGAACTCATCAGCGGTTCTCTCCAGAATCTCGGGACCTTGCAGCTTTCAGACTTCAGCCTCTCCACCATTCTTCTTGTTACTGTCATTTTCATTTTAGTTGTTTTTATCATTCTCCAAATCATTTTATCCAGAAAAACAGCGGACCAGGAAATACTGTCCGCTTTTCAAAATCCGCGCATTGTCGAATATCTCGAGAGGGCAACGGTCATCAATTTTCAATCGGCCGGCATGACGGAACACGAGGCTATGAAATTATGGCGGATCATCAGCCGCTCGAGAAACTTGGCAGAGGCAAAAAGCGCCATTTATGAAGCCGGATTCACGTTCCGCGAGTCCGGTTCGCGATTTGGAAGGATTTATCAAACCCGGGGCGATCAGGAGCGTCTTGAGAGCGCTTTTGACGTTATGCAAGAGAAGGTAAAAGATTATCTTGGCGGTGGCGTTATTGCCGATATCGGCTGCGGCGATGATTTGGGGTTGGGCAGAATCATCCTCGAGAATGTCAAAGACGTTTACGAATATACCGGGACCGATATCCGGCCGTTAAAGATTTCCCTTGAAGATGAAGATCCGCGTTTGAAATTTGAATTACAAACACGCGAAAGTAAGGTTCCGGTTAAGGACCGCCGGGCCGATATTGTTATCATCAACGCAGGGCTTCATCACGCGCGCAAAAATGTTCCCTCCAAACTGATTGCGGAAAGCCATCGCATTGCCAGGGATCAAGGCATTGTGCTTGTCGTCGAGGATTGTGTCTTGCCCCAAGACCATCCGGATTATAACGAGGTTCTCTTTGACGGTCATGGCTTGATTGAAAAATTCAGCCGGTTGACGGACAAAGAACAAAAACAGGTCCTTGCGGTCCTCTGCTGGTTCAACAATCAGGTGGTGGCAGGCAAAGCAGACATGCCGCTTGCGCGCAATCACAAAACCTATGAGGAATGGATCAGGAGATTCGAGAAAGCCGGCTTCGAGGTCGTAAAGGTCGTATTTATCGGCATTTATCCCAATACCATCTTCAATTCGACGCACGTGTTGTTTATACTCAAAAAGAAAAAACAGGGTTCATTTTCCTATTCCCTTCCCCATCGACGAATGTTTATCCTGCTGTCGATTGCCGCTCTGGCCGTCCTGGGACTTCTCTTGGCCGTGCCTTATTTCTTTGATGGACTGCCGCTTTTAAGTTTTTGGAATCATTTATCGGTTCTCGCCTTTCCTGTTTTCGGCATAATAGGAGAGTCGAATGCAAACAGAAAAAGAGAAGATGAAGAGCTCCTCAAAGCGGCTTTAGGTGAGAAGGGTTTTGAGCTGATGGAAAGGATCGGTGAAGGCAACCAAGGTATCGTTTTTAAAGCCAAAAAAACAGATGGATCTATCGTGGCTGTTAAAGTTCAAAAAACCGATGCACGCAAGAACTTTGACGAGAAAACCGTGAACAAAATTATCAAAAACGCCGGAAGCCATAAGCGCGTCGTTATATTTGATCATATGAATTCCGTTGACGTGGATGGCCGGAAACGGCCTTACATTGTCATGGAATTTTTTGAAGGCAAAAACATGCATCAGGCCTGGCGCGACGGGGATTTAAGAAAATTGTCTTTTTATGACCTTGTCCGCATCCTTATCCAAGTTGCTGATGCGCGCACCCATCTCTACAAAAATGGTATCCGACAATTGGATGACAGTTTAACCAATGTTCTTATTGATCAAGAGTTAAAAACAGTCAAACTTTGCGACTACGATACACCTTCGTCCTGGACTTTTGGCTGTAAAAATACCTATATTTTAAAACGGCTTCTCTCAAGAATGCTCATGCTGTCAGATGAAAAACATGTTGTTCTAAATGAATATAGGATTGCGGAAACTTGGTTCGATGAACAACCTCTCTCTAAAAATGAATATGAATTTGTTTGGCAAGTTGCGTCCATCGTTAGAAACGCATATAAGAATCCTATACAATATCAAAGTGCTGATGCAATCATTGGCGAACTTCAAGAGGCTTTGAACAAAAACTTAATTCAGACCAAAATTCAAGGTCTTGATCAAGGCAGAGCATCGCCCCTCAATACCAGGAAATTCTTAACACCCGAATTAGAAGCATACAGACAAAGGTTAATTGCTCGTTTAGATAAGACGTCTAATGGTTTTGCGCGGTGGCTTATCTTCGGGCCGGCCGCTCTTTTCGTCAACCGCAGAACACCTTTCTGGAAGGGCCAGGAGCCTTCCTCGGAAGAGCCGGTGTTTTGGGGATTAGATCCGAATAATTTAATCCGGCCCAGCCGCCGCCTTTATTTATCCGACTCATTAAGTTTAAAAGGCTGCGGAGGAGCGGGATTGTGTGTGCATGGGGATAAAAGAGAGGATTGGCCAATTTTGGTCGAAAATGCTCAAACGCCAACCCACGTGTTGCAATACGGAGCCGATGCAGGCTACCTTAAGACAGAGATGGAAAACGGACTGAGTTTTGCTTATTTACTTGAACAGGTCTGGGGGCAGGAAGAATCGCGTGATCTCAGTATTCCTTTAGGGATCAAAAAGCTTCTCTCCGTTGTTTGCTGTGGGCGCGAGATGAATCTCAGGACATATTTCTATCAGCTCACGGACTCTGTACTCAATGTTATTCTCAGGAAAGAACTCTTTGATATGCGTGACCTCATGCTAAGTGTCGAGAAAAATTATTATGTCCGGAAATTTCTTCGTCATGCGCAGCCAAGCCAACTCATCTGCGCTCATTCTTCAGCCATGAGAGTAGATCTTTTAGGTCCACTCCTGGAAAAGCAAGACGAGAGGAATCATTATTTGCAGCAACAGGGTTTCAAAGTTTATTCCAGCGTTTCTGATACGCAACAATGCGCCAATGCCCTTATACGGTTGATCGATAATATTTTCGAAGAAATACTCCTGCGTTATAAAAAACCCGATTTTGATTCTTCACTCTATCGATTTACGGATGAGTATCTTGCAAAGGTGTTCAGTGAAAATAAAGAAGTCGTCCGACAGACATATTTCAGTATTGTGCGTAGTATCGCCATAAAAATGGGGACGCTTTGGGCTGTCGGAGGCCAGACCGGCGGGGATGCCGTGGCTGAGCGAAATGTGGGATTGCGTAAAGGCCGGGCGATTTTGCATGATATCGACGGAAGAATCAACTGCGTTCCCAATACCAGAACAATCACATTCCAAGAACGTGAATTTAGGGATGGTTTCTTAGAGGATCGAAATGCAATCAATCATACACTTTGGCGCATAAGAGAACTCTTGAATATTGATCAGGCGACCCTCGATAAAGGAGATGAAATATACGGGCAGACTCTGATGAGCGCTGTTCGCGCGACCCATGAGCGCGTCTTACAAAATCCTCATCAGCGCGTGTTGAATCCGCAGTATGTTCAGGCCTATCTCAAGTGGTTAAGAGAAGTCGACATAGACAAGCTAGATTTCCTGCTTTGTTTTCATAATGCCTTCTTGTTACATAAGAATTTGGCACAAGGTCGAGTTGAACAAATAGAGCGCGAGCCGTGCCAGTTCAATCTTCTTATGCCGGTCGTTGGTGATTGCGGAATATGGATCATCTTTAGCCTCTTAGCTTTAGCGATCGGCACGGTGCGGGCGTCAGGCAGGAAACTTTCATCTGAAAAACAACCAGAAAACAGACTCAGCCGATTTGTTAGAAAAACACTTGTTCTGTTTCTCTGCGTCTGGTACCGGAAGAATCAAGAACAAGTGAATAGTCGCCTTCATCAATTGCACGAGAAAGGATACATCAGTAATCATTATTGGGCAGATACCCGGCAAATTTTGCGGGAGATTCTTTTCGTTGCTATGTGGTTTATAGGGGCGGAATTTGCGTACTACGCGAACCTGGTCTTTCTATATAGATTCTATCCCGCGGAACTTTCGCCTATTAAGTTGCTTGTAGGCTGTCTTTTGGTAGGCATTGTCAATGGTGTGATACCGATTATCCATAGCCTGAGCCATATTATGACCGCATGGAGAATAGAGGAGGCCAATGAACGGAAAGGCATTCTTCTGCCAAGCGCGAGCCAGCGCATTCGTGCCGTCCGGGCGCCTGTCAGGACCCATCGGTTTTTTGCCACGGCAGGAATTCTTTTGGCGGCGAGCGCCATCGGCGTATTCATGTATGGAAACACGCATCCCGGCGATAAGCATTTTGTCATCCGGCTGATCGTTCAGTATTTCCCATGGATATTCGCGATTTCCATGGGAACAATCGGGCATATTGTTGAGTTTCTTCTCGCGCTGATAGGGCCATCGGACGGGAAAGCGGCCAGGGCCATTGACCGCTACCGCGGTGATTACGAATTCTTCAGGGAAACGGTTACTTATATCGCCGAAAACAAAGATATGGACCTTCGTGAACGGATCTTAAAGTTGAAAGCGGTCATTCAAACGGCTAAGAGAAAGAATAGAGCCATTCAGGAAGATGAAATCAGAGATTATAGAGCCATTCAGGAAGATGAAATCAGAGATTTCGGTCAAGGAATTCACGAAAACCATCCGGCATTAAATGTCTTGGGTGTTTTGATTGATTATGCCGAGGGTCTCCTCAAAGAATTGCGGCGCCAAGAAAAGGACAGAGAGATGTCCGGCGGGTACGCAGGCGATATTATGGCGGTGAAGGGTGACTATGAGTTCCCAGGGCTTGACGATGGACGCGTTCAGCGCGTACAAGCGACAAAAATAATGGCGCATTTAAATCCTAAGCAGAGGCGGAAATTCTTTGAGGAAGTATTCCGCGTTCTTGTCGATGGCGGACAATTACGGATCACGGAGATAGACAATCAAGTTTGCAAAATCGGTTGCCCCAAAACGATTGTCGATGAACTCATCGCCGTCGGTTTTATCGTTCAACCGGAGGATATCTATCAGGTGCGGTTCTCTGACGGGAGTATGTGTATTCGGATCGAGGCGAGCAAACCACGCCGAAAGGGATCTTCCCGGAATTCAGGAATAAGTCAACTCCTGGCTCTGGGCGCATGGGAGACGGGGTTAATCGCAGGGGCCGTTCTTCTGGCCGCTCTCTTTATTGTTTTAAGGCGGACCATTGCCAAGTGGATGGCGGACCGGGCGCCGCCGTCGGTGCTTGCGGCATTAGGAAAAATCAAATCTGAAATCAGCAACGCGAAAATTTTCATGACAGCCGCCTTGATTCCCGCCATGGTCGATTGGTTTTTCAAAATCTATGTTTGGATAATGATTCCCGCCACTGTCCATATTTCTCAACCGGGGGACGGAACAGGTGCTTTAGATCACACCGTTATCGAGAATTACCGTATTCTCGCTAAGCATATTATTCACATTTTAGGAGGCCATGTTTCCCTGGATCATATTGTCAATCCGCAAACCTTTGATCGATTATCCACGTTGATCCTGTATGCCATTTATATCAGCATGTCCGTCGCGTTCATGAAGTTATTCACAATAAAGAATCGCCCGGGCCGCATTCTGTTTCATCTCGCGCTGGGAATCAGCATCAGCGGATATTTGACGCGTATTAGCGAATATATCTTTATCGGTCCTACGAGGGATTGGTTGGCCAGTGACGTCGTTGTTTCCGATCTTGCGGATATTTCCACCCGTTTTTATCATCCGCTCATTTGCGGTTGTATCATCGCTTTGGGCGCTCTTTTCATCAGCCGGCTGGCGAAACAAGTTATAGGAAAGCGACGAGCCCGGCCTTCTCATCAGCCTGATGACACAGCTGATGCGCCCGAAAATAAACCAGGACAGCATAGTCTTTTTATCACCTTTGGTGGATGGGAAATGGCGGCAATGGCCCTTGTCATGGTCGGTCTCGTCATAAGAGATAGCGTCATGGAATTACTCGAAAGATCCGCAATGGAAAACCACCCAGAAACAAGAAAGACAATGTTAGACAAAGCGATGGATGAGGCAGGGGATGATCCTGTGCGTCTTGCCGTTTATAGACACCTTGCAAAATATTACAATTATACACGGCGTCCTCAGGATACTATACGCGTGCTCGAGAGCGCCATTGCTGAAGCTGAAAAGATGAAACAAAGCGCGTTAGAGAATGATCATGAGTTTATTGAAGAAATAGATGTTGATAACCGAGGTCTTTTGATCAATACATTAGGGCGAGACGGCGACTACAATAGAATTTGGGATATAGCGAAGGAGTCCGCAGAAATTTATCCGCATAGAGATACATTCCGGGGCTTTCTGGCCAAGGTGATCAAAGTGATGGATCAAGAAGGAAAAACAGAAGAGGCCATTACCCTCTTGAGAAGAGCGATTCATGAATCGCCCTCGACATCCATCTATTACCGTCTACTTGGCAGAGTCTATGAGGCAAGAGGCCGCACAAGAGAGCTTGTTTATATCTTAGCCGAGGCTGTCACTCACGTTTCTGACGAAGAATCACAAATATTTTCAAAGATACTATCGAGCACTATTAATATCTTACGCAAATCGGGCAAAAACGATGAAGCCCTAGAATATTTAGATATCATGATTGACTCTTTGCCGCATGATGATTTCTTTCGCTCAAAGCGCGCTGATATTTTAATGGAGATGGAACGTTACCAAGAGGCCTTGCAATATCTCGATAAGGATATTGATCACAATGCCGGCGATGGCGCATTCCGATGCCAACGCGCCCAGGCATTAATCGCTCTTGGTCGCTTTGAGGAAGCCAGCGCGAACCTCAGAGAAGAAGTGAAAGATCCTCGCTTTTGCAATGATCCAATATTCTGGACGCTTCTCATTACTGTCCTTCGCAGAAGAGGCAGCCCTAAAGAAGCCCAAGAAGAGGTTTTGCGAGAAGCGTTGAAAAGGTGTCCTGGCGATCCTCAATTAAATGTCATGGCCAGGACGAATCGGCTTCCAGGCTACATAGATCCTAATGATCCGGACGGGCTTTTAAGTCGTTGTGAGATTGGATTTTTCTTGCCAGACGGCCTGGAAGGGGTGATGGGTGAGTGGGGTGTGCTGATTGGCCTTGCGGCTGGATTTTTGGTTTTTGGCATAGCCATGGTGCAAAATCGACGCGAACATTCCCCAGAAGAGATTCGGTCATTCTTTGAAGCCTTGAATGAAATCTATCCGCTGTATCTTGAGCATAGAGTATCGGTAGTAGGTTGTTATATAGACTTTTCCCATCCGGCTTCCTCTTTGCCAACAAATTTTTGCAGGAAAGTAAAAGATCTTCATGGTCGATTCCCTGCGATTATGGAGGATCTTTATCAATGTGATGATGCTTATGGCGATCTTATCTTTACGCCGCAAGGGGAAACTATGGTTCTTCTGGGTGCTTCTGGAAGCGGTAAGACCTCTCTTGCCACCACGTTTATAAAAGATCATAAGTTCTCATTTGGTTGTCATGATTATTTGCGAATTTTCAGCTTATCAAAAAAGCTCTTTGCTGCGCCCAAATATCAATCACCAGGAACCATCAAAACGAAAACAGGTTTAGCAGGTAACGTTGATGTTATCAAAAGAGTTGGATCTCTCAAATATATAGTTTGTTTAATATCAATAGATACAGATCGATTTGTAATCGAAGAAGTGAATAGCATGAATAGCATAAGTTATTTTGGATTATGGCTTGTTCCGCATATGAATAGAATCGGGCCTATTAATACAGAAAATGTACGAGCATTTCGAATTTTAGTTCCTAACTATTATCAAACATCAAAGATCGAAGGCTATGAATTTGAAGGCATGAGATTTCAGCCGAATTATCACCTGATGGCCAAAATGATTTGCGAAAAAATCTCATCAAAACCCAACCCTGTAGCTTGTCTCGATGTGTTATCCCTTGTTAATCTGGAGAGCATTTTAGGTGAGTGGGGTGTGCTGCTTGGGCTCCTTTTTGTTCTTTTGGTCTATCGCGCTGGGATAAATCCGCAGGAGGCGTCTTACCGAGAGGCCTTTGAAGAATGGAAAAAAACGGGTAATCCGGAGAATTTTATTAGCCGTCAGGATAGGGATGAATTTCAGTTAATTCATTACAACAGGATTAATCATCATGCAGCTACGCTTGTCGAAAACTTCAACACGTCGGGGATGGATATTCGCATGGGGACCTTTGACCTCTTAAGGAGCTTTGGTTATACGCAAATTTTTGAAGAAAGGTTTGGAGGAAACTATAAAGATCTTTTGGGCTCCTTCATTGACGGGAGCGGTGCCTTGATCTTGGATATGGCCAGGTTCGCCGCTCATCATTTCGCATTGATCGGAAACTCCGTAAGTTGTTTCTTGCGTTTCCCTGAGTTTGAAAACAAGTTTACTCGCCTCATTGTGGAAATCTTACATGAGAAAAGGAAAAAAGGAGAAAGGCAAGTCACAATTTTAGTGCCGGGTTGTGCCTTTGGTCAAGAGGTCGTCAGCTGGGCTTGGATTTTAGAAACAATAGTGAAGGCCAAGGTCAGTGATTTCCGTAATTTTTCGTTCAAGCTGGTCGGCGTTGAAAAAAGAAAAGACATCTTCCGGTTGGCAAGTTTCAGGCTCGCAAAAGGGTTTGATATATTAACAGCTTTAACAAGGGGCCATATTTTGGATGTACAGGGAATTATGCGGCGCCTCAACGCCATGCAGGAGATTAATCAGAATCTTCTTTTCTATCAGAAAAATATCCAGCTAATCCATGGTCAGATACCGTCTTTGGAATTTTCCGGGCTTCTTGAGGAGGCGGACTTGCTGATTCTCAATTACCTTTGGTATCTTCTTGATAGGTCAGAGAAGAGAAAGGTTATCCAGGAACTCAACAAGGTTCTCTGGCCCAGAGGCCGTTTACGCTTACTTACCCGAGACGGAATCGATGCAAAATGGATTTTCAGCTCCGCAACAGCCCATAAGGATTCGCCTATCTATTATTCGGTTTTTGCCATCGACGGCACAGGTTTTTTAATGATGATCATGGCTTTTTCGATGTTAGCTGTTGCGCTAAGAGTTGTGTCAACCGGGGATCACCAGGAAGAAGAATTTGATTTTGGTGAATTTTTAGAAAGCGTTGCTGACGGTAAAATTCCGCAGGATGAAGCGCTGAGCGTTCTGAGCGCAATGGGACCAGATGCGCTTTGCGAACTCGACCGGGCCATGTATGCCGTGATGACTTATCCCAAAGAACAACAACGGATCGCTGCGGTGAGGCTTTTGGGCGCAATCAGGACAAATGAGGCGATGGATCAATTAATGCTTGCCCTTGTTCATATGATTCGGTCCTTTGGCAAAGAGCGCACGGGCAGAAAGTTTAGAGAGCGTACAGAAGAAGAACTTGAGGAAGTCAAAAACAGCCTTGTTGCCTATGGTGATCAATTAGTCGGGCGTATCTGTGATGAGGAAATGTTCCTTTGGGCATACGCAGTTGAAGCCGATTATGCTCACCATTTGGCAGATATTCTCGCTCGCATCAATACACCACAAGCAAGGAAATGTCTCCGTGATCTTAAGCAGTGGGCAGTTCTTGAGAGGGTTCTTCAAGAAAAGCGATTCGTCCCATCAGGATTTTTGCGCAAAACGTCCTATGCCGTCACGAATGGCATTGACAACTATGGTCCGGGTCTGCCCAATGATATGGTACCGTTTGTCCGTTTGCTCAAAAGACATGTCCGCATCCATCCTGTTCCTTTATTTGAAAGCCGCATTCCGTTTAAGCCCATAAGAATCTTCAAAGATCTCTTACAAAACTACGTTTTGCAAAACAGGCTCGTTGAAGAGCTTATCCGGAAATTCGAGGATGATCCTTATGCACAATCTTCAAAGGATATTGTTGTACTCTGCTGCCAGGAAGCCTTTGAGCTTTGGGTCCAGGCCATCGAGCAAAAGGATTATCCTGTCTCGACCATTGTGGCGATTGACGGCAAAATGCGCTCAGAAAGAGACACGATCAATAGTTCCCACCTGAAGAACATTATTCATCTTTCCACGGAAACGCCGGTTTGCTCATCCATTCGTAAGAGACAATTTCAAAACATCCGCACAACCCGGATAAGAATGCCGGGAAGCGGTTGTTCTATTTTTGACTCTATCGACTACTGGCCGTTTATGATCGGCGTGATCTTAAGGGCATCGAACCCGCATTCTTTAGAGTGTTATCTTGAAGAGAAGGGTGCGAAATTTGGCGATAATGAAATCATGGTGGATGCCGGGCAAATATCCATCAAAGACCGATTAGAAGCAGGCGATTGCAAGATTCTTGTTGCGCCGTTATTTGTGGGCTTTGAAAGTTTAGGAATTGAGTGGAGATGGTTGTTGAGCTTGATAATGCTTGCCTTTGTCGTGGGTATGGTGAAAATCAAACAACGGCAGCAACACTCCCATAG
Source organism: Candidatus Omnitrophota bacterium (assembly GCA_043812495.1). Classification (GTDB taxonomy): domain Bacteria; phylum Omnitrophota; class Gorgyraeia; order Zapsychrales; family JBDRMG01; genus JBDRMG01. The sequence goes on along the minus strand of JBDRMG010000020.1, from coordinate 10,829 downwards.
AAAAATAAAACCAAGGCCGTTACTTTTCCATCTATTGACTGAACACTTTGGCGTTGAGGGACTTAAAGACGAAGACGAGATGATGAAAATTCTTAATTATTCGGCAGGGAACGGGAAAGGCGTCTTTGTCATATTGGATTCTGCGGCTGATGCGCCGCGGGAAGATATCGGGAAATCGGCAGAGCTGAAGATAAAACAACTCAACGGCGATAGAGGCGTCGGTAGTTATGAAGGCTCTATGCAGTATATGGGGAAAGCAAAAACAGCGATTCAGTATATCAAAGTGAGCCTGCTGATTGTCAGCAACCAAGCTTTATGGAAGCCCTATTCCAAGCTGTATCCGCATCACCAGAGACCCGAGGAGCTGTTTCAAGATGGAGATCCAAACCCTGACCTGAAACTGGCTCTGAAAGCGGCCCACGAAGTTGTTGTCAATCGCAGATCTCCTAGAAAGAAAAAAGACACTGATCAGGTAGAAAAACCCATGAACGAGGTTCTTGCGGCCCGCCGGTTGAAGCAATTCAGAACGCGCGCAGAAGAATTGGCGCGGAGATTGCAAGGAATCAAGGACTGGGCAGAAGACGGAGAAATCAGGAATGTCGAAAGGTTGTCGGAAGACCTGGAGGCTCAAATAAGTGATTTTGAAAATACTCCCCATCAGCAAAGCGCCGGTTGCGTGAACGCCGCGATCAAGGCATTATCCGGTGCATTGAACAGCATTGATCGAAACATACAAACAGCCAGGGAGCGCGCCATTGTCTCTTTTGAGGAGCGTATAGAGCAAATAAGATCGGGGGCTAAAGGTCTTAATGTGACCATTAAGCATGTGGACTTCAGAGAAAGATTCTCCGGTATCCGTTCAAGAAGAATATTTGACGAACGGTGCGCCGAAATCAACAGGGAGCTGAATCAAGTCTGCGAAGAGATCGAAGAAGTCCGTGCAAAAATGCAAGAAATTAAAACAGCCCATGAGAAGAAATTATTCCAGGAAGTCTCCAAAGGATTGTTATTGCTCTTAGAGGCAACGAAAGACGTAGAAAAAATAATTAAGCGATCCTTAAAGACTCTCGGGGACATCTTAGACCGCTATGTGGACAGGAAGACGGAAGAGGGGGACTGGCAGATCAGGAGAGACAACTTAACCACGATGCAGGGCGACCTCTCAAGGATAAGTGATGAATTGAAAAAGACCATTCAGGATTTTCTGGATAATGAGGAAATTCCAAGAAAAAGAAGAATGATACAGCTCAGAACCCAAGTTATTGACCTTTTCCTAACCAATATGAATAGACCAAGATTATCCATGAACTCATCTACAGCGACCCTCAAGCAAGAATCAGAATCAAATTTCCAAGCCGGAAGTTTTGAAAAAAGCCCTGAGAAGCTTTTGCTTGGAACAGGTACGTTTGAGCGAAACGCGAACGCCATAACGAAGTTTGGCAACATCAGCAGGAGCCCAATTGGCCAGATCAGCGTATTTGGTATGACTCCAGACAGGTTCCACAGGGTTGAGCTGGGGAGAGTAGGGCGGGAGCCATTCAATCTGGATTCTGTCACGATGTTCCTGGAAGAATTGCCGGAGGATCTTGGCCTTGTGAACTCTCCAACCGTCAAGGATGAGGACAATCTTTCCCCGAGTTTTTCGCAAGAGTCTTTCCAAAAATCGGAGAACTTCGAGGGAGTGAATGTTATCGGAGTGGATGGTGAAGTAAAGATTGAACTTCTTGCGGCTGGAAGAAACGCTGATGGCGCTGATAACCGAAAGTCGATCATGTTTCTGGGATTGACGCTGAATGGGCGTCTGTCCCCGCAGCGCCCACGTCCGACGGACAACGGGCTGCAGCATGAACCCGCTCTCGTCAATGAAGACCAGTACCTTTTTTCCCCCGTTTTAACCTCGGCCAGGTCTTCTTTCGCCACTCTTCGACCTTCTTGTGATCCTGCTCGAGAGCGATTCGCTCCGGCTTTTGACAACTCCACCCCAGCTTTTGTAATATCCGCCAGACATGACTTGGGTGAAAGCCGATTCCAAAATGTTTCTTTATTACCTTCGCGATTCGCTCCAGCGTCCACAACTGGTCTGCGTACCCGTGTGCTTGAGGACCCTGCAAGAGAAGTTCCTGGAGCTTTTGTCTCTGCTTCAAAGATAGCTGACTCTCGCGATGCGGATGGGGCTGACACTTCAAGCCATCTTTCCCGTAATCCCGGACGATTCTCTTCCACCAGCTTATCGTCTGCCGGGCTACTCCCAATTCTTCGGCTACTTCCGATGGCTTCTTGCCCTGCTCCAGCAAAGCGATGGCCTTGCGTCTTCGTTGCTCGATCTCTTCTGGAGTCCCTTGTGGTCTCATACATATATTTATACCTGAAAAAAGTGAACATTGGAATAGAAAAGATCAATAAGGACATGGAGGCAAAGGCCTCGTCGCTGATTTGTAAGCATATTGTTGAGACGGTATTCGTATTGTTTCAGGATGGCCTGGGAAAACGCCGTGCTTTCTTCATTCAATTATTCCGGGCATTAAAGGCATTCGATTTCAAGGCCATCGGATGGCTGACAGGGACTTTCTTCGGAACATTTCGGAATACTATGCGCCTAAGGCGCTTATTTGCTGGACTTGGATCAGAAGGCTGGAGATGGGGAATGAGAGCGCGCCAATCGCCTCAACGCGGTTGCAGAGCAAATATTCTAGACCTTGCAGTCGTGACGCTTATATTAGAAACAGTCGCCGCATATCAAAATTATACGGACGAGGACATTCCTTCGTTTCTCGTCAAAATCCGTGAAAACATTGAAGCAAAGGATTTTACTTTGACCCGAAAAGGAATGTTTCATGTAACGATCGTTAAGATGCTTAGAAAACTTCATAAGGCGGGGAGACTTACCCTCGGATGTTCTATCGGGTTCCCTGTGCCGTCGGGTCTATCCTCTCCAGGAATTTTTGATAGACTATGGCAGACTGGATCTGCCGGGGAGTTGTTGCTGGTGCTGGGTTTCTTAGCGATCCTTGGGATTCTTGCCATGATCATAATCGTGAAAAGGGCACAGGGCCCACCAGCAGAAAAGAAAGCAAACGCATGGTCGCTTTTCGTTTTTCGCGCGCCGGCTGGTGCACTTTCAATAGCGGTTTTTGGGTTAATCATCATCTTCTTTGGGCCGCTGGGCCTGATTGCTCTTACCTCAACCGTGGCTGGTGGAGGAGCATTAGCTGCTTTAAGCAGCTTAGGCCCAGCGGCCCTTAGCTTCTTGCATATTTTCTCTTTGATACCTTTGGCGGGGATGGTCAAAATCGGAACGATGGAGAATCAAGAAGAACCTTATCGGATAGAAAATCATAAAATAGGCGTTGTCTATATCCGGGACGGCACGCTTGTTGAAAAGATGCACATTGTTTTTACGGCAACGGCTATTGCCGCAAGAAAATATATAAAAGAAGAAAATAGGCAAAAGTATCCGCTGGAATACCTGATCAATAAGTTTTTTGAATATTCCGGATTGAATGTCAGACAAAAGTTGATGAAATTCGAACAGGAGCACGGCCAAGGCATATTGGCGTCATTGGATGATATCGTCGAATTGTACAATGAATATATCGAGAGGGACTACGAAAGTGTTGGATTATTTAAAGGGTCAGAGCAACTGCTCAAGAAGCTACAGGCAAGCGGAGTAAGGCAGTTTCTCATTTCTGGTTATCCCGATGAAGATATCCAGCGATGGCTTAAAACAGAACTAGGCAAGAAAATTGGACAATACCTCATAGCCTATGGGGAAAGAAAAGAGAATGGGGTGATCATATTAGAAAAAGGTAAGTCGCAATTTGATTATATTAGGGGAAAGCATGGTATAGAGAGGTTCTATTTTGTCGCCGATGCTACAAGTGAAATAGAGTTGATGAGGCGCGCGAAGGCTGATTTAAACCTGACCCTCATCGGCTTTGCAAATGCTATTAGTCCTGAGCTGGTTTCGCGGGCCGTGGAGGAGATTACGAGAAAAAAGGCCACAATAAATATTAGAAAACTAAGGTTGCCAGAACACTATCAAATAGAAAAAACACTTAATAACGCCGGCGCCGATAAGACTGTAAACAACATGGGGGAACTTGAAGGGTATTTCCTATCCACAGGATCCAAAAAAGGAGATGCTCAAGAAGCCGGGGATAGCGTATTTAGAAGATTCGTTGTTCCGCAATCCGGACAATTTTCTTCAAAAATAATTCATATCTGGGATGGAGAGCAACCTACGCGTGAACTCTTGGGGGATGCGGATATCGTCATCATAGGGGAACCAGACGATACGGGAGCCATTAAGAATCTTGGCCGACCGGGGGCAAAATTCGGACCTCACGAGGTTATAAAGTACCTTATTGATCGCGCTGAATTATCTTTGGCGGGCAAAGAGAATATTGGGGAATTAATCATAGTCTATTTGGGCAATATTAAGGTGTCAGAATATAATCCTCAAAAGCACAAATTGATCTCCTCGCAATATGGCGGTCCCTATCCTGACATCATTGCCGACACTTATCGAAATGTAGAGGCTGTCTTTTCCGAAATACAGAAAATAAATCCTCATATTACAATTCTTGCCATCGGAGGCGACCACGGTTTCGCCCATCCGAATTTCTATACCTTCAAAGGCCGAAAGGGAATTGTCGTGGCGGATGCACATCTAGACGCCAGGAGCATGACCAGCCGAACGAGCGGCCGGATGGACGGATATAGCAGCGGCACGCCTTTCTATGCCACAATGACCCGGGAAGGCAGCAATGTTTCCAGCGAGAACCTGCATTATATCGGGGTGATAGATAAAGCGCAATTTTTCAACAGCCGTCTAAGATTCTTGATGAGTAAAGGTTTGACAATGGAGAATATCCATTTACTCGAAGAAGTAAAAAATCGACATAGAGAAGGCAAGCTTGATTTATTGATAAAGCAGATATTCCAGAGACTCGAAAATAATGGGATAGATACAATTCACACCTCCATATGCATGGATGTCGTTAATCGACAAGAAGCTCCAGGCCGAAGCGCAAAAAATGAAGACGGCGTTCCAGGGGAAGTCATATTGAGATTAGCATATCAGGCGGGAAAGAATCCTTCCGTCAGATTATTTGATATTTTTGAAACCGCTCCACCATTAGACCGGGAAAATAAGACATCCAAACTCGTCGCAGGCACAATTTTCGGATTCTTCCAGGGAGCGCGACATGCTATCCGCGTAATGCCGCTAACACTCGGACGAGAGTATATTTTTGAATGGCCGTCTGCCTCTGCAGTGCAAAACTGGTTCAACCTGCCTTATATAAGAAGATATCCTCACCGAATCCATCGAAGGATTATCACTTTGTTTGGCACCCGTGAAATCGGTTATCCGGAAGTAAACGCAGGAATAGAAATCAGTGCATTTGATACCGCGCCGCTGGCAACAATTCAGGAGCGGCAAAAAAGCGGAAGATATTTCGCTATACGCATTCAATGCGAACTTTATTTCATTGATATAGGCGAACGGCATTTTGAGGAGATTAGAATTTTGCCTGTTTCCACTCAACCTAGAGTCAGAGGAAGAGGATGGTGGGAAGGGCCAAGAAATGAAGTGCTGGAACGGTTTGTGGAAGCATTTGGTCCATTAAGCGCCATTTGGGAGCCTGTTCCAGCTTTTAAACATGACCCGCCAGCATGGGCTAGGACTAATAATAATATCGCCTCTCCATCGATGTGTAGCCTTGGTTGTTTTGTCCTGCCAGAGACTGTGGTAATAATAGTAATAATATTGACGGCTTTCTTTATTTGGCAAAGAATGATTAGGGGGCCGGATGTCGATAGAAACCAGAGAACAGATTACAGAAAACAGAGCGAGCTGCGAGGGCAAGCAGGCTATATTAAATGGAGTTTTGCCCTCACGGCTTCTTGTTTTATTGTCATCATCCTTGGGCCGCTGGGCCTGTTGAGCCATCAGCTGTCAGCCATCAGCGGTCAGATTGGCCCAGCGGCCCTTGGGCTGAGCGCAGCCGAAGCCCTTTCTATTGCACCTTTGGTGCCTGTGGCCCCGCTAGAAATGTTTGCAACATTTCTGGCAGCGGGGCTGGTGGGCATGGTGGATGGAGAAGACCAGAAACCAAAAATAGATTTTGATACTGTTTTAGATGTGTGGCTTAGAGCATTATCTGAACAAGCTGAGAAATTTTTCTCTGGAGATGAAGAATTTTTAATCGCTTTTTGGCAGTGGGAAGTCGAGGTTATAAGAAACCTAGAAAGACTGATTAATTTAGCTCAAGATAGGTCATTACAGTATATATGGAAGCAACAAGATCCCTCTATAAATGAAATGATCGGCAAACTTTCTACGCTATCAGAGAAGTTGAAGAGTCTAGTGAATGGAGTTTGGAAACGGGGGGATTTGGGGCTTCCTTTAGAGATGTTACCTCAAGCTAAAAGTATAATGGAAATGCCGATTCCTTTTATTGAAGAATTAAGAGATAAAGTTTTGGCTTTGGGCGATACAGCTTTCAAGGATAAAGTAAATCGATTTAAGGAAGATACTGAATTAGTGGTTAGGTCAATAAGGTATATAAGTTCTTGTCTTGATGAGTATATAAAAGTTTGGTATGACAGTAAGCCACCTACCGCACCAGAAGATACCACGAGCGTCGACTGCTTTGTGGTATCGCCTGCGGTTGTTGGGTTAGTCTTACTTGGCATACTAGCTTATAGCATATGGCAAATGGCTTATGGCTCTCAACTATACCCTAGACCCTATACCCTATACGCTCTTCCAATCGCTGCCACCCTACTTCTCGTCATAACTCCCGCCTTCCTCCCGCCTGCGTTGGGGATGGTGGATGGTGATCTTTCCAGTAGTCAGAGTATCGATAAATTTACACATCAACTATTCGACTTATTAAAGACTTTACGTGAAAACAAAGGACAGCATAATGCTTTTGAGCGGAATGTTTACTTCACAGCTAGTAGGCGGGTAGTGAAAATTTTACAGATGCATCTTGATTGGGATTTAAGCCAGGAGGAGGAACCGAAGTGTCCAGCATTTGTAAACTTACTTATGACATTAGGAGAAGACTTTCTAGCAGGAAATAAAGATCGCAAAGATTATACAACAATTTTAAGATCTGCGTTGGGGAAGCTGATTGAAAGGTATGGATCAAAGCAAGATGAATCGGAAGTCTTGGTGTTTTTAGGACAATGGCCAGCACAAATAGAAGAAAGAGATATCGCTTCGCAACTTGGGGAGGTAGCCACTGCTATCTTGAAATATGCAAAAGGCGAAGAGGTATCCAGGATAGATATGTTGGGGACGTTGGGGATAGAAGTACAATCTTTTAAAGAAGAAGAGAAGGATATAAATAGTCTATTAAGCGATTTAGGCAGTCTTGATTATAGCGCAGTAACAGGAGCTCTTCGGCGTATAGGTTCAATCTCTGAGGAGAATTTAAGAGTAGAGGATATGCCAGAAGACATAATTAAAGGAATTGCATTATTGCAGGAATTGAATAATCGTATACGCCGTTACTTAAATTCATATGATTTTTATCCTGATTCTTTTGGACCTGGCCTAGGCATTCTTGATGAGTTTGGCAAGGAAGTCATAAGCATATTTAAAGAAATTTTGGGCGTAACCACAAATGCAATCATCCTTAATGCCGCATGGCTTCTAATAACGCAATATTATATATTTCCGAACGATAAAAGCAGGGAAGGTCATCCTGTATTATGGGGTCCTCGCGAAGCTACAAAGAGGAGTGTAATTATTGTCAGGACAAAAAGATTCATTCTAAATATTCGCGCCTTTCATCCTATTATGCCACGAGAAGCAGTGATTGAACTCACTCAAGATGTAGGGGAATCTAAAGATGATTTAGTTGTGTTTGATGTATTGTGGCTTGATGATGAGACGTTAACCTTTTATTCTTATCCACGTAATGTAGTTGATAAAGAAGGAGAGTTTCAGGAAAGCCATGCTGGTGACTGGTACAAGTATACAGATAAAGAAGTAGATATGACCGAACGCCTTAATCGAGATGAACGGGCAGCTGCAAGCTTGCGAGGTTCTTTAGGAAAATCGTCTGATTCAGCTGAAGGTTTTCTGCGCATCGATCTGCCTGAAGATGAAAAAGAATTTGTTAAAGCAAAATCACAACTAGCTGAGAGCGCCTACGGAGTTTCTTATGAGAGGCTTTTAACCGATGAGATCATCAGGGTGGTAAGATTTTTGGTCGAAGGAGGTATAAATCTTGATAAGCCCCTTAGTTTATATGATTCAGCTATCGATATGTTTGCGAGACGCGATATAAAAGTTTGGAATACGATGCCTATACGTCAGTTCTTATCCGAAGTAGATAAAGGTATCTCTGAGCGCTCTGGCTTCGGCTGTTTCCTCCTGCCAGTGGCTGTGGGCGTGGGAATGATGACCATGATATTGATAGCTTACTTCATTTGGCAAATCCGCATCCGCGCGCCGGTGGAAACACAGATTGACGCAGATTGTAGACACAGATTAACGCAGATGATTAAGCCGCGAGGGCAAGTAGTTAAGAGATGGCAGCCGCCGGAGGCCCGGCCTCGACTCGGTCGAAGGCCGAGGCGGGCGAGCCTCGCCAAAGGCGGGATGGGAGACGGCAGATGGGAGATATCTCCAATCTCCAATCTCCAGTCAAACATATATTACAGACTACTTGCAATAACCGCGGCTTTTGGTTTGGCCCTTGGGATCTTTATTATATTTGCCCCAGGATTGCATGGGTCTGCTGGCGCACTTGCTGTAAGCCAGCTTGCATTTCCGATTGTGACCGTAGGGATGATAAGAATAGATAGGCAACAGATAGACGAGAAAGAACTTATATATGCGGCCAAGTGGTATTTAAGAATTCTACGAGAAAATATTTCAGCGCATCTTGCTAAGCTCAAGGAGCAATTCGATGGTTTGGAATCAAAGATCTTAGAGCGCATCTTTGATAAAAATCTTTATAGTTTTAAATCAATGGCAGGAACTCTGAGGATGGCAGACAAGACATTATATAAGGTGTTCTTAGGAATGGTCGTTAGATTGATTAAGACAGAAAAAGGCCTTAGAGATTATGTAAAAGCGGCCGCTAAACTAAGGTCTGAGTTAAAGGAAGAGATTGCACTTTCAAGAGAGGACTATTATATTCTTGCCCAACTTTTATATTTGGCAAGAGATAAGAATCCCGAAAGGATAAAGCAGCTCATTGGCCTTGCTCCCGCTGCGTTAAAAACAAAACGTCTCACAGAAGAGACTCTTGGAAGAATGAGAAGATGTTTAGATGAGATATCCAAAGGTACAGACATAAAGGATATGGCTGTCCGGTTTGCTGTTGAGAGACTTCATCCTAAGAGCGAGAGCGATCAAAACCGTGCATTAAAGGATCTAAAGGCAGAGGATTACAATGATATAGTCAGCGATGGAATATACGGTTATTTAAACTGTTTCTTTAGGATACCTGAAATGAGAAAAGAGTTTGTAGAATTCAAGAAGAAATTAGAGCGCCTAGCCGAAGAGGATGTCCGCGTCGTGAATGGCTTTGCGATGCAGGCCGTTAGAGACTTAAGTGAGGCGGAGTTTGAAAAATTAAATAGCGCGTATCATATGCTTTTTGGTGTCCAATCCTCTCAGGTTGATTTTAACAAGAGAAAACAAATACTCCGCGGCCAGCGCAAGGCCTTGCGCTTTATTCGTCAAGGAGGAGGAATTGATAGAAAGCGTATACCCGAAAGAGGTTTTTATCCTCATCATTTAGATCCAGTCCCGCCCAATGTCATCGCCTATCCTGATATTTTGGATCAAATAATCGTTATGCTTAATGGCACGAAGAAATATCCCAGAGTTCTGGCAAGCGATTGCACTAAAATGCGCGCTTATCTAATAAACTTGCGCGCCGAAGAATTAGAGGCCCTCATTAGCCGATATCCAGGGTTATGCGAAAGAATCAGGGAGTTGTACCCTTATTATTTAAGAGCAATAAAGTTCAAAATTGAAGCCAGGGATATCGATACAGATATCATCAGATTGATTGCCGCAGATAACACTGGAGTGGAGATTGCCAAGTCGCTTCATATGCGTACTTCAACAGCAGCATTCGCGATCAATAAGGTCTTAAGTATATTTTGGCTGGATAGCGCACGAATCGATCATTATCTGGCTGTCTGTCAGGAGAGATTAGATTCAAATTCAGCCTGGAGCATAGAAGAATTGTATGAATTTTGGCGGCATAAAGATATGCAAAAGATTTTGACTGATGAGCAAAAACAAAGGTTAGCGCAAATCAAAGAGGATCTGCGCACAAGGACCGGGTTTAATTTATTTGAGCACATGTTAAAAACATACCAATTAACCGATGTCTATCCTAGCGACATGATTGATGCATTGCTTAGGAGGTTTTATGAAAGAACGCCAGATAAAGAAGATAGAAAAAGAATATTTGAAAGCTGTGGCTTGTCTCGCCGACAGATAAATTATCTTGATATTGTTTATGGAGGCACAGACAAAGCAGGGGAAGGTCGTTTGAAAATATATGGATACAGAGAAGAAGCGGCTGGAAGGATAGGTGTAGATATCCATACAATAAGTTACAATCTCTCTGTTGCTAAAGGTGTGATTGGCCATGAGGTTTTGGATGTATTATTCTACTTCGCCGAATACCCCGTGGCTTGCCACGGGGATGTCCGCCCTGCAAAGCAGGGCGAGATCTCGCCCAAAATCAAAGATTTTGGGCGGAAAGGCGAAAGTAGAACTCTACGAAGCTCAAACATGAAACGAAGTGAAATTTTTGAGCGTAGTAGAGTTAGGTATTCGGCTT
>JBDRMG010000019.1:0-13263 GCA_043812495.1 Candidatus Omnitrophota bacterium | reverse complement strand
TTTGGCGCTGGCGGTCCTCGCCATGGTACGGGCCAATCAGCAGCAATCCTTTGACATTATCCCCTCCAAACGATTCATGCAGGATTGGGATACTTTGCCGGCGGTATTAAAGCCTGTTGTTGCCGCAAAGATTTGGATTATCCATTATATGGCGTACACGCAGGATGTGGCAAATAAAGTCATCGGGCGGTTTAAGAATATCGATGTTCCCAACGTCGGTCACATCCGTATTCCCAAGCAATCTATTTTTTATGTCATCAATCTTTATCATAACACGATTTATTTGGCGACGATCGATTCGCATCAAGATAAGGGGGGGCTTGCGTATAATGCAGATATCACGCAAGCCAAAGCTTTCTTCTCTCAATTCCAAGGCAAAGAGGCTGCCGATCCGACCATTCTATCTCCAGAGCGATTTAGGGAAATTGAACGTATTAAACTTAAAAAGGGTCTTACCTTAGAAATGGCCATCCAAAGTCACGTCAAGCCTGAAGAAGAAGTTGAGACCTCAGAGGAACAAGAAGAAGTGGATGCCGACCAATATTGGATCGGCCGGCAGATCAAAATCGTCCGTGAACGCGCCGAAGAGGAAAGCCGAAAACTAATAACAACTTTTTGGAGTGATTTCCGAGGACCCGAAGGGCTTTCGTCCATGACCGCGTGGATTACAGATGAGGTCATCGAGAGGGTCAGGCAACTCTTTGGAGAGGTTTTATCCGAAGAAGCGCTGGTAAGTGAAGTCCGCCGTATTACAGAAAAGCACCACAGACAGAAGACCTTTCAGGATGAAAAAGCTCAAGATCCTTATTTGCCCTGCGAACGAAAATTCCCTAACGATAGGCCCCTGACCAAAGACGCGAAGAAAAACGAGAAACGGTTACACCATATGGAGGAAAATATTCAGGCCATGATTGACCAGGCCAAAGAATGGGGCGTCATTTTAGACGATGAATTAAGTACCATTACCGATCGAAGGAAGGCGTGGCAGGCCCGGAATAGCCCGTTAGACCATTTCTACTCAAGCGACGGACACGACGCAGAGGCTTTTTCGTATGCCTTTGCAGGCCTGAAAAGTATTCGTGATTCTGTCCGATCCATATTCAACAGAATCAAAGACAAGAGGATTAAGGCGCGCAATGTGCTTTCTTTGCAACTCAGCGAACATGAAAACAAATACAGAGACATTGATTTACCTCAGCTGAATCAAAGCATCCCCGGCTCATTGGCCAAAAGGTTCCGCGCCGACATCGAGTCTATCGTTTCCGTTGAACGATATGATGATTTTGAACGAACAGAGAATAGATTAGACGCAGATGTCAAACGTTTCGGCCAGATTACCGGAATTTTAATTCGTTTAGATTCTCTTTGGAGGACTCGGGAGGATCTGGGAGGAGAGAGAGATCAGAAAGAGGAAGCGACCCATACAAGTCTTTTGACTTACTTTAACGAGATAAACGAATCTACCACTCCGGAAGAAAAATTAAGAAAGGCAAACGAATGCCTGGAAACACTCAAGAAAGAAATAGAAGAAGCCCAAGCGCGCAAGGCTCAAATGTTGGCCAGAACTCGTGAAACATTCGACGGTATCATAAAAAAGGTTAGTCAGCGAGCCTACATTGTTCCAGAGATTCTTTTCGATGTCTTTCAGGAGACTTTCGGTGGGTCTTATGCTCAATCCGATCTCATTGGTACAGAAGAGAACAATTATTTAACCTTGCGCTCAAATTTGGAAAAGAAAGCCAAAGAAGAACCGGGAAGCAAAGCCGCTCAGTTATACGAGGTTTTATTCCCTCAAAGAGGAAAAGAAGACATGATGAAAGAACAATGGATGGCCTTCCTAACAGGGTTAAAGGCTCTTGTTCTTGTCCCGGAGGTGGCTCTTTTGCGCTTACCGGAAGATGCTTTCGCTTCCCTTTCGACGCAGGCTTGGGACGAGACAATCTTTTCCATAAGTTCCGTTTACCGAGACATGCTATATTTCGCAAGTAAATTCATGGAAAAGACAGACGAAGGCCTGCTCGAAGTTCTAAAAGGAAATCAGCAAGCGTATGATGATGATTTGACTTTCTGGCGCTTTTTGATTTTTCCTTTTGATTTAGAGCCGCGAGATTATGAAGAATTAGCTGAATTTTTCGATGATCTAAGACTTGAGAAAACATTCCGCTTAAGAGGGAATATGGTTTCAGCGAGAGAAACATTTCAGGCTGTTAAACAAGAGAAGTCTAGAGAAACAAAAGAGTTTGCAAATTTATTCGCAAATCAAGGCGACACACCGGCCTTGGTCGTTATGCTTGATATCCTGTTTGGCACGCTCAAGGATACGGCTTATGCCATTTTCGAAGACATAAGAGAAAAGTTCTTCGGATGGTACGGCGAACAACTAAAAGCCGAAGGGCGGCTTAAGGATTTCCACACGGAATTTGACATTTTCTTGGCTCAAATGAAGATTATTCACGACCAATGGCAGGGTTCTTTGTCTGAGATTACGGTTAAGCGCGCAGAAGACCAAACCAGTTTGAGATGGACAGTACGGCATCCAAGCTTTCCCGTAAGTGAGTTTAACCAGTTTCTTTTCGATTTACCTGAACCCATGGCGATTCAACCAGAAGAAACGGGCATCAGGGACATGACGACCTGTTTTGATTCCAAACAATATGAAGGAGTGTCAAGACGCATCGGTTTTAAAGATGTAGAGGTGTTTGCCGTAAAGCATAAGATTGCGATCTATCTTGGTCCATGGGGTTATCGCTTGGCAAAAGAAGATATTCGTCTTCTGGCCGCGGACGGTACAGAATTAACCAGGTTCCAAAATGAAGCCATGCGCGATTACTTGATTCTTCAAATGTTCGTCACAATTTTGCTGTTAACCAAATGTGTAGGAAGATTCTCATTTGAGTACAAGATGATATTCTCCGCGGATGAAATTAGCGGGTTTTCCTCAGATGGCGGTGTGGTCAAAATTGATCGACAAACCGGCCGCATAAAAGTCGTATCGCCAAATAATACTGAGCAGGTGGAGACTGATAGGGTCATTATTGATCAGGGGTATCTAGAGGCGCGTTGGGCCAAGGCTTTGGTGGATTCTTATTTTAGCGGACATGCGCCGATTCTAAAACTTCCCACCCTGAAAGAAGCCCTGGCCGCTGATTTCACATTTAAAGAAGAATCTTCTGAGGCAAAGGATAATGAAAGCAAGACTGAACCAGGCGAAGGAGACCCCATAAATCATATATTCATTTTATCAGGTGACCTTTCCGGCTGGCTGATCATAGGGCTTTTGGTTGGGGTTGGGATTTTAGGGATAGTGTGTACTTTTGATTATCCTGGTTTGGTTTTTAAGAAAACACCAAAGCCTGCTGTTACGTTAAGAAGAGAAATAGGGAACGCTTCTTTTGAGATTATTCGAATAACCAAAGGCCCAGGGGGGATAGCTGATCTTGATCACCACGAAAGGGAACTCTTACCAGGCAGAATAGAAGAGTTGCTTAAGGGAGTCCTCGTACATGCTCCCTCTGATCAGTCCATAGAGGTGGTACTTATCCCTGAAGCAAGACAAGAAGTGTTCACTATAGAGGTAAGAAAGAAACCTGATGTCATTGTCTTTACGATTAGCTGGAGGCTTCTTGAGGACAACATTCCTGCCGTTGTCCTTTCAGATATCTTTGATTGTCAGGGAGCGGAAAGATTAAAAGCATTAACACAAGGCCTTACTCAAGAACAAGCCCGCCAAGCAGCCTTTAAAGCAAGCGAAGAATACTTTAAAGCCCATCATGAAGAACTCATTGAATATGTCAAAGCAGCCAGATCCTCTGGTCTTCCCATAGAAATAAAAAGAGATTATCTTGAGCATTTAATATCCTTGCAGTTTGATTGGAGGATACCTAAGGGGCTTCATGAAGGTATGTACAGAGGATTAAACCAAAAAGCGGGAGAATGTGGGCTGGAAGATGTTCACATTTTTTACCTTAGAAGAGGCTGGGATGGCGAACGCCGAGGACTTTTTGCGGCCATGGAGTTCTTTGAAGAATTGGATCTGGATTGGCAGGAACACAGAGATCTTCTCATCGCATCTTCCATCGTATTTGTCACCATTGATGATGGCCCTGATGAAATCATACAAATGGTAAGCCGGGAAATCATCAACAATACATCCTTGGTAGAGCTTGTCCATTTCTCTGATGGCTCAAAACCAAAAGACGGCAGTCTATTTTGGATCAAATTAGTCCATGCCGCCCTTTTAGAAATTTGTAGTTGTTATTATGATGCCCATGCGCCTGTGGAGCTCTACACAAATAGGGTAAAACCGATATTCATTGAGCTTATCCAGAAAGACCCTGCGTATGCTGGCCGATTATTCAATGAGGTACCTATTACGTTTGGACTTAAGCATGGTGAAGAATGGATTACTAAGCTCTTCAATAGTTTTATATCATTGCATAGTGATGAACCGATTATTTCCTTTGATGATATCGCAAGAGTCACTGTTGAATTAAATACAGAACGTGTCTTTCAATTGCTTTATCAAATTTCTCCTGTTTGTGAGATTGATCCCGATCAATTAGAAGAGAATAACAAGATATGCCTTATCAGAGCAGTTCACAGGCTTTCACCGCAAAAAATAGAACCTTTGATGCAAAGAATAGATGTTCTTCTTGCAGAGCCAATCGAAGGAAGATGTACTGAACGATATGCTCAAGATGTCATGAGGGTTGTCTTAGAGTATACGCGTAAGCATATTGTAATCTCTTCGGGTGGTTCCGGTTCGACTTCAATAAGCAGCCTTATGATTCCTTTTGACTTTGCCCTCACCTCCCCCGACTTCTTCCTCGCGGCGGGGATGGCGGCGGGAGTTGGAATTTTAATGATATGGATGATGAGCGTGCCGGTGTTAACGATAAAAACGCAGACGGTCTATTTGGACGATAACAAGCGTTCCTCGGAGCTTATCCTCTGTTGTCTTTTGGAGCGATTGTCGAAGCACCTCGAACATTCCATCGGTCGACAATTGGTAGGTCCTAAGGACGATTATGCCAAAGGTAGGTTTTGGTGGATACAGAAGAATGTTGCTGAAATCCAAATCACGGGTAATCAAGGTTCTTCGCTCATCAATAGCGAGCTTATAAATTGCTTCGTCTTTCAGAGGAATTTTGGATATATCTCGGACATCGGCAACTTCGTGGCCCTCGGACTTAAGCCTATGGCCAAAAGAACGGGGAACATCGGCATCCAAAAGAAGTCTCATGTCTTAAGCCGTAAAGGGGATTCTTCTTCGTTGGCAAGGAGCGCTGCGAAAGAAAGGCAGGCTTGGATATCTTCATCTGTCAGGGGAGGGTATTCTTCCTTGATTTTATCCGGCGTTAATCCTAAGGACAATGCCTCCAATACAACATATACAGGGGTGCGCGTGCCCTTGACGCATGGTTTGCCGTGCTGGATATCGGGATTGGCGACGATTCTATCTAAAAGATTATTGACTTTCATAACGTCTTGGCCTCTAAGATTTCTGTCAAATTTGTTAGATTCCGGGAATATATCTAAAAAGAGCATATCATACGCTCCGAGCGCTGTCAATCTCCTCTTGCCCGCAGTTCCCTTTAATCTCACCCTCCCCTCCCCCGAATTCCTGCTGGCGGCGGTGTTGATGATACTTGGGGTTGGAGTGGCAATGATGGTGAGGGTAAAAAAATCCGATGACCCACTTCAATCCTTTAGGGAAGAATGGACAAAAAGGGGAAGGGATGAAAGCCTATATCCGAATTTACTGGGGTATGAGGATTTTGCAGAAAAGTATGAATCAGAAATATATATAGCGATGAGAGGTACGCTTGGCCGCCAATTCGAAGAGCGGGGCATAGACAAAAGGATAACGGGACAATTTCTAAAATATTTTAGTTACACAGACCTCTTCTGTCGGAAATATCAAGGGAACTATGATCGGGTTTTGAATATGTTAGCCAAGGGCACGGATCGACTCCTTTTGGGTATGTTCGATGTTTTCTTAAAGCATCTTGCGCTGGTCGGAGAAACGCAAGCGGAAAGCTATTTTTTACGAGAGCAATATAACGTCGTCGATTTCGATAATATTATCCGATGCATCCTGAATGAAAAAAGAAAAACGAGTAATCGAAAAATAAATATTCTGATAGCTGGGTGCGGGTTCGGACAAGAAATCATCAGCTGGAAGACGTTGGTTAGGCGCGGCCTGAAACGATCCATATCGGATTTTGAGGAATTTGAGCTTGAATTTATAGGAATGGATAAAAACGAAACAGTCATTCGCGGAGCCGAACAAAGACTTAAAAAGGGATATGACATTTTGACGGCTCTGAGTGATAACAAGGCCAGGAATGGTATTATTGTAAAATTACGGCTCGATGTCATGGATGAATTCAATGCACGTCCCGATGAGTTTAACAGAAATATTCGGCTCATCGCATGCGAGATGCCGTCCTCGGCATTTTCAGCGCTCCTTAAGGAAGTCGATCTATTGGTCATTAACCGTGTCATAGGGCAGATGCACGACGAAACAATAAAAGCGAGATTATTTAAAGAAATAAGATCAGTTGCCAAACCCGGAGGACATTTACACGTCGCCGGCAGTGATTTTAGAGATTATCCCATCCTCTCTTCTGATGAGCCAGGGGAGCATTTACGAAATCACATGATTCTCTTTGATTTTGGCGTCGCCTCCATGGAATCGATGGTGGGGGCAATTCTCTTTATGCTTGGGATTGGGGTTTGGGCGATGGTACATTCCAGAAACGGAGAGAAATCGGACCATAACACGAATATTTCTTTTGGCATTGATGCCGAACCCTTCAAACATGCTAGAAGTTTTATACTCAGCGCCGTAAGCACCCATATAACAAAACCCAAAGCAGTCCTCGTTGATATTGGCTCGGCAGATAGCAAGCTTTCCAAAGACATTGAGGGAAAAAATTCCCAAATGACAACCTATTCAGTTGATGCCTATTTTGATAAAAAAGGTGATCCTCGACATCGAGTTGCAAAAGCTGAGCAAATGCCTTTTGGTGATGAATTTTCTGATGGCGTTATTTTTTCATTCTCTTTATCGTATATGAAGAAAAATGATGCCTTTCAAGAGGCAAGCAGAATTCTTAAGCCAAACGGAAAGGTTATATTAATCCTACATCATCCTGATTCATTTTTATTAAGCGGAACAGCAGAAGATGCTCCCCTGCAATTGACAATTTTAGAGTTTATTCTGAATTATTTAAAGATGGCCATTGGACAAGAGATTCCTGAGATCAGCATTAATGAATTTGGTTTAATATCATATAGCATAAATAGAATCAATTATGATGTAGCGAAACACGAACTTATGCTTTTGGGGAAGGCCGCTCTTGAGTTATGCTATGTCCACAAACCTGAATTAGGCGAAAATGCTTATGTCTTACGTCCTTTGCCTGAAAGAATCAGTGAGGGTGAACGGTTAATAAGCAAGACCGAGCAGAAGATAGAAAATGTGCAAGAAGCTAAGGAATTATTTGAATTTTTGCAAAGGCGGGTATTTCAAGATGAACAAGAGATAAGGTCATTCTTGAAGAAACATGGGTTTGGATTACTGGAAGACATCGTCACTATTCATGTTAACGATTCTCAGAATAATCTTTTAGCTTGGGGTGTTATAGCGCAGAAAGATTTAGATAGAAAAAATTCAGTTAGAGAATTTAGAGGTTTTATTGGTTTTGACTTCACCCTCACCTCCCCCGAATCCATGCTGGGGGCGCTTTTAGTGATGGTGGGCTTTGGGGTGGCGATGGCTATTGCGCATAATAAAGAGGATGAATCGGAGGCATGGGGATTGGATTTATTACGTCTTAGAGGCGTTTTGGAAAATTTGCTGTTTGTTGAGTTCGATTCTCAAAAGGCGCGGGAATTTTATATTAAACAATTTGTTTTATGGGCTGAAAAGATAGGCATCGGTCGGGGGATCAGGCCCCTTTTGTTTGAGCGAGAACGAATTCTCAAATTGAGAGAAGAGGTGCGCCTAAGGGCCGCCGGGCAATATATCAGCTTAGGCGCTATACGCTCTTTGATCCTGGAAGTTCTAAGGTCCGATGATATCGAATATGATAATTTACAGGCGATTGTCGATTTTCTCATAGACGCTGGAGGCGATCAAGCCGTAAGAGTCAAGTTAAAGAGCAATGTTCCCATTTCCATTGATCATTCCTCCGGCACATCAAAAATCCCTTCCCGCGGCGCCATCCAGAAATCAGAAGAAATCGTTCGCATCATTGACATGCTCGATCTCCAGTTGATTCCTGACGATGTTCGTGTTTACCGCAGTGTTATGCGGCCGTATGCCGGACTTCCCGGGACCATGAGCGTTAATCAATCAAACTGGGGAGTGGGTGAAAGCGGCTTTATAGATGCAAAAAGGGCAGCCCGTGTTTTCCACAGCAACCCCTCTCGGGACGATGTCGTTATCATCCAAACAACTGTTGGTGAACTAAGAAAAAGGGGTGTTTTGATTCCCGCTTATGCCATGATGAGTGAAATCCTCTTGACGCATAAAGAGGGCGAAAGAGGCAGGGTCCGCTTTGATTCTATGCGCGATTATCCGGAAGAAGACGAGGACAAACAAGATTACAAAATTGTTCTGCCTTTAGGCTTTGATTTCTCCTTCACCTCTCCCGAATCCATGCTGGCGGTGGTGTTGGTGATGATGGGGATTGGGATTGTGGGGATCATGAAGAATTTTAAAGATGAACAAGGGGATCCGCTAGAAATAGAAGTAACCAGAATGAAAACTAATCTGCAAGATCCTCTTGTGTATAGCCAAAGTGCTGGGCCAGACGCTTGTGATATTCAACAATTATTCAGACAAAGAAGATTTCTGCTTAAATCACTCGCGCGTCTGTTTGGCAAGAAAGATTGCAATCTAAAAGGAAAGATTAAAGTCGGCTATAGTTTTGTTTCCGAGGATGCATTTACCCAGGTTTATTATGCGCGTATTGAGCTTGCTGATCAGTCGATATACGAAATGGCCCTTAAGGCTGCCCGGGGACAATTTAAGGAAGGTTATGTCGATTTCCTTCAGACCGTCAGCTCAAAGACTTCGCTTATTCCAAGGTTTGGCGCTTTTGCGAAGGTTGCTAATTTTGAATTCTACAGCGAACAATGGCTCGGCGGTTTTAGGGATTACCATGATCTTCTTCATGTTTCCCATCGCGAGTCTTCGGTCGCGATTCAAGCAAGAAGGGACATTGTCCGAGGGTCACTTGAGCTCTTTAAAGTATTTTCTGATTGTGGACATTTTGTTTTCTTCGATCCCCTTCGATTTCATGACATGATGTTTCATTTTGACGAGACAGAAGAAAAATGGATGGGTCCTGTTTTTACTTCGCTTCATCGTCTGTGCCAGACTGACATTGGTGGGCTCATGAAACAGTTGCGCTTTCTTTATGAAGCCAGCTATGTTGAGGTGGATAAACAGGAAATCACTAGGGTTGCGCAGGCTGCTTTGAAAAATGACGCTTCGTCAAGAAGTAAAAATGATGGCAAAAGACTTGATATTGTCATTCCTCTTGATTTTCTCCTCACCTCCCTCGAAATCCTTTTGGCGGCGGTGCTGATAATAATGGGCGTTGGCATCTGGAGCATATTCAAAAGAAAAAGAGCTGGCGAAAAGGGCGGCAATGTTTTTCAAAAATCAGAGGGGCGGGAAATTCGGCTTGTTTTTGAAGCTAGCGGAAATACATTCTTCACCCGGGAAGGGAAAACAATTCTTTTTGCTCCATTTTTGAATCTTTCAAAAGACATGCAAAGTCTTTTAGATGAAGTCACGGGAAGCCGGTTACCCGAAGGAGAATACTACTTAGCGGGAGACGGGTCTCACACGATTGGCATTGTCAAGATGGCGCTTATTGATCCAGGGGACATCGCCGATGATGATCTTCGTTTAAAAATACAACACGCCGCTTGTCGCGCGCATCACTTCGATCAACTGTTAACAGACGAGGAAGGTCAAAGGGATGGCAGAGTCGCAGGCTTTATCGCCAGTAACTGTATCCGGGTTATCGAGTATTTGACCTTTGTCGATGCCGCTTTCGATGAATTCCTTATCAATCTAGGCCTTGTGAGAAATGAATATCTGTATGCCGCTTCTTTTCAGCCGGCTATTTATGAGTTTTCGGTTAGCTACGCCGAAGTCGATCCCGGACAGAATTTAATGGCCTGCGTCATTCAAATAGCAGAAGATACAAATCCGAGCTCTGATGCCTCAAGCAAGGCAAGGTTTGAAAACGGTATCTGTCTTGGGGTCGGCAATTTTTCCGATATTTTTAACTTTGACTTCGCCTCCCCCTGCTTCCTCCTGGCGGCGGGGATGGTGATGGCAGGATGCGCAATGGCGCTGGGCATGGTCCATCGTTTCCCTCAGGACAAAAACGAAAAAGATGGCGGATTAACGGATGCAATTCGCTACGTCAATGATCTCCTTAAAAAACATCCCGAGGGATCTATTAACGATGATACAGACAGAACCGCTTTCCAAAAGGTCTGCCGTGAAAATAAGAAAATATTTCTCTTATGGGCCATGGTTTATCCGGTCAATGAATCATTCATTGACCGAAGGGCAGCCAGAGAGATCAATGCGCGTTACGCCGGTTCGGTTTTTGAGCTGATGTATATTTATGAACCTGACTTTACCAAACGAGTCTTTGCCTTCAATGGTATGGGTAAGCCCGCATGGAACATCGCGAAAGATTCTGAAGAAAATAAATTTGCTATCTCTGAAGATTTGGGCGTTATTTTTGCGATGAAACCAGGTCATCTGAAGTTCGATGTGCTTCCTGATAATTGGAAAAACCGCTTTACGCTTGTATCTTTCGATATCGAGGTTCAAATGGATGACAGCTTGTTTAGAAGAACAACAAACCCGGAAGAGGCGATCGAGGGCATAAGCTACAAAGAAGAGGAAAGAATGGTCGATGATTATATCGAGCGGATCAATCCATGGAAGAATGAACTCCAAGGCGATCCCTATCTTTATCAAAGACCCCGCCAAGAAAAATGGGCCCTGAGATTTCCCGAAAACTATAAACGACTCATTAAGGCCTTTCTTGAGTATGCCTTTAGCTACAACCAACCCAGCCGATTTTCTTTGAATGAACTGGCTATGCCGTCTATGATGGCCTCTTACTCTCTGACGGCTCTGCGAGCTTTTGATCCGTTTGTTATATTGAGTATGCAGGTCTATGCGAGAAAATTAAAACGTATGGGATTTGACAGAAAAAGCCAGAACTTAATCCGGTACTTTATAGATTATAATCTTGAGAATCCTAATATTCATAAAGCTGATATGCGGCCGGATTTTCGTTTTACGCATCAGGAACACGTTCGTCTTCTTAAAGAACAACTTAAGCTCTGCGTAAAATACAAAATCACAGATCGATGCGGAGGGTACGATTATCCCCTGGCGCCGAGGATTATTCTTGAATGGAAAGGTCGATTTACAAAAGAAGAATTTCAGGAACTGACCGAACTTATGGTGGAGGCCCTGGACGCCATTCTGGATAAAGTTTTTAGTGAAGGAAAAATCGAGATTTTGGAGGTCATCCGCGCGTTAAGGCTGCGGGATGAAAAGACGCTGGGTCTTATAAAAGAGATCGTTGGTGATGTGAAATTCTCAGAGAGGTTCCCCGAAGTTCGGCGCCTCGCCGAAGAAGTTCTTGGAGAATTGACAGGAGAAGATTCCAACAGCGGAAAATCCGGTGAGCTTTTAGGTGTATCATTCTTGCCCCATGGCGTCCCAAGCTTTGATTTCACATCCCCCGACTCCCTCCTGGCGGCGGTAGTGATGATGCTCGGATTCGGGGTGGCGATGGTGTTCCACAACAGGCGCAGGGGTTCTGTGCGTGATAATCCAGCGATCATGGGGGCGTTGGAAAAATTAAGAGATGAGTATCTGTTGTCTCAAAAAGCTTCGGCTCAAGGCAAGATTCCAACAGAGGAGCAATTGGTCAAATATCGCGCTTTGGCGGCAAAACTGACCATGGGAGAAGGGCAGGAAGATAAAGATGCTTTAAATGAAATTATCGATGCGGAGCAGAGGGATGGGCTTGAACCGGACTACTATGTCGGGCCGATGTTCCCTGGCGATGCATTAGAGCAGGATCTTTGTTCTTTAAAAGGATTTCATGTTGTGCCGATTTACCGCAATCCCTATCCTTCTGATAAGGAAGCCTTAAGTCCGAAAGAGGCTTTTGACCGAATATACAATCAAGTTTTAGTGCGACAATCGAAAACTCCGAAAATCGTTATTCGCATGACCGGCCGTCCAGGGGCCCAAGGTCCTGCTTTTGCCAAGAGGCTTTCGGAAGGTCTTTCAGGAAAGGATATCAAAATCATCATGCTTGATCCCAGTGAATTTGATTGGGATATGGAACCTTTCCCGAAAGGAGCCTTTGAGGACGGCATTAAGGGAGCCATCACCGGCAAAGGAAGCGCAGACGCTTATGCCGTGGCTCTGTTTTTGGATAACAAACATCGCGTTGATCATATCCAAAAGATGGTTGATTATTACAAAACGAAATACGATGTTCTCATTGTCCATCTTCCCTATGGCCGGTTTGGCCGTCCCTTGACCGATGAAGGATTTAAAGGAGATATCCATATTTTCGTCGAAAGAGAAGAGATCGAACGCTTGGAGGCGCTCTCGCGTTATGCCGTTGATTTTGCCGAATACAACAGCCGCCATGACCGCTATTTGATCGATCCGGACCGCAGCCAAGCGGATTTTATCATTGATATGACTTTGCGTTCTTCGCGGTTGCCAAAAGAATGGGCGAACCGCGGCCGCCAAATTGTCATGATTTATGATCGGATAACGCAAGAGACTCTATCCGAACTCCTGGAAAAAGCCCTCTGGCATTATCCGCGCCATTATCAAAGAATACGCGAGAGCATCCTCAAGGCGGCCGACTATTTGAATATGGCGACAGAATGTGAACAACTTTTAAGTCACATTGAAATCGGAGAGGACGAGGAAATTTTCGATGAAGAATTCACGGCACCTTTAAAAACCGCACCGCCTGCGGTCAGGCCAGGCTACGCCATCAATGCCACTCTACTCAATATCATCGAATCTCGCCTATTTTTTCTGGATGTTCCTCTTGAAAAAATCAAACAGATAAAAGACATTCTAAGCCAAAACGAATACCGTGCTGTCAAAACTTCTCAAGGTTATCTATTAAATACAGATTTGATAGAGCTTGCTCGTATTCTTCGCATCAG
>JBDRMG010000018.1:0-71793 GCA_043812495.1 Candidatus Omnitrophota bacterium | reverse complement strand
GGGGACAGTAGGCGAGCGTGGGAATTGGGAAGTAGTGGAAAAATATATAAAAGAACAAGGGAAAACGCCCAAAGAAGTCCAGCTTCGTCTTTGGGAATAGACCTTCATACCCTGTGCTCTTGGCACAGGGTAATTGATTTTTGTACCTCAACGGCTTTCTCGAAACTTTAACCAGTTTCATAACTAATTGAAAATATAAGGGATCCAAAACTCGCCTAGTATCAAATTTGGGACGGCTTCATTAAATGGATACTCCTCAAGCAAAAAAAGAGATTGAACGTTTAAGTCAAGAAATCGAGAAGCATAATTATCAGTATTATGTCCTCGATCATCCTGTGATCGCCGATCGGGAGTATGATGACTTGATGAAGCGCTTGATTCACCTGGAAGATCAGTTTCCGGAATCGAGACTTTCATCTTCACCGACGCAAAGAGTGGGTGTTAAAATGGACGCCGCACCGCACACTATCCGCCATCAGGCCAAGTTGTATTCTTTAGATAATACGTATTCGATCAATGAGCTCAAAGATTGGCAAGCGCGTGTCTTTAAGGGGCTTTCGGGTCAGAATCCTGAATATGTTGTTGAATTAAAAATGGATGGAGTAAGCGTCGCTTTAACTTATGAAGACGGAGAACTTTTGATCGGTGCCACGCGGGGAGACGGTATCACCGGAGAAGATATTACGCACAATGTCAAGACGATTCGCTCCATTCCCTTAAAACTGAAAGGTCCGAAGAAGGATATTCCAAAAATATTAGACGTCCGGGCTGAAATTTATATGGATGACAAAGAGTTTGAAGCCCTGAACAAAGAGCAAAAGAAAAAAGGGGAGCCTTTATTTGCTAATCCCCGCAATGCGGCCAGCGGCT
Organism: Candidatus Omnitrophota bacterium; assembly: GCA_043812495.1. Lineage (GTDB taxonomy): Bacteria > Omnitrophota > Gorgyraeia > Zapsychrales > JBDRMG01 > JBDRMG01. Next base: position 70,923 of record JBDRMG010000018.1, on the reverse strand, counting down.
CGGCAAAACTATTAGATTCCCGCATTACTGCTCGGAGGAAGCTCAAATGTTTTGTGCATTCCTTTGGTGCGTTGGAAGGAGGCAAGGAATTCAAAACACAATGGGAATTCTTGCAAAAGCTTAAAACATACGGGTTCTGCGTGAATCCGTACAATCGTTTCTGCAAGACCTTTGAAGACGTCATCGATTATTGCCGGGAATATCAGGAGAAAAGAAACAAACTTTCTTATGAAGTGGATGGCGTTGTCATCAAGGTCAATTCCATCGATCAGCAAAGGCAACTGGGAGCCACGCTTAAGAGCCCTCGCTGGGCTGTCGCGTATAAATTTCCGGCCCATCAGGCGACGACAACCATTGAAAGCATTGATATCCAGGTGGGTCGCACCGGCGTCTTAACGCCTGTGGCCAATCTTGCGCCTGTCCCTTGCGGAGGCGTCACGATTGCGCGCGCTACGCTTCATAATTTTGATGAAATCAAACGGCTTAACGTTCACGCCGGGGACCGTGTCTTGATTGAAAGAGCCGGAGATGTGATCCCTAAGATTATCAAAGTTGTGGAATCCAAGAAAACCACAATTAAACCTTTTGTTATCCCTGAAAAATGTCCTGAATGCGGCGGAAAGATTACGAAACAAAAGTGCGAAGACGTGGCCTATCGCTGCATCAATCCGTCTTGCCCTAAGCAGCTTGAGCGGTCCTTGATTCACTTTGCGTCCAGGCCAGCCATGGACATTGAAGGCTTGGGGGAATCGGTTGTTCTTCAGCTCTTAGAAAAGAAATGCGTGAACAATTTGGCGGATATTTATTTTCTGAACAAAAAGGATTTGCTGTCCCTGGATCTTTTTGCCGAAAAAAAGGCAGACAATTTGCTTTTGGCTATTGAGCGAAGCAAGAAGCAGCCTCTTTCCCGATTGCTTTACGGTCTTGGGATTCTCAATATCGGAGAAAGGGCGGCCTCGATCATTGCCCAGAAATATAAAACAATCGATGCTCTGATGAAAACGAAAACCAGTGAGTTTCAGGATATCCATGAGATCGGTCCTGTCATGGCTGATTCCCTTTATAAATTTCTTGACCAGGCGTCCACAAAAATATTGATTGATAAACTTAAAAAAACGAATGTCAACATGACAGAACCCGAGAACGTATTATCTTCCGATAGACTTGCCGGCCAATCCTTTGTCTTCACGGGTGAGTTACAAAAATATACGCGCTCTCAGGCCGGTGCTTTAGTCAAGAAGTTAGGAGCGGATGTCGTATCCAGTGTAAGCCGTAAAACACATTTTGTTGTCTACGGTAAACACCCGGGCTCAAAATACACAAAGGCCAAAAAATTGGGCGTGCCCTGTTTAAACGAGAAAGAATTCGAGGAGATGATTCATGATTAATCAAAGAATGAAACAAAAGATTTTTCCCAACGTGTGCCTGATCGTTAGCTTATTTGTTTTTTTGATGACCGAAAGCGGATGTGAACCCTTAAGAAAGAAATTCACGCGTCAGAAAAAGAAGACCGAAGTTCAACAGGAGGTTCCGATTCTAGAGCCGATCGAGTATCCTGAGAACATTAAAAGCCCCCAAGACACATATCAGCATCATTTTAACCTCTGGAGGGTCTGGCACAAGGAATTGATCGGGAGTATGACCGAGAATGAGAGCCGTAAACGGCGGTTGTATTTTATGGAGCAAGTTGTGATTAATCTAGAGATGATGAGAGATTTGCTGAAAGGTGAAAAGAAAGACGCCTTGATCGCGTGCTTGAAGAAAATTCAGCTGATTGAACAACAGTTGCAATCGTCCATGATCGCGCAGAACTTTTCTTCCTTAAGAAGGCAACTGGAGTCGCTCGAAAAGAAGATTCGCGATGAATTTGCGCTCAAGTCCATTGAGGAAAGTATTCAGCCGTAAAGGACCGAAGGGTTTTTGATGAAAGAACTGATTGATGACTTTATGAATTTTTTGTCTGTTGAGCGGGGATTGTCCCCAAACACGATCCTGGCCTATCGACGGGATCTGACAAAATACACGAAACAATTAGCACAGAAAGGCATCAAAGACATTGATCTGATAAAACGCGCGGATATCACAAATTATATGCATCAACAAAAGGAAAAAGGTCTAACGGCAACGTCTATTAGTCGGGCTCTTTCGGCGATCAAGATGTTTCACCGTTTTTGTGTGCGCGAACGATTGGCAAAAGAAGACCCCACAAATCTCTTAGAAACACCCAAGCTTTGGAAGCGAGTACCGGAGGTTCTTTCTTTGCCTGAGATTGAATCCATGATCAAGGCCTCTTACGGCCGGCATTGGCAGGAGATCAGAGACAATGCTATTTTGGAATTGCTCTATGCGAGCGGCATGCGTGTTTCGGAATTAGTTAGTCTGAAGACAGATAATGTCAATATGGATGTCGGTTATGTCCGCTGCATAGGAAAGGGACGTAAAGAGCGCATCATTCCCATTGGAAAGCGGGCGCAGATATCCTTGAGGCGATACACAGACAAGGTCAGAGCCAAATTAATCAAATCCAATTTTACTAATAGCTTATTTATCAGTCGGCTCGGGAAAAAGATCAGCCGTCAAAGCGTCTGGAAAATCATCAAACGCTATGCCAAGAAGGCAAGAATTAAGAAGGTGATTAAACCGCACACGATTAGACATTCGTTTGCAACGCATCTGTTGGAACATGGGGCGGATTTGCGCTCCGTTCAGGAAATGCTGGGGCATTCGGACATCTCGACGACACAAATTTATACCCATGTCGATCGGGAAAGGTTAAAGACCGTTCATAAACAATTTCATCCGCGGGGATAAAGCATCATGAAATCTGTATTGGCACGATGTGATCGCAATATTCTCAGACGTCTCAGAGAAATCGGCTGGGAAGCAGAGAAAAATAAAATGAACGCCTATGTGGTGGGCGGTTTTGTCAGAGATTTATTGCTCCATAAAAACAATTTTGATGTGGATGTCGTCGTTGAGGGCGATGCCGTCAAGCTCGCCCAACTCCTTGCCCAAAGAAAGAAAGCAAAAGTAACAATTTATCCTGTTTTTAAAACAGCAACATTGATGGATGCCCAGGGAGGCCAGCTTGATTTATCGAGCGCAAGAAAAGAGCATTACGCTTACTCTGGGGCCTTACCGGCCGTGACGTTGGGATCCATTCATGACGATCTTTTTCGTCGGGACTTTGCCATCAACGCCATGGCGATTTCTATCCATCCGGATCAATTTGGAATGGTCATTGATGATTTCCGCGGACAAAAAGACCTGGATGAAAAAAGTATCCGCGTTCTTCATGATCAAAGCTTCAAGGATGATCCGACCAGGATTTTACGCGCGGTCCGTTTTGAACAGCGATTGCATTTTAAAATCGAAAGACACACGCTTGACTTAATGAAAAAAGCTTTAAGCAAACACGCGGATGATGACGTCAAGCCGCCGCGGTATTTTGAAGAATTTAAGAAAATCTTAAAAGAAGACCAGCCGGTCCGCTGCCTTGAAAGACTCCACCAGTTTAAAGGGTTGGAATTCTTGGGAGATAACTATCGAATGACCCCTTCCATTAAAAAGAGCCTGAAGAATATTGAAAAGAATAGGAAGGCATTAAAAAAAAGATTCGCGTTAAAACAATTCGATCTCCAAATACTGTATCTGATGGCCTTATGGCACAAGAGATCCGGTAAGTCTACCGAGAAAACGATGTCTCGGTTTCATTTCACGCGTGAGGACAAGAAAAGGATACTTGAAAGCCGAAACGTTATTTCCTTGAGTCGCCGCTTATCCGTCAAGCGCATGCGGCCGAGCGATGTGTATCGAATTTTAAAACCGCTTAGCTATGAGACAGTTGCTTTCTTAACAACGCAAACAAAAAATCCGAGAATACAAAAACGCATTTTTGGTTTTCTTAAACAAGATCAATCAGTCGCATTAAGCGTAAACGGCGAAGACTTAAAAAGGCTTGGAATCAAGGAGGGCAGGATGATCGGAGATATTCTCAAGAAATGTTTTGACGCCAAGCTTGACGGAAAAGTTCGATCCAAAAAACAAGAAATGCGATATGCGCAAAAATGGATACAACGCGACAAGGACTAAGCCATGGACCGAATGAACAGAATCAATCAACAAATGAAGAAGGAAATTTCTGATATTATTCTAAGGGACGTTAAAGACCCAAGGCTTGGGTTTGTCACGATCACCGAAGTTCAGGTCAGCCGCGATCTGCAGCACGCCAGGATTTTCTATAGCGCGCTCGGCAATGCGGAAAAAGCAAAATCAGCCCAAAGTGGATTAGATAGCGCCAAGGGATTTATTCGTCGGCTTGTGGGTCAGCGCGTACGATTGCGTTTAACGCCCGAACTGGAATTTGTTTTTGATCAATCGATCGAATATGGGGCGCGTATCGAAGAGGCTTTGGGAGAAATTAAGGAAAACACTCGGCAGAATCCCGAGAACGAGTAAAAGAAGAAAGGTCGCTTGATGAGCTATCGACACGTGATCGAAGAAATTAAGAAGAACAAAGTTTTTCTTATCAGTACGCATGTCAACGTGGATGCCGATGCCCTCGCCGGTGAATTAGCCTTAGCCCAATGGCTCAGGGCCATGAAAAAAAAAGTTCATATCGTTAATGCGCAAGACATGCCGAAAATGTTTTCTTTTTTCCCCGGCGTTAAGAGCATTGAGCGATTCAAGAAGCAAAACATCAGCTATGATGTGGCGATTATTCTTGACTGCGGGTCGTTGAGCCGCATTGCCCAAGTGAGGGAGCTTCTTGCCAAAGACAAGAAAATAATCAATATCGATCATCATATCACCAATAATTATTTTGGGCATCCCAATTGCGTTTACCCCAAGGCATCGTCTACGGCAGAAATCATTTTTGATTTATTGCAACATGCCCGATTCCCATTGAATAAGACGATTGCCCGGCTTCTTTACTTAGGCATCATGACCGATACGGGCTCATTTCGCTACGACAGCACAAGCTCGCGTACGCATGAGATTATTAGCCAGTTGTTGAAATTCGATATTCCCATCTATCAAATGTATCGAAAATCGTACGAAGATATCCCTTTGCGCGATATGAAAGAATTTGCGTCGATGATCAAAGATTTCGAAATTCATGTTAAAGACCGGGTCATCACATTCGATCTGACAAGAGCGAAGAGCCGGCGCTTTACTCAAAGTTTTGATTTGCGTGATAGAATTTTTACTTTCTTGCGAGCCATCAAAGGCGTTGAAGTCGTTGTCATTTTCACGGAAGTCAGTAAAAAACAAACACGGGTCAATTTCCGTTCGCAAGAAAAAGTTGATGTCGCCCGGCTGGCTCATGATTTCGAAGGAGGGGGACATAAAAGAGCGAGCGGTTGCCGGATCAATGAAGATCTTAAGACAGCCAAACAAATCATTCTGAAACAACTTCACAGGACATTGACATGAAAGAAGGATTTCTGATTATCGACAAACCAAGCGGAATTACTTCGCATGATGTTGTGAACTTTATGCGCAGAAAATTCCGTATGCGTCGCATAGGCCATGCGGGAACGCTGGATCCTCTCGCGACGGGTGTACTGGTTATTTTACTGGGAAAAGCGACAAAGCTATTCAATGAATTCTCTGCCTTCGATAAGGCTTACGAGGCAACATTGCGCCTAGGCCTAAAAACAACAACGGCGGATATTAATGGACAAACCATAAAAGAATCCGATTGTACACAAATTATACAAGAAGAGGTCCAAAAGGCTTTTGAACGCTTGACAGGAACCATACAGCAGATTCCGCCTATGGTGTCGGCTGTGAAATTTAAAGGCAAAAGACTTTATCAATTGGCGCGTTCAGGAATAGAAATCGCAAGGGAACCGCGAACCGTCACGATTAAAGAATTGAGACTTGTTGATTTTAATCTGCCTGATGTGCGCCTTTTTGTTCGCTGCTCGAAAGGTACTTATATCCGGACAATCGCCGAAGATGTAGGTGAAGCACTGGGTTGCGGTGGCTGCATTTCCCAAATCAAACGTACGCAAGTCGGCTCCTTCTTGATCGATGAGGCCGTTAGCCTTGAGGATGTCAATGAAAGTTATATCCGCCATTGGAAGCGTTAAGCAGAAATTTCAAAGACCTGTTGTGGCGATCGGTGTCTTTGATGGCCTGCATCGCGGTCATCAGTTTCTGATTCGAAAGGTTATTAAGAGAGCCAAATCCATCAAGGGCACAAGCATGGCGATGACTTTCTTTCCCCACCCGGTCCATGTCCTCAAGCCCAAGGCTTATTTACCTTTTCTCGTCTCCCTGGAGCATCGCTTGAAACTCATCGAAAACTTAGGCATCGATGTTTGCATTGTGATAGACTTCACGAAAAAGTTTTCGCGTCTGAGTCCGAAAAGTTTCCTTGAAAAATATCTCGTTAAAGGAATTAGGCCGCAGGAAGTGTTTGTGGGACAAGACTTTCATTTCGGCAAGAAGCGGTTGGGCGATTGGCAACTGCTCCAAAAGTTAGGACGCGCAAGAGGTTTTAAAGTCACGAGCATTGCTCCCATCAAAAGTAACGGGCGAATGATCAGCAGTACAAGGATTCGACAAATCATCACGCAAGGAAATATTGAATTGGCGGCTCGACTTTTGGGGAGGCCAGTTTCCGTTTTCGGTCGCGTTAAGCGCGGTGATCGACGGGGAAAAAACCTTGGGTATCCGACGGCCAATATCGATCCATTCAGGGAAGTGATTCCGCCTTGTGGCGTCTATCTTGTTAAGATTGAGATCAAAAGAAAATTTTTCGTGGGGATAGCCAATGTCGGATTCCGTCCGTCATTTAAAAAAAGAAAAAGAAAAATTAATGTGGAGGTGCATATTTTTCATTTTCATAAAAATATTTACGGACAAAAGATAGAAATCAGTTTTTTGAAGAAGATTCGAGATGAAAAGAAATTTAGTACAAGAAAACTTCTCATCGAACAGCTTAAGAAAGACGAACAAAACGCCAAGAAGTTATTAAGAAGAATCAATTTTGGTAGAAAATCTTCGTAATATTTCCTTCAATAAATCTCACCTGATTGATTATCCTTCGTTTGTTTCCTGCCCATAGAGAATCTTTTCGAAATTTACGCAACTTATTGTATTTCATAAAAATAGGGAAATAAATTATTGACAGGACCCTCTTTTGGCCATAAAATGCACTTAAAGTGGAATAAAGTGGTTTAAAGTGGTTTAACAAGAGAGCGATATGTTTTACGGTGAATATAACCATGGCATAGATCGTAAAGGCCGCCTTATCCTTCCGGCTAGGTTTCGTGAAATTTCCAAAGAGCAAGGGATAGAGAAATTTTACTTAACCCGAGGTTTGGACAAATGTATTTTTATGTTCAGCGAAGATGAGTGGAATCTTCAAGAACAAAAATTCCGAGGCCTTTCATTCACCAAGCAAGAAGCGCGCTCTTTTAATCGTATGTTTTTTTCAGGGGCGGTTGAAGTTGTTCCCGATCGGCAAGGGCGTTTTATCATTCCGGAATTTCTTAAAGAATACGCGTTGATTAAACGTGATGCGATTGTCATCGGCATTTCCAACAGAATCGAGATCTGGGATCAAACAACATGGCGGACATTTTATGCCGACACAAAAGATTCATTTGAAGAGATTGCCGAGAAAATGATCAACATTTAGCACCGTCGACCGCAAAACAGAATCAGAACATGACCCAAGAATGTGAAATCATGAATCAAACAATCCATATTCCTGTGATGCTCAAGGAGGTCTTGGACTATTTGGATCCAAAACCGGGGGACTGCCTGGTGGATGGCACCATGGGCACCGGCGGGCATGCCTTAGAAATCTTAAAAAGAATCGGATCCAAAGGTTGCCTGATCGGCATTGATCGGGATCTCGATTCTCTGACAATAGCCCAAGAGCGGTTGAAAGAATTTAGCGGTTCCTGTCATTTTGTGCATCAAGATTTTCGGCAGATAGACAATATTCTACAAGATTTCGGAATCGAAAATGTGAACGGGATGCTTTTTGATTTAGGAATATCCAGTTATCAGTTGAGCAATCCAGTTCGTGGATTCAGCTTGCAGGCGGACGGTCCTTTGGACATGCGCATGGACCAAAACAGTTATATTTCAGCTTATGATCTCGTGAATTCGTTATCAGAGAAAGAAATTGCCTTGATTTTAAAGGCCTTCGGACAGGAGCGCTGGTCTTATCGCATCGCCCATTATCTGGTTGCTCAGCGGGCCAGAAGCCCGATCGCTTCTACGCAGGAATTGACAAATAGTGTTTTAAAGGCTATTCCGCACGCTCAGAGACATCAGCGCATTCATCCGGCGACGCGCACCTTCCAAGCTTTTCGCATTGCCGTCAATCGGGAGCTGGAGGCCCTGGAAATAGCTTTGGACAAATGTTTTGTCTACTTAAAAAAGGGGGCCCGGTTGTGCGTGATTTCGTTTCATTCTCTTGAAGATCGAATTGTCAAAGAGAAATTTCGCACGTTATCCAGGGCACACCAAGCAAAACTGATCACCAAAAAACCTTTGCGCGCTACAGAAGAAGAAATCAGCGAGAATCCGCGGTCGCGCAGCGCACGATTGCGCGTCATCGAACGGATCTGACAAGTTGAAATATTATAATTGTATTTGCTTAATCCCCCGCCTCACCAAAATTGTTTAACAATTTTGGTGGGCGAGGTCAATTCGGCCATATGACTTATGTCGCCCGCCACTGGATCAATGGCGGACTCCATAAGTCATGGCCTCATTGAAAAGGAAATCCAATGAAATTATGCCGCTGTTTACGGGTCCTCATGATGGTCACCCTCATGTCGTTGATTTACATTCATCTCCAAGTCCAAATTTATGACTTGGCCTATCAGGGAAAAAATAAACAAAAGAAGATACGCAATCTCCTGGATGATAAAGGGGACACCGTTTATGATATCTGCATGCTCAAAAGCGCCAATCACTTGGGGGTGACATTATTGACGGATGGATCCGACATGCAATTCTTGGACAAAGATCAAATCGTGGAAGTGAAGGTCCGGGACCGCGCGGGAGATGCCCGATTGGCCTCAGCGGTTTCGCCCAAAAAAGAACCAAACATTTTTGCAAAACTATTTTCGTTAAAAGCCCAAGCCGAAGCCAGGACCATCAAATAGTCACAGATCCGATGATCCTCATCGCTTCAAGCGATTGAACAACTTGAGTTACTCGTGCACATACGAAAGCATTCTCTCCGATTCAGTCTAATTTTTCTCACCTTTTTTGTCCTTCTTCTCGTCTTTACCGTTAAATTGTTATTTATTCAGATTTTTAGCTCTTCGTTTCTCGCCAATATTGCCAAAAAACAACATGATCATTTGATCGAGCTTGAGCCTAAAAGAGGCGGCATCTATGATCGTCACAGACGGCCCCTGGCTCTTAATGTCACCGCCTATTCTCTGTATGCCAAGCCCAGGATGATGACGCTCCAGGACAAAGAAAAGGCCATCGATGAGCTATCGCGTCTTCTGCATCTCAAGGAAAGTTACTTAAATGATCGCCTCGATCGCAACAAATATTTTATTTGGCTGGCACGAAAATTATCTCCGGACGATATGCAGAAAATCAAAGATCTGCAGCTTCATGGTTTAGACTTTCTAAAGGAAAGCAAGAGATTCTATCCTAATCAGTCGCTGGGGATGCATGTTCTGGGTTTTGTTGGTATGGATCATCATGGATTGGAAGCTTTAGAGCTGCTCTTTGACCGCCAGCTCAAGGGAGAATCCGGTTGGTCTCAAATCATCCGTGACGCCAAACACAGAGAGCTATTGATCGAGAAAAAGTTCATTCCCGCCAAGGATGGATTTGATCTCGTTCTGACCATCGATGAAACCATTCAATATATTGCTGAGCGCGCCCTCGAGAAGGCTTTCAAAAAACATAACGCCAAAGGGGCAAGCATCATTCTGATGAATCCCAAGACCGGTGAAATTTTGGCCATGGCCAATCAGCCAAGCTTTGATGGAAACAAGGCTTATGAAAGCCCTTCCGATGCGCATCGTAATCGCGCACTCGTAGATATGTATGAGCCTGGATCGGTTTTTAAGATCGTTACGGCGGCCGCAGCCTTGGAAGAGAAGATATTTAATGAAAAGGACAAAATTTTCTGCGAAAACGGTGAATACCGCGTGGCCAACCATATTCTCCACGATTATCATCCTTACGGAACCTTAACATTCAGCGAAGTCTTTGAACAGTCGAGTAATATCGGCGTTACGAAGATTGCCCAGAAATTGGGCCCCGCAATCGTCTATAAATACGCCAGTCTGTTTCGTTTTGGACAGCTCACAGGGATCAATTTGCCGGGCGAGATTGGCGGTATCCTCAAAAAGCCTTCCCAGTGGTCCAAGACCACGATCGGCGCATTTCCCATCGGTCAAGAAGTGACCGTAACCGCGCTTCAGCTTGTTTGTGCCATCGCGACCATTGCAAATGATGGCATTTATATGAAACCATTTGTGGTAAAATATATTCAAGATCAAAAAGGAGAAATTATCGATGAATATCAACCTAAAGCGCAAGCGCAGGTGATTAGCCAGGAAACCGCCGTGCGCCTCAAAAATATTCTTACGAAGGTGGTGGAGCAAGGGACCGGTCGTATGGCCCGGATTAAAAATGTCAGCGTGGCCGGAAAAACAGGAACCGCGCAAAAAGTCGTTGACGGTCGATATTCACAAAACAAATTTTATGCGTCTTTTATCGGATTTGCCCCTGTGGATGATCCGCAAATTGCGGCCGTGGTTGTCTTTGACGAACCTCATCCCAATCATTTTGGCGGAACAGTGGCAGCGCCCGTTTTTAAAGAAGTGCTAGAGGACGCTTTGAAGTACATGAAAACCGCTGACTAAAGAGGAAGTTTAAAGTGAGATTAAGAGACTTATTGAAAGATATTGTTGTGGAAACAGAAGGTGAATCTTGTGATTTGGATATTCAGGCCATCACATCCGATTCCCGCGATGTTAGAAAAAATTCTCTTTTTATTGCCTTGAAAGGCCCTCAAAGTCATGGGGAGAATTTTATCGATGACGCCATCCGGAAAGGGGCCATCGCTGTAGTTGTGAGTCGTCAAAGTCACCTCCAGGTGGATCCCCAAAAATTTTACTTATTAAAAGTTGAAGATCCAAGGCAATTAATGATTGTTGTAGCCAAACGCTTCTTTGATGATCCCTCAAAAAAGATCAAGTGTATTGGAATCACAGGGACAAACGGGAAGACAACCATCACATATCTTCTGGAGACCATTCTTACCGCGGCCGCAAAAAAATGCGCCGTAATCGGGACCGTTAATGTGCACATAGGCTCCCAAATCATTCCGTCAAAGAACACAACACCTGGCTTGATAGACAATTTACGCTTTTTATCCGAGATGGTCGAAAAACATATTCCCTATTGCGTGATGGAAGTTTCTTCCCACGGCCTGGACCAAGGACGCGCTGAGGCCATTGATTTTGATTCAGCTATCTTTACCAATCTCACCCAAGACCATTTGGATTATCACCAGACGATGGAGAATTATTTTGAAGCAAAAGCAAAGCTTTTTCAGGGGCTATCTCCAGAAGCGACAGCGGTGATTAATGCCGATGATCCCTATGGAAAACGATTGATGAATCTAACGAAGGCCAAAGTGATGACTTATGGATTTGATCCATCGTGTGACGTCAAAGTCCGTGATCTCGATCTGAACGCGGCCAATTCGACGATGACGGTTGTTACTCCGCAAGGACCAATCGCCATCAAAACAGAACTCATTGGCCGGTATAATGCCTATAATATTCTGGCTGCATGCGCACAATCCGCTGCTTACGGAATCGATTCCAAAATCATCGCCAAAGGAATCAAGGCTTTAAAAGGTGTGCCGGGGCGCCTGGAGAGAATTCATTGCGGTCAGGATTATCATATTTTTGTGGATTATGCGCACACGGAAGATGCCTTAAAAAACGTTCTGTTAAACTTGAAGAATGTTAGCCGGGGAAAGATCATTTTGGTTTTTGGCTGCGGAGGAGAACGTGATCAGACCAAAAGGGCAAAAATGGGCCGTGTGGCTTGCCAACTGGCCGATTTTTCTATCCTGACCAATGACAATCCTCGGGGAGAAGATCCGCAGTTTATCATGAATCAAATCAAAGAGGGCTTCCCGAAGCCAAATTATACGGTGATTTTTGATCGGGAAGAGGCTATCGCCAAGGCCCTTTCCCAGGCCAAGGCAGACGACATTGTTCTTGTGGCGGGCAAGGGACATGAGGATTATCAAATTTTTAAGGATAAAAAGATTCACTTTGATGACCGGGAGGTCATCACCCATTATTTGAAATGTTCATCCTAAAAAACATCATCGAAGAAACAAGCGGAACATTGCTCCAGGGCCCGGATACGGCCAGGATAAGCGGTATATCCATTGATTCGCGCACACTTAAAAAAGGAGAACTATTTGTTGCGATCAAAGGCAAATATTTTGACGGCCATCGGTTTCTCAAGCAAGCGATTAGGAAGAAGGCCTCTGGGCTTATCGTCTGTGCAGCTTCTCTAAAAATAAAAACTAAAATTCCGATCATTCGCGTCAAAGATACGACTAAAGCTTTTGGCCAAATCGCTTACTATTATCGCAGGCAGTTTGATATCCCGCTTGTGGCCGTGACAGGCAGTAACGGGAAGACGACCACCAAGGAAATGATCGCCGCTGTCCTGGGTCGACGTTATCGGGTTTTGAAGAACCAGGCTACGCAAAATAATTTCCTCGGCGTCCCTCGAACCCTTTTGCAGTTAAAGAAATCACATCAAATGGTCGTCTTGGAATTAGGGACGAATCATCCGGGGGAAATTCGGTGGCTAACGCAGATTACGCAACCGACGGTTTCGGTGATTACCAATATCGGTGACTCGCATCTTGAGTTTTTGAAAAGCCGAGCGGGAGTATTTCGAGAAAAATGCGATGTGATCAGGTATATGCCTAAGCGCGGAACAGTGATATTGAATGCGGATGATCCTTTTTTAGGACGGATTCCATCCATGACGAAAAAACATAAGTTTATTTTCTACGGATGGCGCTCTCACGCGCAGTCCCACGCAACAAAGGTTCGGCGGGCCAATAACAGAATCCATTTTCAACTGCGCAATGAGAAATTTCAATTGCAGACCAGGGCTTTCCATAACGTTGACAATGCATTAGCTGCGATTAGTTGTGGCCGTTTGTTTAAAATCCGTTATAATGAAATCAAGACAGCCCTAAATCGTTTTTCCTTCTTAAAAGGGCGACAAAATCTTATGCGAATCGCCGGTTTTTGGATTATGGACGATACGTATAACTCCAATCCGACCTCTTTAAGAAGCGCTCTGGAAACTTTTCGCCAAATAGGAAACAAAGGACGGAAAATAATTATTTGCGGGGATATGCTGGAGCTTGGAAATGCTTCAGAGAAATTGCATCGCCAGGCTGGAGAAACCGTAGGAACAATCGCTCCTGATATGCTGATCGCCATCGGTCGATATTCATCATCGGTTGTTCAGGGATTTCGCAGGACCAATAAAGCCTCGCTAGCCTATGGTTACTCTTCGGTTCAAAAAGCCTTTCGGAAACTTAAACGATATCTGATCCGAGGCGACTTGATTTTGATTAAAGGATCACGCGGCCTTCGCCTGGAGAGAATGATTTCACTGATTAAGAACGAATACGGGAGTTAAGAAATGTTTTATTACTTAGCGCAATTGAGAGATTACTTCTTTGGTTTTAACATCTTTCGCTATATCACCTTTCGGGCCGGTATGGCGGCGGTGACAACATTTTTGTTTTGCATGATATTCGGGTCGGCCGTGATTCAAAAATTTAAAGCCTGGCGCATAGAAGAGTGCCTCAAAAGAGACGATTGCCCTCAGCTGGACCCGCTGCATTGTTATAAGGAAGGAACGCCGACGATGGGCGGCGTTTTTATCGTAGGAAGTATCATTGTTTCGGTTCTGATGTGGTGCGACTTAGCCAATCGTTTTGTGCAATTGACGTTGTTGACATGTCTATGGATGGCCCTCTTGGGCTGGACGGATGATTATATAAAATTGACGCGTCGGCGCAAAGGCAAAAGAGGTCTGGGGGCGCGAACAAAATTCTTTTGGCAATGTCTTTTGGGGTTTTGCGTTGGGCTCATTCTTTATCTCGATCCGGCAACGACGACAAAAATCGACATTCCGTTTTTTAAGAATATCGTTATCGATCTTGGGATCTTTTATATTCCCTTTGTGATCTTAGTCATCGTTAGTGCGTCCAATGCCGTGAATGTCACCGATGGGCTTGATGGCCTGGCCATCGGAAATGTCCTCATGGTGGCCCTGGGTTTAGGAGCCCTGAGCTATATCACAGGAAACGTCAACTTTAGTAAATATTTATTTATTCCCTATGTGTCCGGGGCAGGAGAATTATTGATTTTTTCGGCCGCGATTGTCGGCGCGAGTCTCGGCTTCTTGTGGTTCAATTGTTATCCCGCTTCCATTTTTATGGGAGATGTAGGATCCTTGGCCTTGGGGGGGATGCTGGGCGTTATCGCGGTGCTGATCAAAAAAGAATTTTTGCTTATTCTTTTGGGAGGAATTTTTGTCATCGAAGTGTTATCCGTCCTCTTGCAGATTCTGTCGATTAAAATTCGGCATAAACGCTTTCTCAAGGTGTCGCCGTTACATCACCATCTTCAGCTGATCGGCTGGAGTGAATCCAAAATTATCATACGGTTTTGGATCATCGGAATCATATTCATCCTTCTAACCCTGACGACACTGAAAATTCGCTAAAGACAAAAAAATGGATCTCAAAGGGAAAAAAGTGACGGCCATTGGTTTGGCACGTAGCGGATTAGCCATTGCCCAACTAACTCATCGCCTGGGAGGTTTAGCCCGGATTTCTGAGCAGTCCGATCAAAAGGACAAAAAAGATCTTTGGGATCATTTTCCCCACAAAGATCAAGTTCAAGTTGAATGGGGCGGGCATACCCGAGCCTTCATCCAGGAAAGCGATTATGTCATTTTGAGCCCGGGTGTTCGACGGGATGCTCCGTGCGTCCAGTGGGCCAAAGAGAAACATATTCCCGTGTGGGGAGAAATTGAGTTCGCCTACCGATTTTGCAAAGCCCCTATCGTCGCCGTTACTGGCAGTAACGGCAAAACCACTGTCTCAACCCTTATCAGGGAGATTCTCGTTCGAGCGGGCCGAAAAGTTATTCTCTGCGGAAACATCGGAACGCCTTGTTCAAGCTATGTCTTGGATTGTGAATCCAAGGACATTGTTGTGATGGAGGTGAGTTCTTTCCAGCTTGAATCGATTGTCGATTTTCGTCCCTTTGTGGCTGTGTTTTTGAACTTTAGCCAGAATCATTTGGATCGCCATAAGGACAACGAGGAATATTTTCAGGCCAAAAAACGAATTTTTCAAAACCAAACGGAAAATGATTTTGCCGTGCTCAATTTTCAGGATCCTTTGATACAGGCGTTGCATTCAGATATCAAGTCTAAGGTTGTTTATTTTAATGAGCCGGGCACTGGTCAAAACGGGAAGAATCCAAATCATCTGGCAGCCTTGAAAGTGGCTGGTATTTTCCAGGTCGATGAAAAAATTTCGCGACAAGTTGTCCGGGAATTTGGCGGTGTCGAGCACCGACTGGAATATGTCCGTTGTATCCGGGGAGTGCATTTTATTAATGATTCAAAATCCACAACCGCCGAATCCGGTCGATGGGCCTTGGAAAGTATTTCCGATCCCATCATTATGATTTGCGGCGGTCGCGATAAGAATATTAATTTTGCGCCTTTAAGGGATTTGGTTTCGCAAAAAGTCAAAAAAATGATTTTGATTGGCGAAGCCAAACAAAAATTAAAGAATACATTTGGGGATGTTGTGAATACGAAGGAGTGCACTTCCCTTAAGGAGGCTGTCCTGGCGGCCCAAAAAGCCGCCGCCCAAGGAGACACGGTGGTCCTTTCGCCGATGTGCGCCAGCTTTGATATGTTCAAAAATTTTGAAGAACGCGGAACGGTCTTTAAAGAACTTGTCGGAGCGCTTTAAGCAATGCGCGATTTAAGAATATCTATAGCCATCATGGTGTCGATGTTAGTCTGCATCGGCGTTGTGATGATTTTTAGCGCAAGTGGGGTGTATGCGCTTCAAGAAGAAGGCGATAGCGGCTATTTTCTGAAGCGCCATCTGGTTTTTGTCATGATCGGTCTGGTGAGCGCCGTCATCATGATGTCTTTTGATTACCGGGAACTGCAAAAATATGCAAAACCCTTATTGCTCATGGCTCTGGCCTTGCTGGTCTTGGTTTTGATTCCGGGAATCGGACGTGAAATTCATGGAGCCCGTCGGTGGTTTAGAATCGGGAGTTTTAGTTTTCAGCCGTCGGAATTTACCAAATTGGTCATGATTATCTATGCCGCTGATTATTTGGCCCGCAAGCGCAATAAAATCAGAGATTTGACGCAAGGGTTTATGCCACTGATGGGCGTGCTGGGTGTTGTGTGCTTATTGATATTAAAACAGCCTGACCTTGGGACTTCGCTCAGTATCGCCTTTATCCTATTGATCATGTTTTTTGTAGCCGGAACAAACTTAGCGCATCTGGGTTTGGTCTGCCTTTTGGCGATACCGGCGATCACCCTTTTGATTGCACGGGTTCCTTATCGGCTCAGGAGAATTCTTGCGTTTCTTGATCCCTGGCAGGATAGTCAGGGCATCGGTTTTCAGCTGACCCAATCGCAAATTGCCCTGGGATCCGGAGGATTGCTAGGCGTCGGCCTGGGAAAAAGTCTTCAAAAACTTTTTTATTTACCGGCGGCCCACACGGATTTTATTTTCTCTATCATTGGCGAAGAGCTCGGTCTTTTAGGGACGATGACGATTATCCTGTTGTTTGTGTTCCTGATCTGGCAGGGCGCGCGAATTGCCAAAAGAACACAAGATCCTTTTGGATATTACTTAAGCGTCGGCATTGTGGCGATGATCGGCTTGCAAGCCGTTGTGAATATCGGCGTGAGCATCGGAGCCTTGCCGACCAAGGGATTGCCTTTACCCTTTGTGAGCTACGGCGGTTCGGCGTTGATTGTAAACATAACGGCCATTGGCCTGCTCTTAAATATTTCGCGGATTGAAGAACTATGAAAATTATTATGGCAACGGGGGCTAGCGGGGGGCATATTTTCCCAGCGTTAAGCGTTGCAAGGGAATTAAAAAAGGAACATCATCTCGTCGAATTCATAGGGGCGCTTAAGGATTGGGAAGAAAAAATAAAAGAAGAAGGATTTGACGTCAAAACCATTAAGGCGCAGGGCCTTCATTTTAGCTCTGCCATTCGGTCGATTAAGTCCATGATTTATATGGGAATCGCCATTGTCAAATCTTATCAGTATTTAAAGAAGCACAGACCGGATGTTGTGGTAGGTTTTGGAGGATATGGGGCGTTTGCTCCTATGATGGGTGCGGTCGCTCTTCGGCTGCCGACGCTGATTCATGAGCAGAATGTCATTCCTGGCCGAGCGAATCGATGCCTTTCTGTTTTCGCAGACAAGATCGCGGTCAGCTTTCAGGAGAGCACAAAATATTTTGACAAAGAAAAGACCCTGCACACAGGATGTCCGGTCCACGTCCAGAGAAGCCTAAAATCAAAACAAGAAATTTTAAGAAGATTTCAGTTGCGCGAAGGCCTGCCAACCGTTATGGTTTTAGGGGGAAGTCAGGGGTGCGCCATCCTCAATGAAACGTTTATTCAGGGAATAAGCGCCTTGAAGACGCCGTGCAATTTTCAAGTGATTCATAGTGCGGGTAAGTTGGATTTTGATAAAATAAAAGAAAGATATAAGCAGCTGAATCTTGTTTATTATTTAACAGACTTCTTGGATAACGTGCAAGAGGCCTACGAAATCGCGGATTGCGTGATTTCCCGGGCGGGGGCTGCGACCATAACGGAGATCGCTGACTTTGAAATCCCTGCCGTCATTATCCCGTATCCTTTTGCGCAAGGACACCAAAAAGAGAATGCAAAAGTTCTCAAGCAGGCAGGTCTGGCTAAGGTCATAGAAGAGAAGGATCTTTCGGAAAAAATTTTAATGGAAGAAGTGATGCATTGGTTGGGGAATCGTCCGCAAGCCATAAGCCAAAAAATACGTCAACTCTTCTTGCCCGAGGCGGCAAAGAATGTTGCAAAAGTCATAAGGGAATTGGCCTAATGAAAACGACATTTCTGCTTACGTTGATTCTGTTTCTCTTCGGATTGAATCCAGCCAGCGCCGCAGACAATTGGAAGGAATATCGTAGCAGTCATTTTATCCTCTATTATGATGAGGCCCCGGAGGATTTTATTAAATCAGTCGCAGAAACAGCGGAAAATTATTATTACGAAATCACAAAAAATCTTGGATTCTATCGGACCGAGAGCTGGTCGTGGGATCAGCGCGCCCAAATATATATTTATGACGATATGGATAATTATATAGAGAACGCCAAGCAGGCGACGTGGTCGCACGGGGCCGCTCAGGCTAAAGATAAAATTATACGAACTTTTCCTGCTGCTCACGGATTCTTTGATTCGACCTTACCGCACGAGCTCGGTCACATCATTTTTCGGGAATTTGTTGGATTTAAATCCAATATCCCTATTTGGATGGACGAAGGGGTGGCTATGTATCAGGAAAAAGCCAAACGCTGGGGTGCCAATCGTCTGGTTAAAGAAGCTATGGACAGTGAAGAATTTATCTCAATCCCCGAATTGTCAGAGGTTAAGCGATTAGACAGCGCGACACCCAAGGGTTATGTTGAGCTATTTTACGCGGAAGCGGCAAGCATTGTTTATTATCTAATCACAGAGTTCGGGCAATACCATTTTGTTCAATTTTGTAAATATCTCAAAGAGGGGAACCGTTTTGATTATGCCTTGTCCAAGACCTATGGCCGATTCGAGACTCTTGAAGATCTGGATAAGGCGTGGAAAGATTATTTAAAAAGACAATGAGTAAGCATTTTCATTTTGTGGGCATCGGCGGAATCGGTATGGGCGCGATCGCGTCTTTGCTTCTGGCCAAAGGTCATCGCGTATCGGGATCCGATGTCAAAGAAAACAAGATCACGCATGATTTGAAAGAAAAGGGAGCTGTGATCTTTATCGGGCATCAGGCGGATCATGTGGGCGATGCCGATGTCGTGATCTATTCCTCGGCCGTAAAATCGGATAATCCGGAAATCAAAATAGCCAAACAAAAGAAGATTACCCTCTTTCAGCGCGCGCAGATGTTGGCGAACTTGGCCAGCGGCCAAAAATGCATTACGGTCGCCGGGGCCCATGGCAAGACGACAACGACATCCATGATATCTCATCTTCTGATCAAAGCCGGGTTGGAGCCCACGACGGCTGTCGGCGGAATTATCCAAGGCCAGACCTATGCGGCCTCTTTGGGCAAAGGACATTATTTTGTGGCCGAAGTCGATGAAAGCGACGGATCCTTCTTGAATTTCTCGCCGTATTACTCCGTGATAACCAATATCGACCGGGAACATTTGGATTATTATGGGACATTTGAAAAGCTTTTGAAGGCCTATAGGAAATTCATCGACCAAACCAATTTTGACGGCCGCATTTTTACCTATGCGGGCGATCCCTATCTAGCGCAATTATTAAAGGAAAGTAAGCGCGAGTACACCAGTTATGATTTAAGCGAAGAAGCCGATGTCTATGCCAAGGATATCAGCGTGGATGGATTTACAAGCCGCTTTCGCTGCATTTATCATCAAAAGGATATCGGGTTTGTGACGCTTCGGGTGCCCGGCCATCACAATATTCTTAATGCCTTGGCGTGCATTTGTCTGGGGATGGCACTTCATATCGATTTTGATGTGATCAATATGAGTTTGAATAAATACGAAGGAGTTCAGCGTCGTTTTCAGCTCAAAGCCGATACCCAGGGAATTCTGGTGGTGGATGATTACGGTCACCATCCGACGGAAATCCAAGCCACGTTAAAGGCCGCCCGGTCCTTTGGGCGCAAAAGACTCATCGTGGCTTTTCAGCCTCATCGCTATAGCCGAACAAAACTGTTATTGAATGATTTTATCGAGCCTTTATGCTTGAGCGATCATCTGATCATAACGGATATCTATGCGGCGAGCGAGAAGCCGATTCCGGGAGTATCCGCTAAAGTTCTGTATGAAAAAATAAAGAAATTAAACAGAATGCCCGTCGAATACATAAGAAAAGAGCTGATAACGGATCATCTCTTCAATATGGCCAGAGAAGGTGACCTCATTTTGACTTTGGGAGCCGGAGATATCAATCAGATTTCGGATCAGTTGGCCGAGAAGTTTAATCAAGTCTATGCCCCCAAAACGTAAAATCGCTTCGTCTTTAAAAAAATCAATGAACGATGATCAATCTTCTATCGGCCACATCGGCGTTCTCATGGGGGGCTATTCTTCGGAACGCGAGATATCTTTAAAAAGCGGAAAAGCGATATTTGCGGCTCTGAAAGAATGCGGTTGTTGGGTCAGTGACCTTGATATCCGTGCGAAGAACCATCAGGCCATAAAAACATTGATACGAAAATCAGGCATCAATGTGGCCTTTATTGCGCTGCATGGCAAATTGGGGGAGGACGGAACAATCCAATCGATTTTGGAGGACCTCAAGATTCCCTATACCGGCTCAGGGCCTCGGGCCAGTGGCCAGGCCCTCAACAAAATTATTTCTCAGGAGATTTTCCAAAAACACCAGATTCCTATTGCGCCTTTCTGGGTTGCGCATCAAAATCAGAAGCGAAAAATATCCAGCATGATTGAGGAGCTTCGCGAGTTCCCCGTTGTTGTTAAGCCGGCCATGGAAGGCTCCAGTATAGGCATATCTTTTGCCGACAACTCACGCGATCTACGAAAAGCTTTGAAATTGGCTTTTCAATTTGGTCCGGATGTTTTGGTGGAGCGATTGATCGAAGGACGGGAGATGACGGTCGGTATTCTGAACGAAGAAGCTCTCCCGGTCATCGAGATTAAGCCCAAACGATCTTTCTTTGATTTTACGGC
This sequence comes from Candidatus Omnitrophota bacterium, assembly GCA_043812495.1. Lineage (GTDB taxonomy): Bacteria > Omnitrophota > Gorgyraeia > Zapsychrales > JBDRMG01 > JBDRMG01. Next base: position 49,865 of record JBDRMG010000018.1, on the reverse strand, counting down.
CAAATATCAAGAGGGCATGACCGAATATATTGTCCCGGCGGAGATTCCTCAAAATTTGAGCGATCAACTCAAAAGGCTGGCTTTAAGAGCGCATCAGGCATTGGGGTGCAGGGATTTTTCACGGGTTGATATGATGGTGGACGAACAACAACAACCATTTGTTCTGGAAGTCAATACCATTCCCGGATTTACCTCGACAAGTCTCTTGCCCAAAGCGGCAAAAATACAAGGCTTCAGTTTTACTCAATTATGCTTAAAATTAATCGATTTAGCCCATGAAAAGAAGAAATAGAAAAACCTCCAAGATGCCGAATGCTTTTGTAACCAAGTTGATCATTGGCCTTGTTGTCGTCTTTTTGGTCTTTGTGGCGTGGCAAAAAATCATCCGCTTGGCAAAAGAAATGGATTATTTTACCATTCAAAAGGTTGATTTCGATCCTTCATTGAAATTTATTGCTTCTCGCGAACTGAGAGAGCTGGAAGGAAAAAGCATATTTTCCGTTAATCTTCAAAAGATACAGAATCAAGTCCAAGCGCGCTACCCGGACATTGCAAAGCTGCGCATCACTCGTCGTTTTCCTAATACAATTTACGTTACAGCCAAAGAGCGCCTCCCTTTTGTCCGCGTCAAAATCAATGGAAAAACCGTTATCATCGATAAAGAACTCGTTGTTTTATCCGACCCAAAAGCTTCTTCCTTTGTATTGCCCATCATCGAGGGGCTTTCTCTGGACCAAGACAGCCTCAATGTGGGCCGCAGGATTAAGGATAGCCGCTTGCGTGTCGCTGTTTTTATTATAGAAACTTTTCGTGACGAATCCAACTTATCAAATTATCGCATCGAAAGACTGGATGTTGGCCGTTTAACGGAGATAGAAATGTTTCTTACAGGCGGCATCATGATTGTCATCGGCCAAGAGAATATCCCTGAAAAAATTAAACAATGCGGACTGATTTTGTCGCAAGGACAAAAGGACTTAAGCGTGATGAATAAAATTGATGTGAGGTTCACCAAACCTTTAGGCAAAAAATGATGATCGGAGAAAAAATATTTTGTGGATGCGATATCGGTTCTCAGCGGATTAAGGCGAGTCTCATCCGCCGCAAAAAAGACCATTGCGAGCTTTTGGGGGTTAACGAATCCCTGACGCGGGGTCTGGGTAAATCTACGGTGAATGATTTAGGAGAGCTCGCGGATTGCATTCATTATTGCTTAAAAGGATTGATGAAGAAAGCCTCATGCAAAGTCAAAGATGTGAACCTTGGCATCGGCGGGCACCTCATCGAATCCCGTTTTTCTGATACCATGATTCCTCTTGTCGATCGAGGAAACAAAATTATTTTAACGAGTGATGTCAAAAAGGTTAACAAGCAGACTTGTCTTTTGGGCGTTAATATCGAGGAAGAAATTCTGCACGGCTTCTCTCAGAACTATATCGTGGATGATAATGAGGCCGTCAGAAATCCTATTGGCTTGGTTGGCCACAAGCTCGGGGCACGTTTTCTTCTTATGATTTGCAAAGCCAACCTGGTGAATAATATCGCTAAAGCTGTTCATCAGGCTGGGTATGAAGTTGCGAAAGTAGCCTTTTCGAGTCTTTGTGCCGGCGAAGCCTCCTTGAATAAGAAAATGAAGGAGAAAGGATGCGCGCTGATTGATATCGGTTCAGGCACAACGGATATATTGATTTATCAAGAGGGATTCTTAAAGGAGTTGGACGTTATTCATTTAGGCGGTGACCATGTGACGGCCTGCTTAGCCAAGACCTTGAATCTGCCTTTAGGCCTGGCTGAGGAAATCAAAAAATCCTACGCAGCCGCTGTGGATGAAGATTCCCAGCCAAATAGAGAAATTCTTGTTAAGCGAGAGACGGAATATATGCCCATCAAACGAAAAAGCGTATACCAATCCGTTGAACCCGAGATTGCCCGACTAGTCAATTGCATCGAAAACACGATCAAATGCTCTAAATTTTACGAAACCATCGAATCAGGAGTTGTGATGGTTGGCGGTGGTTCGCTTCTTCCCGGGTTGATCGAACGCATCGAAAAAGCTGTCCATCTTCCGGTGGCCTTAGGAAAGACGAACTGCGCCGCCAATCGATTAAACAGCCCGGCGGTTTATTCGGCCGCTGTGGGTTTAGCTCAAAGCGGATTTGATCAATCTCTGCAGCCTGCCTTAACTTCAGGCGAACACACAACACCTATCGGCCGCCTGATGAATTCCGTCAAAGAGTGGTATCAGGAATATTTCTAGAAACGCTCAACCTGCCCGCTTCACTTCAAACAAGAAATGAGGGGATAAGAACGAATTCGTCTAGATAGTGAAAATTTATCCGCGGGGATGCCTTCGCGAGAAATGAAAATTAAGCTCCTTCAAAAGCGTGCGGATGCGCAGGATGCTGTTAAAAATATAAAGCATCCAGAAGGAATTCATGAGCATGAGAAGGATAAGAACAGAAAGACCGAATGTCTGCAGCATCAAAAGGCGCTCAACAATGCCTTCTTTAGCCGCATCAATCCCGACGTCAATGGCATGAATAGAAATAACGAAAAAAATAACGAAGATAATACCCAGCAAAACCTCAAAAAATAAAAGATAAAAGTGGCGCACCATCCACTTGGCGGCTCGGTTATCCCAATGCCGAATTTTCATCATCACATCATTGAAGGACATAGTTTTATTCTACAATAAATTGATTGTTTAAAGAAAAGATTTTTGAGAAATTTAACAAAAGAAGGTTTGGATGTCCTTTTTTCCTAAGGATGGTCAGCGGCGCATTTTGTTGATCTTAAAGAGCGAAAAATCTCGATTGGCATAGATCAGCTCAAAAGTGTCATTGGGCTGAGGGGCATAGTAATTCATAAAAACAATATAATCGGCCTTATAACGCGAGACGGCCTTACCCACGGCGGGAATAATGGATGATTGCCTTCGGATACGAAAAGGCTCGATATCCTTAATTCTTTTTTGCCATTCGAGTGCCGCCGCAAGATCAAAGCCGATAATCCCGATGTCACGATAGGAACAAACAACGCTGCGTTCGGAAAAAATGCGAAATCCCCCCCCCATCTCCATGTCGTAAGGAACAAGAATCATTGCCTCTTTGGGTGTCTTCTGGGCCGTCACATGTTGAATGTTTTCCCACCGCTCCTGAAAGGTGTCAAAGGGCTGCTTGTTTTGTCCCGTGACTTTCTGGTAATAGGCATGCATGTAGGCCATCGAAAAAAGAATGATCGGGATAATGACAAACCATTGCCGGCAAGACAAGTCTTGGTTTTTTAGGCGCAGCGCGCAAACGAAAAAAAGAATAAGAGCCAAGAGAGCCCGCCAGATCAATAAACCGTTCGTATAAAAAGTGATCCGCGAAGCAAAACAAAGAAATCCGTAAAGGATTATACAACCCAGCAGTAAGATGGATTCAAGCGTAATGAAAGATGTGATGAGTCGTGTTTTCTCTTTTTTCAAAAGTTGCCTCAAAGAGAAAAGGAGAATCAGGGCGCATGCGGTGATGGCTGCGAGGATATTCTCGACAAAAATAAAAGGATAAACGATGCAGAGCAAGAACCCCATCCATAGCTTTTCCCGCTGGACCGTTTCCAGCAAAAGCAACAGGGTAAATCCCCCGATCAAAAAGAAATAAAACTCGTTATTTCTTAATAGATTCAAATCAATCAAGAATTTATTGGGAACGATGTAGCACACGGCAAAAGAAAGCGCCATGAAGAGGAAAGCCATGCAAGCGATCACATAATTCTTTTGATTTGATCTAAACGTTTCGTTATAAAGATGATTGAGAAAATAGAGCGCAATCAAAGAAAGATAAAGCTCAGCAGCAATCAAGAAGTTTAAGAGGGGAATCGTCACCCCCTCAAAATGGATGTGATCAAAAGGGAAGGCATCCGGAAGGACGATTTTGTAAAAAGGAAGCCAATTCTCGACGACGAAAAGCTCAGGAAGTACGGGAGTCGATAGGGTTTTACGCGCAATCCAGATCAACAGAGGAATACAACACAGAATAAATGTCGCGCAAGATTTAAAAAGTATGGCCCACCCATGCTTTTTATGAGCCAGCAGAAGGTAACAGGCCATGTAGATCATCGGAAAAAGGCAATAAAGCGCATGAATATTGGCGCTGAGGCCTAAAATGATAGCGGCTAAAACAAATCTTTCTTTATAAAAGAAGTAAAGGGCGGCGAAAATAAAAGCAAAAGCAAATTCCTGATGAGAAAAGGTTCTGTAGAGAAAAGGCTCCACGCGCGTCAAAACAATAAAAGAGAATGTGCATAGAAAGGCCTTGGATTGATTTTTGGAAATCAAAAGCCAAAATTTATACATCCAGAAAAACATGAAATAGCGGGAAAGTAAGAATAAGCAAAAATAAACAACGGGAATCTGACGGATGGATATGAGGTGAGCAAGAAGGGGATAAAAATAAGTAATAAAATTGGCCTTCAGGCTTTGCACGTAGTAATCGTGAGCATAGAGCGTGGGATCGATGAGACTTTTTAAAAGCGGGATTTCAAGGTGTTGGTCGTCCCATCCGTACAGGTAGCCGTGGCTCAAAAGGAAGAGGACAAGCAAATAAAGAGCGATGGCAAAATCGTTCAATAATATTTTCCTGATTTTGTCCTTTGACATAAAATATATTTTATCTTATTTTTTGAAAAAAGAGAGAAGAATTTAACAAAGATTGAGATTGTGCAAAATGACTTCAAATTAATGAAGCCGTGACTTACGCGTGCCCCGCTGCCCCGCCGCTTGTCTGCCCGCCTCGGCCCTTGGCCGAGTCGAGGCCGGGCCGACAGGCAGACGGCGGGGCAAGAAGCGGGGCTAAGCGTAAGTCACTGGCTGAATTAACCCCGCCCATTAAAATTGTTTGACCATTTTGACGGGCGGGGATCAAGCAAATAGAAAAATACTATTTCCATAAAAATGATTTAAGTGTATAATCGATAAAGATTTTATAGAAATAGATTAAAGGTATTTGCGCCTGTAGCTCAACCCCGACACTCGTCGTAAGACTCAGTCGGGGCTCCGACCTCCGACATCTTCTAAAATATAGTATGGAAGTCGGAGTGTCGGAGTTGGATGGAGAATCAAAAGAAATATAATGACATATGTTTATATTCTCGAAAGTGAAAAAAATGGTAGATACTATATTGGAAGTACTACCAATATAGAAAAAAGGATACGCAAACATAATGAAGGTGCTGTTCATACAACAAAGAGATTTTTACCTGTAAAGTTAGTTTTCAAGAAAGAGTATTCGGATTCAAAAATTGCTCAAAAGATTGAATATAAATTAAAGCGGCTCAAGCGAAAAGATTATTTAATAAAAATTGTAAAAAGTGGTGAAATTAATTTAAGGAATATCAATTAAACCGCCCATAGTTCAATTGGATAGAGCACTAGCCTTCGGAGCTAGGTGTTGGAGGTTCGAGTCCTCCTGGGCGGGTTCTACTTCGCCAAAGTGTTCTTCTTCGCATGAAGCTTCGAAGAATTCTGCGAAGCAGAACATGGAAAATATTCTGCGAAGCAGAACTTTCGCCTTTGGCTTCATAGAACTGCGAAAATATCTTAGTATGTGAGGGCTACGAAGCCCGCCACTGCATCAATGGCGGGCGAAGTAGGCCCAGGCGCATGAAATCCTGCGATGTTAATTCTTCCACATGTCTAGACAAAAAAATCTCAAACAAACACCTCTTTACGATGAACATCTAAAGCTTGGCGCCAAAATGGCTCCTTTTGGCGAATGGCAGATGCCTATTTCCTACACGACTATATATAAGGAATATGAGGCCACCCGTACAAAAGCCGCGTTATTCGATATCTGTCACATGGGAGAATTCCTGATCAAAGTGGATGCTCAAAAAAACGGATTAGATCGCCTTGTAACTTCGAAAATAAAAGATGCACCTCTGGGATCATGTCGTTACGGCGCCCTTTGTAACGAGCAAGGCGGTATCATTGATGACTGCGTTGTTTTTCGTATGAAGGACAAACAATGGATGATTGTTGTCAATGCGGCTACCACGGACAAAGATGAAAAACATTTTCGCAAGCACTTAGCCGATGAGTCCAGTTTCGAGAATATCTCCATGAAAACGGGAAAGCTGGATCTCCAGGGGCCTCTGGCAAGGGACATTTTAAAGACTCTCGCGCCGGGCATTGAGCGGTTGACGTATTACACGTTTGATGTTTTTCATCTTCTGGGAGAGCAGGCGTTGATTAGCCGCACGGGTTACACCGGCGAGCTGGGTTATGAAATTTATTTTCCCTGGCAAAAAACAAAAGAATTGTGGAAAAAATTATTAGAAGATGATAATGTAAAACCAGCTGGCTTAGGCGCGCGCGATGTCCTGAGATTGGAAATGGGTTATGGCTTGTACGGCCAGGATATGGATGAAACCATTTCGCCTCTTGAAGTAGGGCTAAGCCGTTTTATCGACTTTGAAAAAGATTTTATTGGCAAGGACGCTCTTTTAAAGCAACAAAAAGATGGATTGAAGAGAAAAACGATCTTCTTTACCTCCGAGTCCCGACGTTCGCCGCGTCATCATCAAGCCATTCTTAAGGATGATGGGACCCCCATAGGTCATGTCACAAGCGGTACGTTTTCTTTCGCTCTAAAAAAAGGCATTGGCATGGGATTGGTTAAAGAAGAACTTGATAAAAACAAAGGAGCGATATTCATCGGAGAAATAGAGCATCATTTGAAGGCAGAGATAGTGAAAAAACCTTTTTATCAGAAAGGAACTTTACGTGGCTAAAAGAGGAGGTGAAATGGAAGTTCCGCAATATTTTCTCTACACCAAAGAACATGAATGGATCAACATCGATGGAAAGACCGCAACGATTGGCATCACGGATTATGCCCAGGATGCACTCGGGGATATTACGTTTGTTGAACCGCCGTCGATTGGCACAGAAGTCGATCAGTTCGAACAAATTACAACCCTGGAATCAGTCAAGGCGGCCAATGATATCTTTTGTCCGATGGCAGGAAAAATCATTGAAGTCAATACTGATTTGGAGCAAAACCCTGAATTGATCAATCAGTCGTGTTATGAAAAAGGCTGGATTGCCAAAATAGAAATATCCGATCCTAGCGAAAAATCCAACCTCATGAACGCAGGGGATTACGAACATTTTCTGGAAGGTCTTGAGGATTGAATCCGTATATCGCCAATACGCAAAATGATGTTAAAAAGATGCTTGAGGCGGTTGGTGTTCGGTCCATAGACGATCTCTTTGCAGACATTCAACCCCGCCATCATCCCAAATCTTTTAACCTTCCTCAAGGAAAATCTGAGTTTGAAGTCACGCAGGATATCCACAAGCTTGCCGCAAAAAATTCGCGCGATCTGATTCTTTTTATCGGCGGCGGATATTATGATCATTATGTTCCTGCGGCTGTGAGCGCCCTTATTTCCCGCGGAGAATTCTTGACCGCGTACACCCCCTATCAGCCGGAATGTGCCCAAGGGACCCTCCAGGCCCTATACGAATATCAAAGTTGTATATGTACGCTCACGCAAATGGATATCGCCAATGCCTCTTTGTACGATGGCGGAACAGCCCTCTACGAAGCAGCGATGATGTCGTTGCGTATCACCGGGCGCAACAAAATTATCATGGATGGCGGCGTCAGCCCGATCTATCGCAAAATCCTTCGATCTTATACAAGCAATTTAGATGTCGAATTTCAGGAAACGCCTGTCCGGCACGGTCAAAGCGCTCGAGAAGAGATGGATAAAATGTTAGACCATAAGACCGCAGCCGTTATTTTACAAAATCCCAATTTTTTTGGGGCTATTGATGATCACGGGGATATCATTCACAAGGCACATAAGAAAGGAATTCTGGCCATTCAGAGCGTCTATCCTATTGCCTTGGGAATCTTAAAAACACCGGGAGAAATGGATGTTGATATTGTCACCGGGGAAGGCCAGAGCCTGGGGTTATCTCTAAACTTTGGCGGTCCGTATCTTGGTTTCATGGCCACAAAAAAAGAGTATATGCGCAAAATGCCCGGCCGGATTGTGGGGCAGACCGTGGACCGTCTGGGCAGAAGATGTTTCGTGAATACCCTGCAGGCCAGGGAACAGCACATCCGACGGGAAAAGGCCATGTCCAATATCTGCACCAATGTCGCTTTATGCGCGATTCAATCTCTGATGTATATGACGATTGTAGGTCAGGAAGGGCTTAAGGAATTGGCGCAGTTGAATCTGGATAAGGCGGAGTTTGCCCGAAAGACATTGGGAAAAATCAAAGGCATCAAGGTTAAGAGGAGTTCTCCCGTTTTTAATGAGTTTACGGTGGATTTATCTCAAAATGCCTCTAAGGTCGTTGAAGCCATGATCCAGAGAGGTTTTGCCGCAGGTTTTCCGCTGGGCCGTTATTACCCGGAAATGGAAAACTATATGATTATTGCCGTAACCGAAAAAAGAACAAAAGAAGAGATCGAATGTTTTGCCGAAAATCTGAAGGAAGTTCTATGCAGTTAATTTTTGAAAAATCTGTTTCGGGAAGAAAAGGGTTGAAGATTCAACAATCCGATGTGCCCGCCAAAGGCGAAATTCCGGTTACCTATCAAAGGACCCAAGAGTGCCAATGGCCCCAGGTGACAGAACTGGATCTCATTCGCCACTTTACTAAGCTGTCTCATTTGAATTATTCCGTGGACACGAATTTTTATCCCTTGGGGTCCTGCACCATGAAATATAACCCGCGCTTTACGGAAAAATTGGCGGGGAGTTTTGGGTTTGCAGGGCTTCATCCTATGCTGGCTCAGCTCAAAGGCGGTGAGCGTTTTACTCAGGGGGCCCTGCATGTCCTCTATGAGATGGACCGTTTGCTCTGTGAGATTACGGGTATGGATGAGTTTACCATGCAGCCGATGGCCGGCGCTCACGGCGAGCTTACAGGCGTCATGCTTATGGCCGCTTATCATAAAGCCAAGGGTCAAAAGAAGAAATTTATTATTGTGCCTGATTCGGCCCATGGCACCAATCCGGCTTCCGCGGCTATTGCCGGTTATAAAATCATCTCGGTTCCTTCGGATCAACAAGGCGTAATGGATATCAAAATTCTCAAAGAAAAAATATCCAAAGATGTCGCCGGCGTGATGCTCACGTGTCCCAACACGCTTGGAATTTTTAATTCAGATATTGATCAAGTGGCTGAAATGGTTCATGCCGTTGATGGGCTGATGTATTATGACGGAGCCAATCTCAATGCCTTGATGGGCCGGGCTCGGCCGGGAGACTTAGGGTTTGATATTGTTCATATCAATCTCCATAAGACATTCTCTGCGCCGCATGGAGGAGGCGGACCCGGGGCGGGGCCTGTGGGCATGAAGAAACATTTAAGCCGATTTTGCCCGATTTCAAGAGTGGAGATACGCAATGACGGAACATTTGCACTGAATTATGACTATTCCGATTCTATCGGATATATCGCTTCGTTTTACGGAAACTTCGCCGTCATCTTGCGCGCCTATGCCTATATATTATTATTAGGAAAGCAGGGATTAAAGGAAACAAGCGATCATGCGGTTCTGAATGCCAATTATATCATGGAGCGGCTGAAGAAATTCTACGATCTTCCCTTTAATCGACGCTGTATGCATGAATGTGTTTTTTCGGCCTCCCGGCAGGCCAAGCGGGGTGTCCACGCTTTGGATATCGCCAAATTCTTAATCGACCAAGGTATGCATCCTCCCACGGTTTATTTTCCTTTGATTGTCAAAGAAGCGATGATGATCGAACCCACGGAAACAGAATCAAAAGAAACCATGGATACGTTTATCGATGCCATGATCCGCGCGGATGAATTATCCGAAAAAGACCCCGGATGCTTTAAGGATTTCCCGCTGACAAGATCCATCAGCCGGCCTGATGAAGTTTATGCGGCCAAGAGCCTCAACACCAACTATTTTTCTTTCAAAAAGGTTAAATAAAGAAGGTCTGGATGGTTGCTCGCGAAATTACCCTGGGCACGCCTCAGGAAAATATTCTATTCGATGAAGTGCTTCTTGCCCTCGCGGAAAAAAACGGTTGCCTTGAGACCTTACGGTTTTGGGAATCACCAGTTTCTTTCATAGTTCTGGGCAAAATCAGCAAACTACAGGATGATATCAATCTTGAAACGGTGCAAAAAGATAAAATACCTATTTTGCGCAGGTGTTCCGGCGGCGGAACAGTGATGCAAGGGTGCGGATGTTTGAATTATGCGCTTATTCTCTCCAAAGAAAAACGCTCTGAACTGAGCAAAATACCGAAATCTTATGCATGGATCATCGGGCAGCTGATCAAGGTTTTCAAAGAACTGAATATCCGGGCGATCTTTCAGCCGATTTCTGATATAGCAACCCTTCCGCATTTTCGAAAGTTTTCCGGCAATGCGCAGAGGCGGGCAAGAAAATTTATATTGCATCACGGGACAATTTTGTATGCGTTTGATATCCTGAAAATCGAGCGATATTTGCGTAGGCCGCAAATGATGCCCGATTATCGAAAACAAAGAGCGCATCGAGATTTTCTCATTAACGTTCCCCTTGTTCCGGAGAAATTTAAGCAATCCTGTGGGCGTATTTTTCAGGCAACCCAGGGAGACAATAAAATGACACAAGAAGAGAGCGCTTTATTGAAAAATCTTGTTCAGCAAAAAAAGACTGCAGTTGATGTCGGGTCAGTATAAAATACAAGTCAGGGTGGTTAACCGATTAACAAGGAGAGGTGAATATGGCACGAGGCAAAAAACATTCTTTAGCCACAAAAAGAAGAATAAGCCTGTCCCAGAAGGGCAAAAAGAATTCGATGTACGGCCGACGGCACAAGACCTCAACGAAAATTAAGCTTAGCCGTATCAATAGCGGCAAGCAAAATCCTATGTCTGGCCGACGACATAGCGCTGAAACAAAAAGAAAAATTAGTTTGGCAGCCAGAAGACGACGGCTGAAATCCAAATAAATTAAGAAAAGAAGAGAGGTGAGAAATGAGAAAAAAGATTATTGTCATTGCGATATGGGTTATTTTCTCTCTCGCGATCACTCCTTGGTGCGATGCGCAGATGGTCAATTACAAAAGATTAAAAAATACCAATAATCAAACCGAGAGGGTGGTTAGAGAAACCAAACCGAAGGTATCCGTGCCGCAACCGGTAGCGAGCGAATCAACTCCCAAATGGATGACGACAGAATCCTCAGTTAAAAATCGCAATGAAAAAGCGTATGATGTGAATCGCGATGGACGTCTTCAGTCCTGGGAAGCCAAGGTCTTGCTCAAAGATGTTGTTGCGCAAGTTGATAAAAAAGGCAGCTACGTGATCGATTCAGATATTCTTAAAGAATATGACAAAAATCGTGACGGAACGATTAGCCGATCCGAGGCCAGTCTGATCAAAACTCAGGCAAAATAAAAAAACAGCAGAAACTTAAAGCCCCCGCCCGCCATTGAAGCATTGGCGGGCGGGGGCTTTGTCTTTGATCTGAGAACATTTCTAGTCTTCGCATTCACTTCGCAAGCAGCACGTTAAAACCGTTTATTCCATAAAAATAGCCAAAAACAGGGCCTAAAGTTTTATAAATTTAGGGCCATTCTTTCATATTTTCCAATACCTTGCGGAATATCAATAACGATGAAAGAATGGCCCTGATTTCAATGATGGCTTAAGATTCCAAAGATTAATATCTATAATAAAATCTCTGTAATCGGAATTTTAATCACTGCAATCAGGTTCTTTCCTTTAACTTAATCAAGAAAGAACCAAAATTTACAAGACTACAAATTATCCTATGTTATAATATCTCTATGGGAAAAAAGATTTTAAGATATTTCAGGGATGCATCCGCAAGGCTTAAACTATTTGGGTTAAGCCTTTCTTTATTCTACTTCGCCGAATACCCCGCAGCTTGCTGCGGGGATGTCCTACTTCGCGAAAGTGCTTTTGCCTTTCGCTCCGAAGGACTATCCTCCGAAGCCAAATACGAAAGGTATTTGGCGAAGGAGGATGAAGGCGGAAGTAGAACCCTACTAAGTCCGTCTCCGCCAAATTGCTTTCGCATTTGGCTTCGCCGAGATCCCGCCGAAGTCCAACACGAAAAGTATTGGACGAAGGCGGACTCAAACACGCAACGAAGTGAAGTTTTTGAGCGTAGTAGGGTTGGGTATTCGGCTTCGAAGAATGAACCATCCAGGACTTCCTTTAAGAGACTCCGTAGCTTGCTACGGGGAGGTTCATTAATGGTTGCAGCGCCTCTTGGAGCCATAGAAGACCGGACGCAAGCCGTTTACGACGAATATGTAGCTTTCTTTAATGAAGTCTATAAAGTTGTGGATGAAAATTACTTTTTTCCCGTTTCAAGAGAGAATTTTGACAACTTCATCCAGTGGTTCAATAAGGAAATATATAATAATTTGAATAGTAAAGGAAAATCAAGCAACTATATCAAATGGCGAAGCGCGGCCTATATGATTGATTATCTCAAAAATCCGGACGATCGCTTCTCAGCCTTTTTCCCTCCGAAAGACGCCAAGAAATTTGAAGAAAAGGTTCTGGGGAAAAAGATTAATTTAGGCATCGAAGGCAGGTTCACCGATGAGGGATACTTCATCGTGCGCCTGGAGCCGCGTTCCGATGCCTACAAAAAAGGCTTAAGGGTTAAGGATATCATCACTCAAATCAACAGTGTCGATGTGTTGACTATGACCGAAAAAGAAATCGCTGAATTGCTCATGCCGCTTGAAGATACCATGGTCCGCCTCGCCTACATTGATGCCGAGACAAAGAAAAAGAGGAAAATCAGCGTGACAAGCAAGGAATACTTCCGGCAATCCGTATTTCTAGTTCCCGTCGATATTCCGGGAATATATTGCCTGGAAATCCGCACATTCAACCGAAAGACAAGCGAAGATATGTTCAATTACTTATCTTATATTGAAAAACAAGGAGATTCGGGTTTGATTTTAGATCTGCGCGGAAATCCCGGAGGTCCGCCTTTAGCGGCGTGTGAAATTTCCTCGTTTTTCTTGCCGCCCAATGAAGAATTCGCTTATTTTCAGAAAAAAGGACAGCCCAAAGCCATGCTGTCGGTTCCCAAGATCCCTACGCGTTATCACTATGAGGGGCCGATCGCGATTCTCGTCAATCAAGAAAGCGGAAGCGCTTCCGAGCTGTTTGCGGGCGTTTTGCAGAAAAGAAAGCGGGCGGTTCTCATAGGAAAAAATACCGCCGGCCAAGTGTTCCTCAAAAGCATGTTTCATTTTGATGACGATTCGATGGTGCTCTTGGTCACGGCCCGGGGTCATCATCCCGATGGGGAGGTCTTTGATTTTAGCGGCCTGGTCCCCAATGAATATATCGACAACAAAGAGATCGATCTCATTCGATTTGCCGCTACGTATCTCAAAGAGCTCGATCCGCTTAAAAGGAAGCCTTAATGGAAACAGGTTTATTAATGGGAAAAGTATTTGTGATTGTATTCTGCGGACAGATCGCTGTCATTTCGATCATCGTCTTTGTTCTTGTCAAAATCTTGCACAAACAGTTGATGGAAAGCGCCATTCAGAAGGTTCTCACCATTTATCCAAGCGCACTCGACCTTCAGCTGTCGAAAGTCGAAATCATTGCGTACAGCGATCTTGCGCCCCAAGACAAAGCCAAAATCACGGATTCTTTACTCAAGAAATGCGGAAGGAACATACCGCTTGAGATCCGTATCGATAAATCCATTAAAGGGGGAGTCATTATCAACATGGGCAAACAAATTATTGATCACAGTTTGATATCCCGCCTTCAAGAAGCTGGCGTGATTAAATATCCATGAGGCCATGACTTATGGTCAGCGAAGCGACATAAGTCATATGGCCGATAAATGACGGCTTGAGTTACGGAGTGAAACGCCCGCCTTTTTCTCAATATTTTCGCGAGGTCTCGTCAATTCGATTTTATCGAATTGACGGAACGTAACTCAAATGCCGGAATTTACCTCGAGCGAATGATAATGAGCGAGAGGCTCGCCGCTAAAATCAATGGCGGGGATGAAAACGAATGTAATCATAACATCTTATTTAAATCATGATACAAAACAAAAGAGTTTTAATCATCATTCCCGCCTTCAATGAAGAAAAGAATATCAGGCAGATTCTCACCGAAATACAGGATCTTCATCTCCCGTATGATTTCCTTGTGATTGACGACGGCTCACAGGATGAGACGAGGCAAAGAGCTAAAGACAGCGGGGCCTTGGTTGTGCGCCTTCCTTTTAATGTGGGCATCGGCGGCGCTGTGCAAACAGGATTTAAATACGCCCTTAAGGAAAAATATGATTTTGTTCTGCGCGTGGATGCCGACGGCCAGCATGATGTCCGCTATCTGGCAGCACTCGCCGAACCTGTGCTGAATGACCGGGCCGATCTTACGGTCGGAAGCCGTTTTATCCCGCCGTTTTTGGGGTATCAATCCTCCTTTGTCCGGCGCATAGGAATCAATTTCTTTGCATGGCTCATCAGCGGGTTAACGCACTTGGCCGTAACAGATTCCACATCGGGATTTCGAGCTTATAATCAAAAGATGATTCGCCTGTTTGCCGATGACTATCCGACGGATTTTCCGGAACCCGAAGAAATCATGATGGCGAAAAAAGCAGGCGTTCGATTTCAGGAAGTCCCTGTTGAAATGCGCAAGCGTCAGCAAGGACTCTCGTCAATTCGTTATTTGAGCACGCTCTACTATATGATAAAAGTGACATTTGCGATTCTGATGAATACCTTAAAGAAGAAAGGATAGCACGATGCATGTCAAAATAATCAGCGCGGGCATATTGCTCGGATTTCTTGCATTCTTGATCGAATTAATCCGTCAGGAAAAACTGACATTCAAATACGCTTTTGGATGGATGATCCTTTTCGTTGCGGGTTTGTTCTTTGTCATCTTTGATCAAGCGTTATTCCGGATGGCCACGTTTCTTGGTTTTGAGTTACCGAGCAATTTTATTTTCTTCTCGTTGCTAAGCTTTTTTATTTTCTTGAGTTTGCTATCAACAACATTCCTTTATCAGCAGGAACGACGCAATGAAATTATGGCGCAGAAAATGGCATTGCTTGAGAAAGAAATTAATGATTTAAAGGAAAAGAAGATGGTATGACACAAAAGCAGACAACAAAAAATTCTTGGAATCAATTCTGGAGCAGTGAAGAATCAAAGACAAGCGAAAACGCTAGCTGGTCCAAAAGAAGGATCATAAAAGTCGTTGAGCCCTTTGCGCAAAAAGGAAAGAATGCGCTCGATGCCGGCTGCGGAAGCGGCTTTTTTGCGAAATATTTCTGCGATCAGGGCATGAACACAACAGCCTGCGATTATTCCGAGCAGGCTCTCAAGATGACAAGCGAGAAGACCGATGGCCGCGCAAAGACCATCCAATGCGATCTCACAAAAGACGAATTGGCGTCGTGTCTGCCTGAAAGGTTTTCCCTGATCTTTTCCGATGGACTCCTGGAACATTTTGATCAAAGTCATCAAATTAGGATTCTTAGAAATCTCGCAGGTTTGCTGGGCGATGACGGCATCTTAGCAACTTTTGTTCCGAATCGCTGGTCACCCTGGCAGCTGTTGCGTCCCTTTCTTATGCCAGGGATTTACGAAACTCCTTTTACGACAAGGACTTTGATCTCTGTTCATGAAATTAATGAATTAGATGTTATTCAAAAAGGTGGCATCAATACCATTCCTTTTGCAATCTCCCCCGACCGCATTTGCGGTCAATCATTTGGCATGCTGCTTTATGTTATTGCGAAAAAGAAAAAGATAATCAACGATTAGGAAAATAAATGATCAGCATCATTATTCCCGTTTATAACGGTGAAAAAACGATTGAAAAGACAATTGAAGCCGTCAAAAGTCAGATCAATCCACAAGAGCATGAATTGATTGTGGTAGATGATGGCTCGACGGATAATACGCAAAATATTCTGAAATTTGCTCCTGGCATTCTTTATATTCGACAAGAAAATCAAGGACCTGCCTGTGCGCGAAATCGGGGATTCAAAGAATCAAAAGGGGAATGGATATTCTTTACAGATGCGGATTGCATGCCTCAGAAGGATTGGATTCAGCGCGCTCTTAAGCATTTTAAGGACCCTGCCATCGGAGTTGTTGCCGGAAGCTATACATTGTACAATAAAGACAGTTTACTGGCTCGGTGCATACAAAAAGAAATAATGTATCGTCACATCAAATTAATGCCTCTTTATCCTAAATCCTTTGGTAGCTATAACTTTTGCGTTAGAAGAAATGTGTTTGAGGAGGTTGGCGGTTTTAATGAACAATACCGCCATGCAAGCGGAGAGGATAATGATTTAAGCTACAAAATTCTAAACAAGGGTTACAAAATTTACTTTGCGCAAGAAATTTTAGTTGCCCACCAACACACAACCGAACTAAGAAAGTATTTAAAAGAACAATTCCGCCATGGATTCTGGCGTGTCATGATGTATAGAGACCACCCCCGGATGAGCCTCGGGGATGACTACACATTCTGGAAAGATATGATCGAACCGCCGCTGATTTTATTGATTTTATTGAGTGTGATCTTGTGCTTAATCCCTCAGCTGAGGCCATGGGCCTTCAGAATCCTTGCAAGTAGCATGCTTTTTTTGAGTATCATGGAAATTTTCTATGCATTAGATATGACAAAAAAGACGAAAGAGGCATTTTTCTGGTCTTGGGTCATGGGTCTTCGCGCATGGGCAAGAACATCCGGTTTTTTAGCCGGGATTCCTTCCTGTCTTTTGAATTTTCTTTCCAAAAAAGTGAAATAAATCCTTCCCAAGCATACCACTTATGCTAAAATAAAATTACTCATACACTCATTTTATGATAGTTGCTCATCCGTCGGATAGGCAAAATTTTTTTAGTTCTGTTAATTAATATTAATAGTAAGCTGAATATGAGTTATTATAAATTATTAGGATTTCAAAAGGAACCCTTCTCCACAAGCCCTGATCCGGAATTCTTTTATCTCACCCGGGAACACGACATGGCCCTCACCAATATCCTGATTGAACTGCGCTTAAAGCGCGGACTCACAGTCATCTTTGGAGATATAGGAACGGGAAAGACATCTCTCTCGCGCAAACTCGTCCAAGAACTTCGCGCGCGCGGCGACATGATTTTTCATATGATCCTCAATCCGTCCTTTGAAAGCGAAGAGCAGTTTTTATTTTCTCTGGTGAAAAATTTTAGCTTGGAGTACGACCAGGAAACCCAAACCAATATGACCAATATTTTGGAACTGCGCGATACCATCGAGCGGTTCCTGATTCAAAAATGTGTGGAAGAAAAAAGTACAGTCATTCTCATTATCGATGAAGCGCAAAAACTGAGCCTCACCACCTTGGAAGTTTTGCGCCTGCTTCTCAATTTCGAAACCAACGAATACAAATTGATTCAACTGGTTCTCTTAGGGCAGATGGAATTGTATCCCAAGATTGTCAACATGCCCAACTTCCTAGACCGGATCAGTTTCAAATATACGCTGAATCCTTTAGGGCCGCAGGAAACAAAAGCCATGATTCACTACCGTATTCAAAAAGCGGGCTACAGCGGTCGCATGGAATTCTTTCATGATGAGGCCGTGAGCGAAATTTATAACTATTCCAAAGGGTATCCGCGCGCGATCACGCTTTTGTGCCATAAGGTTTTAAAAGAGATGGTCATGCAGAATAAGCCGATGGTGGACCGCATCATTGTGCGCGATGTGATCGAAAAGGAAAGACAAGTCGGCCTCGATCGTCATCCGAACATTCAAAAAACAAAGATGTAAGAAAATGAGCCATGGCCAAAAAAGAAACCGCTGAACAAAAACTTTTAAAAATCATTGAAAGCCAGGGCCAGCAAGAGCAAGCCGCCCAAGCCCAGCAAGCTCCGCAAACCCCGCAATCGCCTCAAGCTCAACCTCAGCCTCAGGCGTCTCCGGCGCCTCAAAGCCAGGATGCGGCCCAGCAAGTAGCTCAAGCCGTCAAAGGAACAGGGTTGCCACCCCTCAATCTTCCGTCTTTTTTATCGCCCCTGATGGATTTGCTCAAAGGAAAGCCTCCGCAATTCCCCGCCTCGTTGTCTTTAGGATTAAAAGAAATCAATCACCTCTTAGGTGTCATAGTCATGGTCACAGCGGTGATTCTGACGATCAACGTCATCAAAGATTTCAAGTCCGTCAAAGGAAAGGTAATTTTTGAAGTCGACCAAAATCAAAAAGGGCAAATGATAATGGCGCTTCTTCCGATCAAGCAAATCAGCGACTACCTGGAGAATTTTAAACGGCGCAACCTGTTTCAGCCTTATGAGAAGAAAAAGCCGACCGAAGATCTCATTGTCGAGCTTCAGGCCAGTGAAATAGAAACAATGACCAAAGACCTAAAGCTGGTGGGGATCTCCTGGTCCGAGACCCCGGAATCGGCATCGGCCATGATTGAAAATACCGTAAGCCAAGTGACATTTTTCCTCAAACAAGGCGAAACAATTAATGATGTGGCCATTAAAACTATCTATGCCGACCGGATCATCCTGACGTATGAAAACGAGGAGCGGGTGTTGAAACTATGAGAAAAATACACAAAAGCAGAATGAATGTTTTGTGTCGGACATTGTGTCTGACGGCGATCCTATGGGCATGCACCGTAGCGTATGCTCAAGAATTAGATCAAGAACTGATCGAAGCCCCGATTCCCATCAAGTCCAAAAATGTTCAGGATGCTCTCGAAAAACGCCTGGAGCGCAAAATCACCCTGGATGTGCGCGACATGAACATCATCGATGTCATTAAATTTCTGGCGCTCAAAGGCGAATTCAATGTGGTCACCTCCCGGGCCGTGGGCGGCCGCATCACCCTGTATCTGCAAAGCGTTTCGATCGAAGATGTCTTGGACATCATTTTGATTTCCAACGGCCTAGCGTATACGCTCCAGAATGAAATCATCTTTGTCATGTCCGAGGCCGAATACCAGGAAATGTATGGTCGCAAATTCAATGACCGTTCTCAGGTGAGCATCGTTCATCTGGATTACGCCAAGCCCAGCTATGCGCTGGCAACCCTGGATAATATCAAAAGCAATCTGGGCAAAATTATCATTGATGAGGATACGGGTTCGGTTGTGATGATCGATACGCCCGAGGCCATCGCGCGAATGAAAGAGGCCATCATCCAAATCGAAAAACCCCTGGAAACGTATATTTACAATCTGCAATACGCCAAGGCCGATGTGGTCGCGGAAAAATTAAGAAGCCGCATCGATGCCAATGCCGTGGGTTCTGTTGTGGCCGACGAACGCTCCAATCAGCTCATTGTCCGCGCCTTTCCGGGCCGGCGCAAGGATGTGGATGAATTAGTGAAAAGCCTGGATGTCAAAACCAAGGAAGTCATGATTGAGGCGCGTGTTTTGCAATTGACCTTTAAGCCCCAGTTTGATGCAGGCGTGGATTGGAATCTGGACTTCAGATACAGCGCGGACGATGAGATCAAAAAAGTCTCCTTTAATAATGCCTTTTTGGATGAAAGCAATTTATCCACGAGCGACAATCTCTATTCCATGTTCAGCAAGGTCGCTGTGGGCAACTTTACGCAGGATGCCTTTCAAATGTCTTTGCGCGCTCTCAAGCAGATCAGCGATACGCGTATTTTATCGAATCCAAAACTTCTGGTGACCAATAATGAAGAGGCCAAAATCCATATCGGGGATACCGTGCCCTATATTATTTCTACAACATCGGGTACAGGAGACAATGCCATCACTTCAGAAGACGTGCGCTTTGTGGATGTGGGTTTGAAATTGAATGTCACACCGACAATCAATGATGACGGTTATGTCACGATGCGTCTTTTGCCCGAGATCTCAACGGTTGTCGCCAGAATCAGTTCGCAAGGCGGCGGTATTCCGCAGGTCAACAAAACACTTGTGGAGACGACCGTCATGGTCAAAGACGGAAACACGGTGATCTTAGGCGGCCTGAAAAAGGCAGACAAAAGCGGAATTAAAAAAGGAATACCGTTCTTAATGGATATTCCTTTTGTGGGCAATCTTTTTGGCAGCAAAAGCGATACCATCACAAATACGGAAATCGTAATCTTTATTACGCCGCACATCGTCCAGGCGACCGAACCCTACGATGAGTGGCGCGGTTCGATTAAACCCATGAAAGATTATCGCCAAAAGACAATTGATTTACGCAAGTGAAAGAATATTAAACAAATCTTAATGAGGCCGCGACTTACGGATGTCCCGCCGCTCAATCAGTGGCGGACTCTGGGGATCAAGCAAATACAATCATAATATTTCAAAAAAGGATAAGATTATGGAAAAAAAGCGGAAAGGTTGGAGAGGGAAAATCTGGCTTTGGGCATTTTGCCTTTTGACCTGCATGATAGGTTTGTGCGTAGCTGCGCTGCCGGCCCTGTGGGCTCAGCAGGAAGACCTTGGCGTTCAGGAAGATGATATGCAAGGAGAACTGATTCAAACAGAAATTGGTTTGGACCAGATGATTCTTTCCGAAGAACCCGTAGGGGGCAAAGAGGCTGTCTTACCGCAAGGCCAAAAGGCCGATGCTGAGCTTTCCGTTGAAGAAAAGCAAATCCTTATGATCAATGAAAGCCTCAAAAACATGATCGAGGAAAATAAAAGATTGATCGATGAGAAGGAATCGGTAGAAAAAGAGATTGGGTCCCTGCGCGGTCAGACAGAGATCCGTTCCAACCGCAT
The DNA here is from genome assembly GCA_043812495.1 of Candidatus Omnitrophota bacterium. Classification (GTDB taxonomy): domain Bacteria; phylum Omnitrophota; class Gorgyraeia; order Zapsychrales; family JBDRMG01; genus JBDRMG01. The sequence goes on along the minus strand of JBDRMG010000018.1, from coordinate 29,105 downwards.
CAATGCCCTCAGCCGTCAGCGCGACGACTTATCGAGACAACTGCAGGAATTGGATGCCATGCAAAGCAAATATGAGACGCAAATCAAGGAATTAAGAAATCTCCTCGATCAGAAGGAGAAACAATTTCAGGAAACTCTTGAAGTTACGGAGAAAGAAAAAATTCAGCAAGAAAAGGAGGATCTCGTCACCATCCAGGAGATCTTGCCGACCCTCAAGGACAAGAAGCACACATCCGCCGAAAAAGAGACCCAGAAGGAATTGCGGGACAAAACAAGAAAGACGCTTCACAAAGTCGAAAGCACGGCCCGCAAGGCCGCCTCAAAAATCACGGAACTCAGGCAGGAAAATAAACGCCTTTTGGAAGACTCGGCCAAGCTCCATTACAATCTGGGCAATACTTTTTTTGAGCAAAAGAAATTTACCCAGGCCGCTTTGGAGTATATGCGCGTGATAGAGCTCTTACCCTTCGACGCAAGCGCGCATTACAATTTGGCGTTTATCAGCGGGGAGTTCTTGCAGGATTATGAAACCGCCATCGAGCATTATCAGATGTACCTGTACCTGGAACCCGAGGCCGATGACGCGTATCTGGTCAAGGAGAAGATTTTGGAAGCAAAATTGGCGTTAAAAACAACCATTGACTCCATCATCGATACGCCGTTTTAGAGATTTTTACGATTTTTCCATAAGTCGACAAATTATTGAAGTTACAAGATTTCTGCGCAAGAAAACGTTTTCTTTAAACCTTTATTTTTCTTATTAAAAAGTTGTTAGACTTTATATATAAAATATACTTACGTTGTGCGCGGCCAACCACATTCAAAGACAATTTCTATTATTCCCATCTTGAGCGGTCGCCAAAAGACCCGGAAGCAAAATCTGCTTCTCTTATTCACTCGTATGGCAATTGGCGTTGGTTGATCCTTACAAAAATTATTCTTAATAATTATCGATAAGGAGGGTTTGTGACAAAACGAATTCTATTGATTACTTTAATAACTTTAATAATAGTAATTAATGTTTTGTTCTTAATCACCGCGCGTTGTATATACGCCGGGACCACCGCAACCATTGTTCTACCCGTTGAAACTGCCAAAATCAACGGTAGCTTCATTACCAATCCTGCAAGAATTGACAATAACTCAACTTTGTCATGGAGATTATTGTTTGACGATACTCAAACCGAAAGCGCTGCGTGGCAGTTCCGGATGCCACAAAACTATTTCTCCGGATTAACAGCTAAATTGCTTTACTCAATGGTGTCAACCACGACTAATAAAGTAGATATGGAAGTCGAAGTCATGGCCTTAACAGATGGCGAAAGCGATCCAGACACAGCGAGTTTTGGTGCGGTCAATGAGATCTCAGGAGGAACAACCGTGCCGACAACACTCGGGAAAATCGATACCATTAGCATAACATTAACCAATGACGATAGCGTAGCCGCTAATGATTTAGTGATTATTAGAGTCAACAGAGATCATGACGACATTGATGATACCTCCGCCAGTGACCTAGAACTTAGAGCATTTTCATTGGAATATACAACGAATTAAATATAACGAATTAAACATAAGGAGATCGCGTGAAACGTTATATCTTTTTATTCATGTTCACATTGATATCGGTGGGTCTTTTTAACCGAGCGGCTTATGCCGGGACAGCGACAGCAACGCTGATATTACCCATCGAAGCCGCAAAATTTCATGGAATGACAAATCTTCCCAACCTGGATGCTCAAAACGGAGCCTGGCGCCTGTTATTTGATGGAACATCATTGGGGGAAATAGTCGAGTTTATATTTGCTCTACCGCAAGATTATTCTTCCGCTCCTGTCATCAAGTTATTGTATACAATGGTATCAGCGACAAGCGGAAAAGTCGATATGGAGGTCTATGTGCACGCCCTTTCCGATGATGAAAGCGATCCGGACTCCGCCGTTCAGTTTGATTCTCTCAATGAAGTTTTGGGGGGGACAACCGTCCCCGGAACAGCCGGCATCTTAGATGAGATAAGCATTTCGTTAGCCAATGACGATAGTATGGCTGCCAATGATTGGGTCCGTTTGAGAATCAAGAGAGATCCCAGCGATAGTGACGATACGGCAACAACGGATTTAGAACTGAGGGCAGTGACTTTAGAATACACATCAAATAGATAAGGCATGGCTCTAGGAAGAATCTTTGTATGAAAAAAAGAATGGATAGCGCTAAGGAGAATCAATGAAAAAAAGACTTTTTTTATTTGTTATTTTCTTCTTATGGATGACCCCAGCGATTAATAGTTTTGCGGGAACAACGAGCACAATGATCCTTCCGGTTCATGCGGCAAGAATATACGGTTCTTATATAACAAACTCAGCAAGGATAGACGGAACAAGCGCGTCTTGGAATTTGCTGTTTTCAACGACACAGACAGAAAGCGCGACATGGATGTTCCGTATGCCGACCAATTATTCTTCTGCCTTGAGTGCCAAATTAATCTATACGATGGCATCGGCCACGAGCGGTAATGTAGATTTAGAAGTGGAAGTGATGGCCTTAACAGTTGGCGAAAGCGATCCGGACACGGCAAGCTTTGATGCGGTCAATGAAGTCTCAGGGGGAACGGCTGTTCCGGGGACGGCAGGAATTATCGATGAAATCAGCATTACATTGACCAATGCCGATAGCGTGGCCGCTAATGATTTAGTGATTATTAGAGTCAATCGAGACCACGATGATGCCGATGATACGGCCACAGGTGATTTGGAGCTCCGGGCCTTTTCGCTAGAATACACAACCAATTAACAAAAAATTGAATTTCCTATAATCGTGATCAAATCAAAAAATCTCAAAATTTGGCTTAGCATCTCAATCATCGCTACGGCCTTTTTTCTAAGCAGTCGTCTATGCTTTGCTATGATTGAAATGGACGGTTCCGACTCTTGCACCGAAGCGAACGACGCTTCTCTTCAAATCGCAGGGGACATGACCATTAGTCTTTGGATTGAACCCGATACCGTGGCTTCCGCAACAACAGTTCTCATTAAAGGAACAGCGGCCGGTAGAACGGGTAACTTTGGCATCGGCTGGGACGGATTAGCAAACCTCGTTTTTATGCATCAAGATGGCGCAGACTGCACAAGTTCATATACAGCAACAACAGCTTGGCAACACATCGTAGCCGTTCGGGATGTGGATGCAACCCCAGACACCATTACGTGGTATGTCAATGGCGTTAGCCAGGGAACGAATAATTGTTCATTAGCAGTTAATACTAGTTCAACCACCCTCTCTTTTGGTCAAAGCGGATCTGCTGGCCAGTTTTTCGATGGTCGGGTAACCGAATTAGCCATTTGGAACACAGAATTAAATTCAACAGATGTTGGCTTGCTTTATAAATCCTACATCAAGGGGATGCCCCTTCAAATACGCCCTGCCAATCTTCAAGCCTATTGGCCTTTTGACGATAAATCAGATGGGAATAGCTTTAACTTTAGCACAGCAAGAGATTATAGTCAAAACGACAATAGTTTGAGTTGTTCGTGCCTTCCGGCAGGATGTTACGCATTTGGCAATACCTTCTTATCCTATTCGAGCGCTATGGCCTGGACGCCGTTGATGGATACCACACCCGCTAGCTGCGGTTGGAACACGATTCCCGATACAATCGAAGACACCGCTTTTGCCCCCCAGCCTATTATCACTCTTTACAACGATAATCCCGAAACAATCTCCATAGGAACGTGGTCGGATGATTCCATGAGTTTTACGATCTTAAATAATCCGGCCAACGGCACGCTTGTGGATGCCGGCGCGGTCTGTACCAGCGGCACCTGTTCCATGAATCTGGTGGATGGCGTGGCGGATTTTACGGGTGATGGAATCAATATAGATAACCCTGGTGTTAATTATAGTTTACGTGCGACTTTGAGCACTGATACAAGCATTACCTGCGATTCCAATACGTTTTACATTTTCTATAATCCTGGCGGCACGGATATCTATGAAATAAAAGGGTATTTGATTTATGAAGATACGGCAGGGGCGTTCAATGTGATTTCCTGGCTTGAGAAAAACGGTGTACCGCAAGACCTTTCAGGCTGCTCAGCCACATTAGATATTGTTGACCCAAACACGCTTGCCGTAACAACCGGCTGTTCCGGTAGCTGCAATGACAAAAGCATGACTTACCGGAATCTTGACGTGGATGTTTTTAGTTATTCAGGATGGACGCCGGCCGATGAAGATTATACCTATTTTGCGCAACCAACAATAACCTGTACGACCGCTTACGGCGGTTCTTTTGCATTAAACGTATCCGCGGCAAAACAAATCGGTCAAATCTTGGATTACGCGACGGACATCAACACCCAAGTCGCGGCGATTTATACCGAAATCGACAAGGCCAATTGGGACGATATCCAAATCATGACCAAAAAAGGCATCAATTGGACCGATATGGCGGTCTTGACCACAAAAGGTGTCAACTGGACGGATTTGAACGTCCTCACGACCGAAGGCATCAACTGGACCGATATTGAGGAGTTGACCTTAGGCGGCATCAACTGGGACGATATCGCGGAAATGTCCGATGCCGGTGTCAACTGGGACGACCTCTATGACCTGACCACCGCCGGCGTCAACTGGACAGACATTTATACCATGAGCGAAAAAGGCATCAACTGGGCGGATATCGATGTCATGAGTGATAAAGGCATCAACTGGGCGGATATCGATGTCCTTTCGGATGCGGGTATCAACTGGGCGGACTTGGATGTCCTCTCGGACGCCGGCATCAACTGGGAAGACCTCGAGTATATGAGCGAGGCCGCGGTCAACTGGTACGACTTAGCCTATATGACCGGATCAGGTGTCAACTGGACCGAGCAGGTGAATTGGGATAATCTAGCTGAATTAACCACAGCCGGCGTCAATTGGAACGACCTGGATCTTATGAGCGATGCAGGCCTAAATTGGTATGACCTGGAGATCATGACCAAGGCCAGCGTCAATTGGGCGGATTGGCAGGTTCTTTCTGGTGCCGGCATCAACTGGGCAGACTTAGATGTCATGAGCGATGCGGGCATCAATTGGGCCGATATCGATGTGCTTTCGGATAAGGGCATCAACTGGACCAGCATCAACGACATGTCGGATGCTGGCATCAACTGGGCGGACTTGGATGTCCTCTCGGACACGGGTATTAACTGGGCGGATATCGATGTCTTGAGCGATAAAGGCATCAACTGGACCAGCATCAACGACATGTCGGATGCCGGCATCAACTGGGCGGATATTGATGTCCTTTCGGATGCCGGCATCAACTGGGCAGATATTGATGTCCTATCAGACAAAGGAATCAACTGGGATGATATTCAGATTATGTCTGATAAGGGGATAAATTGGACAAGTATCGATGATTTAAGTTCTGCCGGCATCAACTGGGATAATATTAATGAAATGTCAGGGGCTGGAGTTAATTGGGATAATTTGGGAGAATTAGCGCAAGCGGGTATTAATTGGACCGACATGATGATGTTATCTGTAGCCGGTATCAACTGGGATGATCTTCAAGTCTTAAGTGAGACAGGGGTCAATTGGGTAGATATCAATGTCTTGACCAAGGCAGGCGTGAATTGGACCAGTATTCGCGATCTTAGCGCAGCAGGCATCAATTGGGAAGATATCGAAGTTTTAAGCGAAAGCGGTATTAATTGGGATGATATCAATATTATGTCTGACGCTGGCATCAACTGGGCCGATATTGGCGTGATGTCTGACGCGGGCATCAACTGGGCCGATATCGATGCCATGAGTGACACAGGCATCAACTGGGCCGATATTGATGTGATGACCGATTCCGGGGTTAACTGGGCTGATATTTCTTATATGTCGGGAACCGGGATCAATTGGACTGACATGGGCGCGTCAAGCACGACCGGGATTAACTGGAGCGATCTTGCTTTTATGAGCAATGCGAACGTCAATTGGAGCGACATCGCCTATCTTGCGGACAATGCGCGTGCTCTGGTTGCCAATGTCGCAAGCATTCTCACAAGCGTACAAAACATGAACACGTTAATTGGCGCGGCCACCGACACGTCCTCCAGCAATACCCTTTTTGGAAAAATCGCCGGTGTGCTTGATGCTGTGAATAATATTAGCGGTGTTAATTTGTCAAGTGATATTACACTCATCAAGACGTCTTTAAGTACTCTGACAACAACGGTCGGAAGCTCAACAGATACAAGCTCAACAACGCTCTTCGGCACTATTAATACTATTGATACAACTGTTTCAAATGTCGAGACGCTTATGGGAACAGATGCCGATGCAGACACGACAACAATCTTTGGTTCATTATCGGGTTTAAGCGATATGGCGGATAATATCGATACGGCCAAAAGCAATGCGGGCGCCGTTTTGCAGGAGGTCCAAGGTATTCGCGCTGAAATCGGCGCTCAAGGGAGGGCCGACGTCTTTTATGAGAAGGTCGGAAATATTCAAAAGCTCATGGCAGAATTGAGGACTTCCGCAGAAGCGATTTCCGCAAGTCAAGTCGAATCCAATACATTGGCTGCAGAGATCATTGATACATTGACGAATTTTGTCAACGAGAGCGCCAAGGCTGTGGGTTTGGTCGGCGAAGGCGTTGAGGTTCAACCTTTTGAAAGCGGAGCAATTGTCGATGCGGCGAAAATCGACAATAAACTTAGTGAGATTATCGTGAAAGTTTCTGCCATTAAAGAGTCTGTCGAGAAACAAGACGTTGTCGTTAAAACATATTTTGAAAGTGGAGAATAATTGTTATTATGCTGAGAAATATCTTTTTTAAACACACAATTCTTGCTTTTTTCTTCATGCTCTCCGTCTTTGTCTTTAGTCATGTCACTTACGCCAATATCTATATTAACTTGGTTGCCGTGAACGCTTCACCAGATGAAACGAAAACCGAACCCATCAAATATCCTCTCCCTAAAGAAATAACACCCGATAATGTCGTTAATAGCGGTGGGCTGGAACTTGATTACGACTTAGATAAATCACAATATTTTCTTTTTGGAACTGTTGAGCTTCAGCCCAAGGAATCAAAAACGATTAAAATCGAAGTCAAGGATGTCTGGCGGATCACCCAAGAAGAAGTGGACATTCTTAGGACACAGATCGAAGAGAATGTTTCCCAACTTCAAGGGACGGATTATCAAGCCAGCGCAGGAATTTTAGGGCAAAATATGATCGATAAGCTTGATCGCATCCTTGCCTCGCAGGTCAACTATTCGGATAATATCGAGCGTCGCATCGAAGAATATCGCGCGAACGTGGATTCGATAGAGAAAATAAGAAAAAATGCCTTCTCTGCCGATTACTTCAAATCGGAACAGCGGCCCGCGACAGAAACAACACAAACGGTGCGGTTTGTGATTGAAATCGAGAATCCTTATGATGAGAAAAAAACGTTTACCCAAAGACATTTTCTGCCTCAAGAAGTGAGGGCCGAGCATATTATTGAGCTTCAAGGATTTGATATGCGCTTTAGCCAGGAAAAGCAACAATCCTATTTAACAAAAAGCGAGGAGCTTGGACCCCACGAGAAGAAGAAATACACCATTGAGATTAAAGACATTTGGCAAATATCTCAAGAGAAAATTGACGCCTTTCTCATGCACACGGAAGATATCGTTAAGCAAATGGAGGGCTCAGAATACGAGGGAGGAGCCAGTTTTATCTCAGACAGAATTCTTAATTTGCTTGATCTTATTCAGCAAACGCAGCAAAATCGTCAGAATATGAGCCGTTATATCGGCGCTTTTCGAACAAATCAAGAGCGGTTCAAAGATGTTCAAGAAGAAATCGATAAGCTCGAATTATTGTTGGCGCGGGTCAAGGCCAAGAAACTCGAAAAATTAGAGAATAGTAAAGTCACGAATATCCTGCAGAAATTACAGGCCTTGCGCGGAATCGCGGCTATTTCGGAAGCGATCTTCGGCAAAAAACCGACCATGACCACAACCTGGAGAATTATTTACGGCATCCTGATCTTTATCGTCTTCTTTACATCCATTCACTTCTTTACGTGGTGGAAAAAATCTCAAATCATGGGAGAGGAATTGGCCGTTAAGGCCGGAGGGACCATCAAGAAAGTGAAGGCAGCAGAGAATCCTGAAGAAGAAAAAACTTAAAAAAACCTTAAGAGGGGTGTATTTTCTTATTTTGCCGTAGTATTTCTAAATGGCCATGATATAATCACTTAGGAGCAAATGGATTTATGGCAGATTTACGTTATACAGAGATTGGACGGGTCCGGTGTATCCGCGGATGTATCGTTGTGGTGACGGGTTTTAAACACTGCATCAGCGGACAGCTCATCAAATTTGGATATGGGACAGAAGGAACCATCATTGGTTTTGACGAGACCGAGGCCCAGGTTCTGATCGTTAAGGAGACAGAGAAGATCAAGACTGGTGATAAGGCGGTCGCTTCTCTGGAGCCGTTTCTTGTTCCCGTTGGCGACAAATTATTGGGGCGGATTGTCAATCCTTTGGGGGAGTCGCTTGACGGCTTAGGGCCTCTTGAGCATGATAAAATGGCGCCTATTTTTATTAATGCCCCTCCTATTTTGGCCCGAGTTCCTTTGTGTAAAACTTTAGAGACTGGGATTAAGGTATTGGATACCATGATCCCTATTGGTTATGGTCAAAGAGAGCTCATTCTTGGCGACAAAATGACGGGGAAAACAACAATTATTACAGATACTATTCTGAATCAAAAGGGAAAAAATGTTGTTTGTATCTATTGCTGCATCGGAAAATCAAGATCATCCTTAGCTAAGGTTGTACAGCTATTCCAAGATCACGAGTGCTTTAGGTACACGATCATTGTTTCGGCCACTGCTTCCTGTCCGCCCGGACAACAATACTTGGCTCCCTACGTGGCCTGTTCTATCGGCGAGCATTTTATGAATCAGGGAAAAGATGTGATTGTCGGCTTTGACGATTTTACTAAACATGCCTGGTGTTATCGTGAAATTTCTCTATTATTGGGACGTCCGCCCGGCCGCGACTCTTATCCGGGAGATATTTTTTACTTGCACTCGAAGATGATTGAGCGAGCCGCCTTCTTGGACCAAGACCATGGAGGAGGTTCGATGACATTTTTGCCTATTGTCGAAATTCTAGAAGGAGATTTGACGGGATATATTTCCTCGAATCTTATTTCGATGACCGATGGCCAAATCATGTTAAGCACGCCGCTTTTCGGAGAAGGGCAGAAGCCCGCCGTGGATATCGGTCTTTCCGTTTCTCGCGTCGGAAGTAAAGTCCAATGGCCTGTCATCAAGAAATTCACCGGTTCTTTGCGTTTGGATTATATCCAATTCAGGGAATTATTGCGGGTTTCTAAATTAAAATCATCCGGACAGTCCGAAGAAGCCCAGCAACAGATGAAGACAGGCGAAATTTTAACTGAAATCATCAAGCAAGACAAAGATAGCCCGGTTTCCCTGGAGGCACTGGCTTTTGTTCTTTATGCCTACACTAAGAAACTTCTGTTGCAATTGACGATTGACGAGGTCAAGGCCTTTCAGAATGAAATTGCGCCCTTTTGTCAGAAAAAGAATCCGGATCTATTGAAGATCCTGCGCGAAAGAAAAAAAATAGACGATGAAATCACCAAAGGTTTCGAGAGCGTGATTAAAGACTACATTAAAGAAGCGGAAGCTAAAAGACCCAAGGATGAAGAAGAGGAAGCCGAGGAAGTTGGCGTGGGGGAGGATGCGCTGGATAAGGCGACAACGGCGAAAGGGAGCTGACGATTGCAAAGAAAGGCTACTCAACAAGAACTCTTACTAATCAATGAGGCCCGCGCTTATGGAACGATAGTGCCCGCACATTTTCTCAAAATTTAGCGAGGTCTCGTCAATTCGATTTTATCGAATTGACGGAAACATAAGTGCATGACCGAAATAGATACCCACAGCCGTGGTACTTGATAAATTGTTTTTCAAGCAGAGCTTGACCAGCAACTTTGTTGCTGGTATTTGCTCTCCTCCCCGCCTTAAATAAAGGCGGGGATTCCCCGCTGGGTTTGACCCCGCCCGCCACTGAATCAATGGCGGGCGGGGATCAAGCAAATGCAATTATAATATTTCCTTAACATGGCTCGATACAAAGGAACATTCAAATTAACGATTATGACACCCGATGCGCTCATTTACGAGAACGAAGTGCATAGTGTCTTCTTGTCGGGAGATACGGGCGAATATGAATTGCTGCCCTATCACTATCCTGTTTTGGGTATCTTGCAGAAAGGCAGCATCATTATTGATTGGAAAGAAGCGGTTCCGATTAGAGGCGGCGTCATCCGATTCTTCGCGAATGATTGCATTGTCCTGGTCGAACAGGAAGAGCAGGAGAAGGTTAAGAAAACCAAAGAAGAAGATATTGTTTTTGCTCAGGAGAAACCCGAGGGTGATGGGGGTTAAGTGGTTGGCATGGACAGGAGTGTAATTCAATAAAATATGCGTTGGGCAGAATCCTTTATCATTATTTCGATTATGTTTATTGCGGTCATGGGACCGTCTGTTGTGATTGCTGTCTTGGGTTATTCCGTTATTAAAGCTTTAGGACGTAATCCATCCGCGGCCTCTAAGATCTTCATGGGGATGGTGGTTTTGCTTATTTTTGTCGAGGCCATATCTATTATGGCTATTTTAATCATCTTTCAATTGTTCGGAAGGTAATTTATAGAAGGTATTTCCTATGGCTGTTAGCGAGACCTTAACAACAGGATTAGTCCTTGTTGCCATCATCGCCTTCATGATTCTGGTCCCTTGCGTGTCTATTGCCTGGATCGGTTATCGCATGATTAAGCAGCTATCTCTCTTTTTCCGAGTAAAACACCGGCTATTCAGATGAGCATTCTGCTTCAGCTCATCGCGGTGGAGGGTGTTTCAGTCACTATGTTATTGACGTTTTACCATGTGATGTCGAGTTTTGGCGAGTGATCATATTCTCGCCGAAACGCAATGATTAAGAAATGATTACAATGGAAATAATTTCTGCCATGAACGTTATTATGATTATTCTAAATTTGGGAGGCAACAAACTATGACCTGGATGTGGATCTTTAAATTTATGCTCCTGCAAGTCGTCGCGGTGGGTGTCATTATTTTTACTTTACGAAATGTTTTTGTTTCGCAAACAGAAGGAGCGGTCAAACGGCTTAACCGCGAAACGGAAGAAGCCAGGGCCAAGCAAACAGAATTGGACCAGAAGATCAAGGCCGCCAATGAGGAACTTGAGAAAAGAAAGAAAGAGGCCGATGAACTGACCAAAAAGATGCTGGAAAAAGCTGATAAAAAAGCCAAGGCCGAACGGGATGAAATTGTCAAGAAAGCCAGGTTCGAAAGCGAGGAGATCATCGCCAAGGCTCAGAGAACAAAAGATCAGATGCGCTCTGAGGTCAAAAAAGAAGTTGAGCTCAAAATGATTACCTATGCCGGTGATTTACTTTCGAAGGTCTTAAGCGAGAAAGCCAGAGGCCTGCTCAATCAACAACTGTCCGATGAGTTTATCGCGAGTCTTACAAAAGTGGACATGACACAAATCGGCAAAGACATCGAAACAGCGGAAATCATTGTTGCAAGTACTTTGCCCGAAGATATCAAGAAAAAGATTTCCGATATTATTAAAGAGAAATTAGGGCGCACCATCGATATCAAAACGACTGTCGATCCTCAGGTGATCGGAGGAGTGGTCTTACGGTTTGGCAGTTTGGCCTTGGACGCAAGTTTGCAGAATCTGATTACGGAAACTTCTGTCAGTTTAAAAGAAGGAGCCGAAGGCGCTTGATCAAAGGATTGCTGTATGGGAAAAGCCAATAAAATTAAAGGCGATCTGGATGATATTATCGAGTTGCTTCAAATCATCCAGGTTCTTAAAGACGTTGCGGACAATAAATTTCATACGCTGGCCAACCGAAAAGATCGTTTTGCCCGTTTTGGGGAGTCTTTTGTCGAATTTTTCCGCATGATCAGTCTTTCAAGGGTCAGGCACCCGCTTGTGTCCAATGACAATCCGGCTACAGGAATCGTGGTGATCACGTCGGAAGCGGGCTTTATGGGTGATCTGAATAGCCGCGTTATCCGTGCGGCCTTAAGCGAACAAAGCAAATACAAAGACTCTTTCTTGATTGCCTGTGGGCGCAAAGGAGCCGTTAAGATGGCAAGGCCGGGTGTCGAGATGAAGGTTTTTGAAGATATTGAAGAAACGGGGCTCTATGAGACGGCCATCCACATCAAGGATCATTTGATCGAACAAATCATGACCGGAAAAATCGGCCGAGCGAATGTTGTCTATCCCTGGTCAAAGAACTTTATGATACAAAAACCTCGCGTTGTCAAATTGCTTCCTTGTGAGGAACTCTTAACCAAACAAGCCGATTTTGTGGAGACCATCGAGAAGGTGATTGAAGAGTCTGATCCCGTTGATATTATCGGTTACTTGGCCGATATGTGGATTGTCTGCCGTATTTACGAAATGCTGCATGATACGGCCATCTCGGAAGCGGCGGCCCAGTCTCAGCAATTAGAATCGAGCTTGCAGAAAATGCAGAAGCAAAAAAAAGGTGTTCAGATGTCTTTTGGCAAGGCCAAAAAAGGCGATATTGACAAAAGTATGCGCGAAGTCTTTACAGCGAGAATGATGACGAAGAGATAATAAATTGTTCAGACTCTATTGGAACTCAGCAGCATATCATTAGCGGAGGATTTTTTAAAAGTAATGGATACGAAAAGACCCGAAGACAACATTCCGCCGGATAACGATCATAATAGTCAACAGCCAGTGAAGAAGGCTGAAGGAAGCCCTGTTGGCCAAACAGGTCAAGAGCGCAAAGGAAAAGGGAGAATTGTTTCTTGCCAAGGCCCTGTCGTTGATGTTTTTTTTGAGAGCTTGGAGGATATTCCGGCTCTTTATGATGTGATCGAAGCCTATACCTTTGACAAGCGTAGGATTATCTTACAATGCGCGGAGCACTTAAGCACAGAAGTGGTTCGGACGGTTTCCTTGATGGATACGTTAAACTTGCAGCTCAACTCCGAGTGCTACAACACATTTTTACCTATTGCTATTCCCATCGGAGATGAATGTTTTGGACGGGTTATGGATGCGGTCGGTCGGCCCCTGGATAAAGGAGGGGATATCAATGCCCCGATGACAACCCCGATTCGGAAATTCAATAAGCAGCAGGGATTTGATCTGAAGAGAAAAAAGGGTGAAAAGGCAGAGGTGCTTGAGACGGGCATGAAATATTTGGATCTGCTTTTTCCTCTTGTCAAAGGAAGCAAGACAGGGATTCTCGGAGGAGCCGGCTGCGGGAAGACCGTCGTTATCTTGGAGTTGATGAACAATATTGTCAAGGCGCACAGCGGGGCTTGTGTTTTTACCGGTATTGGTGAGCGCATCCGCGAAGGAAATGAGCTGTTTCACGAGTTATCAGAGCATAACTTGATTGGGAAAGTTATGATGGCTTTCGGACAAATGGATCAACCGCCCGGGGCGCGCGCCGAAGTTGTCAACACAGGCATTACGCTTGCGGAATATATTCAATCGAGAAACAAGGACGTTTTATTGTTTATGGATAATTTGTTTCGGTTTGTGCAAGGGGGCCAAGAAGTGTCTACGCTTTTGGGACGTGTTCCGGCGGAAACGGGTTATCAGCCCACCCTGGCCTCCGAGGTCAGTTATGTTCAGGAAAGAATCCGTTCCATTGAAGGCGGTGGCTCCGTGACCGCTCTTCAAGCTGTTTATGTTCCGGCCGATGACATGACAGATCCCGCGGTCGTGGCCATTTTTAGCTATCTGGACGGCGTTGTTGTCCTTTCGCGCGATTTAGTTCAGCGCGGTATGTATCCGGCTATTGATCCGACCTTAAGTTCTTGTTCTAATTTGGATACAACGATTGTCGGCCGCAGACATTTTGATGTGGCCCAAAGCGTTATTTCTCACTTTAACAAATACAATTCACTCAAACGTATTGTGGCTGTTATCGGTGTTGAGGAGTTGAATAAAGAAGACCGCTTGATTTACGGACGGGCGCAGAAGCTTTTTAATTTCATGACACAGCCGTTTACCGTGAGCGAGGTTTTCACCGGAAAAAAAGGAGAATTTGTCACGATTGAAGAGAACGTTGCAGGCTGCGCAAGAGTCTTAAGCGGAGATTTCGATAAGGTCAAACCGGAAGATTTTTATATGATCGGCAAGGTTCCGAAAATTTAATCAATCACCATGCGCTCCATCTCAATGAGGCCATGACTTATGGAGTCCGCCATTGATTCAGTGGCGGACGACATAAGTCATAATGCCGAATTGACACCGATTCCGTCAATGTCCCATTGGCGGAATCGGTGGATTAAACAAATTAAATTATAATATTTCGACTTATGATTAAGCAAATCGAGAAAACATTATTGGAAATTTTAGTCCGAGAAAATCTTCTGACTCCGGAGCAGGCCGCAAAGTCTTTGCGCGAGGTTCAGCTGTCCGGCGAGTCCTGTTCTACGCATATTGTCGCGCAAGGCTTGGTGAGCGAAGACCAAATTCTCAAAGTCTGTGCCGCACACTTTCAGATTGACACGATCGATCTCCGAAAAGCCGATATGGATCAGGACATTGTTCAAAAAGTCCCTGTCCGGTTTGCCTGGTATTATCGTTTTATGCCGATCAAAGTTGAAGAGAAGTTTTTAACATGCGCGGTAGCCTTGCCTCTGGATGTCAAGATTCAGGATGAAATTAGGGTGAACCTGGGGTTTCAGCCTAAAATGGTTCTTGCTAAGGAATCCGATATCGTTGAGATGCTTAAGAAATATTACGGTTTGGCTTCGGATACCATTGAGAGGATTCTGACTAAAGAACCCGCGAGAAGAACTCCGCAAGATATGGATCGGCAAGCCATCGAAGACGTGGAGAAAAAATCCGAAGACGCCTCTGTCATTAAGCTCGTTAACCAAATCATCCTTGAGGCGTACAAAAAACGAGCGACGGATATCCATATCGAACCCTATCGCAACAAGCTGAGGTTCCGCTATCGCATCGACGGTGTTTTGGTCGATGCCAACCTGCCGGCGGATATCAGGCATTTCTTGCCGTCCATTCTTTCGCGCATCAAAATCATGTCCAATTTGAGCATTGTCGAGAAGCGACTGCCGCAGGATGGAAGCGCCGTCGTCAAGACAAAAGATCAGACCCTGGACTTGCGCGTATCGACCATGCCGACACCGTCGGGCGAGAGTATGGTGTTACGCATCCTGCCGTCAAAAGTTATGCTTCTGAGCCTTGAGAAATTAGGATTAGATCAGGAGAATGTCAAAAAATTTCGCGAACTCATCAAGAAACCGCACGGGATTATTTTTGTCACAGGTCCGACCGGAAGCGGTAAGACAACAACGCTCTATGCCTGTCTTCATGAAATCAACTCCCTGGAGCGCAAAATCATCACGATCGAGGATCCTATTGAATATGAGATGGAAGGGGTGACGCAAATCCAAGTGAATGCCAAGGTGGATCTTGATTTTGCCCGGGGCCTGCGAAGCATTTTAAGACACGATCCCGATATTATCATGGTCGGAGAGGTGAGGGACATCGAGACCGCGGAAATCGCGATTCGTACCGCCTTGACCGGCCACTTGGTTTTCTCGACGCTGCACACCAATGACGCGGCTAGCGGCGTGACCAGGCTCATCGATATGGGACTTGAGCCGTATTTGGTGGCTTCAAGCGTTGAGGCCTTTGTGGCCCAGCGTTTAGTTCGGTTGATTTGCCCCTATTGCAAAAATCAAGTGATGAGTCCGTTTCTTGAAGTCAAAAAAGAGATTTCCGAAGCTCTGGGATTAAAAATCGAAGATATTAAATTCTATTCCGGCAAGGGATGCGACCGATGTAACCATACGGGTTTTTACGGCCGGACAGCTATCCATGAAGTCCTGATCGTCACCGAAAAGATTCGCGCGGCCATCTTAGAAAAACCGCGGACCAACTATATTAAGCACTTAGCGATGCAGGAAGGCATGATGACGCTGCGGCAAAACGGTTGGCAAAAGGTTGTCGAGGGGATCACGACACCTATGGAAATTCTCAATGTCACAAGCAAAGAAGACTATGGTCCGAAAAAAGGAGAGCCAGGCAAAAACAAGGAGGCCTTGGGTCCGGAGGGCAAGGGGCATTCCGTTTCCGATGAAGCCATAGGAGAATTTCGCACCATTTCCAAGAATGTCATGACTCAAGCCAGAAAGGAATATGATCAGCGCGCTTATTCGCGGATCAAAGAAAAAGTTAAGATTCGCTACAGGGTCTTTGAAGAGGAATCCACGGATTCTCAAGATTTAAAGATCAAACGAGGGGAGATCGAGCATTCCTCGCAGACAAAAAACATTAGCGCTGGCGGATTGCTCTTTACGTCGAGTTACTCGATTGCTGCCGGTTCGATTCTGGAGTTAAAAATACATTTTAAGTCTGATCAGCCAAGCATTGATTGCTTGGCCAAGGTTTGCCGCGTCGAGGAGGACGTTCTCTCGAATATGTACAGTATCGCGGTCTATTTTCTTGATATATCGAGCGCTGATCGCGCGCATATCAAAGATTTTGTCAACGCACGAATCAGTCCGTAGGCATTACGAGAGGAATCAATCTTATGCCCACATATCGTTACAAGGCCAAAAAAGGAGCCACCGAGACGGTTGCCGGAACGCTCGAGGCACGCCACCAAGAGGAAGCCATTGACATCGTTCATCGCTTAGGATTAATTCCTATTTCCGTTGAAGAGTGCTCAAAAACGTCAGCACGAAAAAGCTTTGGAAGGCCGCAACGAGTTCGCCCGAGGGAGATTTATCTTTTTAGTCGGCAACTGGCTAATCTGCTTAAGGCCGGTATTCCGCTTTTGCGCGCCTTGAGTTTATTGGCGAATCAAACCCACAATGTCTATTTTCAAGGTGTGATTCAGTCTGTCGTTAGCCGCGTTAAGGATGGAGAGAATTTTTCCCAATGCCTGGCCATCTATCCCAATATTTTTTCCGGCCTTTACATCGCCATGATCAGAGCCGGTGAGGAAGGGGGCAATCTCAGGGAGATGCTGCTTCGCATTTCTGAGTACCTTCAGAAGCAGGAAGAAATTTCCGGTAAAGTCCGTGCGGCCATAGCCTATCCCGCGTTTATGGCGATCGTCGGTTGTGCGACCGTTATCTTTATTCTGACGTTTGTTATGCCCCGGCTCACAAATATATTTGCGAGCATGCAGCAACAGCTTCCCTTGGCAACGCAAATATTAATTAATCTCAGCAACTTGATTCGCCGCGGGTGGCCCGTTATTTCGGTCGTCCTCATCGTGGGTCTTGTTTCGGTTTCCAGGTGGGCAAAATCCAAAAGCGGGCGCGTTTTGTTGAGCCGGCTGAAACTTCGCTTGCCCCTCTTGGGTGATATCATTTCCAAAAGCGAAATTGTGCGCTTTTCACGGACATTAGAATTATTGATCAAAAGCGGCGTTCCTCTAGTGAGGGCCCTGACCATTTCTATTCCGACTTTAAATAACGGATTTATTCAGGAAGGCCTCCTGCCTTGTCGCGAAGATTTGGAGAAAGGATTATCGCTAGGGGAGAGCTTAAGAAAAACAGATCTTTTCCCGGTCTTGGTTTGCGATATGATTAAAATCGGAGAGGAATCAGGATCCCTGGAAGAGTCGCTTGGAGATGTCGCTGACTCCTATGAGCAGGAAGCCAACGAGAAGATCAGGACCGTGACCGCCTTGCTGGAACCCGTCATGATTCTCATTGTGGGCTCTGTCGTTGGTTTTATGGTGATTGCCATGCTGCTTCCCATATTCCAAATGGATATTTTAGCCCAATAAAAGGCCTGCGAAGTGATTTATGATCAGCCGCAAAATAGCTATAAATCTTTATATTGTTTTTCAGATCTTTCTCATGACGCACTTGGCTTACGCCGAACCCTGGCTGCATCTGAAGGATAAACACTTTATCGTTTACTATAATTTTAAAGAAGATACGTCAGCCGCCCGGCGGGTTCTGCGTAAAGCCGAAAGCTACTACGACAAGATTGCGGCACAAATCGGGTATACGCGCTATTCCAACTTCTGGACATGGAACGATCGGGCCAAAATCATTATCTTTCCGAATCAAGAAACGTTTGTTAACAATACGCAACAGCCTCTTTGGTCCCGTGGATACGCCAATCATCATTCTCAGCTTTTCGGATCGCGCATCATTGTCACCTATCGCCAGGAGCATGGATTCTTAGACGGCTTATTGCCGCATGAAATCAGCCATCTGATTTTACGTGATTTTATCGGGTTTGATCGACCGCTTCCTGTTTGGTTCGATGAG
The DNA here is from genome assembly GCA_043812495.1 of Candidatus Omnitrophota bacterium. Classification (GTDB taxonomy): domain Bacteria; phylum Omnitrophota; class Gorgyraeia; order Zapsychrales; family JBDRMG01; genus JBDRMG01. The sequence goes on along the minus strand of JBDRMG010000018.1, from coordinate 10,732 downwards.
GGCATTGCGCAACTCTATGAAAAAGATCGAAAGAGACTCGGTGAATTGATCATGAAGCCTTTAGCGCAAAAGAATCAGCATATTCCTTTTGATACATTGTTCCAAATGCAGATTTATCAACAGAACAACGCGGACATCGTCCGGATATTTTATGCCCAAAGTTTATCTATCATCGATTTTTTGATACGAACATACGGAAGCAGCGCGTTTGAACGCTTGTGCTGGAATCTTAAGGAAGGAAAGGATATGGATGAGGCCTTGCGCAGTGCCTACACCTATTCGATCAGCTCGAGAAAAGACTTAGAGGAAAAGTGGTTAAGAGCAACGTCTCGATGAACGGAGGTTTATTGATGGAATCACGAAACAACAATCAACGAAGGACCAGCAAAAATACGACAAGAGGTTTTACGTTAATTGAAATCATGCTCGTTGTGATTATTATCGGCGCGTTATCCGCTATGATCATCCCTCGCCTGACGGGTCGCTCGGAACAAGCCAAACGGGTGGCGGCCAAGGCGGATATTGACGCGCACTTATCAACAGCGCTCAAACTCTACGAACTGGATAACGGAAATTTTCCGAACACCAGCCAGGGCCTGGACGCTCTATTGAAGAAACCTACGACAAGTCCACTTCCGCCAAACTGGAACGGTCCCTATATCGAACGCAAACCTATTGATCCGTGGGGTCGTCCTTACCAGTATCTTTCGCCGGGAGAAAACAGAGCCGATTATGACCTCTATTCAAAAGGAAAGAATGAATCGAACGAAGAGGACGACATTACCAATTGGGCCCTCTAGGAATTTTCGCATGATCAAAAAAAATAATCAATGCGGCGTAACATTTGTCGAGGTGATGGTGACGATGGCGATTTTGTCTTTTGGCCTCGTGCTTTTGTATAAAGCCTTTTTTGTTTCTCTGGATGCGATGAATCACTTAACTCATCGACTATACGCTCTGGCCTTGATCGATAATCGTATTGCGTTTATGCAGAAAGTTTTTGAAGAAAAAGGAGATATTCCGCTGCAGATGCAGCAGCCTGTCGATCGCGTTCTATTCGATCAGCGGCCAGTTGATTTTCGTACTCAGACGGATGTTCGCAGTGTTGAGAATTTAAATAATGTCTATCAATTGGATATTGCTCTTTTCTGGCAAGAGAGAGGGCGCGATATCCGTATTTCGCGCACGACCTATATAGGAAAACATGACTCACGTCAAAAAAACTAAGCAATGATATGTTTCTCGCGGGTGATGCTCCTAGGATAAGGCAGACATGTTATACAGCTTGCTAAGAAAAAGAAAGAAAAAAGGATTTACCGTTGTCGAGGCCCTTTTGGCGGCATCGATGATGGCCGTTGTCGGATTGGCTTTATATCAGGCGTTATCGAGCGGCCTCAAAATTTGGGATCGGGGGATGCGCTTTATCGAGGAAGAAGATGTTCTGATTTTCTTCGATAAAATAAGCGGTGATTTGCGTAAAACCATGAACATGTCCTCCCTGCGCTTTGATGCCGAAAAAGATCGCATCTCCTTTGCCGCATCTGTCATGACCAAGGGGGATAAGGCCAAGGGGTATGGGGATGAGGAGTTTGTCGATGAAATCGGTCGGGTGGAATACTTTTATGATGCGCTCAAACATCAAATCCTTCGGCGGCAAGCCAATTATAGCCAGGCGTTGGATCAAGGCTATCAAGGATCGCGTGTTTTGGTGAACGATGTTCGGGGTTTGACATGCACGTACTTTTATGAAACATCCAAAGGTTTTGTTGAGAAAGAGGTCGCAGAGGGAATTGTCCCATCGCTGATTAAGATTGAAATTGAGTTTTCAGGCAAGCAGCCAAAGAAAATGACAAAACTGATATCTATTCCAGTCGGAAGTTGACCATGAAACATCTTGACCGCTTGCTCATTAAGAAGAAAAACGCAACGATCCTTATTCTGGCCTTGTGGAGCTTGGGGCTTCTTTCACTTTTTGCTCTAACGCTGGGTTCAATCGTCAGGCAGAAAATTATGCTGCTATCGACGCTTGAACGGCGCGATCAACTGAACCTCATAGCCGCTTCCGGTGTCAAAAAAGCCGTCGCTCTTATCCAGCAGGAGTTCTCTGTAAATGGCCCTGAGTATACAGCGTTCGGCAAGCAGCTGCGCCACAATAATCCTCGGGCTTTTCGTCAAATCGATTTGAAGGAGGGATTCTGCAAAATTACTTTTGATGTTGAAACGGTTAAGAAGAATGATGATTATTTTGGAGTCTTGGACGAGGAGCGCAAGATCAATATCAACACGGCGAACGCCTCTCTTTTGAAAGAGTTGATTAAGAAGGTCTTGGGTGTCGATGAGGCTAAGGCATCAAAATTAGCTTTGTCGATTGTTGACTGGCGTGAAGTCAACGAAAGCGAAATGGTTGGCTTCTATTCCGATGAATTTTACAGTAACCTTGAGTTTCCTTATCTCATCAAAAATAATCAGTTCGAAGTCTTAGATGAGCTTCTGCTCGTGAAAGGCATCAACCGAAATATTTACGATCGACTTTCAAAATATCTAACCGTTTACGGAAATGGGCAAATTAATATCAACACGGCTTCCGGAGTTGTTTTAGCGGCCCTCGGCCTGGAGGAAGCTATGATTCAGAGAATCCTAGCGGTACGACGAGGATCGGATGGAATTGAAGCCACCGAAGATGATCTTGTTTTCACAAACGGCAGCCAGTTATTTCTTTACATGCTGGAAAACTCACTGATTGATCCGGAGGAATTACGCATCGTTCCGGAGGTCCTAGGATTGCTGGGCGGGCAAGCGTCCTATTATTCCATTACGAGTTCAGCCAAGTTGTATCGGGATGATTCTTTAAAAGTGATTCGATGTGTTTATAATGCCGGCCAAGATAAAATCGAATATTGGAACGAATTGGACCGGGAGAATAATTAAGTCGTGGCGCTCTATGGGTCTTTTCCTTATTATATGGAACAGTCATTAATATTCTCTTTATATGAGAAAAAAGACCTAATATTGGCTTCCACAGTTCCTTTAATATTGAAAAAGCCAATAAAGCAGATTTTGTTAAGAAAGATGAGCAATGAGTATTTTTAAGAAAGATCAAAATTTTATTTCCATTGGGCTCAATGAGGAAACAATTAAAATGGCCCATTTGAGGATGTCTGCGTCATCCAAGGAAGTCGTTCATATTGCCAAGCGCGATATCCGGGGGATTTCGCCGGAGGAACTCCCGACGATCATTAAGTCCGTTTTAAATGATTTTAACGTAAAAAAGCCGCTTGCCTTGTGCGTGATTCCCTCCAATGTGACCACGACCAAGAATATCGAGATTCCTTCCGTTGATCCCGAAGAAATTAAATCGATTACCAATCTGCAGGCAGGCCGCCATACCCCGTACTCTCGCGAAGAAATCATCATAGATTATATCAATATCGGCGTTTACCAAAAAAATTACAGCAAACTTCTCATGGTGATCGTCAATCGAAATATCATCAAAAAGCAGTTCACCGTGACCCAAGAGGCGGGATTGAGTTTGGATAAAGTGCTTTTTGCTCCTGAGAGCATTTCTCATTTTTATTCGAAGGTCCAGGGGCTATCCGCCGCGAACACTCCGGCCGGTATTGTGGATATCGGATCTACTTCGACGGATTTCACCGTTTGTCTTAACGGGAAAGTCGTGGCCTGTCGCAATATTCCTTTAGGAAGCAAACAGATGATCGAAGAGGGCCCGACGGGTTATGACAAATTCGTCGCTGAGCTGAAAAAGTCAATCGAATCCTATCAGAATGAGGATATCGAAAAGATGCCGGACAGCTATATCTTGACTGATGATACGGACCAGGCCAAGGAATTACAACCGATTCTGCAGAAAGAACTCAAAGCGAATGTGAAAATTGTTCCCTATCTGGATAATATCAAGGTCAATCAGATGACCAAGAAAATCATTCGGGAATCAGGCGGAGAATCATTTGTGGACGTCATTTCGCCTTTGCTTTCTATGAAAGATTGCCGCATGGATTTTACGCCCGAAGAAGTCAGAATGCAGAAAGCCATTGAACAGCAAGGGCGTGAGGTCATAAAGTTTTGCACCTTCAGTGGCCTTATTTTGGCATTTGTCTGTTTTATGTTTTTGAGCAAAATCAATTTTCGGGGAATGACCTTAGACTATTTAAACAAAAGCCACGTAGACAAAAGGCAAGAAGCGCAGTCTCTCGAGCAAGTGGCCTCCAAGACGCGTATTATCAAAGATTATCTCAATAGCCGTTTAATTGGCCTGAACGTTTTGGACGAGCTTTATCGCATCGTTCCGGATGAAATTTATCTGAACAGCGTCTCGATCGACGAACAGGGCACGATTACCCTTCAAGGTATCTCCGAATCCATGTCCCGCGTATTTTCTTTAGTGACAGATCTGGAAGAAACGGAAATGTTTAAAAGCGTCAAAACAACATCAACGATAGCCAAAAAAGAGCGCGGCAAGGACGTCGCTAGTTTTGAGTTGTCCCTTAAGCTGGAAAGCGCCAAAGATGAACCTGAAAGCGAAGAGGTCCCTTTAGGGGAGTAAGAAGCGAACAACCAACATGACCGGGAGTGATTCTTGATTCAGAAATTTCTAGGAAAACTTACGCCGCAAGAGAAAAAAATCTTTTATCTGGCGATGGCCTTTGTGCTTGTAGCCTTCTTTGACCGCCTTTTTCTCGGGCCGGCTTTATCTCGCTTATCGAGCCTGGAAGATGAGATCGAAGAACAGAAAAATGTCATCAAGCGCGATTTACGCTTTCTTTTGTATAAAGATAAGATCATAAAAGAAAATATGGATTTTTCTATCTATTATTCAGCGGGCCAAAAAACGGAAGAAGAAATCATTGCCGCCTTTCTCAAAGATATTGAAATACTAGCGAGTGAGGCGAAAGTGAACCTGATTAAAGTTAATCCGTCGGATTCCCGTCAAAAACGAGGATATGTGGAGTATTATGCCAATCTTGAATGTGACGGAACGTTAGAGAATGTTACGCGATTCATGTACCTCATCGATACGTCCCCGACGCTTCTGAAAATTACCCAGGTCAATATCAACCCTAAACGGGCAAGTGCCGAAGAAGTTGCGGTTACGCTGGCCGTCAAGAAAGTTATCGTTGGAGCTTTCTCCGCATCCGAAATTCAGAATATCACGCAAGAAATTTCTACAGAAGACATGACTCAATCAGGCGATCAGGGAAGCGCCGGTGGCATGGGAGGATCTGGAGCTGGGGGTACCGGTGATGCATCTGGTAGTGCAGGAGGAGCTGGCGGACCTGGTCAAGGAAGTGGTGCCGGTAAATCTAAAGGTGCAGGCGGTGGACAGGTGCAAGGGGACGCCATGACGAATGGAAAAGAAGGTCCGGCTCAGAAAACCTCAGAGCGTTTTCGGCCGAAAAAAGATAATGAATCTAAAGAAAAAAAGCCCTCCAAAGACGAACTGGAGCATGAAATCAAGCCTAGTATATTTGAGAGAATCCTGCAAAAGAAGGCGCCAGAATGAAAAGAATAGTTTGCTTTTATTTCATCGCTGTTTTTTTATTGAGCACCGCTTCTCTTGGGCTGGCTGAATCGACGGATTCTGTCTTCCAAAAGGGAGAGCAATTTTTCAGTCAGGGAAACTACTCAAAGGCCATTGAATATTACGAAAAGGCCATAGAGTTAGATCCCAACAACGCTGAAGCCTTTAATAAATTAGGCCTGGCCTACAAAGAAACTCACATGGATCTTGCGGAGGTGGCTTGGTATTTTAAAGCGGCTATGGATATTGACCCGAAGAATACGGAGGCCTATGTAAATTTGGCAAGAGCCTATTATGGGTTAGGGAGGTTCGATGAGGCCATAGACGTTTGTCAAAAGGCCTTAACCGTCAATCCGCAGGACGGAAGCGCTCAATTGTCGCTCGCGTGGACGTATTTATTAGGCAAGCAAGAACCCCAGAAGGCCATCTATTATTTTAATAAGATTCTGGATCGGCTCAAAATACCCTATGCCTATTTTGGTCTCGGCCTGGCTTATTTTATGGATGATCAGCGTCCCATGGTTCTTGAGATCATTACAAAATTACGCGGCATGGATCAGGATAAATTGGCGACGCAATTAGAGGATATCGTCCGGTCCAGTTATTATGCGTCATCCACATCGGGGCCGCTAGTAAACGCAAAACCTGATATCGAACGGCAGGAAGGAGTCATTGTGCCTTTCGCGAGTCTTGAGCCGAAGCCCGAAGATAAAAAAGAAGATGCTCTCGATGTGTCTCCCATTGCGGGGACAACCCGCATCCGTTTAAGAGGAACATTGATGAATGTGGATGAACAAGAGACCGATCAAGACGCCGCGGCCAATAAACCAAAAGCAGGAGAAGTCCGCGTAGAGCAGCACCCCGCCCTTATTTCTCCCTCTCAGGCGCACATTCAACGCTTGCGCGATTTAAAACAATAGATTGTTGATGAAAATTTAGGGCCATTCTCAATTAGGATAATAGATTTATCATAACTTATTGAAAGGGAAGAAAACAAAGAAATTTGAAGAATGGCCCTGATTTCACAGATTATATTCGATTACACAGATAAAAAACATCTGTGCAATCTTTTTTAAAATCTGTGGAATCAGGTTCATTGATGTACCCTCAATAAGAATGAACCAAAATCTATGGATGAGGCGAAGAGTTCAGGTCGCTAAAGAATCGATCCCAATCGACCTTAAAAATCTTGATATGCGTCCGGCCGGTGAGATTTCTTTTGGCGTAAAAAGGTGTAAAATATTTAAGACCCTTAGCGTCAAAGAAGAAAAGACGCGCGAAGATCGATTGCGCGAGGTAGGTATCGAGCAGCACGCAGCTAGAGACATGCTCGTCGCTGAGAAGAAGAGCCGAATAGGATAGATTGGCCGCAGGAAATACTTTCTCAATGACTCGATTATTCTGAATAGTAAAAAGGCTGCGCGGAGTTCCCTGGCCATATTTGGCTGAGGCAATGCGACAAGTCAGGTCCTTAATGTCCACCATCACGCCTTGTTCAAAGATGACTTTTTGCCCTTCGCGCGAAAGCTGGGCAAGGGTGCTGTAGCGCGGAGGACCTCCGATCAAATCCCATATATATTTGACGTAATATTTCGGTTCCCGCGCAACTTTCGCGAGCTTTTGCTTATTTTTGTTAATGTCTTCGATTTTTTGAAAATTCCATCGGCCCACAAAACTCAATTCAATATTCTTCTCGATTAACTCATTATACAAAAAAATGTAAGATGGCGGCGGTTGACCATGCGTCAGCTTGAGAATTTCCTTAATTTGATTGCCCGAGAAAGATGCGTTCTTTAGTGTTTCGCCGGCCTCAGGTATATTTTGCACAACAATCTTTCTTAAAAGATCCACGCTTGCCGCAAGAGGCCATCCTTGCACCTGGAGATATTCAACCGCCCCATTCGCGCTTGTATTAAGCATACGCAAGATTCCCGCGGCTTCTTTTTCATTATCGGTGATCAACAAATAAGCGACCCAGTAGGCTTGAGGTTGATTAAGGGTGGCCCCGTCAAACGTCACCCGGCGTTCGCTCATCGATGTAATAAAATGGCCCGGTGGCCACCACGACGTAATAATGCTTTCTTTGGGTGTATTGTTCTTGAGAAACTCTAAGGCTCGATCCCATGTGTCATGATAGATAGCCCGCCATCCAACCATGGTGACTTGAGCGCTGCGCAAGCAAGTGGTTGCCATTACGCCAAGAAGGCCAATACCCATAATCAAAAAAGTGATGCGTGGCCAAGCGTGCGAAGCAAAGCGTTGAACGATCAGGTTTTTGAAGAATGCAACAAAGGCGCGAAGACCCTCAATAAAAAATAAGCTTAAAGGAACAAGAAGCAGCAAGGCAAATCGCTGGGCGTTTAGGGTCAGATAAAAACAAGACGTGATGAGTACACCGAGAATAATAGTTGAAAACCTGTTGGGATTTGGCGATCGGAATGCCTTAAAGCCGGCTACAACAAATCCAAGCAAAGAAAAAACAAAAAACAGTTTCTGGCCGTTGAGTGCGAGAATTTCATCCAACGGCAGGCGCCTCAATTCTCCGACCGCAATGTACAAATTAGGCCATAACGAAAGTTCCTGATTGGTGAAATTCTTCAGGGCCTTAAAGCCTTCCTGAAAAAGAACAAAAAATTCATTGAGCCCAAAACAAAAGGTAATTCCCAGAATCGTCGTAAAAGAAAAAGCCAGAAAATAAAGGAAAAGATGCCTGCCAATCGCGGGTTCCTTGATAAAAAGTGAATGATAGAGAATAATGAAAAATCCCGCAGTCAATAAAAGCCCAAAGAGAAAGACCCATCCGTGCCAGAAATAAGCATAGAGGGTCATGCTCAGGCCGCAGAGAATAGCCAGCAAAACGCTTTGTTTGACGTCGTGAATTTTTCTTAAACCTGCCAATATCAACCCGAGGATCACCAAAGGGAACAAAACATTATAAGGGTCGTTATCGTACCAGCCAAAGGCGCTTCTTTTTAAAAATGTCGGAGAACAAAAGAAAAGAAATGACCCGATCAGCGCGGACCACTTGGGGTAATCGAGGATGGAGCACACAATCAAGAAGGCCAGCAAGGCCAGGGCTGCGAGAATCACAGGCGTTAAACTTACCGCTGTCATCAGAGGAATCGTTGGATCAAGCTTCTCTAGGATACGATAAAGTAAATAGCCCGCGAAGGGATGAAGATTGAGGGGTTCCATGTGCCCTAAGGGGGCGACCATCAGTTCATTATAAAATTTACTACCCTTGAAGGTGTCGCTGATGGCTCCCTTTTGGACGATTCTCTTCGTCAGCCCATAATAATTATACGAATCAGAGCCAAGAAGATAGAAGGGAGGTTTTGAGGCTCTTGTGCGGCTGACATTCCGGGAGGCCACATCGATGGTTTTACGGACATTCTCGTTTTCCTCACGCATAATGCGGTCAAACTGCTCTTTGGCGAGTCGGTCTTTTTCAGGTCCGCTCAGACGGGGAAACGCTTCAGCGACCTGCTGGGCGGCCCGCGTTCTTAAACGCGAAACGACCAAGAGCGTTCCTTTTTCGTAGGAATCTGAATCGATATAATGGGTTAAAGGATAGAAGCGAAAATACAATCCGCAGCCGAGAATGATCAGGGCGCTGAGGACGAAAAGGATGGACGATCGAATACGTTTATTGCGCATAATAAAAAATCACTTCAGGGTTTCTAAATACTTTATATATTCCATTCGAATTGTATTGGACGGAATCGCAAAGCTGGAGCGGTCCTTTTTGACTTGACCCGCGACCATCAGACCGACCAATTGCCCTTCGCGGTTTAAAACAGGCCCGCCGCTGTCGCCTTTATACAAATTAATATCCAATTGAAGCATATCATTGGTTCTTTGCCCGCGGCTGTTTGAAGACGCGTTGGTCCCCAGGCCAATGACTTTTCCGCCGGAAATAGTTTGTTTTAAAACAGGGGAATTGCCCACCGTGACCACTTCATCTTTCAGGCGCAAGCCTTGCGAATCGGCAAAGGCAATGGCGCGCAAAGGATAGGGCGGATCGATGCGTACGATCGCTACATCTTTTTCAGGCACGCTCCAAACCACCTGACCGGAGACGACCTGCTTGTCATTCAGGATAATGGCAATCTTATTGGCTTCGCTGACGATATGATGATTGGTGACGATCAATCCCCGAGGGTCGATGATAACGCCGGCGCCATCTCGATGGTACTGGGCGGTTTTAACGTTTCTTAAAACAATCAACCGGCCGGATTCTTTATGAATAGCGGCCGAGGATCCTTTGGATTGATAGGCGCCTGTGATTTGAGATTCCACCTGAACTATCGAAGGAAGAGATCTCTGCACGGTCGCAATCAAAGAATTTTGTCCGAAAGCCAAGGAAGTGATTACAGATGTTGCGGATAATACCGCAGAGAAAATGATAAAAGTTTTTTGGAATAATTTTGTCATTTTATTGGTCTTTTCCTTATTAATGGAACAGTCAATAATATTCTCTCTATACGAGAAAGAAGACCTAATATTGACTTCCACCGTTCCTTTAATAAAGAGAAAGTCAATAATTATAAATAATTGTACTCTTTAAAAGTATTCAATTCAAGGGATGTGTTGGCTTTGAGACAGTGCATGCGCCGACTCCATCGCAGCAGATTCTCAAGTTCTCTGTATTCTGCTTGTTTGGTTGATGATATAATTAAATAAATGAACAGCTTTCCGATCAATAAAGCTCAGGCAGAGAATAGAACACAAAATAATCCTGTCTCTTACCAAAAATTCCTTACATTAATCAGATCAAAAATCAATCAAGGCACCTTACGCGTTCATCAGTTTGTCCGTTATCAGAAGATACTGACCAACTGGACAGTCGGCAAAATCCTCGATGAGTATTTACGGCATAGCGAGGGCAAGCACACTTCCGAGACAAAACTGATGAAGCGTTTAAAATTTAGAAAACTTAGGGGAAAAACTTAGGAAAACTTAGGGGAAGAAAACTTAGAAACTTAGGGGACGTTGATTAAAGTATTAAAGTAAGGATAAAGAAAAACTTAGTGAAGTCATGAATTAATCAACGTCCCCTAGAGGCTGTTAATCAACGTCCCCTAGAGGCTTACGTCCCCTAGAGGCTGCTAGAGGCTGTCAACGTCCCCTAGAGGCTCACGTTGGATTGATAATTTGTGTGAGAAAAACAGCATAATTTGGTGGATTGCAATCTAA
>JBDRMG010000017.1:0-41663 GCA_043812495.1 Candidatus Omnitrophota bacterium | reverse complement strand
AGATGAAGGCGAAGGAGAACCCTACGAAGCTCCCAAACGAGTTCTGCGAAGTCCGCCAATGAATCAATGGCGGACGAAGCAGAACGAAAGTTTTGGAGCGAAGTAGGGTTTGAGTGTTCGGCTTCGGAGAATGAACCTTCAAGGAATACCTCAAAGATACCCTGCCATTTATGGCAGGGAGGTTCATTCCTGCTCCTTCTTCATTTGAGAAATATGATCTTCCAGGCGGGCCTTTAACCGCAGTTCCAGAATAAATCGCGTAAACGCTTGGTTTTTCTTCTGCTCAAGAAGAAATGCGGCAAATTCTTCCTTTTCCTCGTCAAATTTTTTGTCATCAACGCCGATCAGGTCGTCAAAGTGCATAATACTGTAACCTTTGGACGTTTTAATGACTTCGCTCATTGCACGATCTTTATTTAAGGAAAAGGTAGCCTCTTGAAATTCTCTGTCGAGCCCGATTTTAGGAATATATTCTCCGCGCATAAAAGGTGTGGTTTGCTCGATGCTTAATCCAAGATTTTTGGCCAGATCTCCAAAGGGTTCATCGGGATGAGCTTGCCTTCGTTCTTTTGTTTTGGCAAGCATTTCGTTGGCTTTTTCTTGCGCGAGCAGACTGGCTTTCTGGAGGATGAGAACCTGTTTGACGTTGGGTTGCGCTTCCTTCAGTTCAGGAATGTAAGAGTTTCTTTTTTCCTTAAATTTCAGGATGTAATAGCCTTGAGGCGTTTCAATGGGATCACTGAATTCACCGGCCTTGAGAGCAAAGGCCTTCTGCAAAAGATCCATGGACCATCCGATGGTGATTTTTGGGTTTTCTCGGCTGAAAAAACCACTTTCCTGAATTTTCAAACCGTTTGTTTGACTAACGGCCTCAAAGTCTTCTTGATCGATGAGTTGGTCAAATACACTTTGCGCTTTGAGCGCGATTGCGGCTTTTTGATCGTCTGTCGCTTCGGCCGGAAAAGCAAATTCGATGTATTGAAGATTAATCGCATCGGGTGAGCGAAAATCCTCTTTGTGCTCAAGAAAATAGTTTTCGACTTCCTTCTGATCCAGATTAACCTGCTTTTTGAAGTCATCTGTCAGGAATAAAATATAACTGACCTGGACTTTCTCGTTTTTTAATCGATATTGTTCTTTGATTTCTTCGTCTGTGAGCGCGAGGTTCTCGGTTTCCTGTTCGTATAATTTCTGAAACAGGAGAGACTCGCGGATACCCTCTTCAAAATTCCGCGGCTGAGTTTGAAAGACGCGGCGCAAAATGATGTCGTAAAGCTCTTGATCGAACTGGCTGTCTCGTTTAAAAAATTCAAAATCCTGGATGGCTGCAACGACCTCCTGATCAGAGACGCGGATGTTCCTTTTCTTGGCTTCATGCAGAAGAATCAATCGATCCCACGTTTCCGCGACAAGATCCAGTCGTTCTTGAATGCGGTAAAAATTGTCTCCGTAGCGAAGAATCGCTTGGTTACGGGTGTGAGCGTAGCTATCGGTGAAGTCGTCAAAGCTGATTTTACGGCCAAAGATATGACCCGCATAGGAAACGCCGCGTCGTCTATTCAGATAATTGGCCGTCCCGAAGAATCCGAATGAAATAATAATGACGACGGCCACGACCCAGAGCACTTTTTTCATGACGCCTTTTTTGCGAAGAACTTTTAACATAGGAATCCTTTTAATGAATGGTTGGATAAGAAGTGTTAAGAAATCGATTTCTTAACTTTTGAAGAATTTACTCATTATATCCATCAAAGTGCGCTTTGACAAGAAATTTTACCTATGATAAACTACCGGATAAACTACCGTTGTCTTTTAGGTTCTTTCTTATTTAGGTTGAATGAAAGAACCTGGGCCATTCAATCTTTTTCATCATCTATTTGTCTTGCTTTAAGTTAAGAGATATTTATCAATCCAAAAAAGAATGGCCCGTCTTTTCTGGCGTCGAGTCAAAAGACCTAATAGGGAAAGGCCTTATTCCTAAAATGAGAGTGGAGTTATGCTGAATGCCTTAGGGATCGATATTGAGGAATGGTACCATATCGCCGGGACCAAATATCCGGCAGGATTAAGCGATACCCTCGAATCCCGTATCGTGAAAAATACAGAACGGGTTCTTGATTTCCTGCAAGTTATGCAAACCCAAGCCACGTTCTTTGTGTTGGGGGTCATCGCCGAGCGTTATCCTGGCTTAGTCAGAAGAATGGATGCGCAAGGTCATGAGGTCGCCAGCCATGGCTATCAATTTCTGGAGGTTTTTAAGCACACGCCTGAATCTTTTCGGGAGGATATTAGGAAATCCATGGACATTTTAAGCGCCCTCACCAACAAACCTGTTTTGGGATATCGGGCGCCTAACTTCTCCATTGTGAAAAACTGCCTGTGGGCCTTGGGTATTCTAGAGGAAGTCGGCATCAAGTATGATTCCAGCATTTACCCCGTGCTGCATCCTCGCTATGGTATTCCCAATGCCCCGCGCGTACAATATCATGTTCGCCAAGAACTGATTGAATTTCCTCCATCGACGGTAAGATTTTTGGGGGACAACTATCCTGTCGCCGGCGGTCTTTATCTGCGATTGCTTTCGATTCAGCAAACGAAAAAAGCGATTGATCAGCTGAATAGCCAAAATATCGCCGTCAATGCCTATATCCGATGCTGGGAAATGGATGAAGAATCGCCAAAACCCAAAGTGCCGTGGAGTTATCGCTTTTTCCGTTCTCTTTATCTTGACAGGACTCAAGACCGACTGGAAAAGCTCTTAACCGAGCTTCAATTCGTTCCTCTCAGTCAAATCGTATTATCCAAGAAATAGTAATATATAAGATTTTATGACGTTGCCGTTTGACGTTGCCGTTTGCATGAAAGTCCTTTACAATATATTTGGCCCTATGTATAATATGTCCACGTCATTTTCAGAATCCCATCGCTATAAAGGTTTGGTATTAATTACGTTATAAATAATTTTGAAGACAAAAGGAAAGATCAAACATGAAAAAACTTAAACTAGGTCTACCCAAAGGAAGTCTCCAGGAGGCCACGATTAAAGTCTTTGAACGAGCTGGATTCAAAATTTTTATTTCAGGGCGTTCGTATTTTCCGGGCATTGATGATCCGGAAATCGAACCGGTTCTTTTGCGAGCCCAGGAAATGTCACGCTATGTCGAAGACGAAGCCCTGGATTGCGGAATTACAGGACAGGATTGGATTCTTGAAAACGGTTCAAAAGTCGTGCGCTTAGCGGATTTGCTCTATGCTAAGGAGAGTTCCGTTAAAGTGCGCTGGGTTTTAGCTGCCCCGGAGAGCTCGACCATAAGATCTGTCAAGGATTTGAAAGGCAAGCGTATCGCGACCGAACTTGTTAATGTGACAAAGAAGTATTTGAAAAAAAATAAAGTGAATGCGGACGTCGAATTTAGCTGGGGAGCGACCGAGGCCAAAGTGGCCTCCGGGCTCGTTGATGCCGTTGTAGAGCTAACCGAAACAGGACGGAGTTTAAGGGCCAACAAATTGCGTATTGTTTCAACGATTTGCGAATCGACCACGCAATTTATCACCAATAAAAAAGCGACTCAGGATTCCTGGAAACGAAAAAAAATGCAGCAATTGGTAATGCTCCTTCAAGGAGCGATGGCGGCGGACAACATGGTGGGTCTCAAGCTTAACGTTCAAAAGAAAGATCTCAATAAGATTCTTGGTCTTTTGGCCTCGTTAAAAAATCCGACCATTTCTCCTTTAAGTCAGAAAGATTGGTTTGCCGTGGAGACAGTGATTGAAGAAACAACTGTCAGAATTCTGATTCCTCAGCTGAAAGAAGCGGGAGCGCAGGGAATCATCGAGTATTCTCTTAATAAATTGGTGTATTGATGAAAAGAGGGTCAAGCTATGCCGTGTGGACGAAAAAGAAAAAGTAGGAAAATCAGAACGCACAAGAGAAAAAAATTAAGAAAATCTAAGCGTCATCTCAAGAAACGCGATCACTCCTAAGGTTCATCGTAAGCTTATGACATTTTTCGCAAAGGCCAGATGGACCTTGATCTGGATCATTGGCCTGACTTTCCTTATTTGCCTTTCATCGCAAGAGACGTTTGCCGCCTCTCAAGAAAAACCTACCGCTCAGAGCATTACACATTATCTGATGGGCCTCGTTTTTGACTGGTATGATTTGACGACAGAAGCGATCTCAGAATATGAGAAAGCCTTGCGTTTTGATCCGGATAGTTTTGCGATAAATTTAAAGTTAGGGGCTAATTACGCACGCGTCGGTCAATTTGATAACGCCGTCAAAACTCTTGGGCATGCCCAAGACATTAACCCAAAGAGTTTTCAAACCTATTATCTTCTGGCCTTGATTTATTCGGCACAAGGAGAATTTGACAAGGCCGCTTTAGAATACGAGAAAATCCTTGTGAATTTTCCTCATACGGATCGGGAAAGCATAGAAATCTATGCCTATTTAGGGCAACTCTACTACTCCCAGAACAAATTTGACAAGGCCCTTGAGCAATTCAAACTCATCTCAAAGCTCGAGCCGGATAATGTCGAAATCATTTTTTTGCTGGGATCCCTTTGTATTGATTTGAATCAACGAGACGAAGCGGTCATCTACTTCAAGAAGGCGATTTCGCTTGATCCCGACCATCAAAATAGCCTGAACTCCATTGCGTATATTTATGCCGAAGATGGTGTTCATCTGGATGAGGCGATCGAACTGATCCAAAGGGCATTAACCATCGAACCGGAAAACGGCGCTTTCTTAGATAGCCTGGGGTGGATTTATTACAAAAAAGGTATGTATGAAAAGGCCTTGGAGTCCCTTGAACAGGCCAATTCGTTTTTTGCGGATACGATTATCTTAGAGCATTTAGGCGATGTTTATTATAAGATGGGACAGAAGGATAGCGCCAAGAAAAACTGGGAAAAGTCGCTTGAATTAGCTCCAGACCGGGAAGGCATCATCAATAAGCTCAAGGCCCTCAAAAAAGGTGAGCAAGCGCTTTAATTATTTTTTAACGTCGGCAGTAGCATAACCTTCAGCTCAATTTCAAGCGAATGGATTGATCATCGACCTCCATGAAAAGCATTTCTCTTCGATCTCCTGCCAAACTCAATCTTTTTCTAAAAATCATTAAGAAAAGAACAGACGGGTATCACGATCTGGTGACCCTTTTTGAGCGGATTGATTTGTGCGATCAAATATGTTTGCGACTTAATAAGTCGGGAAAGATTCGCATCTTCTGCCAGGATGCGCATGTGCCAAAAGGGCCAAAAAACCTCGCTTATAAAGCCGCCCGCCTCCTGAAAGAAGAGTTCGCTCTTCTTGACGGCGTTGATATCACCATCCGAAAGAATATCCCTATCGCAGCTGGCTTGGCCGGAGGCTCGAGTAATGCAGCCACAGCTCTTTTAGGTCTAAATAAACTCTGGAAATTAAACCTTAAAAGAGAGGAATTGATTGAGTATGCAAAAACTCTCGGAAGCGATATCCCCTTTTTCTTGCATGACTGCAGTTGGGCCATCGGACGAAAGAGAGGAGACGAAATCCAGAGGCTCAATTTAAAGCAAAAAGTATGGCATATTTTGGTTGTCCCAGCGCTAAAAGTCTATTCACGCGAGGCATTTGGAGCATTTAAATTGCAGTTGACAAAGGGATATGATGATGTTAATATTTTAACTCATGCTTTGAGAAAGAAGGACTCGGTTTGCCTTGGAAAACTTCTTTCAAATGATTTAGAAACAGTTGTTTTCAAGCAGTATCCAAAGCTTTTTCAATTAAAGAAGACTCTTGGAAAACTTGCATCAAATGCTGTCCTTTCAGGGAGCGGTTCAGCTCTTTTTGCCGTTGTCGGATCAAAGCGTGAAGCTAAACAATACGCTGTTTTGCTCAAAAAAAGGTATCAGCGGGTTTTTATCGTTAGGACCTTGTGAAAAGGAGGAACGCAGCCATGGAGATTACAGAAATAAGGGTCTTTCTTAAAGAAGGCCAAGACAAGAAATTGAAGGCGTACACCACGGTGACCTTTGATAATGCCTTTGTCGTGCGCAACATCAAGGTGATCCAAGGGTCCAATGGATTATTCATTGCCATGCCTTCTCGCAAGATGAAATCTCCCTGCCCCAAATGTGGTTTTAAGAACGAAGTAGGAAGCAAATTTTGCAATAAATGCGGGGCGAGCCTACCTGAAAAAAGCCCGTCAGCCACTGCGGCAGAACCAGACGCAAAGGCAGAGCATCGCGATATTGCTCATCCGGTCACTCAGCATTTTCGCGAATATCTCCAGACAAAGATCTTGGAGGCCTACAAAGAAGAGGCCGCCAAAGGATCGTCCAGGCAAGGGAATCCTCCAGGAAAAGCGGTCTCATAATTCATTTGTTCTTTTGCCCGGTGGTGTAATGGTAACACGCGAGAATTTGGATCTCGTTTTCCAGGTTCGAATCCTGGCTGGGCAGCACTTCGACTCGGCCTTCGGCCTCGCTCAGTGCAAGTTAAAAGGTAAGATGCCTTTGATCGAGGCGAAGTGTGGTGAGCGAGCCCCGAAGGGGCGAGTCGAACCATGACATGATATATGTATATTATTCAATGTGAAGATTTGAGTCTTTATACGGGAATAACCAATAATTTGGATCGTCGACTGAGAGAACATCGTTCGGGTAAAGGTGGACATTACGCAAAATCTCTAGGTGCGATTGATATTGTTTATCGAGAAGCCTATTTAACAAAACAAGAGGCTTTAAAACGTGGGGCTTAAATTAAAGGTTGGACACGATGTAAGAAATTAGCATTAATCGACGGCGATAAAGATAAACTCAAAAAGTTGTAACTGTGGCGAGAAAATATAAAAACCCAAACCAAATGACATTTGATGACGCGTTAGAGGCTGCAATTTACTTAGTGACAATGGAACACGGTAGAGATAAATCTTGTGTATCCTGCCGGAAAACCATTAGATTATTAAAGGAAGTTAAAAAGCATTTAGATAGGTTAGCCATTGACGATAACTTAGTATATCCGGCGTTTAAAGCTAAAAGTCAGCTATGCATCAGTAAAAGAGATGCCAAGAAATCATAAATGTCCTTTTGCGAAGTTTATAAAGTTTAATCAGAAACATCACTTTTTTGTGTTTCACATTTCGTCAGAAGTCAAGTTTGGGCAGCACTTCAACCAATAAGACCATGCAATCATTGAATGTCATTATACTCGCAGCAGGAAAAAGCGTACGGATGAAATCCGCAACGCCGAAAATTTTACATTCACTCTGCGGACGACCGATGATTCAATATAATACGGATCTCGTCCGCTCGCTCGGCTCTTTGAAAACATATATCGTCTTGGGACATCAAAGCGATCTTATCAAAAGACAGCTTCAGAAGAATATGCGCGTTGTGATCCAAAGAAAACTATTGGGAACCGCGGACGCTGTCAAGCAAACCCTTCCTTTGATAAAGGGTTTTAAGGGCGATATTCTTGTTCTCTGCGCTGATACTCCGCTTTTAACCAAGGAAACAATCGGTCGATTGATCAAATTCCATCAACAGACCAAGGCGGATTGCACGCTTCTTTCGTGCGCCGTCAATGACCCAAGAGGATACGGTCGCATTATCCGGGGATTGAATAATTCTATTTTGGCTATTCGGGAAGAAAAAGATACCCTTGAGGATGAGAAATCCATCAAAGAGATCAACACGGGCGTTTATTGTTTTCGCAGCCAGATACTTCAGAAAGCCGTCAAGGCCGTTAATCTCAATCAAAAAAAGAAAGAATTTTATTTAACCGATGTTGTTGAGTTTCTTGTGCACAATAACGCCAAGGTCGAAACTCTTCAAACCGAGGATGCGACCGAGGGACTTGGTATCAACACGCGCCAAGATTTGCTCAGAGCCGAAAAGATCATGCGTCAAAGGATCCTGGATCGCCTGATGCATCAGGGCGTGGCGATTCGCGATGCGGATACGGTTTTTATCGATCACGATGTTACTATCGGGCAAGAGACAACGATTTATCCTTTCTCGATCATCGAGGGTGATGTGCTCATCGGCCGACGCTGTAAGATCGGGCCTTTCTGTCATATCCGTTCGGGTGTGCGCATTGCTGATGAAACCGAGGTCGGAAATTTTACCGAAGTATCGCGCGCGAAAATGGGTAAGAACTGTTTTATGAAGCATTTTAGCTTTTTGGGCGACGCTATTGTGGGCGATCGAGTGAATATTGGCGCAGGGGTCGTCACGGCCAATTTTGACGGAAAAGATAAAAACACGACGCGCATTGCGGATGATGCTTTTATCGGATCGGACTCGATTCTCATTGCGCCGCTTTCCATCGGAGAAAAAGCCGTTACAGGAGCCGGTTCTGTGGTCACGAGGAATCAAACGATCCCTAAAGAAAGCATTGTCGTCGGGGTTCCCGCAAGAATGATTTCAAGGAGAACGATCAAATGAATAATTTAGCCATTTTTCCAGGACTCGCGAATCCTCAACTCGCCAAAAAGATATGTCAGAAATTAAAGGTGAGCCCAACAGAAGTTTTTGTCGGACGATTTAGCGAAGGAGAAATTCGTGTTCAGCTCAAAGAAAATATCCGCGGTAAAGACGTTTTTATTATTCAGCCGACCTGTCCGCCGCCCAATGAGAATATCATGGAATTAATGATTTTGATCGATGCGGCCCGACGGGCTTCCGCCAAAAGAATCACGGCCGTGATTCCTTATTATGGTTATGCACGGCAGGACAGGAAGGATCAGCCCCGCGTTCCGATCACCGCCAAACTTGTGGCGAATATGTTGACGGCAGCGGGCGCCAATCGTATTTTGACCATGGATTTGCATGCTAGTCAAATTCAAGGTTTTTTTGATATTCCGGTGGATCATTTGTATGCGATCAATGTGTTTGCGGATTATTTTAAACGCAAGAAAATAAGAGATATTGTCGTGGTTTCGCCTGATGTGGGCGGCATTAAGATGGCGCGGGCCTATGCCAAAAGACTTAACGCCTGCTTGGCGATCGTGGATAAACGCCGTACAAGTCCAGAAAAAACAGAAGTCATGCATATTCTCGGAAACGTCAAGGGAAAAACAGCTATCCTTGTGGATGATATCGTCGCGACCGCCGGTTCGATTGTCGAAGCCGTTGAGGCCTTGAAGAAGAAAGGCGTCAGCCAATCGTATGCCGCGGTCAGCCACGGAATCCTATCAGGGCAGGCGATTTCCCGAATACACAATTGTAAGGCCTTGAAGGAATTGGTGATTACCGACAGTATTCCTTTGGGTGAAGAGAAAAAGGATCCTAAAATCAAGGTTTTAACCGTTGCTTCCTTATTGGCTGAGGCGATCAAAAGGATCCATATGGAACAATCCGTCAGTTGCTTATTTGACGAAACATAAGAAAAGGGTGGTTAACAAACAATGGAAGAATTAAAACTTGATGTACAAATCAGAAATGAAGTGGGAACGCGGGGTTCTCGAGAGATCCGCAAGAATAATTTTATTCCGGCGGTCGTTTACGGAGAAAGCCAAAAGCCGACCGTGGTCAAAATTGACCGGGGGACCTTTGAGCGTATCGAGCGCCAACACAAGGGTGAAAGCATTGTTCTTCACTTGAATGTTTTGGATGGCGATAAAAAACTCAAAGACTATTCTACGATCATCAAAGAAATTCAGCTTGATTCGGTGACGGATAAAATATTGCATGTGGATTTTCATCGGATCTCCCTGACGAAGGAATTGCAGGTGCAGGTTCCTATTGTCGTCAAAGGCGAGGCTGTCGGCGTGAAGAAAGACGCCGGTTCTTTGGATCAACACTTATGGGAATTAGAAGTGGTCTGCTTACCAACGAAAATTCCCCAGAATATTGAAGTGAATGTAGCTCAGCTGGGACTCAATGAGAGTATTCACGTCAAGGATCTTTTTTTGCCGGAGGGCGTCAAAACGAAACATGATCCGGAAGGGATTGTTGTCACGGTGGTTCCCCCGAGAAAAGAAGAACTTGAAGCGGCTGAGGTTGCCGAAGGCCCTGAGGAGCCGGAAGTCATTCGAGAGAAGAAGAAAGAAGAGTCCGCTGAAGGAGCCACGGCCACGGACAAGTCAAAGGCCGCTGAAAAACCAAAAGAAGCCAAGGCAAAAGAAGCCAAGGCAGAGGAAAAATAAACTTTGCCGCAAACGCGTGTTATTGTTGGCCTCGGAAATCCGGGCAAGGCTTATACTCGTACCCGACATAATTTTGGTTTTCTTGTGCTTGAACAATTGGTCCAAGAGAACCGGTGCCGCTTTAAGAAAAGTTTGATCTTTAAAAGTTTTGTGGCCCGCACAACGGTTGACGATGAGAAGGTTTATTTCCTTTTGCCCCTGACTTTCATGAATCTCTCAGGACGTGCGGTGAAGGCCTTTGTTCAGAAGAAGAAGATTGCTCTCGAGAATATTTTAGTCGTCTGCGATGATCTTGATCTGGACTTTGGCGTTTTGCGACTCAAAGCGCAAGGAAGCAGCGGGGGGCATAAGGGTCTTGAATCCCTGATTGAACAACTCAGAACCAAAGAATTCGCGCGCCTGAGATTAGGAATCGGACGATGTCCTCCCGGCCAAGAAGCAAGCGATTATGTTCTTTCGGAATTTGGATCACAGGAAAAAAAGAAGCTGGAGGGAATAATCGAAGAGGCGCTGGGGTGCTGTCGTTTATGGATTCAAGAAGGCACAACCCGGAGCATGAGTCGTTTTAACAGAAAAAACAAACATGATCAACAAATCTGAATCAACAAAAAGGACACGCAATGAGTAAGTATGAGTTAGTAGTCATTCTTGATGCTCAGCTTGAAGACGAGAAGAAAGAAGAAATCAACAATCAAGTGGCGGATGCGGTCACAAAAAGCGGAGCAAAAATTATTAACAATCAACTTTGGCTGGATAAGCAAAAAATGGCTTTTACCATTAAGCGACAATGGGAAGGGTCTTATTACTTGACTGTTTTTGAATCAGCCACAAGCGTAATTGAAAAGGTCAAGCGGGCCTTGAGCCTGAATGAAGATATCCTTCGTTTCGCTATTTTCCAATCTCAAGAATAAGTTCGATCGCTCAATTGACAAGGAGGCATCCATGGCAAGTTTAAACAAGGTTTTATTAATTGGCAACTTAACAAAAGATCCTGAATTGCGCTATACCCCTAGCGGCGTAGCTGTGGCTAATTTACGGTTGGCCGTCAATCGACGATACAAGGATAAAGCCGGAGAGCCAAAAGAAGAAACGTGCTTTATCACCGTTACGGCATGGGATCGCCAAGCCGAGGTGTGCAATCAGTATCTTCAAAAAGGACGTCCTGTTTTTGTCGAAGGACGTTTGCAGTCCAGACAATGGGAGGGCGCTGATGGTCAGAAAAAAAGCACTATTGACATCAGGGCCGAACGAATTCAATTCTTGAATGCCCGCAATCATAGTACGCCCGCGGCTTCAGGCAATGGTCCCGGATCTCGTGAGACCGCTGAACCTATGCCGAAAAACGAAAGCGTGACATGGGATGAAGAGGAAAATGTCGTCGAGTAGAAGACCCGACAGGAAGGAAAAAAGAAGTTTTACAAGCAGAAGAGCGCCCGGAAAATTTAAGATTGCTAAAGATACTAAGATCGACTATAAAGATTTCAATCTTTTGAGAAAGTATGTGACGGATCGCGGAAAGATCTTATCCCGTCGGATTTCAGGCGTAACCGCAAAACAACAAAGAGCTATTTGCCGCGAACTCAAAAAGTCAAGGTTCTTGGGATTGATTTCCGCTGTACCGCAGAGGCGGTCGCAGTGGTAATCTATTTATTGCATTTAATAAGGAGCCAATCCCGACAAACGACTTATGCCGTCCTTCGGTCTCCCTGCCTGAAGGCAGGCCAGGCATAAGGTGTGTCGTCATTAAAGGAGTTAAAATGGAAGTGATCCTTTGTCAAGATATTCAATTATTAGGGAAAACAGGAGATATTATCAAAGTGAAAGACGGGTATGCCCGTAATTATCTTTTGCCTCGCAAAATGGCTTTTTTAACAACATCGGAAAATCTTAGGAAAATTGAGAAAGAAAAAGCCAAGAAGCTTGCTTTCGAAGAAAAAGCCAAAAAAGATGCTCAGGAATTAGCCGAGAAGCTCTCGAGCGCATCCTGCACGGTCGCTGTCGAAGTCAATGATTTAGAAAAGTTATATGGGTCGATTACGGAAGTGGACATCGCCAAGGCATTAGAAACAGAAGGCTTTTCGATCGACAAAAAATTTATTACGCTCGAAAAACCGATCGAAGAACTGGGCATTTATGAGGCTGCGGTCAAGCTGCATCCGAGCATAGAGGCCAAAGTCAGGGTTTGGGTTACAAAGAAATAATGGCTGACCAAAACACAAGAATTTTCTCTCATTCCAGCAAAGAAACATTGCACTCCGGGCATGATGTCAAGATCCAACCTCAGAATATCGAGGCCGAAAGATCTGTCTTGGGCTCCATGCTTATCGATGCCGAAGCGATCGGCATTGCTGTTGAAATCCTCAATGAGTTGGCTTTCTATGAAAATGCCCATCGCATCATTTACTTGACGATGATTGATCTTTTTACTGACCAGAAGAACGTTGATTTGATCACCCTTTCGGATAAACTCAAAGATGACGGACTCTTAGAAAAAGTCGGCGGGGTGACCTATCTCACTCAAATTATAGACTCTGTTCCCACCTCAGCCAATGTGGAGTATTACGCCCGCATTGTTAAGGAAAAATTTATTCAACGTCAGCTCATCAAGAACGCGACACAGATTATTTCCGATAGCTATGAGCCTGGAACCAATATTGACGAATTGGTCGACCGGGCCGAGAAATTAATCTTTGAAATTGCGGTCTCTCGCCAGAGACAAAAGACCATTCATATCAAAGAGGTGATCAAAGAAACGATTGAGACGATTGATAAGCTTTATCAGAGAAAAGAACATGTCACCGGCATTCCGACGGGATTCTTTGAATTTGATAAAATGACTTCTGGCTTGCAGAGGTCCGATCTTGTGATTATCGCAGGCCGTCCATCCATGGGCAAAAGCGCCATGGCTTTATCGATCGCCGAGCATGCAGCTATAGAGAAGAAAATCAGCGTGGGTTACTTTAGCTTAGAGATGTCCAAGGAACAGCTTGTCCAGCGGATGCTTTGCGCGCATGCCAAGGTCGACGCCCATCGCGTGCGTTCCGGATTTTTATCTCCATCGGATTGGCCGCACTTGACAGCGGCGGCCGGAAAACTGTCCACGGCTCCTATTTTTATTGATGATACGCCGGCCATTTCAGCTCTCGAATTGCGCGCGAAAGCCCGACGCCTGAAATCCAATTATGATATTCAATTGATTGTTCTTGACTATTTGCAGTTGATGCGAGGATCGGCCCGCTCCGAGAGTCGCCAGCAGGAAATTTCGGAAATTTCACGTTCATTGAAGGCCTTGGCAAGGGAATTAGATGTTCCTTTGATTGGTATTAGCCAGTTGTCCCGGGCTGTTGAAAGTCGTCAAGATCATAGGCCTCAGTTATCGGATTTGCGCGAATCGGGCGCTATTGAACAAGATGCCGATCTTGTCGTTCTTTTGATGCGCGAAGAATATTATATGCCCACAGAGGAAAATCGAGGGCTTGCGGATGTCATTATCGCCAAGCAGAGAAACGGGCCCGTGGGGACCGTCAAACTTTCTTTCATTAAGGAGTATATGCGCTTTGAAAATCTCGCTCATGTTGATTGACAGGCATACTCCTCAACCCTATAATCATATGATGAAAAAATTCTTTGTTTTTAACATTCTTGCCTTAAGCCTGTTTTTGTTGGTTCCTTTCGCGTGCGCTCAAGAGAATCCTGAAGAAGTTATTTCCTTAAAACAAAACAAAGTTGTCAAAGCGATTGAAATCAAGGGAAATAAAACCATCGGGATATCCACCATTCTGGCCAAAGTCAGAACTCGCGTCGGAGATGAATATCTACAAAGTATCATAAGCGATGATCTTAAGAGGCTGTATAACATGGGTTATTTTGCCGATGTGAGCGTTGATCGCGAAGATTATGACGGAGGGTTCAAGGTTATTTTTTATCTGAAGGAGAAACCCATTGTCGAGAAGATTACCTTCACGCGATTGAATTATTTTAGCCCCCGCAAGCTGTTATTGAAAATCCAGACCCAGGAAGGGAAATTTCTTGATCAAAAGGTACTGAAAGACGATGTCGATGTGATCAGAGAACTGTATACGAAAAAAGGTTTAACGAATATTTCCGTAGATGTTCAGACCGATATCGATGAAGCAACCAACAAGGCCAATTTGCATTTTGTGATTCGGGAAGGGACGCGGGTACGTATCCGAAGAATACATATAGAAGGTAATTCCCATTTTCCTAATAAAAGAATTTTGAAGATTATCAAAGCACGAGCGAAATCGATTTGGACTTTTACACCTGGATATCTTAAGGAAGATGTCTTAGATGAAGATATTGAGCGCATCAACTCTTTTTATGAGAGGGAAGGATTTATTGATGCCAAAAGCCAATATTCCATTGCCGAAGATCGAGAGGGCCAGCTGGTCGTAACAATTCAGATTGACGAAGGTAAGCGCTATTACGTCGGGAAGATTTTTATTGAGGAAAATTCCGTTTTGACCGAAAGCGAAATCTTAGCAACGATGGCAGAGATCAAGGTCGGCAAGGTTTTCAGCCGGGAAAGACTCGCCGTTGATATAGATGCTATACAATCTCTTTATTTTGACCGGGGTTATATTTTTGCTAATGTCAGAGAATCGACATCATTAGATTCAGAAACAGGGGAGGTTGCTATCACCCTCAATGTGTACGAGGGCGATTTGGCTTATATCAACAAAATCACAATTCAGGGTAATACGCGCACCAGAGATATTGTCATTCGCCGGGAGCTAAGAATGACACCGGGTGAGCAGTTTGACGGTATCAAGCTCAAGCGCAGCAAAGAACGCTTGCGCAATCTCGGTTATTTCGAAGATATCGGGTATGATGTTGAAGATACGGATGTTTCCAACAAAAAGGATCTTGTGGTTCAGGTGAAGGAGGCCAAAACAGGCAGTTTCAGTTTTGGCGGAGGTTTCAGCACGGTGGATCAAATCGTTGGATTTGTGGAGGTTGAGCAGAAAAATTTTGATTTCGCCAATTGGCCGACATTTACAGGCGGTGGACAGGATCTCTCTTTACGCTTCGAAGCCGGGTCTTTACGCAATAATGCCAGGTTAAGCTTCACCGAACCGTGGATTTTCGATTATCCGATTTCTGGCGGTTTTGACGCTTATCGCACGGAACGCCTCAAAGAGCGCGATGTCGGCTATGGTTATGATGAGCAGCGCACCGGCGGCAATATTCGTTTCGGCAAGGAATTCTCTGAATATATCTATGGTGGTATTTCATATCGTCGGGAACAAGTTAGGATTGATAACCTTGACACGGATGTCAGCGCTGATTTGGCCCGCGAAGCAGGCACTAATACTCTGAGCATGGCAACCTTGCGTTCTAGTTATGATTCGCGCGATAATGCGTTCAGCACGAAGAAAGGATTGGTTTTAACGGGTATTGTTGATGTGGCCGGAGGATTTTTGGGCGGCGATAAAGATTTTTATCGTATTCAGAATCGCGCCAGTTACTATGTGCCTTTAAAATTTAACTCGGTTATTGAATTTCGTCTTCAAACAGGCTTGGCTAATGCCTATGATGATACCGAAGTTGTTCCCATATTCGAAAGATTCTTTGCCGGTGGTTCAAGTACCATTCGCGGGTATAATGAACGAAAAGTCGGCCCCCTAGATTTAATAACAGAAGATCCCGTCGGAGGCGAGGGCATGCTCGTTGGGAACATTGAGTATACCATTCCTTTGGTTGATTTTATTAAACTGGCCGTCTTTCTGGATACTGGAAATGTATGGGCGAAACTGGAGGATTTTGGGTCCGGGAGTTTTAAATCCGGAACAGGCTTGGGCCTGAGAATCAAAACGCCTATTGGACCGGTGAGCCTGGATTACGGTTACCCCTTAAGCGATGAACCGGGCGAAGAAGACCGGACAGGCAAGTTTTACTTTAATATCAGTCGGGGATTTTAACCAACCAAGGAGGGTGTCGTGAGAAGTTTAAAGATTTGTGCTGTAATGATGGCGGTGATTTTTGTTTTTTATGCTTTCGGTGCTCAAGCGCAGGGAAAAGATGAGGGCAAAATTGCCTATGTGGACATCGGTCAGTTATTCGATGGATATAGCAAAACAGATTCCTATGACAAAATGCTGGAAGAAAAATACAACACTTATGAACAAGAACGCACAAAACGTCTTGAGAAAATCCAAGATGCGCGAGGGAAATTGAGCGTTCTTAAGAAAGAAGAGAAAGATAAATTGGAAGAACAAATCAAGAAGGACGAAGCCAGTCTTCTTGATTTTGACCGTGAACAGCAGACAGATCTCAAGAAGCAGCGCGATGAGCGTATAAGGGAAATTCTATTGGAAATCGAGAAGGTGGTCCGGGAATTTGCAGAAAAAGGAAATTACTCCATTATCATTAACGATAAAGTTCTGATTTACGGAAAAGAAACCTTAGACATCACTGAACAGGTTCTTAAAGATCTGAACAAATAATCATCAAGGATTCTTTTCTTGAGGTTGAGTCAATTCGATGCGCAAGTCAATCACGGAGATCGCGGACATTGTCAACGGACAAATTGTTGGAAATCATGATATCGTTATTACGGGTTTGTGCGGTATTAAGGAAGCCAAAGAAGGCGATTTAACGTTTCTGGCCAATTCTAAATATGCGCCCCTCTTGGAGAAGACAAAAGCCTCAGTTATTTTGACTGAGCGAAATATTCAAACCCCGCAAAAAACACTCATTTATACCGATAATCCTTCCCTGGCTTTTGCCAAAATAGCTTCCTATTTCGTTGATTGTGAAACACCGAAGGCAAAAGGAATACATCCAAGTGCTGTACTTGCGGATGATGTCCAAATCGGTCAAAATGTCGTTATCGGACCTTGCGTTGTCATTGAAAACAAAGCTTGCATCGGCGATGATACGATCATTCAGGCTGGATGTTTTATCGGTCCCGAGACGACCATAGGGGAAAAATGCCTGATTTATCCCAATACAACAATCCGTGAACGCATCACGATCGGCAAGCGCGTTATTATCCATAGCGGAACCGTGATCGGATCCGATGGATTTGGCTTTGTCAATATTGCCGGCGTTCATGAAAAAATTCCTCAGATAGGGACGGTTGTCATCGAAGATGATGTTGAAATCGGAGCCAATGTGACTATCGATCGAGCCCGTTTTGACAAAACGTTGATCGGACGAGGCACAAAGATAGATAATTTGGTTCAAATCGCCCATAATGTTCACATCGGAGAAAATTGCATTATTGTTGCTCAAGTCGGTATTTCAGGAAGTACAACCGTGGAAAAGAACGCTATCTTAGCCGGTCAGGTGGGCGTTGTGGGGCATCTCACGATCGGTGAAGGCGCGATCATCGCGGCCCAATCCGGAGTCTCAAAATCCGTTCCGCCTCATACTAAGGTTTTCGGATCCCCAGCCAAACCGCATGCCTTAGCTCTAAGAATAAATGCCTGCGTCAAAAGATTGCCCGAGTATGTCGATACGATTATGGTCTTGAAGAAAAAGGTTGAGGCCTTAGAATCTCAAATCAGTAAGATCAAAAAAGATTCTTGATCACCCTAATCCAAGTGACATGAAACAATGAGTGAAAAGCAAAAAACAATTGAAAAAGAAATTTCCCTTAAAGGCGTTGGCTTGCATACGGGAACTAATGTGAATGTTTGTTTTAAGCCCGCTAGCGTCGATGCAGGTATATGTTTCATCCGCGTCGACTTGCCCGGTGCTCCTAAAATTCAAGCCAAATTTTCTAATGTCCTACAGAGCGCTATCCCCCGCTGCACGTCCATTGGTCAGGGTCAAGCCGTGGTGCATACGATTGAGCACCTCATGAGCGTTTCATGCGGGCTGGGCATTGATAATCTCACGGTTGAGATTGATGGAAATGAGATGCCCGGTCTTGACGGAAGCGGTATTGATTTCCTCTCCGCGCTCAAGAAAGCCGGAATCAAAGAACAAATAGCCGAGCGCCGCAAGTTCATCATCCAGGAGCCTGTCTGGATCCAGCAGAATGACGCGTCTTTGATGGCTTTACCCAGTGACGATTTCCGCGTTTCCTATCTTCTTGATTATTCCCATTCCGGTGTTTGCGCGCAGTATTTCAGTGTTTCTCTTAGCCCTGAATTATTTGAAAAAGAGATTGCTCCCTGCCGGACGTTTTGTCTGGAAGACGAAGCCGAGGAGCTAAGCAAAAGAGGTTTGGGCAAAGGAGCCAACTACGAAAATACACTAGTCATCAAGGACGGACAAGTCAAGAATAATACCATCCGCTTCAAGGACGAATTTGCCCGTCATAAGATACTTGATTTTATCGGAGATATTTATCTTTTGGGCATGCCCGTTCAAGCTCATTTTATTGCCGTCAAAAGTGGGCATAATTTAAATTTGGCGTTACTTAAGAAAATAGCAGAGCAACAAAAAAAACATAAAATTGTAACACCCGCAAAACCATTGTATTATGATTCATCCAAAAGTATTAATATTGAAGGGATTAAGAAAATATTGCCTCACCGTTACCCGTTTCTTTTAGTCGATCGGATCATTGATCTTGAGCAAGGTAAACGAGCGACGGGTGTTAAAAATATCACGATCAATGAATATTTCTTTCAGGGACATTTTCCTTCAAGGCCTATTATGCCGGGGATTCTGATGGTTGAAGCGATGGCACAGGTGGCGGGTGTGGCGTTTATCACAGATGCGCAGCATCAAGGTAAATGGGCCTTGTTTATGGCCGCGGATAAAGTCAAATTCAGAAAAGTGGTTGTTCCGGGTGATCAGCTCGTCATGGACGTCGAAATTACCCGCAATCGTTCGAAAACGGCTCAGGCCAAAGGTGTCGGGAGGGTTCAGGGCGAAGTTGTCGTAGAGGCGGATCTTATGTTTTCTTTTATCGACGAAAAATTTCTAAATTAACAGAGATGTCTCATCAAAACATGAATATCCATTCAACAGCAATCGTTCATCCAAAAGCAAAAATCGGTAAGAATGTGTCCATTGGGCCTTATTCGATTCTTTCGGCAGATGTTACCATCGGTGAAAATACAAGAATCGGAAATTTTTGCATCCTTGAAGGCCATACGACCATCGGCCGAGATTGTCAAATTTTTACCGGTGCCGTAATTGGCAGCATCCCTCAGGACAAAAAATATAAAACGCATGAAAAAGCCTTCCTAGAAATAGGGGATGGCAATATCTTCCGCGAATATGTAACGGTGAACCCCGGCACGGGAGAGGGCGGGAAAACCATTATCGGCTGCAATAATCTCTTTATGGCTTATGCCCATGTGGCCCATGATTGCATCATTGCTAATGGTTGCGTGCTGGCCAACAACGGAACAGCCGCCGGACATGTGATCTTAGAAGACAAAGCAATCGTCGGAGGATTAACAGGCGTGCATCAGTTCGTTCGTCTCGGTTATTTGTCAATCACCGGCGGATGTTCTAAGGTCGTTCAAGACATTCCGCCTTTTTCAAAATGCGACGGGCATCCGGCCAAAGTGTATGGGCTGAATTTGGTCGGCCTCAAACGCGCGAAAATTCCGATCGAATCGATTCATCTTCTTAAGAAATCTTTCAAAATACTATTTTACTCTGGACTGACCAAGGCGCATGCCATAGAAAAGATTGAAAAAGAAATTACCCTCAATAAAGAAGTCAAGCATTTGATCGAATTTGTCAAGGCATCCAAGCGGGGTCTTAGCGGTTCAACAATCTCTTGAAATGATGTCCAAACGAGAAACACTCGGCCTAATCGCCGGAAACGGAAAGTTTCCCATCCTTTTTGCCCATAATGCCCGACGTCAGAATATTCCAGTCAAGGCTGTGGGGATTAAGGGCGACACATCCTTGCTGCTGAGATGTTTTGTTGATAAGCTGTTTTGGGTCGGACCGGGCGAATTAAGAAAACTTTTCAAATTCTTTAAAAACGAAGGCATTCGTAAAGTTATTATGGCCGGACAGGTAAACCCTAATAATCTTTTTGACCAGCGGGTTAAACCCGACGATGAATTTCAAAAACTTTTTATGGCTATGAAGGATCGAAAAGCGGATACGATATTTCACGCTATCGCCGAACGTCTCAAAACGGAAGGTCTCGAGTTGATGGATTCCACCGCGCTTTTAAAAGATTATTTGGCTGACCAAGGAACACTCACACGACGTGGTCCGACGGAAAAAGAGCTTGAAGATATTTCCTTCGGTCAGGAGATTGCCAAGGCTATGGGGTCGTTGGATGTCGGACAGACGGTTGTCGTCAAAGAAAAAGCGATTCTGGCTATCGAAGCCATGGAGGGAACAGATCAAGCCATTCTGCGTGGAGGACGCATAGCCAAAACAGGTGTTGTCGTCATTAAAGTTAGTAAGCCAAAACAGGATCATCGATTTGATGTGCCCGTTGTGGGACCAAAAACAATAAAAAACATGATCAGGATCAAAGCAGCTTGCTTGGCCATAGAAGCCGGTAAAACACTCATCATTGACGAGGACCAATGTATCAAGCTTGCTAACCGGGCCAAGATCTGTATCGTTGCCGTCTAATGAAGGAAATATTATAATTTAATTTGCCTAATTCCCCTCGCTCGCCACTGAATCAATGGCGAGCTCGGGGTCAATTCGGCCCTATGGTTTATGTCGTCCGCCACTGAATCAATGGCGGACTCCATAAACCATGGCCTTATTGAAAGGAGAAGTCATGCTATTCAAAGAATTACTTTCGAAGGCTAAGGAATTAAAGGTCGAAGAGATACGCAAAGACGATGAAAATTATCTCGAGTTTGTTGTTCGCGTTAGTAATCTCAATCAAGTCCATCCGCTTTTAGAGCAATATTTTGGAGTACCCTTCAAGCCGGCCGGACAGCGGCCCAGCAGGGAAGCTCAGCAGCATGCGGCTGCCTTTGGCGGAATACGAGAAGACCAAACCTTGTATTTTCGCGAGCAAGACAATGATTTTCATTGCGGCATGATCTGGCCTTGGTCCGATGGAGAACTGACCACGGTGAAAATTGCGCGGTATGAAAGAAAAAAATAATTGAATACGTCTTACAGTCAATAATTTCTGGATTTATCCAAGAAATTCTCCTTTCAATTACTTACTCCAATCGTATAACTCTATCGATAACAAGTAGTTGCGACAAGTAAAGCGTTTGTGTTTTGATTGACACCCCATTCCTTTTTCTATATAATATTCTGTCTAATATTAATATTAAAGGAGTCCTTATGGAACCTCAAGAGATTAAGTCTATGCGGCAAAAAAAGCTGAAGGATCTTCAGGCGAAGGGAATCTGTCCTTATGGCGGAAAATTTAAGCGAACCGGGTCCATCGCCCAGACACTTTCGGGTTTTTCTGAAGGCCAAAAGGTATCTCTGGCGGGTCGTATTGTCGCCAATCGCAAACACGGCAAAGTGCTCTTCATCGATCTTGAGGACCAATCAGGAAAAATTCAGCTTTACATAAAGGCCGAATATCTCGGCGAAGAAAAATTTTCCCTGGTGAGCGATTTTGATATCGGTGATTTTATTGGAATTCAAGGGGAGCTGTTCAAAACGCGTACGGGTCAAGAAAGTGTTCGGGTTGTAAATTTTGTGATGTTATCAAAGTCATTGATGACATTGCCGGAAAAATGGCATGGCTTGCGAGATGTCGAAACACGCTATCGCCAGCGGTATATTGATTTGATTGCAAATGCCGGAGTGAAAGAATTATTTCTAAAAAGAATAAAGATCATTGCCATGATGCGTTCTTTCTTAGACCAAAAAGGTTTTCTGGAAGTTGAGACGCCGATGCTGCAGCCTTTGGCCGGTGGAGCGCGCGGGCGTCCTTTTAAAAGCATGCACAACGCCTATGACATGGAGATCTTCTTACGGATCGCCCCTGAGCTCTATTTGAAGCGTCTTTTAGTGGGTGGATTTGAAAAGATCTACGAGATGAATCGCAATTTCCGCAACGAGGGCATTTCGACACGCCATAATCCTGAATTCACCATGCTGGAGGTGTATGAAGCCTATGCGGATTATGAAGACATGATGGAATTAACGGAAGCGATGATCACGGATCTTGTGCAAAACCTAACGGGTTCTCTTAAAGTTTCCTATCAGGGCCGGACAATCGATTTCACGCGGCCATGGAAACGACGGTCTTTTGCGCAGACCGTTGAAGAGAAATTTGATATTCATCCCGGCGATGATGCCGCGGTCATGTTAAAGAAAATAAAGAGCAAGAGAAAAGTGGCGGCTGTTGATCACCTAACCCGCTCAAGCGTCATGAAAATCGTGGAAGATCTCCTGGAAGAAGAAGCCGCGGCCTATCCTGTTTTTTTTACCGACTATTTCACGTTCTTGTGTCCGCTAGCCAAGACAAAGCCGCAGAATCCGCTTCTTTCAGAACGCTTTGAACTTTTTATCGCGGGTTTGGAAGTTGGCAACGCTTATTCGGAGCTCAACGATCCCGAAGAACAACACAAAAGACTGACCGAGGATTTAACAGATGACACGGAAACCGGTCAGCGCTTTGTGGATGAAGATTTTATTCATGCGTTGGAATACGGCATGCCTCCGGCAGGAGGCTTAGGTATCGGCGTGGATCGTCTTGTGATGTTATTGACGGATGCCCCATCCATTCGGGACGTCATCTTGTTTCCCCTATTGAGGCCTCAGCAAAAATGAGTTATGAAAATTGGCTTAGCTTTAAATATTTAACCGCCAAAAAGGGATTTTTGACCGCGATCAGTTTTGTTTCGATTGCAGGGGTTGCCATCGGCGTCATGGCGCTCATTGTGATTATTGGCGTCATGACCGGTTTTGATGTTGAATTGCGCGATAAAATTATCGGAACGACATCGCATATTGTGATTGAGAAAGAAATCGGTATCCGTGACTATAACCGCGTGCGCCAAGAGATTTCAGGTATTGATGGGATTGTCGGGACGACGCCGTATATTCAAAGATTTATTTTCTTAGAAGAAAACGAAGGTGAAGCCATGGCCCTGAGCCTTCGGGGCATCGAGTCGTCCTCGGCCAAGAAAGTCACGGAACTTGGGACCTACATGGTCCAAGGCTCCGTTGATGATTTAAACGACGAAGGCATTTTGATCGGAAGCGAGTTGGCCAATTATTTCGGATATTCCGTGGGTGATGTGATCACATTGATTGCTCCGGCCTCTGGGCTTTCCGGAGAAGGATGGCGGCATCAAGTGAAGATCCAGGGGATCTTCAAATCCGGAAAATACGACTATGATATGAGTTTAGTCCTCGTAACCATTAAGAAGGCCCAAGAGCTTTTTCAATTGCCGGATGATGTCGTCACAGGAATCGCCGTTAAATTAAAAGACATTTATCAGGCTAAACGCGTGAAGAATGAAATTCATGCCCTCTTGGGGTATTCCTTTTTGGTTCGGACATGGATGGAGGCGAACCAAAGTTTCTTTGAAGCCTTAAAGCTTGAAAAGACAGCAATGTTTGTGATTCTCACGCTTATTATTTTGGTGGCGTCCTTTAATATTTTTAGTACGCTGATTGTGACGGTCACAAGCAAGATCAAAGATATCGGTATATTAAAATCCGTCGGCATTTCACGATGGGGGATCTTTCGCATCTTTGCCTTTGAGGGGTTGGTCATAGGACTAACGGGTGTTATTTTTGGATTAATCGGCGGTATTGGTTTAAGTCTCTTGTTAAAGAAGTATCAATTTGTTCAGCTTCCGCAGGATATTTATTATTTTGACCACTTGCCTGTAATCTTACAGTTTGGAGATATTGCTTTAATTGTGGCATGTGCCATTGTCATTAGTTGTTGCGCAACCATTTATCCGGCCATGAAGGCGGCTCGACTAGAACCCGTGGATGCTTTGCGCTACGAATAATTTGGTTTACCCCGACGCCAGTCCGCCAAGGATTGTGGCGGACTGGCGTCGGGGTTCCGACTTCCGCCGAAGGCGGAACGTCGAAACGCCAAAAGCAGAGATGTCATGGCCGTTAGGCCATGGAGTTTCACTGACACTATGCTTGAAACATTCAATATTCATAAGACCTATAATCATCTGACGCGGCCTTTGTATGTCTTAAAAGGCATTGATCTCGTAATTCAAGAAGGTGATACTTTATCGATTGTCGGGCCTTCGGGAGCCGGTAAATCGACCCTCTTGCATATTTTAGGCGGGTTAGATCGGCCGACGCAAGGTCAGGTTCGCCTGGATGGTGAGGAGATTTATTCCCTGAACGACCGCCGTCGTTCGAAAATCCGAAATGAAAAAGTTGGTTTTGTTTTTCAGTTTTATCATCTTTTACCGGAGTTGACCGCTTTGGAAAATATTATTCTGCCGGGATTGGTGCAGGGGGGCGCAAGAGCAAAATTAAAATCTAAGGGGCAGGAATTGCTGGGTCAAATCGGCCTCAAGGACAGGGCGCACCATAAGCCCAATCAGCTTTCCGGAGGTGAGCAGCAGCGGGTGGCGATTGCACGGGCTCTCATCAATGACCCAAAGATTATTTTCTGTGATGAGCCGACAGGAAATTTGGATTCTCAAAATGGCCGGGACATTATGGATTTATTGATGAGACTCAACAGAGAACATAAACAAACATTAGTGATCGTGACGCATGATGAGCACATCGCGGCCTTAGTCAAGCGAAAACTGCGCATGCGTGACGGTAAAATACTCCCATAAACAAAGAGAGGGCGCGATGAAGGTTTATCTAGACGGAAAACTCACGGACAAAAAAGATGCAAAGATCTCGGTGTTTGATCATGGGCTTTTGTACGGGGACGGAGCTTTTGAGGGAATCCGTTCTTACCATCGGCTCGTGTTTCGCTTGAAGGAACACATCGATCGGCTCTATGAAACAGCCCATACCATGATGTTGCGGATTCCCCTTTCGAAGCCACAGATGGTTCAGGCCATTATCAAGACGCTCGAGGCGAATCATTTGAACGATGCCTATATTCGGCTTGTGGTGACGCGCGGAGAAGGCGATCTCGGATTGGATCCGAAAAAGTGTAGAGGCGAAGAAAATGTGATCATCATTACGGATAAAATTACCTTATATCCTGCTGAACTTTACAAAAAGGGTTTAGAGATTATTACGGTGCCCACGGTGAGGAATATGCCGGAGGCTATCAATCCTCGGCTTAAGTCCCTGAACTATCTGAATAATATCTTTGCCAAGATCGAGGCCGAAAATGCCGGTTTTGACGAAGCTATTATGCTTGATCCTCACGGTTTTGTGGCCGAATGCACCGGCGATAATATCATTATTATCAAAAAAGGGATTTTGTATACACCGGCTCAGGGCCGATTAAAAGGCATTACGTTGGAGGCCGTGCTGGAATTAGCCGAGAAACTTAAGATCAAAACAATTGAAGGGTACTTAACGCGACATGAAGTTTATGTGGCGGACGAATGTTTCTTAAGCGGAACAGCCGCGGAAGTCATTCCGGTTGTTAAAGTGGACGGTCGCCTGATCGGCGACGGGAAGCCGGGAAAAGTCACCCTTAAGCTTATGGGCCAATTTAAAGAGTTGACGAAAAAAGACGGCGTGCGTTATTAGAATCCGGAGGATGCTATGCAGTGTGATGTATGCGCAAAAAAGAAGGCCACGGTTCATTTGACCGAAATTGTCGATGACCAGATGACGGAGCTGCATCTGTGCGAAGATTGCGCGCGTGAGAAAAGCGTACAAATGGAGCAACAATTCGGTTTAGCCGATCTTTTGGCGGGTCTTACGGATTTTAGCAAGCAACCCAAGACCGTCGAGAAGATCAAACTATCCTGTACCAACTGCAGCCTTTCCTATGAGGATTTCCGAAAGTTTGGACGCTTGGGTTGCAGCGAGTGTTATACATCTTTTGGCGAACATTTAAATGTTCTTCTCAAAAAAATCCACGGATCGGGTAAACATTACGGCAAGGCGCCCGTGAAGATGTCCAAAGCAATCGAAAAAACGGTTACAGGATTGCAGCAACTCAAGGATCAATTGCGTCAAATGATTGAGATGGAAAACTTTGAAGAGGCGGCTAAGATTCGGGATCAAATCCGTCAACTAGAGAATAAACAAAACAATCAGAAAGAGTAACGATGAAAGTAGATGATTTTATCCATCATACGGGAGAATGGCTGAAAGGAACAGGGCCCTATTCCAATATCGTGATGTCTTCGCGCGTTCGTTTGGCCCGTAATTTTGATCGGATTCCTTTTCCTAATCGGTCCGATAAGAAATCACTGGACAATGTGGTTGAAGATGTCAAGAAGGCCGTCAGCCATATTGATTTTTTCAAGGACTCAACTCTTTTAAGAATGACGGAGTTGGATAATATCGACAAACAATTTCTCATCGAACGGCACTTGATGAGCCATGAACATGCGGCCCAGGGGCACGGCAAGGCCTTGATCGTTTCTAAAGAAGAGATTCTCTCGGTGATGATTAACGAAGAAGATCATTTGCGGATTCAGGTGATGCAATCCGGTTTTAATCTTCAGGAGACATGGAATATTATCGACGCCATAGATAATTCTCTGTCCGAAGAACTTCAATATGCCTACTCGCCCGACTGGGGCTATCTGACCGCTTGCCCTACGAATACGGGAACAGGTATGCGCGGTTCCGTTATGCTTCACCTACCGGCTTTGGTAATGACCAAGCAAATCAATAAGATTCTTGCGGCCATCTCCAAGTTGAATTTTGCCAGCCGAGGATTTTACGGAGAAGGAACGCAATCGAGCGGGAATTTTTTTCAGATTTCTAACCAGATTTCTTTAGGGCATAGCGAGATTGAAATCATTCAGAATATCACCGGCTTGATCCGTCAGGTCATTGAACAAGAAGAGCAGGCTCGTCAAACCCTTCTGGTCCAAAATAGGCCCATGATCGAGGATAAGGTCTGTCGTTCAACGGGCATACTCAAGAACGCTCATATTATTTCCAGTCAGGAGACCGTCGAGCTTTTGTCGATGGTTCGCTTGGGCGTTGATGTCGGAATCGTACAGGATGTCGATAAGGCCAAAATCAATGAATTATTCATCATGATTCAGCCTGCGCATCTTCAGAAATTAGAAGGAAAAAAGTTATCCGCGGCAGAGCGGGATGCCAAAAGGGCAAATCTTATTCGTTCAAAATTATTAGGAGGTTAATGATGTTTAATCGTTTTACAGAAAGAGCAAGGAAGGTCATTGTGCTGGCCAAAGAGGAAGCAAGACGGCTCAACCACGATTATATCGGAACGGAGCATCTTCTTTTGGGTTTGATTCGCGAGGGAGAAGGGGTGGCCGCGGCCGTGCTGCAGAAACTCGGACTTGATCTTGAAACCATTCGTATCGAAGTGGAAAAACTTGTCCAGCCGGGTCCGCAAACGCAAGTTTTGGGGGATATTCCCTTTACCCCTCGGTCAAAAAAGTCTTTGGAACTCTCGGCGGAAGAAGCCCGTGCCTTAGGTCATAATTATATCGGTACCGAACATCTTTTGCTGGGATTAATCAAAGAGGGCGAAGGGATGGCGTACCGCGTTTTATTAAATCTCGGTTGCGACTTGAATAAAGTCAGAAATGAAGTCATGACGCTTCTGGGTTCTGGTATTCCCGGCTTTAATAACCAGGAAGCTGTGAAAACAGGTAAGACACCCGCGATTGATGCCTATGGCCGGAATTTGAATAAATTGGCCCGAGAAGGAAAACTCGATCCTGTTATCGGCCGCAAGAACGAGATCGAAAGAATCGTGCAGATCTTAAGCCGAAGGACAAAAAATAATCCCGTACTTTTGGGAGAAGCCGGGGTCGGAAAAACCGCTATTGTCGAAGGATTGGCTCAGCTGATCGTCGATGGCGATATTCCCGAGGTCCTGAGAGACAAAAACATTATTGTGCTGGATTTGGCTTTGATGATTGCCGGAACAAAATATCGCGGTCAGTTTGAGGAAAGAATCAAGACCATTATGGATGAAATCAAGCGTTCGGGCAAAATGATTCTCTTTATCGATGAATTACATACCTTGGTGGGTGCGGGCGCGGCTGAGGGAGCGATTGATGCGGCCAATATCCTGAAACCGGCCTTAGCTCGAGGAGAAATCCAATGCATCGGCGCAGCAACCTTGGATGAATACCGCAAGCACATCGAGAAGGATTCTGCTTTGGAGAGACGTTTTCAGACCATCATGGTCGATCCGCCTTCGGTGGATGAGGCCATTCAAATTCTTAAGGGCCTTCGCGACAAGTACGAGGCGCATCATCGGGTGAAATTCTCCGATGCGGCCATCGAAGCCGCGGTGCGTTTATCCGAGCGTTATATTTCCGGACGATTTTTGCCGGATAAAGCGATTGATATTGTGGATGAAGCAGGATCGCGCGCCAGACTCAAGACCATGGTTGTGCCTAAAGAGATCAAAGATTTGGAAGAAAAAATTGAAAATCTCAGAAAAGAGAAAGAGGCGTTCATCAAGAGCCAGGATTTCGAGAAAGCGGCCAAAATGCGCGATCAAGAGAGAGCTACACGGGAATCATTGGATAAAATGCGGTCAGATTGGTCCAAAGAAAGAGATAATCTGATGCCGACGCTTGAAGAAGAAGACATTGCGCGTGTTGTGTCCCAGTGGACAAAAATTCCTTTGATCCGCCTGGAACAGAAGGAAAGTGAAAAGCTTTTAAAAATGGAGGATCAGCTCAGCCAGATGGTCATTGGTCAGGCCGAAGCGATTAGCGTTATTGCGCGTGCGGTAAGACGGTCGCGTTCACGCATTAAGAATCCTCGCCGGCCGAGCGGATCATTTATTTTCTTAGGGCCGACCGGCGTTGGAAAAACTCTTTTGGCGCGAGTTCTTTCTGAATTCATGTTTGGCGATGAGAATGCGTTGATCCAAATTGATATGTCGGAATATATGGATAAATTTAACGTCTCGCGCTTGATCGGTGCACCGCCAGGATACGTAGGTTATGAAGAAGGAGGACAGCTCACGGAACGGGTGAGGCGTCGACCTTATTCGGTTATTCTTTTGGATGAAATCGAGAAGGCCCATCCGGATGTTTTTAACATCTTGTTGCAGGTTTTTGAGGAA
Organism: Candidatus Omnitrophota bacterium; assembly: GCA_043812495.1. Lineage (GTDB taxonomy): Bacteria > Omnitrophota > Gorgyraeia > Zapsychrales > JBDRMG01 > JBDRMG01. Next base: position 12,497 of record JBDRMG010000017.1, on the reverse strand, counting down.
GGACGCCTGACGGATAGTTTCGGACGCAAGGTGGATTTTCGAAATACGATTATTATCATGACGTCCAATGTCGGCGCGGATTTAATCCGCAAGAAAGGCTCGCTGGGTTTCGGAACCCAAACCGAGGACATTTCTTACCAGGTGATGAAAGAAAAATTGCTGGAAGAAGTCAAGAAGAGCTTTAAGCCGGAGTTCCTCAATCGCATCGATGATATCGTTGTCTTTCGCTCTTTCTCGAGAGACGATCTTAACAAAATCGTGGACCTTGAAATCCAAGAAGTAGCCGAGCGCTTGAAAGAACAGCAGATCACTCTTTCTCTCGACAAGGCGGCCAAAGAACTTTTGGTGGAAAAGGGTTTCGATCCTGTGTTCGGAGCCAGGCCTTTAAAACGCACGATTCAGCGTTTACTGGAAGATTCCTTAGCCGAGGAGATCATCAGCGGTCAATTTAAAGAGGGAAGTGTTGTTAAGGTGATCCGTAAGAATGATCAATTGGTCTTTGAATAAATGGGAAAATGGTTGGCTTGCTACGGGATCTGCCTTATTTTCTTAATGTACCCAGCTGTTGCTGATGCGGGGATTCTTGCTTCTTTCGAAGGAACGATAGATTTTCTTGAGAAAAAAGCTGATGTGAATCTAGGGTTCAAAGGTCAGGGTGCAGCCGTTATTCATTTTAAGTTTATTGCGCAGAACCAGTATCATCTGGCTGCAAAGATTGACCATCTTGCGCTTTCTCACTTTGATCTATCCACGGAAATCGAAAGCAAAATTGAGACGGTCGGTCAAAATCATAACGGACAGCGATTCATACGGGGAGCCATAGAAAGCCGATATACGCTCATTAATTATAAACCCGTCGGTGAAATGAACGGCTCTTTTGAGATTAAAGATCAACGCTTGTACCTCAACAGTGTATCTTGGCAGGCCTTGCATTGTGACGGGTATATAAGTTTATTCGCTCCTTATGATCTTGATATCAAGGTCGGACTCGAGGATATTCGTCTGACGGATTTTTCTCTGCTCTTGGGTTGTCCGGATGAAGATATGAAATTATCCGGTTTTGCCTCAGGTCGAATTCGGTTATCAGGATTCCTGAATCGCATGATCATCTCCGGCGGTTTGAGTTCTTATGAAGGGATTGTAGGGGATTTGGATTACGATAACTTTCTTATTCGTTTTAACGGTCTGTATCCCACTCTTCAATTATCGGACTCAAGCGCAACACAGACGGATGGTTTAAGCTTTAATCTGGGAGGATATGTTGACTTATCCAAGGGGTGTAATCTTGCTCAAGGCATGAACACTTTAACGAAAGCCCCTGTTATTGGGGAAAGCCAGATACAGCGAGAATGGACCATTAAACGTAAACACGAAGAAGGACGGAGAGGAACAACAGAATTTAAGTATCGTCTACGTTTACCCGATGATTCGGATGTGACCAACAAAGAAGAAGGCCTTTTGGGTGTTGAACATAGCATTGAATTTTAATAGGACATGAAGACAAAAACACTTTTTATCTGCCAGAATTGCGGAGCGCAATCTCCAGCCTGGCTGGGTAAATGCCCCAGCTGTCAGAATTGGAACACATTGGTTGAAGAGGTTGCTTCTTTTGAGGCTCCAGGACATCATGAGCAGGTGTTCGCTCGGGAAGCTCCGGTATGCCTTTTGGATGTGCCTTCAGAAACTAAGCAACGTTATCAGACAACGCTGATTGAATTTGATCGCGTTGTTGGAGGCGGCGTGGTTCCGGGATCCGTTACGCTCATCGGCGGTGACCCGGGAATAGGAAAATCGACATTATCCTTACAAATAGCTTGTCTTTTGAGCCAAAAGGGACACAAGGTTCTTTATGTAAGCGGTGAAGAATCTGTTCAGCAGACTAAAATGCGGGCCGACCGCATTGCCATCAACGGGCGCGACAATATCTATATTGTCAACCAGATCAACCTGCAGCTCATTCTCGAGTATATTGATAAGATTCAGCCGGAAATTGTTATTATTGATTCGATCCAGGTGATTTATCATCCGGATATCGCATCGAGTCCGGGAAGCGTAAGCCAGGTCCGAGAATGTGCCAATATTTTGACGCAAACAGCCAAAGCCAAGACCGTGGCCCTATTCATCATCGGTCACGTGACCAAAGAAGGGACACTGGCGGGCCCGCGCGTGTTGGAGCATGTGGTGGATACCGTTTTGTATTTCGAAGGAGAGCGTTATTCGACATACCGCATCTTGCGTGCGATGAAAAATCGATTTGGCTCAACAAATGAAATCGGTGTTTTCGAGATGACGTCCGGTGGCTTAATTGAAGTTTTGAATCCATCCGAAATTTTTCTTTCGGAACGCGCCAAAGATTCATCCGGTTCTGTGGTTGTGCCGATTCTGGAAGGGACCAGGCCTTTTTGTGTTGAAATCCAGGGTTTGGTGAGTCGGGCGAACTTTGGCATCGCACGCCAAAAAGCGCAAGGGTTTGATGTCAACCGATTGGCGCTATTGGTGGCCGTACTTGAGAAAAAGATCGGTTTGAACCTTCAAGACAAAGATATTTTCTTGAATGTTGTTGGGGGTGTAAAGATTGAGGACCCGGCGGCAGACTTAGGTGTTGCGGTTGCCGTAGCAAGCGCTCTTCTGGATAAAAAAATTAGCTCAGAAGTCGTTGTTCTGGGCGAAGTTGGCTTGTCGTCGGAAGTACGAAGCGTAAGCCAGATCGCCGTTCGCCTCAATGAGGCACAGAAACTGGGTTTTAAAAAGTGCATTATGCCTGAGAATAATCTTAAGCGCAAAAACGATCTTAAAAAGGGCAGCTTGGATGTGATCTCTGTTAAAAATGTCAAAGAAGCCCTAGATCGTCTTTAAAGAACAGCATGAATTATCTGTTCAAGGATTTATCCGTCTTTATTTAAGGAAATATTATAATTGTATTTATTTTGTCCCCCACACCAATTATGAAATAATTGGTGTGGGGGTCAATTCGGCCTCGCACTTGCGTTTCCGTCAATTCGACAAAGTCGAATTGACGAGACCTCGCAAAATATTAAGAAAATAGCGGGCATTATCATTCCGCAAGTGCGGGCCTCATTGAAAAGAAAGGGGAGTTGTATGACTTTAATTTTTGTTCGGGTTTTCTTTCTTATCATTAGCGGAACCGTGGGGTATCAGATCGGTCTGATCAGCGATCAACCTCTTATAGGTGTGGGCTTTGGATGCTTGGCCGGGCTCGGATTGATATTTCTTGAGGCTAATATGCGTCGGGTTTCCGTTAGCGGTTTATCGAGTATGGTTTTTGGTCTTATCCTCGGCATGATTATGGCTAAATTGATTACGGACATTTTGTCCCTTTTACCTTTAGGCGACGTTGTTCATTCCATCCTCAAGGTTGTACTGACTCTGACGTTTTCTTATTTGGGTGCCGTCATGGCACTGCGAGGGAAGGACGAGTTTAATCTTATTATTCCCTATGTTCGCTTTAAGCGACAGGATTTGAGGCAAGACGTTGTGCTTTTGGATACAAGTTCTATTATCGATGGACGGATTGCCGATGTCTGCAAAACGAAATTTTTTGAAGCCAGGATAGTTGTGCCCAGATTTATTTTGCAGGAATTGCAGCACATTGCTGACTCGGAAGACTCCAATAAGCGCCAGCGGGGTCGACGAGGCATGGAGATTCTACGTTCTATGCAGAAAGATTCTTCTCTGGATGTCAAGATTCATGAAGACGAAGGCTTAACGAACGAAGAAACGGATGCCAAATTGATCAGGCTGGCTAAACTCATGGAAGCAAGGATATGCACGACGGATTTTAATTTGAACCGTATCGCCACTATTCAAGGGGTGACGATCATGAATGTAAATGAACTAGCCAATGCCGTTAAATCGATTGTTTTTCCTGGTGAAATAATGGATGTGAGATTGCTGAAAGAAGGCAAGGAACCTAACCAGGCTGTGGCGTATTTGGATGACGGCACTATGATTGTGGTGAGTGATGCCAGAAGATATATCGGGCAGAAAATGAAGGTCATCGTGACCTCTGTGCTGCAGACCCAGGCTGGAAAAATGATTTTTGCCAAACCACAGAATAATAAATGAGCACGCAAGCTATCGTCGTGGCCGCAGGCCCGGGAAGCCGATTGCCGGGGCCCGTCGTAAAGCCGCTTATTAACCTTAAGAAAAAACCCTTATTCATTTATTGCCTTCAGGTCTTTGACGAAGTTGCTCTGATAGACAGCGTGATTCTTGTTGTGAGCCGTGAGCATGTCGATGAATTTAAGCGCGCATTGAATAAATATAAAATCAACAAGAGCGTAAGAATCGTTGAGGGAGGTCCAACGCGTTGCCAATCGGTTCGTAACGGTTTAAAAAATTTAGATGAGAAAACATCCTATGTCCTTATTCATGATGGCGTGCGGCCTTTTGCTAGAAAAGAACTGGTGCGGGAAGCGATTATCTTAGCGCAAAAAGAGAAAGCTGTTGTGGTGGGTGTGCCTGTGAAACCTACGATTAAAGAAATCAATGTTCACGACATGACGGTCCGAAAGACGCCCGATAGGAATCAGTTATGGGAAGTTCAAACTCCGCAGATTTTTTCAAAAGATATCATCGCCAAGGCGCATGAAGAAAATCAGGATTTAAATGTTACGGACGACGCTGTATTGGTGGAGAAATTAGGCATCCGCGTCAAAATGATTCAAGGACGTTACGACAATATCAAAATAACAACCCAGGAAGATCTCCGCTTGGCGGAGGCCTTATTGGACAATCAAAACAGCAGGTGATTTTATGCAGCGTGTAGGCATGGGATATGATATTCATCGTCTGAAAAAGGGAAGAAAACTTATTCTCGGCGGCGTGGAGATTCCTTATGCCTTGGGGCTCGACGGCCATTCGGATGCCGATATTCTTCTGCATGCAATCTGCGATGCGCTCTTGGGTGCCGCCGGCGAAGGGGATATCGGGGAGCATTTTCCCAACACGGATGAGGCCTATCGAAATATCTCTAGCGTTGTCTTACTTTCACGCGTCAAAGATCTCTTGGCTAAAAAAGGATTTCGTGTTTCCTCTATCGATAGCGTTATTCTTGCAGAAGAACCAAAACTGCAACCCTTCAAAGACGAAATGCGTTCCGTCATTGCTAAAACATTATCGATTAAGAAAGATCAGATCAATATCAAAGCCACAACCCAGGAAGGCGTGGGTTTCGGTGTGCGCGAGGAAGCCATGGCCGCCTACGCCGTTGCTTTATGCGCAAAAGAGGAGTCGCCATGATCAATATTATTCTTGTACTGTTTGGTTTATTTGTTCTTTTTGTTCTTTTGGTGAGGATAGCGTTCGCCAAGGAAATCAAAGCAGCGAGAGAAAAAGATCCTGCGGCGAGAAATGCTTGGCAAATTATTTTTCTTTATCCCGGCTTTCATGCCATTGTGTCACATCGCATGGCTCATTTTCTGTGGATACTCAACATGCCGTTTTTCTCAAGGGCCTTGTCTCAGTTGTCCCGCTTTTTCACGGGTATAGAAATCCATCCCGGCGCCCAAATCGGACAAGGATTTTTTATTGATCACGGCATGGGGGTGGTGATCGGGGAGACAACCATCGTCGGTAATAACGTTACTCTTTTTCAAGGCGTTACGCTCGGCGGAACCGGAAAAGAAACAGGAAAACGTCATCCGACTTTAGGCAGCAATATCGTTGTCGGAAGCGGAGCGAAGATCCTTGGCAATATAGCGATCGGTGACAATTCGTATATCGGTGCAAACGCCGTCATTATTCATGATGTTCCTCCCAATTCAACCGTTGTCGGCGTTCCCGGACGTGTTACCAAGCAAGACGGCAGGAAAATCGATACCATGATGGATCATGTGCACATCCTTGATCCTGTCAAACAGCAGATTGACGAGCTGCAGAAAAGAATTGATTCACTTGAGAATGAATTGAAGAGAAAATAAATTCTCGTCTTATCGTCCTATGGCAGTTTACATTCATAATTCTCTCTCCAAACAAAAAGAAGAACTTGTTCCCCGTAAGGGCAAGACCGTGAATATGTACACCTGTGGGGTTACGGTCTATGACAAATGTCATATCGGTCATGCCCGGAGTTTATATATATTTGACGTGATTTGGCGGTATCTTGAATACAGAGGTTATCAAGTCAATTTTATCCGCAACATCACCGACATCGACGACAAAATTATCAACCGGGCTGTTGAGCTGAATAAAAGCTGGGAAGAGGTCGTTAACGAAAATATCAACTCCTACCAGAAAGACCTGAAGGATTTAGATATCCGGTATGATGTTCTTCGCGAGCCGCGGGCGACGAAAAATATTCCCGGCATGATTGAACACATCAAGGCATTGATGGACAAAGGCTATGCTTATGAAAAAGACGGTGATGTGTATTTTAGCGTGCGGAAGTTCAAAGATTACGGGAAACTTTCCGGCCAAAGCATCGAACAGATGATGGAGGCCGTTCGTATCGAGAAAGATACAAAGAAAAAAGATCCTTTGGATTTTGCGCTGTGGAAGAAATCCAAGGAAAATGAGCCTTTCTGGGATAGTCCATGGGGCCAAGGACGCCCGGGCTGGCATATTGAGTGTTCTGTGATGAGCTTAAAACACTTAGATTGCGAAACGCTTGATATCCACGGCGGCGGACAGGACCTGATTTTTCCTCACCATGAAAATGAAATTGCCCAGGCCGAGGCTTTGACCGGAAAACCATTTGCCAAATACTGGATTCATCATGGGCTTTTGACCATCAACGGGCAGAAGATGGCGAAATCTCTGGGAAATTTTGTTACTATTGAAGACGCTCTTAGTAAATATGATGCCAATAGCCTTAAGCTATTTTTTCTTTCTGCCCGCTACCAAAGCGCGGTTGATTATACGCAAGAAAAAATGAATATTGCAGAGAATGCTTACAAAGACTTTAATGATGTCTTAAGGGAACTGAAAGGAATTTATCAAGAAAAGTATATCGAGCGGCTTCGTGAGTTTGATAAGGGGATTGAGCCTGAGTTGTTGTTCTCAAAATTTCTAGAATCGATGGATGATGATTTCAACACGCCCAAAGCTCTTTCATGGCTATTTGCTATCGTTAATTGGTGCAAAACCAAGATGCTCGAGGAAGATAGTGAGCCCAAAAGACTTGTTCTTAGCTGTGCCAGAGATTACATTGAGAAAATGCTAAACATTTTCGGTGTTATCCCGGACGTATCAGACATTTCCTTGTCGGAGGAAGTCAAGAAGCTTTTGGAGGAAAGACAATTGGCACGCAAGAAGAAGAATTTTCAGAGAGCGGATGAACTACGCGATCAACTTAGCAAAAAAGGGATTCTTGTCGAAGATACAAAAGAAGGTCAGAAAATAAAAAAGATATGAAAGGGATATTCATTACATTTGAAGGCGCGGAAGGCTCCGGCAAGAGCACGCAAATGGAACTTCTGGTGCGGTACTTGCGTTCCAAGAAGAAAAATGTCATTCAGATCCGCGAGCCCGGCGGCGTGGTTATCAGCGAGAAAATCAGAACAATTCTTCTGGATCCCGGCAATAGGAAAATGTGCAAGGCCTCTGAGACCTTACTGTATATGGCGGCTCGCGCTCAACTGGTTGAAGAAATTATTCTTCCTTCCCTGAAAAAAGGAAAGATTGTTCTCTGTGATCGTTTTCTGGATTCGACTTTAGCGTACCAAGGGTATGGGTGCGGTGTCAACCTTGAGGCCATCCGAGCAATTGGGCGTTTTGCCACAGCCCAGATCAAGCCGGATTTGACTCTTGTCTTTGATCTCTCGACTCAAGAGGGCTTGCGTCGCGTAGGGGCCAATAAAGACAGAATAGAACAAAGATCCTTTGACTATCACAAGCGCGTCAGAAAAGGTTACTTGCAGCTGGCCCGCAAGAATCCAAAAAGAATCAAAGTTATTAGAGTCGACGGCGATAAGGGAAAGATCGAAAAAGTTGTCCGCGACCATATTGATCGTTTGCTCAAATGATACAACTTAAAGAAACCTCAGGCCATCAAGATATCCTTAAGCGTTTTCGTTGCTTCATTCAAGAACAAAAACTGGCGCATGCTTATTTATTTGTCGGGCCGCAGGATATCGGAAAATCAGAAACAGCCTTAGGGGTTGCCAAATTGGTCAACTGCGAACAAAGCACCAGCAATGGGTATTGCGATGTTTGTCCATCCTGCGTGAAAATCAACCGCGGGAATCATCCGGATGTTCATGTGATCAGTTCCGAAGATGCGCTCAAGATTAAGATTGATCAGGTCCGTCAACTTCTGAAGGAAATCCAGCTGAAACCCTTTGAGGCCAAAAGAAAGGTTTTTATTATCAAAAGCATTGACCAGTTAACCTTAGAGGGAGCCAATGCGTTGTTAAAAACCTTGGAAGAACCTTCGGATAGAAGTCTGCTTTTATCGACGACAACGTTTCCCGATAAAGTTTTAAGCACTATCAAATCCAGGTGTCAGGTCATTAATTTCTTTCCTTTATCTTGCCGGCAGTTGAAGGATCAATTAAGAAACGATTATCAGCTCTCTGAGGCGTCGAGTCATTTTCTTGCCACCTTCGCCCAAGGTTGCTCCAAAAGGGCGCTTATCCTTTACGATCAGAAGTTTCTAGAAAAGAAAAATACTATGATCGACCATTTTATCTTTGCGCCTTTGAGCGAAACGTTTGCCCGTGACTTCCTCGCGGGTCAGGAAAAAGAAGATATCCAGGAAACCCTGAATGTTCTCTTGAGCTGGTTCAGAGATATCCTCTTGCTCAAATTGCATATTCATAAGACTCAGCTTATTCATCAGGACCGCATCGACGATTTGATAAGAAGCGAGAAAAAATACTCATGGGATCAGACCGAACGCACTCTCCATGATCTTGTTGCGACTTCAAAATTATTGAAGGAAAATCTTAACGTCAAAATGGCCCTGACACTTCTTAAGGAGAGAATATGGCAAAATTAATTCAAGTCAAGATCGGTGAATTCGGGCCTGTCTCTTTATGCGATCTCAACAATATAGACTGCAATCGGGATGATTGCGTGATTGTGCAGGTGGATCGCAGCATGGAATACGGCGCTGTGATCTCCAATGTTCAAGCCGAGGAGCATATTGACCAGGAATCCGAGGGTCAAGTTTTGAGGGTGGCGACCGCGGACGATCAAACGAGGATAAAAGAGAATCAACAAAAGGCCAAAGAGGCCATTGATGTCTGCCTTAAAAGTATTGATGAGCGAAAGCTCGACATGCAGATTGTGAAGTCTGAATATACCTTTGATGCGAGTAAAGTCATTTTCTTTTTCACATCAGAGGGTCGCGTGGATTTCCGCGCGCTGGTCAAAGATTTAGCCAAGATTTTTAAAGTCAGGATTGAATTAAGGCAAATCGGCGTCCGGGATAAGGCCAAAATTATCGGCGGATTCGGAATTTGCGGTCTGGAGCAATGTTGTTCATCCTATATGAAAGGCTTTCATGCTTTGTCCATTAAAATGGCCAAAGAGCAAAATCTTCCGCTGAATCCTTCAAAAATCGCCGGTGTCTGCGGACGCATCAAATGCTGCATGGCCTATGAGTTTTCTGTCTATAAAGAATTTGCCAAGAATTTACCGAGGCCGGGTGAAAAGATCACGACACTGGAAGGTAAAGGCCGCGTCTTTGACGTCAATGTCCTTAAGCGACTGGTCAGCGTGGATATCGGCGAAGGAAAAACCATAAAGATGAACTTCCCCAGAAGCGATGAAAACTAAGTTCTATGTAACTACGCCCATTTACTATGTGAATGATAATCCGCACATCGGCCATGCCTATACGACGATTCTGGCGGATGTTCTTTCGCGTTATCATCGAACGGCCGGATGCGATGTCTTCTTCTTGACAGGCTTGGATGAACACGGCCAAAAGGTCCAGCAGGCTGCCGAACGCCGCGGGTTTTCGCCTCAAGATCATTGCAATGATCTGGCACCGAGATTTATGCAGCTTTGGGATAAATTAGAAATTCGTTATGACGATTTTATTCGCACCACGCAACCCCGTCATGTCAAGGTCGTTCAGGACGCGCTTTTAAAAGTGTATAAGAAAGGTGATATCTATCAATCCGAGTACGAAGGCTGGTATTCGGTCGCGGAAGAACGGTTTATCACGCAAAACGAAAAAGAATCAGGCCAGTTTCGCGATGTGCGCAATCTCAAAGAACGCAACTGGTTTTTCCGGATGAGCCAATATCAACAAAGGCTTATGGATCACATTGAACAGCACCCTGCCTTTATTCAGCCGGCGCATCGCCGCAACGAAATCCTCGGGTTTTTGAAGCAACCCTTGGGCGATTTGTGTATTTCTCGGCCAAAATCCAGAATGAGCTGGGGTGTCGAGCTGCCTTTTGACAAAGACTACGTGACCTATGTGTGGTTTGATGCCCTGTTGAATTACATCACGGGCGTTGGTTTCGGTTCTGATCAAGAAAAATTTCAAAAATGGTGGCCTGTTTCTGTCCATCTGATCGGCAAAGATATTCTGACGACCCATTGTGTCTATTGGCCGACCATGCTTTTTTCTCTGGAATTGCCTTTGCCTCAAAGCATTTTTGCCCATGGCTGGTGGCTCACAGGCGATGCCAAAATGAGCAAATCGCTCGGCAATATTGTTGATCCTTTAGATTTGGTTGATCAGTACGGTGTTGACCCTGTGCGTTATTATTTGATGAGAGAAATGGTCTTGGGCCAGGATGCCAATTTTACCTTAGAATCCTTTATCAAACGCTACAACAGCGATTTGGCTAATGATTTCGGAAATCTCTTAAATCGCGTCAGCGGTTTGATTGGGAAATATTTCAACAAGTGTATTCCTCAAGCTTCAACACTTACGCAAGCTGAAGATGATATTCAACAGGCGGCTGGTCCGTTAGTTGCCCACATCCAGGAATTGATTTCAGGTATGCATATGAACGAAGCGATCGAAGAGATTCTTCAATTTGTTCGCAAGGTCAATCGTTATCTTGAGCATGCGGCACCCTGGAAAGTGGCCAAGGATGACTTGGCGCGCGCCGGAACGATTCTTTATACAGCCACAGAAGCCCTGCGTATCTCTACCATCTTGCTTTCATCGGTCATGCCGAGAAAATGCGAAACTGTTTTGGACATTTTAGGCGCTCAGGACTCTTTGCCTCGATGGGGCGATTTAAAATCCGGCACAGAACTTAAAACTCACGATGCGTTGTTCCCCAGACTAGAAACACAAAGAAAGTAAATATAAAGCTTTTTGGATTTTTAGAAGAAAAGCCGCATGAATAGCTATCTCATCTATTTATTGACTAATTTTTTTGTTCTGTCAGGCGTCTATTTCCTTACTTTTGCTTTAAAAGTCGAAAGAACTTATGATCGATGCATCTTTGTCGGCCTCCTGGTTTCAACGCAAATTATTTTTAGCGAGCTTATCTTAGGCGCTTGTGGAAAAATCTTTCTGCCTAACCTCATCTTAGTCAACAGTTTGATATCTTGCACGCTTATTGCCGGAGTTTATATTTATTCAAGGAAATGCAATATCGATCTGGCTCGCTTGGTCAAACAAGATTTTAAAGCGCTTCAATCCTGTTTAAGAAATTTCACTTCACCCGAGATAGTTTTTCTTTCCATTTTATTTATTTTTACTTCCCTTTGGATGTTTCTGGCTGCTTATTTTTATCCCCCCAGAGATGTTGACGGAATAATCTATCATTTGCCTCCAATTTATGAAGCCATTCAGACAGGAAAATTAGGCCTTCTTCCCGTATCTTTGCGATGTAACTTTGCTTTTGCTTTTAGTGCCGAACTTTTATTTATGTGGCCGGCGATATTCTTTCATAGCCAACTCTATGTTGATTGTGTGCAGTATATTTATGCTGTTTTGGGTATGATAACGGTCTTTGCTCTGGCAAGAGAGCTGGGACAAGACAGAAAGATATCTCTCTTACTTAGCTTCTTGTTTTTCTTTACGCCAGTTGTATTATTTCAAGCCGGAACTAATCTTATTGAAGTTATCATAACAGCCTTTTTCTTGATAAGCCTTTATTTGGCTATCAGATTTTATCGGGAAGGCCGGCTTCGGGATTTGTATTTTGCGGCATGGGCGATTGGCCTGACATTCGGTATGAAATATTATATGCCGATATTCGCGATCAGCTTACAGTTTCTCATTATTCCCAGATTACTTAAAAAACCCAGGAAACATTTATTTCTTTATCTATTGTGCATTTTGGCTGCCGGAGGCTATTGGTATATTCGCAATTATGCGGTGTTGGGCAATCCTACCTACCCTGTAGATATTTTGCGTTTAAATGCTGGTGGCACTGCCTTTGATTATACCGGCAATGAGCTAAAGATTTCTCAATTTATAAAGGGAATCTTTTACAATCTCTATGAGTTATGCGTCCATGATAAAAGTTTAGCGACGTTTCAAGGAGGCTATGGCTTGGCTTTCTGGGGTGTTGCCTTTCCGTCATGGGTGTTCATATTCTTTAAGTCTTTCAGAA